>JAJQDT010000145.1:0-50067 GCA_021202075.1 Lachnospiraceae bacterium | reverse complement strand
AGGAAGAGAGCGCGGGCCACACGCACACAGAAGAGTGCTATTATACAGAGCAGGTGCTGATCTGTGAACTGGAAGAATCAGAAGGCCATACGCATACGGAAGAGTGCTATGAAAAAACGCTCACCTGCGAGCTGGAAGAGCATACCCATACGGTAGAGTGCCTGATGGATGAAACGGCGGACGTCGAGGCTGCCGCCATCTGGGAAGCAACGGTGCCGTCCGGCCTCTCCGGCGACTGGACAAAGGATCTGGTGTCTGTGGCAAAAAGCCAGCTCGGATATCTGGAAAGCACCGACAACTTTACCCTCGGCGACGACGGCGTAAGCCATCGCGGCTACACCCGCTACGGCGCTTGGGCAGGGAACGAATACGGCGACTGGAACGCTATGTTCGCAGCCTTCTGCGTGAACTATGCAAAAATCCCGACAAATTACTTCCCGCAGAGCAGCGGAGCCTATGCGTGGTCTGTCACCCTGCGGCAGCAGAGCCTCTACGTCTCCGCATCCGACGACAGCTACACCCCGACTGCAGGAGATCTGATTTTCTTTGATGCGGACAGCGACGGGAAAATCGACCGTGTCGGCATTCTTGAAAAATTTGACACATCCACAGCAAACGATGGAGCCGTGACAGTCACAAAGCTGTACGTCATCGAAGGCGACTACGCGAAAAACGGCACAGACACCGTGGCTGAAGTATCCTATGTAGCGAACGATACATCCATCAAAGGATACGGAACCGTATCCGCCGCATACCAGAAATATCTCATAGCCAATGGACTCGTAGAAGAAGAACCGGTCGAGGCAGAGACCGAGACAGAAACAGAAACCGAAACAATCGCGGAAGCAGAAACAGAGAACGGGACAGAGGCAGAACCTGAGACCGAGATCACTGCGGAGACGGAAGCATTGACCGAAGCGGCAACCGAACCTCTGACGGAGGAAGCAACCGAAGAGATTACCGGGGAAGAGACCGAGGCACTGACAGAAGAAGAGACCGAGGAAGCTACCGAGAAAGCCACAGAGATTGAGACCGAAAGCGAGACAGAAACGGAAACCGTAACGGAAATCGAGACCGAGACAGAAACGGAAACTGAAAGCGAGACGGAAACGGAGACCGAGACGGAAACGGAGACCGATACGGAATCGGAAACCAAAAGCGAGACGGAAACGGAAACCGAGACGGAGACAGAAACGGAAACCGAAACCGAGACTGAGACAGAAATGGAAACTGAGACTGAGACAGAAACAGAAACGGAAACTGAGACCGAAACAGAAACTGAGCCAACAAAGTTTACGCTACAGGCAGTAACAGATGACGGGATCACCGTCACCCTCACAGGACTTTCAGACGCTCTGTCATATCCGGCAGAGGAAGTCACAATGACTGTCAGTGAAGTAATCGACGAGGCCGTCCTCGCAGCCCGCGACCTGGCACTGGCAGGTCTGCTGACAGACGACGTGGAGCAGACACTTCTGGACATCGAACTGTGGTACGATGGAGAGCAGATCGAACTCACATCGGTAGTCACAGTCGAAATCGACGGACTGCTCACAGAGGAAGAAGCAGAGGCGTTGTCAGGCAGCGTGAGCGCAGCGACAACTGAAGCAAACGACACAGACAACACGGACGATACAGCCAATACAGCCGGAGACGCTGCAGCTGACAATAACACAGAAACCGGCAGCGAAGCAGCCGAAGACGATGCAGAGACAGACAGTGAAGCAGCGGCCGACAGCAACGCAGATACCGATACTGCAGCTACCGAAGAGAAGGCGGATGCAAGTCTGTCCATTCTGGAAGACACCCAGACACTTGCAGGGGTGAAAGCAATCGACAGCAGTACAGAAGCAGTCGCGGTAGCCGATGCGGAGAGCGCCGAAACTGCGGACAGCACCACAACAGCAGACGCACAGAACGAAGAAAACGCAGACGGTGTTGTAACAGCAGACGCGCCGAGTGCCGAATCTGCTGAGGTTACCGCAGCAGCAGATACAGAGGATGAAGAAAGCGCAGAAAGCACATCTTCAGAAGATCTGGAAGGAATGTCTGCGGAGGAGACATTGGGCACCGGGGACGCCGGGACTACAGTAACGAAGGTGGTTGAAACCACAACCACTGTTCGCACTCTGGCTGGAGTAAACGTATACCGCGTTCTCACAGACACCAACGAAGCATCCGACAGCAGTGCTGTAGTAAATAACGATGCAACCGTCACCCTGACCGCAGAGCAGACAGGCCTGTACAACATCGTCCTGCTCTATGACACAACCGAGGTGACAGAATACACAGAAATCACAGAAACTGTCGAAGAAACAGAAGTCGCAGAATTCACCCTGCAGGCGCAGACTGCCGACGGCATTACCGTCACCATCATCGGTCCGGAGACCTCTCTGCCTTACCCGGCAGAAGAGATCACCGTCACCGTCGAGCAGGTTGAAGAAAACGACACCCTTGCCGAGCTGCGCGACCAGGCACTGGAAGAAGACGGCCTGCGGTCCGTCACCGCCATCATGCTCGACATCACCCTGTGGCATGGCGAGGAAGAGATCGAACCGACCGGCCCGGTCACGATGGAGGTATCCGGCCTGACATTTACCAATAACAGCGAAGAAGGCGAAGAGAAAGAGGAAGAAGAAGAAGAACTCAGCCTCGAAGGAACCGAACTTAAAGTATATCATCTGGATGAAGAAGCTCAGGAAGCGACCGATATGGAAGCCAGCACAGACGAAGACGGCACGGTATTGGTGGATACGGATCATTTCTCGATCTATGTATTTACCTATGCTGAGGACGGTACAACAATTGCGACGACTTCCACAACTGTTGATATCACCGACATCAACGGGAAACAGGTGCAGCTGAGCAGCAATATCACTACATCCAGCACCATCACGATCACAGCAGACACCGTGCTCGATCTCAATGGCTATACGCTTGAATATACCGGAACAGGCGATTTCATTACGGTAACCGGCGGCACGCTGACTATTATAGACAGCGGAGCGGGGTCGGCGGAAGAAGTGGATGCATCTGGCAGCACGAATTTGTATGGGAATACCGCGACTGTGACTTATGACACCAAATCGATAGCAACCTCCGGAACACAGAGCACAAAACTATATATGACGCCGACGGACTGGTGGGCGGAGTCCAATCCAAGGTTTGTAGCTTATTTCTGGTATGGTAGTGGAGGTCCTGGTTATGAAGATTATGTGGAAATGACGTTGAATGATGACGGAATCTATGAATGTACGATTCCAGACAATACTACATATGTTATTTTTGTAAGAGTGGATCCATCCTATACGGGGACTGACTCTGGTATATGGAGTAACATGTGGGGAACTGATTATCAGGCGCAGACCGACACCATAACTTTCACTGGCGGGAATTACTATACAGTGGGTTATTCATCGGGGACTTATGCGACTGCTACAGTTAGCACTTATCCGAGCAGCATCGATTACCCGGCCGCCACTCTGACATACTATGTGACGGAGTCCACCGCAAGTGGAACCGGCACAACGGAATCTCTGAAGAAGTATACGGCTTCATCCGGTACGGATGGAAACGGGACCGGAAGCATTATCGCGACAAACAGCAGCGGTGTTTCTTCCATCGTATATGTAAACGGCGGCAGTTTCGATCTGCAGGGCGGACTTCTGGCGGTTGAATATGGCAGTAGCAGTGGGACCAGCAGAGTCGTTGTAAACGTAAGCGGCAGCACGTTCAACATGTCCGGCGGTTACATCACAGGTGGCTCTTATAGCGGCGGGAATGGCGGCGGAGTCTACAACGCGGGTACGTTTAATATGACCGGAGGCGTGATAGCAGGAAACAGTGCGAAGTTTGGCGGCGGTGTCTGGAACAGCGGTACTTTTACAATGAGTGGCGGCGTCATCAGCGGCAATACAGCTGCGGGCACAACGACGATTTACGATGGCGGCGGAGCCGGCGTGTATTCAAGTGGTACATTCACTTTAAGCGGCGGCTATATAACAAATAACAGTTTTACTACATATAGCGAGCATGACGGAGCAGGCGACCAGGGCGGCGGCGGCGTGGCCACCTATGGCGGAACCTTTACCATGAGCGGCGGCTATGTGACCGGCAACTATTCGGAACAGGCCGGAGGCGGTCTGTACGTTGGATATTGGGATCAGGGAACCACCTTTACTATGACCGGCGGTACTGTGGCAAGTAATGTGGCAAATCAATCTGAAGGTGGCGGTATTCGTATCGCCGGTGGTGATAGTACCAGTAGTGCTACAAAGGCTACCATTATTGCCACTTCGATGATTTATATAACAAATAACACAACAAATACGACCTATGACTGGGGCGGCGGCGGCATCTTTATCCAGCAGAATGGAGATCTTACCATCTATAATTCGCTGATTACAGAGAATGAAGCGAATGGATATGGCGGCGGCGTGGCAGCGTGTCCTACAGGCAGTATCCTGATTTCCAATACAAAGGGAACCGCCATATACAGTAATACCGCGAATGGTTCTTCAACGTCAATGGGCGGACACGGCAAAATTGATGATGAGTATGCGAATCAGTACTATAGTTCCTCTTACAATTATGATCCGAATTTTACGGCATCTGACTGCCAGGATTACTTCTGCGTGGATTTGGACAGCTCATCGGTGATCACCGTGGTTTTGGGTGTTATGCTGGGAAACGGTACGGCAAACTGGAGCGGCCGTGTGGATGGAAGCGCGGTAACGAGCGTTGCCAGCGACGGTTATGTATCGGCAACCTGGCTGTGCGCTTTGAACGCAAATCCCACGGAGGAAGCGAAAGCGGCTGCTGTCAGCGCGGCGAGTGTCATTATTACCGGAAACTATTCCAACACACACGGCGGCGGAATCACATCAAATGGCTACCTGACACTTGGTCAGACAGGGCAGAATGAAGTGTCCATGCCTGTGGAGCTGGCGCTTACCGGGACAAAATCGCTGGTTACGAGCAGCAATCCCAATATAGCAGTGGATTTTTCGGCCGGAGATTTTACTTTCCTGCTCCTGGACGAAGAGCCGACTCTGGATTCTGATGGTAACTGGAGTTACAACGCGTCTGATGTGATTGGCAGTGCATCTGTGGGTGCTGACGGGAGTTTTACAATTGATATTCAGGATACATTTGAGAGTACTGCTCTTACGCATACCTATTATATGATTGAGGATGACAGTGACGCGGATTCCGATGTCACCTATGATAAGAACATTTACAAAATAGTGGTGACTGCAGAAGTGTCGAGTAGTTCCTCAATTGATTATGGCAATGGAAATATGACCATAGTAACTCTTACTTATTATTACTACTCGATTACCAGCGTAACTGTTTCGAAAAAAGATGCAAGTGATTCGAATTCGAGTTATGTAGAGTATAGCGTACTGACAACTGAAGCAACAACTGATGTTCCGTATACCGTCGACTTTACGAATACATCCGGAAACGAAAGCAATGGTGCTACATTCACCAACAAGATTGTCACCTACGAGCTCCCGGAGACTGGCGGCCCGGGCACGACCCTGATCCGGGTGCTCAGCCTCCTGATGATGTGCGCTTTTGTCTCGCTGCTGTACCTCAAGCGGCGGCAGGAGTGTTCGAACCGGTGAAAGATGTGCAGCACAGGCACGGTGTGGCAGTCGGATAACTGCTATCGGAAAATCAGGATGGTTTCATCTTGTGGAAGAATGGTTCATTGAAAACCTTCATTGTTTCCTCCTTGCTTTCATCATGAGGGAAAAGAAAAGCGCCTGCGGCGTCGAAGCGATGCCGGGGCGCTTTTTCCAAAAGCCTTCCAGGAAGATGCATTCCTTTTGAAACAGGTCGACCGCAATCCCATTGGATATAGACAGTGGGTAGTTCACTACAGGAAGGGAATAGTGATGATATTGGCGGAGATGATAAGGAAAACGATCATGTGATTACAGTGAAAAATGATAGGATAGTATCATAAAATGCAATCATATAGCAAGATATAAAGGTCGGTTTATGGTAAAAATATATTACAAAGTAAAAGAACGACAGGTAAATCATTCATTCGAAAGGAGTACAGAAAAAATGGCAGAAAGGGTAACGAACATCACGGACAAACTGACAGAGCTTTGCGGACGAGATCTGAAGAGGGCGACGAACAGAGAGGTTTACAATGCTCTGCTGCGCATGGTGCAGGAGAAAAGCCAGGAGGCGGTGAAGCCGGTTGACGGGAGGAAGCTGTATTATATCTCAGCGGAATTCCTGATCGGGAAGCTGCTCTCGAACAACCTGATTAATTTAGGGCTCTATGACGAGGTAAAAAAGGCGCTTGCAGATGCGGGGAAGAACTTGTCGGATATCGAGGAGCTTGAGAATGAGCCGAGCCTTGGAAACGGCGGCCTCGGAAGGCTTGCGGCCTGCTTTCTGGACAGTCTGGCGACTATGGGCCTGTCGGGCGACGGGATCGGTCTGAGATACCATTGCGGACTGTTTCAGCAGGTCTTTGACGGCGGACTGCAGAAGACGAAGCCGGATTACTGGCTGACCGACAACGGCTGGGCGGTGCGCACCGCGAAGACCTATCCGGTCGTGCTGGCGGGAAAGGAATACCAGGCAAGGCTTTATAAGCTGTCGGTCACAGGCTACCAGACGGACGAAGAGGAAACCGATCAGCCGGACAACGCCGGGGAAAACAGCCGGAAAAACGACCTGGACAACGCCGGGGGAAACAGCCCGGAGGGCAGCCGTAAGGGCGACGCCCGCACGAATACTTTGAATCTCTTTGACATTGATACGATCGATGAGACCATCATCGAGGCCGGGATTTCCTTTGACAAGTCGAAGATTGATGAGAACCTGACGCTGTTTCTGTATCCGGACGACTCAGACGAGGCTGGCCGAAAGCTTCGCATTTATCAGCAGTATCTGATGGTTTCCGCGGGAGCGCAACTGATTCTGGAGGAATGCCAAGAGCGGGGCAGCAACTATCATGACCTTGCGGATTATGCGGCGATTCAGATCAACGACACCCATCCAAGCATGGTGATTCCGGAGCTGATCCGGCTGCTGCAAGAAAAAGGGATCGCGTTTGAGGAGGCAGTGAAGATCGTGACGGACACCTGCGCCTACACGAACCACACGATTCTTGCGGAGGCGCTGGAAAAATGGCCGCGGGAGTATCTTGACGAGGTCGTTCCGCAGCTGATGCCAGTAATTGAGAAACTGGATGCGCTTGCCGCCGAGAAGACGGATGACGAAAGTACAAGGATTATTGATGCGAACGATCTCGTACACATGGCGCACATGGACATCCATTTCAGCCATTCGACCAACGGTGTCGCGGCGCTGCACACACAGATTCTCAAGGATACGGAGCTGAACAATTTCTACCAGCTGTATCCGGAAAAATTCAACAACAAAACGAATGGCATTACATTCCGCCGCTGGCTGCTCAAATGCAACCCGGAGCTGACTGAGGAGATTGAACAGCTGATCGGACCCGGATTTAAGAAGGACGCGGACGAGCTGGAAAAGCTGATGCAGTTTACGGAGGATGATACGGTTCTGAATCAGCTGTTCCTGATAAAGAAGGATAACAAAAAAGCGCTTTCCGCCTGGCTGCGTCATACGCAGGGAGTGGAAGTGAACCCGGACGCGATGTTCCTGATTCAGTCGAAGCGGCTGCATGAGTACAAGCGCCAGCAGCTGAACCTGCTGTTCCTGATCCATCAGTATTATGAAATCAAGGCGGGGCATCTCCCGGCGACCCCGATCGTATGCATCTTCGGGGCAAAGGCGGCGCCGGCCTATGTGACCGCGCAGGATATCATCCACGCGTTGCTGACCCTCTCGAAAGTGATCGCGGACGATAAGGAGGTATCGAAATGGATGCAGGTGGTATTTGTAGAAAACTATAACGTGACCGCCGCGGAAAAAATGATCCCGGCGTGCGACCTTTCCGAGCAGATCAGCCTGGCGTCGAAGGAGGCGTCCGGCACGGGAAATATGAAATTTATGCTGAACGGCGCCGTGACGCTGGGCACGATGGACGGCGCGAATGTCGAGATCGCGGAGCGCGTCGGAGACGACAACATCTATATTTTCGGGCAGACCAGTGATCAGGTCATCCGCCGCTATGCGGACGGAAGCTACCAGGCCAGGGAATGGTATGAGGGAGACCCGAATATCCGCCGCGCGATTGATTTCCTGACCTCGGATCTTATGCTTGCGGCGGGACATGAGGAAAATCTGACGCGGCTGAAAAAGGAGCTGATTGATAAGGACTGGTTCCAGACACTGCCGGACTTCAGCGCCTATGTCCTGCGCAAGACGCAGGCGATGCAGGATTATGCCGCAGACTCACGAAAGTGGTCAAGCCGTGCGCTCGTCAATATCGCACAGGCGGGATTTTTCTCCTCCGACCGGACGATAGCGGAGTACAACCGGGATATCTGGCATCTTTAATGTCGATTCTGAAATAGTTGTCTATTTAGGACAAAAAAGCGGCCTCTTTGTTATGAACAGGGGGCCGCTGTGGATTTTCCGATGACCAGTTCCGCATCTAAAACGATACGTTTTTCCGTTTGTTTTTTATTAATCAGGTCGAACAGGAGAGAGATTGTGGCTTCAGCAATCTCTTTGCGCGGCTGATTGATGGTAGTGATCGATGGCTCATAGTATGTGGCATATCCCAGTCCGTCAAATCCGGCAACGGAGCAATCCTCCGGAATATGCCATCCGGCGTTAAACAGGGCCTTGCACGCGCCGGTCGCCATACGGTCAGACGCTGCGAAAATACAGGTAAACTCTTTGCCTGAATCAAGCAGGTCATTCGTCAGCTTATAGCCGGCTGCCATAGAGTATGTCATCATATCATCAGGGGTCCATTCGACGAGACCTTCATCGTATTCGATGCCATGGGCCTCCAGAGATTCTCTGTAACCTTTGTAGCGTTGAAATCCAACACTGCTGTCGGATTTTCGCGCGGTAAGCAGCGCGATTTTTTTATGCCCACAGTCACAGAGATAGTCTACCATCTTTCTGCTTTCTTTCACATGGTCGATGGAGACAGAAGAGTATTTGCCATCTGTATCAGCCATATCAGCGGAGCTGAATACAAAAGGAACATTCAGCTGGTTCAGCTTTTCATCGGGACGGTTTGTGATGCCGCCCAGAAACACGATGCCTTTCAGCCTCTTTTCCTTTTCGATACGGATGGCTACATCCACTTCGTCCTCGGATTCCTCCACGTGCTGAAGGATAAAACAGTATTCTTTTCGGCGGGTCTCTTCTTCGAAGACCTGAATCATATCACTGAAAAACGGGTTGCTGATACCCTTGATCAGCACTGCGATTGTATCGGATGCGGAGCGCTTCAGATTCTGCGCACTGTTATTTGGAATATAGTTGTATTTTTGAATGACATCGAGGACCTTCCGTCTGGTTTCATCGCTAATGTCAGGGTGATTGTTGATCGCTCTGGATACCGTACTCACACCAACACCGCACATCTTTGCAATTTCTTTGATCGTTATCTGTTCCATGAAAAATAATTCCTCTTCCTGTCTTGTTCTTCTTTTTCTGTTTAACCCGCTTCTGATTATAACAATCTATCCGGGAAAAAGCAAGGTGAACCTGATATGCAAATGTGTAAGTTAAAAAAGCAAGGACGGAAAGAATGTCTGCATCTGTTGGCATTCTTTCCGCCCGGAAGGATGAAAAACAGGTTCAAGTCATTTTTCTGCAGCTGATTTCACCGGCGTTCGTCCGTATAATTTATTCACGTGCCGGATTTTATCCGCAAGATCTTCGGTAAATTCGCCCGGAAGGAGGCGCCAGCGCCAGTTTTTCCCAATTGTGGAGGGATGATTTATCCGGGCTTCGGCGCCGAGACACAGGTAATCCTGCATGGGGATGACCGCGGTATCGGCGACGCTCTCAAGAGCCAGCCGGATAAAGGCCCATACCGTTTCCGGGCGATCCTCATCTTTCAGATTCAGATAGTCCGCGGCAAGTGCGCGATCCTCCACGGTCAGCTCGTCATACCAGGCCGCGAGCGTCTGGTTATCGTGCGTGCCGGTGTAAACGACACAGTTTTTGGTATAATTGTACGGCATATAGTCGCCGCCTTCGCGGGAATCAAAGGCGAATTCGATCACCTTCATCCCGGGATAGCCGCTCTCCTGCACCAGCTGCCTGACGCTGTCTGTCACGTAACCGAGATCCTCTGCGATGATCAGCCTGTCGCCAAAGTGCTTCTGCAGCGCACGGAACAGCTTCATGCCCGGCCCCGGCTGCCAGCATCCCCCGGCAGCGCTTGCCGCTTCAGAAGGGATGGAGTAGTATTCGTCAAAGCCGCGGAAATGATCGACCCGCACCACATCATATAGGGAAAAGCAGTGCTCCATGCGGCCAATCCACCAGTCGAATCCATGTGCCTCGTGGTAGTCCCAGTCATAGAGTGGGTTGCCCCAGAGTTGCCCGTCCGTGGAAAACGCATCCGGCGGACAGCCCGCTACGCGCACAGGCCGGCGCTCCCTGTCAAACTGGAACAGCTCCGGATTCGCCCAGCATTCCGCACTATCGAAAGAGACATAGATGGGGATGTCGCCGATGATTTTGATGCCGCGGTTGTTCGCATAGGTTTTCAGAGCCGTCCACTGTTTGGAGAATTCGTACTGAAGATAGCTGTAATAAACGATTTCCCGGTCGAATTGCCGATGGAAATAAGCCATTGCTTCCGGCTTGCGCAGGCGTATGCCCTCATCCCACTGATCCCAGCTTTTTCCGCCATAATAGTGTTTTACGGCCGTGAACAGGCTGTAATCTGCAAGCCAGGATTTGTGCTCTTTGCAGAACTGCTGAAATTCCGTATCGTCTTCTAAATGCGTCCGGGAAAAGGCCTGCGCAAGAAGCGGGTATCGTTTTTGGTAGAGCTTGCCGTAGTCGACGTACCGCGCATCCTTACCAAAATCCAGGTTTGCGTATTCTTCTTTTCTTAAAAGCCCCTGTTTTTCCAGCTCATCCAGGTCAATGAAATACGGATTGCCCGCAAATGCGGAGAAAGGCTGATAAGGGGAGTCCCCATACCCTGTGGGGCCAAGCGGCAGGATCTGCCACCAGGTCTGTCCGGCCTGTACCAGCCGGTCGATAAAATCATATGCTTCTTTGGAAAAGCACCCGATTCCATAGGGAGAGGGAAGGCTTGACACCGGAAGTAAAATTCCACAGGTTCTCATCGTTTATGCCCTTTCTATCTTATAAGTCGTTCTTTTCGTCTCATCTGCACCGCCGGACGGGAGTGCTTTCCTTACGGTATTGTGCCGCAAGGTAAATGAGTTTTTATGGTATCCGTCCCACTGTCCCATCGGGCAGTTGCTCAGTCTTTGTGGCGCCAGCGTTGCCGGGGCGGGTGAGATGCCTTTATGGTATCAGCCCTTCACGGCGCCTGCGATGACACCTTCGATAATATATTTCTGGCAGGCCATATAGAAAGCGACAATCGGGATGATCGCCATGACCAGAACGGCCATCATCGCGCCCCAGTCAAGCTGGCCGTGGCTCTGCTTTAAGTACTGCACCGCGATCGGGATGGTGCGGTATTTGTTGACATTCAGGACCAGACTCGGCAGAAGGTAATCATTCCACACCCACATCGCCTCCAGAATCGCGATGGTCACGGTCGTTGGCTTCAGGATCGGAAAGATCACGCGGAAAAAGGTCTGGATGGGACTGCATCCGTCAATCACCGCTGCCTCCTCGATTTCCAGAGAAATGCTCCGGATAAAGCCGCTGAACATGAAGACGGCCAGGCCGGCTCCGAAGCCAAGGTACACGACGATGATTCCCCACGGGGTTGCCAGATGCAGCATGTTTGCAAATTTGGAAAGGGTGAACATTACCATCTGGAACGGCACAACCATCGAAAACAGGCAGAGCATATAGATCGCCTTTGACAGCTTCGTGTGGACGCGGGTCAGATACCATGCGGTCATCGAGCAGAACAGGATGATGGCCGCTACCGATCCCACTGTGATGAACAGAGACGTCCCAAAGCAGGAGAAAAAGTCCGTATCCTCGATTGCGTTTTTGTAGTTCAGCAGGCCAACCATGACCTTTTCGATACCGGCTTGCCATTTCTCAAAGCCATCTTCGAAAAGAGATTTTGAGCTGATGCCGAACGGGTACTTGAAAATATACGCTTTCCGCTTAAAGGAGTTCAGAAGTACGACAAAAATCGGTGTGATCCAGGCGATACTCAGTACTGCGAATACTGTCGTGAGGATGCCGCCGTGCTTTGCCTTTCTGGCCGCGCTTACCTGTTCACTTTGCTTTTTTGCTCTTGCCATTATGCCTGCACCTCCTTACTGGTCGTCAGCCGGTTCTGGATCACGGCGATGATCGCCACCATGATAAAGAAGAGAACTGCTTTTGCCTGCCCGACGCCCTGCCAGCCGGTCGTGCCGTACATCGTATTGTAAATGTTCAGCGCAAGCAGCTCGGACATCTTGCCCGGATTGCCGCTGGTCAGCGCCAGGTTCTGGTCGAACAGCTTGAATCCGTTGGTCAGCGTCAGGAATGTACAGGTGCTGATGGTCGGCATCAGCATCGGAAGGATCACGTACCGCAGCCTCTGCCATCCGCCCGCGCCGTCAATCTTGGCAGCCTCAATCAGATCGCCTGGCACATTCTGCAGGCCGGCGATGTAGATGACCATCATATAGCCGATCTGCTGCCAGCAGACGACAATAATCAATCCCCAGAACGCGTACCACTGCGTGGACACAATGGTCTTGGAAAAATTCTGCAGCACCGCGTTGAAAATCATCAGCCAGATGTAGCTCAGAACGATGCCGCCGATCAGGTTCGGCATAAAAAACACCGTGCGGAAGATCGTCGTTCCTCTGATTCCCTTAGTCAGTGCCATCGCAATCGCAAAAGCCACAACATTGATGATTCCCATGGACACAATTGTAAAGAGTGCCGTATACCAGATGGAATGAAGGAAGGTAGTATCCAGTACTCCATTCACATAAAAAATTCTGGTATAATTTTTCAGGCCGACCCAGGTCCAGTCCGTAACTGTCGTAAACTTGCAGAACGACAGAAACACGCCATAGACAAACGGTACAATAAATCCAATTGTAAACGCAATCAGAGTCGGAAGCACAAAAATCGGAAAATATTTTTTGATAGACTTCTCCATAACCAACCTCCGCTTTGTCGGAAAATCATTTATATTCAACCGCCGTTATTTGTTCATACATTTTTCCGTTTAAGAAAGGGGCGGGTGAATGCTCACCCACCCCCGATTAAGATTCGTGATTCAGCTTTGTGCAGTATCTGCTTTACTCCTCATTTGCCAGAGCCCACTGGTTCGCCCAGCCGTCAACGAATGCGGATACCACTGCATCCCAGTCGCCGCTGCCATCGGAATAAGCGGTCAGTGCGGATACGACGTCTGCTCTCCAGTCATCTACGTTCGGAGTCGCGTTGAAGCTCCATGCTACAGAGGTCTTGCCCTGCTCCGCATAGGTGTTTACCATCTGTGCAAATCCGTTGCTGGACTCATACTCATCCGTAAAGGTATCAAACGGAGTCGTCAGGCCCATCGCGTTCGTCAGAGAATCACGGCCCTCGTCAGAGGTGATGACCCACTCAAGGAAATCAAGCGTTGCCGCAATGTCTTCCTCGGAAGCCTGGCTGTTGACTGCCCAGTAGTTCTCGGTACCAACCGCAAGGCCTTCGTTCTCGTCGTCTACGCCAAAGTAGATCGGCATCATGCTGATATCGTCAGCTGTTACCAGATAGCCGTTCTCCTCGTTGGTCAGTGCGGAATACTCCCAGTCGCCGTTCTGATAGAAGACCGCCTCGCCCATGCCAAACTCGGTCTCCGCGTTCAGCGCGCCGGATGCCAATGTCGCCGCATCTGCGTCAGAGTAGGTAATGTACATATCCCATACTTCCTTGAAGTTGTCCAGATAGGTACCATCGATCTCGGCCTCGCCGCTAATCAGATCTACGCCGTCGTCCAGGAACTCATAATACAGAGGAAGACCAGCGAGATGTCCGGAGAACCTCCAGGAAGAACCGCTGTCAAGACCTGCGGAAGCGAACGCTCCTGCCACTTCAAAGTCGGTACCCGCGTCTGCAAGCGCCTCATTCAGCTCATCCAGGCGGTCTGTGATGTCAGCCGCTACGGCTTCAAGCGTTTCCAGGCTGTCAATCGCGTCGGAGGACTCGATCACCGCGCCGTCCAGACCGCAGTACACGTCAAGGATCGTCTTGTTATAAATGATACCGTAGCATTCGTAGCAGTTCGCAATGCCCGCTACCTTGTCGTTGTACTCGATCACCAGAGAGGAGTCTGTCAGGTGCTCATACAGCGCGCTGTCAGAAAGATCATAGGTGTAATTATCCCAGGTCGCCGCGTCAGACGTGTTGCCGATCGTAAAGATCGTCGGCGCTTCTGACTTTGCCATCTCTGCCTGAAGCGTGGTGTCATACTGGCCGTCAGCCGCCGTCAGAACGACTACCTCAACGCCGGTCTGCTCGGTATAAATCTCTGCCAGATCCTGCCAGGCCTCATCCGTCTCAGGCTTGAAGTTCAGCAGATAAACGCTGCCGGTCTCCTCCGCCTGTGCGGGAACGACCGCGAGGCTCGCTACCATTGCCGCGGACATCGCCGCCGCGAAATACTTCTTCATGTTTTTCATAGTTACCCCTTCCTTTCAAAATTAAGAATGATTGTAATTGCCGGTGGAAACGCCTGCCGATATGCATGACCGTTTCCCATTCGTCTAGAGACGCTCCCGGTAACGCTTTCGGTATCGGTATCGGAAACGTTACCGAACGTGATTTGATACTAACACAGGTGATTAAAATGTGCAAGAGTTTTTTTGAATTCTCCGTATTTTTGTATAATCTGCAAAAAATATCGAGTATAAATTTGTACACATTTACCATTCCCGCCCGCCGCTGCGAACCGCCCCTTTCACTGACAACCGGGCAGACTCGTCCGGACCCTGTGAAACGCAAAAGCGGATTGAGGAAGCAAAAAGTGACAGCGCGTTACGCGTCGATGAAAACCCCCGCGGCCATTGAAAAAGAAATTCAATTATTATAAGAAAAAACGCACGGAAAGAGCAGATTGTGGTAATCTGAAACTGCCAGCTGGTAATCCTCTGCTGGCAGTTTCAGATTTGCTTATTTTATAATGGCGGATGCGTAGTATTCTCGTTTGGTGCTGTTGCTGTTTTCTCAGTCACGGTCCACCTTCTTTTTGATAATCACACCGGTAGTTGCGTTGATCTCGTAGTCATATTCGTAGCCTGAGCAGTCAAAGCTGACTTCATATACGGCGACGCCATTTTCCCAGTCAAATTCAACATCCAGGTCATATACATTGGATTCCTTTACTCCGGCGTCCGTAAGAGCGATCGATTTCGCTTTCGTGCTGCTGATATAGCCGCCGGAAGAGGTGCTGCTGCCTGTGCCCGAGCTGCTGGTCGATCTTGTGGTTGCCCTGCAGACATCCGAGAAATCACCATAATACTTTACTCCGTCGGATCCTTTTGTGTAGGCGCGTACTTTAAATTTATAAGTGGTTCCTGCCGACAGACCGGAGATCACGGCCTTTGTGGTACTTACAGTCGTTTTCCGTACATATTTTCCCTTTGTGCTGTTATACACAAAGACCTGGTATTTTGTGGCGCGGGTGACTTTTTTCCAGGAGAGGGTCACCGACGTGGTTGTTCTGCTCGAAACGGAAACATTTTTGACTTCCTTCGGTTCGGTATACGTAACCAATGTGCTTGATTTGGAGCCGTACACGGTGCCTTCCGAAGTGGTGGTGTAAGCCCTTACTTTAAATTTGTACTTTTTTGCGGATTTCAGGTTTTCAACATCGGCTTTGGTTTTGCCCGTTGTCCGAATCAGATCCCATTGCTTCGTTGTGGAATTATACTGAAATACCTCATAGCCGGTGGCGCCTGAGACTGCATTCCATACCAGATCGATTTCATCATCGTCCCGATCCGTCACAGCCAGGCCGGTAACCTGGTCCGGATTTGACGCGGCATTTGCGGTGAGATTTCCCCTCCAAAACCCCGTAAGCGCCACAATCATCAATACAAGTGCTACCATTTGAAATAATGCTTTTCTCATCTCTTTGTCCTCCTTTATTATTTGATTTATGGCCTTATTATAATGGAGAAATGTTAGAATATCATTAGAACAGTATTAAAATCTTATTAGAAGGAACATTTTTTACCAGCGAAACGATAATCAAACGCCGTCCGGGACGGATCAGAATTTGTCTGTGGAATAACCGGAAGATTTGTGGTAGGATTACATAACGAAAGGATTAGAATATGCTAAATGAGGATGAAAGCTGTTTTTGCTTTGAAACTGGTCGACCGCAATCCCATTGGCTTTAGATGGGTAGTTCACAGAGATACCGGGAGGACATACGATGGAATATTCGTACACAGAGCTTTTCATTTTTTTCCTGATTTACAGCTTTATGGGCTGGGTGGGCGAGGTTGTCATCACCTCCGTGACCAGGCGCAGATTCTGCAACCGGGGCTTTTTTAATATGCCGCTCTGCCCGAAATACGGGATTATGGCGGACATGCTGATCCTGGTGCTGCCGACGGTCGGGGAGGAGCTGAGTTTTCGTAATTTAATGATGCAGTATATTATCACGCTTGTACTCGTTTCGGTGGTGGATTTTGTGACGAGCGAAATGGCGCATCGCCTGCTGCACCGTAGACTTTCGCAGTATGAGAGGGATACGCTGTTTGGCGGGGAGCTGAGGGGAATTACGGTGGCGCTCGCAAAATCGGCGGTGATTCTGGTGATGATCAAGCTGCTGCATCCCTTTGTTTTTACCTTTGTCAGACTGCTGCCGCTCTGGATTTTACAAATCGTGGGTCTGGTACTTTTTGGGATGCTGATGCTGGATATGGTTTCCGTTATTTATGCTGGGGAAAAGAGGCAGCGCAGAGAGCAAAAGAGAAAAAAGAGCGGCAAAAAGTCCGGAACAACAGAGATGCGGGCGGAGATGGCAAAGGCCATGTCCGAGGAAAACCTGGGCAACCGGCTTTGCAGCGCGGTCTGGAAACGTTTGGAACGCGCTTACCCCGGAATGGGAGAGCGGGAGGACATTCGTTCCGGCAGATATGTCTTCGCGAAGGGGCTCTGTCTGAATAAGCTGCTCTGGATTTTTATTATCTGGGCGTTTATCGGAGATCTGTTTGAGACGGTATTTGTGTGCGCGACAACCGGAGTCTGGATGAGCCGTACCAGCGTGGTTTACGGTACCTTTTCGATCGTGTGGGGCTGCGGCGCTGTGATTATTACGATGGTCACGCAGAGGCTGGCGGACCGGGAGGACCGTTTTGTATTCCTTTCCGGCGCTGTTTTATGGGGCGTTTATGAGTATACGTGCAGCGTTATTTCCGAGTTTGTGTTCGGCAGGACCTTCTGGGATTATACTGATATGATGTTCAATATCGGAGGCAGGACGAACCTTTTATTCTGTCTTTTTGGGGGCGTGCTGTCTGTGTTGTGGGTGAAAAGCCTGTATCCGTCCATCAGCGGCCTGATTGAAAAGATTCCTCCGGCGGTCGGCATGGTCGTCACCTGGGCTGTCATTGTGCTGATGGTCGCGGATCTGCTGCTATCCGGCGCTGTGCTGTCGAGATATGTAAATCGTCTGGAAGGGAAAGACGCCCAGAACGTGCTGGAGGAATTTATCGACGCCAATTATTCTGATGAGTATGTGGAGAGCATCTGGCCGAACATGCAGGAACCGGGAAGCGGGGCGCCCATCTGGCAGCAGGAAACAGAACAACCGGAATGAAAAACACCTGTGATCCAGGGCGGAGCAGATGCTCCGCCTGTATTACGTTATGATGATAAGCTGTTTTGCAGAATCGTACGGCTTTCCTTGCATGTTTCTCATATGCTGCATTCGGTCACCCCGGCCGGAAGCTCACATTCCCTGACCGATGTACCCTCATATACGGAAAGCTTTATTGTCCCTGCCGCATTCTGCAGCTTTACTGCAAGCCTGCCGTTCTCATTTGCCACACAGATTTCGTTTACAATCCTTCCGTCCGTCGCCGGAATCCGGCAGGAGGCAGCCGCGCCATTCTGCAGCTGATACAGACGCAGTGACAGATGAGACGCGTAATCATAGTCCGGATTCCTGTCGACGGTTCCCATCGCAAGCAGCGTGTTTTCCCGCACATACAGCGGAAGGGAGAAATAATCATACGTGTCCTGATTCCATGTGCCGCCCTCTCGCACTTCGCCGCTCAGAAGGTGTGTCCAGGTTCCCTGGGGCAAATAATAGTTGCACACGCCGTCCTCCCGGAACACAGGCGCGACCAGCAGAGCATTGCCGAGCATATACTGCATATCCAGATACGTGCAGCCCGGATCGTCCGTGAATTCAAACACCATCGGGCGCATCATGGGCGTCCCTTCTTCATGCGCTTCAATCGCTTTGTCGTACAGATATGGCATCAGCGTGCACTTCAGCTTTGTAAAGAAAGCGACCACATCGCTTGCCTCATCGTCAAACAGCCACGGCACGCGGTAAGATCTTGAGCCATGCAGGCGGCTGTGTGAGGAGAGCAGACCGAACGCCGCCCAGCGCTTGTAAAGATCCGGCGTCGCCGTGCTCTCGAAACCGGAGATGTCGTGGCTCCAGAACGCAAAACCGCTCATGGCGAACGAGAGACCGCCGCGCAGAGTTTCCGCCATCGACGGATAGTTCGCGGAGGAGTCGCCGCCCCAGTGCACCGGGAACTGCTGACAGCCCGCCGTCGCGCTCCGCGCAAATACTACCGCTTCCTTCTCCCCCTTTACCTCTTTCAGAAGATTGAAGACCGCCCGGTTATAGAGGAACGTGTAATAGTTATGCATCGCCTGCGGGTCGCTGCCGTCATAATATTTTACATCGATCGGAATCCGCTCGCCGAAATCCGTCTTGAACGCGTCCACGCCGCAGTCCAGCACCTCACGCAGCTTATCCGTGTACCATTTCACAGCTGCCGGATTCGTAAAGTCCACTACGGCCAGCCCCGACTGCCAGTTGTCTGTCTGCCAGACGCCCTTTCCGTCTGCACGCATCAGCAGATACCCGTTTTGGGCGCCTTCGCGGAAGAATTCCGTGCCCTGCGCGATGTAAGGATTGATCCAGACGCAGATCTTCAGACCCTTTTCATGGTAGCGCGCAAGCATGCCGCGGATATCCGGGAAAAACTCTTTGTTCCATTCAAAATCACAGAGATGGAACGCCTGCATCCAGTAGCAGTCAAAGTGGAAGACCGAGAGCGGAATGCCGCGTTTGGCCATACCGTCGATAAAGGAACTGGTCGTCTCCTCGTCGTAATTGGTCGTAAAGGAGGTCGACAGCCAGAGGCCAAAAGTCCATGCGGGCGGCAGTGCCGGCCGGCCGGTCAGCCCCGTGTAGCTTTTTAAGATCTGCTTTGGCGTCGGTCCGTAGAAAAAGGTGTAGGAAAGGCATTCCCCGGGAACTGAGAATCCCACGTACTCCACTTTTTCGCTCGCCACCTCGAAGGATACCCTGTCCGTGCTGTCCACGAACACGCCATAGCCGCGGTTGGTCATGTAAAACGGGATGTTTTTATAGGCAACCTGAGATGCCGTGCCGCCGTCCTCGTTCCAGATATCGACCACCTGCCCGTTTTTTACAAACGGAGTAAAGCGCTCGCCCAAACCGTACACGCATTCGCCCGGTGCAAGCGACAGCTCGTTTACCATGTAGGGTTCGCAGACCTCCATCAGATAGTTATCAGCCGGGAGCACCGTCTTCGGCAGGCGGTTCCAGCGCATATAAGCCAGATTCCGAAAGCCGCAGGAGGTCAGCTCCTGTCCATCCTTTTCAAAAGCATAGCGAAAATTTTTGCGGTCTACCCGCACCTGAATGAGGCCGGTATCCATAAGGGCTTCTTCATCGGTGATTGTCACGCTCACATTCTGTCCTCTGCCGTTCTCAGAAAGATTCGGCGAGCGATCATCTGCAGCGCCGGATTCCCCGCCTGAACACTCAGACGTGCAGGACGCAGCGATCCAGTCCGATTCGTACTTTTCAAACTCCGGCACATGATTGTCGTATGCCTCGTAGTGCCACGCTTTCACGGAGATCATCTCCGAACCGCGCGCCACAAACTCGATGCGGATCGCCGGCATATCGCATGTATCCCCGCGTCCCCGGATCGGGCGCACCGGCGCAAGGATGCGCATGCCTCCCGGAATCTTCTGAATGTCATAAGCCTCCGTCGCATATAAAGCGTTCGCGTGCTCACTGCGCAGCCAATAGCCTTCCGTAAATTTCATGATCAATCGCTCCTCCTTGTCTGGCAAAAGCCTGTGTACCTATTACAGCAGTAGCCTGAATAGAGATATACAAGTATCAAAATTACTTTGAAAAACGTAAATTTATACCTGAATATGGTTGAATCATATCTATTTTTGCGAGAAAAGTCAAAGCGAGAAAAAAGATTTTATACTGCATGAAACCTGCCGCCGAGCAAAGCGAGGGGATATTTCCATTCGGACTGACTCATCGCGATAATCATGGGCACAAAGTCGGCAGAGGCGATCCGGGCGCAGTCAGTGACTGGAAGCGAGATGACACTGGAGCTTCAAAAGAGCGGGGAGGCGCAGGAGTTTCTTTTCGAGGAGAAACAGATTGAATGGCTGACGCCTGTGATACAGATTGGTATTAATGGAATTCATCGGAAAAAAGGGAGGGCCGGGATCAGTCCTGACCCCGGCGAGTATGAAAAAGAAAGATTTAAAGCACTTGCTGTCTGCTTCTTGTTTAAAAGAATACAATAGTTTTGTGAAGAAAAAATGGCTGCGCTGTGGAAAAACGGTAAACAGATTGTGGCTGTTTTGTGTTTTTCCGTTTTGTCCTGATTCAGAATGACGGAGTCACTATTAACGTCTTCCAGTTGCGTAATATAGTCCAGCATGAGCCAGGCTTTGCAGTTCTACTGCCCATTGAAGCCGTTGTTCATTCTGATTCATGATTGCCCCCGAAATTCCAATTTGTTTTCGGTTCCGTATTTACGGAAATCGCCCGTACTCACACCCTGCGTTATATCAGACAGGAAGAAGGACATGTTGCCTGTACCATACAGATTATAATAGGAACGGAACAGAAAAACAACACCTGGCCCCCATTTCGTTTTCCACGTTTATGTAGTATAATAGGCGCGGAGATGAGCCGGGGGGATTTTTATTCCCGAGAAGCAATGAGTCAGATAGCCGGGATATTTTGTTCCCGCGGGACGACGAGCCGGGCAGGCAGAGCCATAAAGGATCTGTCGGCTTTGCCGATACCGCGGACATAACATGTACGGATATTTGACATTCCAGAAAAGACAGAAGGGAGCGCATAATATGGAAATCACAGCATTCTGGCGGGATATTATCGGACTGAAGGGAACAGAGCTGCTTGCCGAGGCAGTCAGCTATTCGGAAATCTGCAGATTAAAGAAACGAAGCACTGTCATCCGGGAAAATGAGTGCCTTACAGAAATCCCGTTTCTGGTGTCGGGAGTGGTCAAAAGCTATTGCCTTGGTGGTGACGGCAGTGAGAGGATTTTCTGCTTCGGATACCGTGCCGGGGAGCCTGTCACCTCTATTTATAGCCTCGATAAGGAGATTACTTCTCTGTGCACCATAGAAGTGGTGAGCGACGCGGAGCTGCTGTACATACCCTTAAAAGAGCTAAACCGGCTGGTGCTAAGCAGCATTGAAGCAGCGCGCATTTATGAGGCCATGCTCTCCGTGTCCCTTTATAATACCGTTGAGAGGAATCGCGCCTTGGTCTCCTATACCGCGAGACAGCGGTATGAATGGTTCACGGAATTTTATCCCGGTCTGGAGGAATTGATCAGCAAAAAAGACATCGCTTCCTTTTTAAACATGTCTTCAGAGAGCCTCAGCAGGGTCAGAAAAATTATTAAAAATTGATTTAAGTCAAGGAAATGAAAATCCAGCTATGCTATAATTACCCTTATAGTATAGCTTTTTTTGATTGAAATTTATATGGCGAAAGGAGAAAAGTATGAGGAGAAAAGCATTGTCACTGTTCATGGCGGCTGTCATGATTGCGACGACACCGGCGAGTGCGTCGCTGGCGAGCGAGAGCGGTACGGCCGAGGCGGTCATTGTGTCCGAAGAAAATTCCGGCTCGGCCGTGATCGCGGATGACGAAGGGGCATCTTCGGAAAGTGTGTGTACGGACGAAGAGCCAGGTGTGAGTGAAGAAGAGACAGCAGAAGACGAAACGTCAGGTGTGAGTGATGAAGACGTGGCAGAAGCGGCTGCGGAAGATGAAGAATCAGGCACGAGTGAAGAAGCGGCTGCGGAAACGACCGCGGAATCGGATGAGGAAGAAACCGCTGACGCCGGGATCTCGATCGCGAGCATCGAGGTGGTAGAGGATCCGCAGATCTCCTTGACAAGCGAAGAGGAGACGGAGACAGGGGAAGAAAGCGTTGTCGACTCCGGCTTGACAAACAGCTCCATAGCGGTAACTGTGTCTTTGGCTGCGGATAATGACGGCTACACCATGTCTCCGCTGACGGATCTTGCAGATGAGGGGATTTCGGTCAACGAAAGCGCGGAGGATTTATCCTATATTTGGTATCGGACGGAGGAGTTTGACGGAGGAGGATATAGCTGGTATGAGATCGATGACGCGACAGAATCCACATACACGATTGACCCGGTGACGACATTCTGTCGGTATATATGCTACATAATTGACACAAATGGCGGCTATATGTATGTATATTATTACATACAGATTGGCTCAGGTCTGGAAGCCTCCCAGAACAGTTTCGGCTATGATGCGGATATGTACGCTTCTCTGACTTTGAGCGCGGAGAATTATGTGACATCAGAGGACGAGGTGACACTCAGCTATCAGTGGTATGACAATTATGAGACCATTGATGGCGCAACGAGCAGCACTTATACGATTTCATCCGTGGATGCTTATGGCTACTATCAGTGCAAGGTTTCCGACCAGTATGGCAATTATGTTTATCTTTATTATTCTGTACGAGTAAACAGCGGACTGGCGGTTTCCACAGATACAGTTACGTATACGGTAAATGCGGGAGATTCGCTTACCCTGACTGTAGACGCGACGGTAGACTACGGAAGCCTTACCTACAGCTGGTATTATTATGAAAAAGACGAGGAGAGCGGCTACTATACCTCTGTTTTAATTGAAGACAGTGACAGCAACATACTGGAACTTACAGACATTCAGAATACCACAAGATATTTCTGCCTTGTTGAGGACGATTACGGGCATAGCGTGACTCCTGAGTTTTATGTAGTGGTTGATACCGGCCTTGCCTACGATGGCGACAATACGATTGAGCTTTATCTTTCAGCCGGGGAAACTGCGGAGATGTCACTGGATTCGTTTTCATTCAGCGTAAACGAGGACGTGGAGCTTGCCTATCAGTGGTATAAGGACGGGGTAAAGATTGACGGAGCCACGGGGACGACATGCACTACGGACGCTGTGACAGCCTATGTGCAGTATACATGCTCTGTATCTGACCCATATGGCGGAGAGCTGACTTTTTGCTATTATATCCATGTAGAAAATAATTTGTCTGTTTCTCCCGCGGACGGTGAGTATGAAGTTACTGTTTCGCCGGGGGATAATGTTATCCTGTCCGTTACCGTGACCGCGGATGGTACAGATGACATGACCGGCTACTGGTATTGGTATGACGAGGATGGTTATTACTGCGAGGATACTACATCCGGGACTTCGCTGACACTGACCAGTGTTACGACACCCAGATATTATTATTATCAGGCGTTCGATGCGTATGGCAATGGCAGCAGCACATATATCTATGTGCGTGTAGACAGCGGCCTGGATTATGCCGATGAGGATGAACGGTGGCAATCTTATTATGTGTCTCCGGGAGAATCTCTGACGCTGACGGTGGGAGATTACACGGTAAATGACGGGATTGATGTCACTTACCAGTGGTATGACGGAGATGAGATTGAGGGAGCGACCGGTTCGACATATACGATTGACTCTGTAGAAGAACGCACTCAGTATAACTGCAGAGTTTATGACGGATATGGCAACTGGATTGAGTTCTACTATTATGTGCATGTAGACAACGCACTCTATGTGGAGGCGGATGAGGATACTGTCACGGTAGAGCCGGGAGGCAGCGTGACTTTGTCCGTGACCGTGACGGCGACGAATACGGATGGTCTGACTTATCTGTGGTATTGGTTGGATGAGGATGACAATTATTACGAGGCTGACTCTGCGGAATCCAGCCTGACACTGACCGATGTCACGGAGTCGAGGTATTATTGGTGTTCCGTGTGCGATACCTATGGCAATTCTTATGGCGTGGGGATTTATGTGGAGGTTGATTCGGGTCTGACCTATTCCGGAAGTTCAAGATGGACTTATTTGTACCCATCGCCAGGAGAAGATGTGACGCTCACTGCGTACGCCACCGCGAATGATGGCGTGGAACTTTCCTACCAGTGGTATGATGACGGGGAGACCATAGACGGGGCGACCTCGTCGGAGTACACGCTCGAAAGTGTGGAAGAGAGCGGCTATTATATCTGCGAGGTAACAGATTCCTATGGTGGTACTCTTTACCTGTATTACTACGTTTATATAGAGAATAACCTGTTAGTCAGCGCGGCGGCGAGTACGGTCACGGTTGACCTGGGTGGCAGCGCGACTCTGTCGGTGACCGCGACGGCAGATAATACGGATGGTCTTACCTATACCTGGTACTATTACGATGACGGCGACTACTGCGAGGCGGATTCCACGAGCAATACTCTGGAACTGGAAAACATCGCGGCGACGAGGTACTATTACTGCAGTGTGGAGGATGCTTATGGAAACAGCGTTACCGTGAGCATTCGTGTGAAAATCGATACGGGACTGGCTTACAATGACCCCGACAATGATGATGAAGGGTACTATTCCTACAGCGTAGGATATGAAGGCAGCCTGACACTGGAAGCAAAAGCTACCGCTAATGAAGGCATCGAGCTGACCTACGAGTGGTATTGTGATGACGGTGATGAGCTGATTGACGGCGCGGCGGCATCCAGCTATACGATTGAATCTGTGACTGAGAGTGACTGGTACTATTGTAAGGTATCCGACGGATACGGCGGATATCTCTGGTTTGAGTATTATGTGTATATCGAAGCCGGCCTGACTGTGAGCTATACTTATTCTCATTATGCTGTATCGGGAAGCGATGTGACACTTGATGTGGAGGCATCGGTAAATTCGGGCAGCCTAACTTATCAATGGTATGCATACGATGAAGAAAAAGACGGGTATGTCCTGCTCTCGGATGAGACAGGCAGTTCACTTACGCTTACAAATGTTACGGAGGAAAAAGAGTATTATTGCCGTGTATCTGATGATTATGGAAACAGCGATACTGCATGGTTTTATGTAGAACTGGTGACAAGCCTCAGTCTGTCATATGATGGGTATGCTCCTGTGGTACTTGGCGAGAGCGTGGAACTTACCGTAGAGGCGGTTTCTCCGTACAGCCCGATCACCTATCAGTGGTATGTCTATGATTATGACGAAGAAAGCTATACGGAGCTTGATGATGAAACCGGCGCGGCACTGACCGTTACGCCTAGCGCGGCGGGCTATTCAGAATATAAATGCGTCGTGAGCGATGGGACGAGCACATCGGATGCTTACTTTTACGTTTATGCCTACACCCTGACGCTGACCTATGATGATTATCTGAAGCTTGAGCCGGGCGAGAGCGGTACCCTGACAGTAACGGCAACATCTGTACTTGAAGACGCGGAAATCACTTACAGCTGGTATCAGTATGTATACGATGAAGGATATGTGCTGATAGAGGATGAGAAT
Source organism: Lachnospiraceae bacterium (assembly GCA_021202075.1). Classification (GTDB taxonomy): domain Bacteria; phylum Bacillota; class Clostridia; order Lachnospirales; family Lachnospiraceae; genus Choladousia. Next base: position 24,101 of record JAJQDT010000145.1, on the reverse strand, counting down.
GCTTCTTCGCTGACCGTGGACGCATCGGGAGACTACAGGTGTATTGTATCGGATTCTTCAAGCACACAATATGCGTACTTTTATGTGTACGTGGACACAGGTCTGTCAGCTTCTGCCGACAGCAGAGCGATCCTGGCCGAAGCAGGCAGCACTGTGGAGCTTTCCGTCAGCGCGACGACGAACTATGGGACGCTGAGTTATCTGTGGTATAAATGGGATGACGATGGAAACAAGGTTACGCTTGGCACATCGGAAAGCCTGTCACTGTCAAACCTCACGGCGAGCAGTGATTATTATTACTATTACTATTACTGTACGGTGAGCGATGGCTACAACAGTACAACGCTGTATTTATACGTGTACGTAGTTGACGAGATCGGCGAGACGGCCACGAGCGCGGCTGATGCGGTCACAATGACGCTTGGCGACTCCGGGACTGCAGTCATTGCGAACAGCGGGGATTACATGTATTACAAGATTACCCCGACGGAGAGCGGCACGTATACATTCTATACGCTGTCGGATTACGACACGTATGGTTATCTGTATGATTCGAATTTGAATTTGCTTACCAGTGATGACGATAGTGGAACAGACTGTAACTTTAAGATTACCTACGATCTGACTGCCGGTGCTACATATTATCTGGCGGTTAGATATTATAGCAGTTATGATGTGGGAGTATTTACCGTATATTCCGTAGCTGGCTCTGAAATTCTGGATCAGTGTGATCATGAGAATGTGACGCACGTTGCGGCGGTCGTGGCCACTTGCACGACAGCCGGGAATATCGAATATTGGTATTGCGCCGACTGCGAGACATATTTCAGCGATGAAGCACTTACTGTGGAAGTGAGCGAATCGGACGTGGTGATCGCGGCAACCGGCCATATCTGGGATGGTGGCACAGTCACGACGGCGGCGAACTGCACGGAGACAGGAGTAAAGACATACACTTGTACAATATGCGGTGAGACGAAGACGGAAACCATTGCGGCGACCGGCCATACGGCGGTGACAGATGCGGCAGTGGCAGCGACCTGCACGACGAGCGGTTTGACTGAGGGAAGCCATTGTTCGGTATGCGGCGAAGTGTTGGTGGCACAGGAAGTGATCGCGGCAACCGGCCATACGGCGGCGACAGATGCGGCAGTGGCAGCGACCTGCACGGTGAGCGGTCTGACTGAGGGAAGCCATTGCTCGGTATGCGGCGAAGTGCTGGTGGCACAAGAAGTGATTGCGGCGACCGGCCACACTTGGGACAGTGGCACGGTCACAGAGGCAGCGACCTGCGCGACGACGGGCGTAAAGACCTACATCTGCACTGACTGCGGTACTACGAAGACGGAAACGATCGCGAAGCTGACCACGCACACGTCGACCGACACCTGGGTGACGACAAAGGAGGCAACCTGCACGACAGCGGGCACACAGGTACAGTATTGCAAGTATTGCGGCACCTCCGTGACTGTGAAGTCCGAGACCATCGCGGCGACCGGCCATACCTGGAGCGAGTGGACGACGAAGTCGGAGGCGACGGTATTTAGCGCCAAGATCCTGGAGCGCACTTGCAGCGTCTGCGGCGAGACGGAGACGACGACCTCCGGAGAGAAGTTGACGGCGACGATCAAGTTTAACACGACCGCCGGTACCATCGCCCTGAAGAAGGGGACCACCACCACCGCGCTGAAGGTAACTTACGCGAACGGGGACTCCATAAAGTCCGTGAAATCCAGTAAGACTTCGATCGCGACCGTGAGCGTGAGCAAGAAGGGCGTCATCACGATCAAGGGCAAGAAGGTCGGCACGGCGACGATCACCGTGACCCTTGCGAGCGGCAAAAAGAAAACGATCAAGGTAAAGGTACAGAAAGCAGCGGTCAAGACGACCAAGATCACGGTCACCTCCAAGAGCGTGTCCATCAAGAAAGGCAAGACCTACACACTCGCCCCGGTACTGACGCCGATCACATCCACCCAGAAGATCACCTACACCTCCTCCAACAAGAAGGTGGCGACGGTGAGCTCGAGCGGCAAGATCACAGCGAAAAAGGAAGGCACCGCGACCATTACCATCAAATCCGGCGCCAAGAGCGTGAAGGTCAAGGTGACGGTGAAGTAGCGAACGGAATTGGACTTACAAGAAGTCCCAAAAACATATAACCCCCGGGTTTGTTTCTTTTGCTTAAGAAAATCAGCAAAAAGACGGCCAGGGGGTTTTTCTGTGTACAACGCCTTCCTGGTGTGGAGCACACTCCTTTTTGTATACATAGTAAAAAGACGTGCTGCTGCCCGTACTTTTATCAGCGTGTTCTGGCTGTTCCTGGGTGTGGTCAACGGCATCGTTTTCGCGAACCGCGATTCGCCGTTCGGTTGGACAGACCTGTCGATGGTCGGTTCCACTTTTTTAAGGGTTAATAGTGGACGAGAGGGCGCTTTTTGTGTATAATGCACACAGGCGCATAAGGAATTTGACAGCTGCGCGGGAGGATATTGCATGAAATTTCGAGAACGTTATATGAACGGCGAAACGGAGTTTGATGAGATTTTTGATCTTACGGATGAATGGAATTTCAGTGACGAGGAATGTACTCTCCGGGAGTACCTTGGGCTGACCGAAGAAGAAGAGGATGTGTGGGTCAGCGAGAGTGACGAGGCTCTGGAGACATTGATGGAAAAAGAAAAAAACGCCGGATGCGCTGTGGGTAGCTGCCAGGTCATGGATTGATCAGTTAAAAACAACGATTGCTGCCAAAAAGAGGACTGATTTCTATGGCAAAGATTTTTAATGTAACTGGAGCATGCAGACCGGATAAGCATTATATGGTTGATCTCACATCCAGACTTGCGGTAATTTTTTACTGGAGGAGAATAATCCCTTATTTGATTCTTTGATAAATAAGCTTTACGATTTTCCAGAGATGAATGCTGCCATTTCAAGCATCCTTTTTCAGGGAGAACAGGTTTCCTATAATGCGGATGACAGGGCAGTAAGAGACGCGGTCATGTTTGGCTTTATTAAAGTTCAGGATTCCGCTTTGAGAATATCTAACCGGATTTTTGAAACGCGGTTGTATAATAAATTTTTGCTGGATGCCCGTCAGAAGGACAATAAAATCTTTGCAGAAGGCTCCCGGCATAAGGATCAGTATATTGTTGATGGTCACCTGAATGTCAGGCATATTCTGGAACGCTTTGTTGATACCTTTGATTTTTTGTATGGGGATAAGGACGAGACCTTTGTTGAGGATGAGGGACGCAGATATTTTATGCTGTTTTTAAAACCAATTATAAACGGGAGCGGTAATTGCTATGTAGAAGCGGAGACCAGAAACCGGGAACGCATGGATCTGGTGATTGATTATCGCGGCGAACAGTTTATCTGCGAACTCAAGATCTGGCACGGAAATGCCTACAATGAACGTGGAGAACAACAGCTTACCGATTACATGGATTATTTTCACTTAAAAAAAGGATATATGCTCAGCTTTAACTTTAATAAGAAGAAGGAAACAGGGGTGAAGGAGATTATAATTGGAGATCGGGTTTTGATTGAAGCAGTGGTGTAGGTTAAGTGTATATGTTGAAGGTATTTTCGAGCCACAGTAAAGGAGGCTTATTAAATCTTTTCGCTGAATATTTTTGAAAACAGGTTAGCAAACAATAGGACGACAGTGTTTGCATTAAACATTGCTCTTTGTTGCGATTTGCCGTTGATTTTGCTGTGTTTCATCTAAAATAATTGCATGGAATTGCAATTAAATTGCATTCCCATGCGGATCATATTGGCGGGAATCAGTATCTGCAGAAGCGGACCGGATGCAGGATATACGCTCCGGGTATTGAGTGCAGTTTTACGAGGCATCCGATTCTCGAACCGATTTCCCTGTATGGCGGATATCCGCCGAAAGATTTGAAGCATAAATTTCTCATGGCGCAGGAGAGCGAGGCACAATATTTGACAAAACTTCAGAGGCTTTTTACCGAGTACGATTTGCAGATGAACTTCGAACAGTATGCACTGGTCGGAAGCACGGTTCGCTCCTATCTCGTATGGCTGAAGGACGTTGGCAGGATAGAAGTGGAATTTACAGACAATATGGTTTGCTGGAAGGCACTATGATTTTAGATGCTGTACGCGGATTCGGCTGCGCGACTTGTGAATCGGCATTGAATCGGATACTTATGAGAGTGTCTGCTCGTTCCTGAACCGGTTCGGCGAAACGTACTCAAAAGAGAGGGATATCATTATGATCCTGATAGCAGCAGTAGACGACAGGCACGGCATGACATTTAACCACCGCCGACAGAGCCAGGACAGGCTTTTACGCGAAAAAATGGTCACCTTGTGCGGAGACAGGAAGATCCGGATGAACGCATATTCTGCAAAACTCTTTCCGGATGACGTGACCGAAGTGTCCGAAAATTTTCTGGAGGAGGCACGGGAAGGCGAGTTCTGCTTTGCGGAGAATGTGTCAGCAGCCCCATATGAGGGAAAAACGGAGCAGATTATTTTGTTCAAATGGAACCGGTCATACCCTGCAGATTCGTATTTCGACATAGATTTATCCGGATGGGAACTGGTTGGAAGTGAGGATTTCATCGGGTCATCCCACGATAAAATCACGATGGAGACATACCAGAGAAAACACTGAATGATTGAGAGCTTTGTCATGTATCTGAGAACGATGCAGGACAAGACAGGAGGGCATTTGAAATGAAGAAAAACTGCTTTCTATCGCTGCTGCTGGCTTTCTGCCTGGTATTTACATCCGTCGGTGCACCGGTATATCCTGAGGCTGCGCAGGGGACATTTGATTTATCTGCCATACCGGATGATTCCGAAAGTCCATACATAGAGATAAACGGGAATGTTCCGGACTTTACAGAAGAAGAACTGACCGCCGTATCATTCGAATCGTACAGTGAATTGGACGACCTTGGCCGCTGCGGCACTGCATATGCCTGCATCGGTACAGACCTGATGCCGACGGAGGAGCGGGAGAGTATCAGCAGTGTATATCCGACTGGCTGGGTCAATCACACATATGACAGCATCGACGGAGAATATCTGTATAACCGTTGTCATCTGATCGGCTACCAGCTGTCCGGAGAGAACGCAAATGAGAAAAATCTGATCACCGGCACACGGTATTTAAACGTGGAGGGGATGCTCCCGTTTGAGAATATGGTTGCTGACTATGTAAAGGAAACGGAAAATCATGTATTATACCGCGTAACACCGGTGTTTGAAGGCGACAATCTGTTAGCGAGCGGCGTTCAGATTGAAGCAATGTCTGTGGAGGATGAAGGGGAGAGTATCCTTTTTAATGTATACTGCTATAATGTCCAGCCCGGTATAACCATAGATTATGCAACCGGAGAAAATCAGGCAGAGAAAGAAGCAGAGAAAGAAGCAGAGAAAGAAGCAGAGAAAGAAGCAGAGGAATCGGTTGATGGAGCAGCTGAAGAAGCAACCGGGAAAGCAGCTGAAGAATCGTCAGAAGATGTCAGTGAGCAGACCTATATTCTGAACACGAATACAAAGAAGTTCCACTACCCGGACTGCTACAGCGTGAGTCAGATGAGCGAGAAAAATAAGCAGGAATACACTGGCAGCAGGGAGGATCTCATTGCCCAGGGGTATGATCCCTGCGGGAATTGTAATCCGTAAGGATATTCATTTTCTCTTTACAACATAGTGATTAGAGATAAGCCCGCTGGGAGTCAGCGATACGATGATTTTCAGCGGATGAACCAGTGGCCGGTGCTTTTTGTAACACTGAAGAACGTGAGTGGCCGGCCTTTTTCCGGAGGCGGATATGAGGTGATGTCCAATTCTGAACAGGGAAAAGGCCGAGCCTCTCCGCTGCCGCTCCGGTCGGCGCTAAACGGTCCTGCGTGCCAGTGGCACGCGTTTAGGACCGACCGAAACGAAGTGTAGACGTCCACTGGACGTTCAGCGCCCCGCTGCGCCTACGTTTTTATCGGCTGTGCTTCACGTATTATTCGGCACAATCTGCTCAGGTTATTCCGTGCCAGTTCCTTAATTATCTGCCTGACACGTTCAGAGAAAAAAGTCGAAGTGCACGCTAACGAAAATACGTCGAGAAAAGTCAATATCGACGTAAAACGTATCAATTTCACACCTGTACCCATGAGAGGAAAAGCAGTATCATATGCTTCGTAAGGAACAACAAACAAAAATAAAAAGATAATTTTGAAAGAGAGGCATATATATGAACAGAATTGCAAAGTATTTTAAGGAGAATCAGAAAGAGATTATGATGGCGCTGTATTCTTTGAATCTTGGAACGAATTCCAGTCAGGCAATGGATGTTATTGAGCATTCCTGCAGGTAATAGAATAACACGTAAAATATTCTTGAAAGAGTGCGAAGAGAAATAGAAAATACGGCGTGGCTGTATTTATGGCTGTATTTATCTCGCTATGTAAGTATTTGCAACGCAACAGATTTCTCGATAATCAAAATTGTTTCAATCATCAATAAGAAACTCCAACCGGAAGCCATAGTCATGGTAAATGGTTGGAGTTTTTATTTCGCAGGTTACAAGTATTCCACATTTTTATATTGATCGGGATGTTAGCGAACTGGTGGCTCTGACAGATAAGCTTTTGTTTCAGGATTTCATTCGTGCAGCGGCCTGCAGAGCCGGGCAAATGCTGAATATTCATGACATTGCGCAGGATGTGGGCGTATCAGATGATACCGCGAAACGCTGGCTTCAGGTGCTGGAAAAGTCTGATATTATTTTTTATCTGAGACCCTATTCCAATAATCTCCTGAAAAGGACAGTGAAAACACCGAAAATGTATTTCTTTGATACTGGACTGGTTGCATATCTGACCCGCTACAGTTCCCCGGATATTCTGCAGAACGGGGCGATCAACGGTGCTATTTTGGAGAACTATGCGGTTTCGGAAATCCTGAAGAGTTTTCAGAACAATGCGCAGGAGTGTCTGCTTTGGTACTATCGTGACAAGAGCAGCAATGAGATAGATATGGTGATGGAGAGTGACGGCCAGCTGCATCCGCTGGAGATTAAACGATCCGTGAATCCCGGCAGTGATCTGGTGCGGGCCTTTTCCATACTGGATAAGGGTACGGTTCCTCGTGGAACCGGTGCTGTGCTTTGTATGCGTCAGGAACTTTCCGCGATCGATTCTCAAAACTATATTGTTCCAATCTGGATGATATAGGATGCCCGGGAAGAATTGGATGCATTAAGGCTATTCATGAGAAATAGTGAGCTGAATAAGACTACAGGCAGAAATGTCTGTATCTTTTCCTTGTCAGTCTTCACTGATTGCCTTCGCAAGCTCCATAATTACAAATGCGTATTTCTTTTTTAGCACTCTCCAGAATTCTCCTGAAAATAGGATAATTGATTCCCATTCCAATAAAGCCGAAAAGAGGCTCCCGGGTTTTTCGGTATGCATATTTTTGAGGAGGGACCACATGGCTTGAGCCTGGCTGACCAGTCTTCGGCTTTGGCGAAGTCACAGATTTTCCCGGATGCAGCCAAGTGGACGGCACTGGCTGAGGCATGGCTGAAAAAGAGATTTTCTCTGGAACTGCCGGAGAAGACGGAATTTTAAAGTCAGTATCTGATACTTCCTACATGAAAAATCGCGGGAGTGTCTTATATTGACATATGTAAAGTAAATTTCGAAGGCTATGAGCATATAATGATGCCATAAAAAAAGCAGATGCAGGAATACAAATCCGGCAACTGCTTTTTTGTGCGCAAGGGCGCGAGTGGAATTTAATCAGGAATTCGCAAATTCTGCTCCAAGCAGATATCCTTCTGTGAGCGTCCGTCCGACCGCCACTCCAACGATATATTCCGGGTAATTGTGTGCGAAGAATCCGCCGCTGCAGTCGCCGGCGGCATAAAGACCTTCAATGGGATTCCCATCGTTGTCCAGGACCTGCATCTGCGTATTGATCCGCAGGCCGTCCAGCGTACACAAGAGGCTGGCGCCCTGGCGGCTGCCGTAATAAGGAGGTGTATTGACGGGAAGGAGGCGGTAGGCTTCTTTGCCGAAGTCTTCATCTTCTCCATTTTCACAGAGCTCGTTGTAGCGCTCCACCGTAGAAACTAAGGTTTCGGCCGGAATTTCCAGCTTTTCGGCGAGCTCCTCCAGGGTGTCCGCTGACTGGATCAGCCCGGCTTCCTCCAGTGAGCCTAAAAGCCCCTGCTCGGCTTCATAGCTGAAAATCTGCAGCTTGCCGCCGCTTTCGCTGGGCTCAATCCGTGCGCAGCCGATCTGCTGGAACTGCTTTACCTGTTCCATCCAGTTGCTGTCGTAAATGGTATTGTAAAGATGGCCCGGTTCCATATAGGCCGCATGGAGGATAAAATCATACGGTACGCTTTCGTTGCAGAAACGCTTGCCATTCAGGTTTACTTTCAGCCAGGGCTGGCTTCCCAGATGGAAGTAGCCACTCTTTTCCCAGTTCCCATCGGAGGTTTCCCCCGGTGCTATCACGCCGCGGTCAAACAGCATGGCGGTTGGGTCCGGGTCTTTATCGGCACCGATCCACATAGCTGCTTTGATGCCATCGCCTGTATTGAGGGATGATGCATCTGCCTCTACCGTACTGAGGTATGCATCAGGATTTAAAGTGGCGAGCATTTCCTTGTTGTAAGCATAGCCGCCGCAGCAGAGGGCGACTCCCTTCGACGCCTGAATGCGGACATAGCTGCCGTCTGAATTTTGGGCGATTGCGCCGGTTACCCTTCCATCGGAGTCCTGTTCCAGCCTGACGAGTGGTGTTTCATACCGGATTTCGGCACCATTATCTGTAGCATAGCTGGTCAGGCTGCTCAAACCGTAAGAGGCAGTAGCTTCGCTGTAATAATTCTCTTCAATGCTGTCCTGGAAATTATGCATAACCGGCGGGACATAGTATGTATCATGGCCGCCCTGGCCGACGTCCCATTCCATATGGAGGGAGACGTCTGGATTATACTGCTTTACAATGCTGTAATACCAGTCGACCGCTTCCCCGCTGTGGTTGACCCAGAGCCGGATCAGGCTCTCATCGCATCGGTGGCTTGCATATCGGCAAAGCTCCGCAACGAGTTTGTTTTTGTCAACATCAACATCTGCAGCGGCAGCTTCTTCTGTACCGACCGCGCCGATCCAGTGGCGCTCATTCATATTGCTGATCCCTTTTTCGATTACAAGAACGCTGACGCCGCTTTCTGCCGCCCTGGCTGCTGTCATAAGCCCGGCATTTCCTGCACCCACAACAAGGACATCGGTAGTGACGGTTTCAAGAATTTCTTCTTCCGGTATTTCCGGCGCATCCCCAAGCCAGTCGTTTCCTGAGCCGGAAACGGCGGATTCCTCATCTGACGTTTCTCCGCCGGAGGAAGCGACATTTTCCACGATACCACCGCCGCTTGCCTGATAGATGCAGTTTGCGGCGGCAGCCTGTACCGCGCTGCTGGTCTCTGTAGCCGCAGACACACTGTCCACGAGGCTGCTCTGGGCGCTTAAAATTTTCTCCGCCAGTTTTTCCGCTGCCGGTACTCCGATACTTTCCGTTTCACCAGAGGCGTCAATGGCCACGTCCAGTATGCTGGTCTCGTCAAACGTCATCGTGACTGTCACCGTGCTGTCATGTCCTTTTGCCGACGCTGTATAAGTTCCGGGGGTATAAAGACTTCCGGTTTCGGATGCGCCCTCCTCGGCCAGGACACCAGTATGAAAAACTCCCATGGTGGCTGTACTTACTGCCCCGGCTGCCAGACCCTTTATAAAATCGCGCCGTGAAAAATTCTTCCCCATTTCCTGATTCCTCCTTCTGAAAATCTTTTGATTCAAATGAAGCCGTGCATAATTCCGTTATGGAATTTCATCTATGGCTAATTAAATTATAACAGGATTTTACTTGTATTCATAATGAAAATATTTTATAATCTATAAATAAAATTTATAAAAGACGGAGGGTTGGAGTATGACTATACAAATGCTCCGATGTTTTGTCTCTGTGGCAAAACATTTAAGCTTCTCAAAAGCGGCGGAGGAATTATTCATCACGCAGCCGGCAGTAACCCATCAGATACAGATGCTGGAGACTGAGCTTGATGTGCGGTTACTTGACCGGACGAAGAGAAGCGTTGAGCTGACGCCGTCCGGCATATCCTTTTATGGGGATGCGGCGGACATCCTGGAGCGGATTTCCCTTGCCGTGGAGCATGTGCATGACGCGGATGTATTTAAAGAGACTCTTCATGTGGGCTGCCAGACCACCCTGCAGATGGATCTGCTGCCCCGGATTTATGAAAAATACAGGGAATGCTGCCCGGATATCTATGTCAATACAATTGAACTTTCCGTGGACAACAGAGGCCGTCTGATCCAGTCAAGGGAATTTGACGTGGCGTTCCTGACAAAGGACTGCGCAGATAATCTGAAAGACTTCCGCTATTACCCGTTGTATTCCGGGAAGTTCTGCTGTATTGTCCCGGCTTCCCACAGGCTCGCAGAATCTGCCAAAGTATCTGCAGACGATCTGGCAGGGGAGGTGCTGATTCTTTTGGACACACTGCTTTGTCCGCCTGAAATGAACCAGATCCAGACAGAGATGAGGCGAACCTGTTTAAATTCAAAGTTCTACCGGAGCACGTCATCACTCTATACAATGCTGATGATCCGGGGCGGTCTTGGTATAGCGGTTATGCCGGATTTTGTATGCCCGCCTGCTTCGGACATTGCGGTAGTCCCATTTCAAACGGATTTAACGCCGGAATTTGGCATTGTGGTTCGCGCGAAGAATAATCTGAAAAAAATCAGGCAGTTTTTGACGATTACGGAAACATTATATTCCGAAGCAGAAGCATGAAGCCGCAGTTTTCCCTTTTAAAGCGGATCTCCGGGCTGGGGGGGGTGTCCAGCTTTGTCTCCCAGATCGCGGTGGCAGTCACCATGACGGTCGTCAACTACTACCTTGTCCACTGCGGGGCGGAATCCGAATACGGGTCGGATATCCCACTGGCTGCATTCGGTATTGTGATGAAGTTTAACACCATACTGACTTCCATCGTGACAGGCATTGGCACCGGCTCACAGCCGATTGTCGGCTATAACTACGGAAGCGGAGACCATGCACGCGTGCGGAAATCGTTCTATCTTGCCGCACAGGCTGCGACCATTACAGGCATCGTATTCTTCCTGGTGTTTGAGTTCCTGCCCTATCAGCTCACAGCACTTTTCGGGAACCAGGGCGACCTGTATACCGCTTTTTCGGTGATTATCCTGAAAGACCGGAACGACGTGCTTCGCGTCTTTATTTATTCCGATATGGAAAAACGTATGGAACACAGCATACACGAATATGGAATGTCACCGAAAACCGCACGGGAGGAAATTGAGCGGTCAGACCGGGAACGTGCCCGCCATTACAGCTCATTTACGGACAAGAAATGGGGAGACCGGCACAATTATGATCTGATGCTGAACAGCGGGGAGCTCGGATATGACTACTGTGCAAAAATCATCTGCTCGGTAGCCGGGATGGATGCGTGACATTTCCCTGGTTCGATTATTATGGGGAGCTTTATATAGAAAGATAACAAATAAATTTGTACATTTGCAAAGGAGAAAAACGAAATGGATGCGAGAATCAAAATTGAACAGTTAAACGACAGACTGAACAAACTGGTTTCCAGTGAAAAGGAAAATACCGGAGCGCAGAGGAGAATCCGTGCGAAATCAGGAATCTGGAGAAAACCCTGTCAGAGGATATCGGAAAACCGGAAGCCAAATCGAGAATTCCGGATAGGGGAGAGGAGTCCCCTTATCCGATTGAGATCAAGAACGGATGAAAACTATTACAGGAATAATTCTGGAATATTTTAATCATTCGATGTGCTTATCATAATGTTTTTCAAGTTCTGTCCTGACCTTTTCCAGATCCCTGGATTTGAGAGCATCAAGGATCCGTTCATGCTCCCTGATGCTATTGTTTGAACTGGTGCTCATCAGCGCAGTAGACATATAAAGCAGGTTTGCCCAACGGTTGAAGGCTTGTGAAAGCAGCTGGTTCCCGGAAGAGGTCACGATAGTGCGGTCAAATTCGACAGCCAGCTGATAGATATGCTCTTTCTCCGTGTTTGGCGTGAGAGCCTTCTGGCGGTTCAGTGCTTCTTCAAGGCGGGATTCAAGCTGCCCCAGTCTGTCTTCGCGGGCGCAGATAAAGACAGCGCCATTAAGGATGACCAATATCGCGTTGTTCAGTTCCTGAATGAACTCTTCAGTAAGCGAAACAACTTTATATCTGGCATTTGAGGTGGAGATTACCAGCCCTTCATTTTCCAGCATAGCCAGAGCCTCGCGGATCGGGGAGTTGCTTACGCCCAGTTCCTGGCTTAAGTGTGCGATGTTCAGTGTACACCCTGGCAAAAACTCCCGGTTGAAATAGGTCGACCGCAATCCCATTGGCTTTAGACGATGGGTTAAGGTCGACAAAAGCAAATTTTTGTGTTATAGTTTCGGTATGAGTAAATGGAAATCGAAAAACAGGCATAAATATTTATTGCAGTACCACATAATTTTTGTATGTAAATTATAGAAAGAAATTACTTCTATCCAAACAGATTTCTGATGATATCAAGCAGTTTTCCTATGAGATATGCCAAAAACATCAGGTTACAATCAAATATATGGAAGCTGATAAAGACCATATCCATTATATGATAGAGAGCCAGGCCAATTAAAATCGCTTCGCGATGGGCCTGGCCTGTGTCCCACATCCGCTGTGCGGATATGGGACATATGATAGAGACCGAACCGACAATGTCAATCAGCAGAATTGTAAATTTGATGAAAAGTTACACGACATATCATATATGGGAGCGCTACCCCGTATATTTACAAAAGCATTTTTGGAAGGAGCATACTTTCTGGACAGATGGATATTTTGCATGCAGTGTCGGGAATGTTTCAGAGGAGATGCTGCGCAAATATATAGAAAATCAGGGATAAGGGGGCCTGTAGAGAATGTTAAAAGCATATAAATATCGCATATATCCCAATAAAGCTCAGGAAGACCTTCTTGCCAGAACATTTGGCTGCTGCCGTTTTGTTTTCAATCAGACACTGTCGTATCGAAAAGAAAAATATGAGAATGGAAAGAAAAAGGTGAGCAGGACAGACTGCAATAACTATTGCAACCGGGAGCTGAAAGTAAGATATGAATGGCTGCGGGAAGTGGATAAATTTGCGCTGACAAATGCGGTTTATAACATGGATTCTGCCTATCAGAAATTTTTCAAAGAACACGCGGGCTATCCCAAATATAAAAGTAAACATGACGGTCATAGATCTTATACGACCAATTTTACAAACGGAAACATCAGCGCAAATTTTGAGACGGGGAAGATAAAGCTGCCAAAGCTGGGGCATATAAAAGCAAAGCTGCACAGAGAATTTACCGGTCAGATAAAATCTGCCACGGTATCACAGGCACCGAGCGGGAAGTATTTTGTTTCTGTTCTGGTGGAGACGGTGCATGATATGCTTCCGGAAGCAAAAGGGGAGATTGGGCTGGATCTTGGGCTGAAGGATTTATGTATCACATCGGATGGCCGAAAATATGAGAATCCCAGGACATTGGCAAAGCAGGAAAGGAAGCTTTCCAGGCTGCAAAGACAATTAGCGAATAAAGAAAAGAAAAGCAGCAATTACTATAAAACAAAGAAACAGATAGCGAAATGCCATGAGAAGATAACAAACACCAGAAAAGATTACCTGCATAAGATGTCCCATGAGATCGTCAGCGAAAACCAAGTGATTGTCTCAGAGAACCTGCGGATAAAAAATATGATCAAAATCATCTGGCAAAATCCATAACAGACGCATCCTGGTACGAACTGACGAGGCAGCTGGAATACAAGGCAGAATGGAATGGACGAAACTATATTAAAACAGACACATATTATGCCAGCAGCCAGCTGTGTTCCGTATGCGGATATCAGAATGCTAAGACAAAAAGCAATCCGATTCAGGACTGTCTCTGTCACGGAATTTGTTTCTACTTTCAGGTTGAGCCCGCAATAAAATAAAAGCAGATAGCCGATAATTGCGATAACCATATGCAGGATCGATCCTCTGCGAAAGCCGGGTGGGAGGAAGTGCCTCCATGGGTATGCAGCAGAAGAGGCGCTGTTACCTGCGATTTCGGGACTTCCTACTGAGGATGCTTCTGCCGGTTTTTTATTTCTTTCAGAGCTGTAAGCAGTGAATCTGTGTCAGAATATCGGTTTTGCGGATCGATCTAAGACGCCGCCTGCTGCGTGTAAAGAGCCGCGCAGAGATATGATTTCTATACGATTTCTGCGCGGCACATGTGTATTTTCTGAGGACAATTCAAACGCATATCTCTTTTTCTAAGGAGCTTTGACAGCTCCTAAATTCATAACGCATCAATTGGCTTTTCAAATCGTCTGTGGAGAATGTCTGAATAGAATAATAAATGATTTTATGGAAATTTGTTGAATCCGGCATCAAATTAGCTTATACTGTGACCATATCTCGTCAATTGTATAAATGCTCATCAGGCTATTGCAGCACAACTATAGGACGAAATATGTAAATTGACGAAAAGCAGATTTACAGGACATGGAAAAGATAAGATCTGATTCCGGGGGAGACAACATATGATTACAGGAGTTATTAAAAACAAGATTGACAGGATATGGACAGACATTTGGGCCGGGGGGATTACGAATCCGCTGACCGTTATCGAGCAGCTGACGTATCTGATGTTTATACGGTCTCTTGACGAAAAGGAACTGGAGACAGAGGAATTTGAGAACATGACCGGCGAGAAAATGGCTAAAATTTTCCCGCAGTCCGCTGCCGGTCAGTCGATGCGCTGGAGTAAATTCAAAAATAATGATCCGAGACAGATTTATGATGTGATTTCGCAGCGTGTCTTTCCTGCAATTAAAAATCTGAAATACGGACATCTGCCGGATTTTACGGAACGGGGAGAATTGATTGAGATTGAGGATGGGCCGAACGGTACGGGCAGCAGCAACACTGCATTTGCGCGGTACATGAGCGACGCCATGTTTCTCATACCGACGCCGCAGGTTCTGCAGAAAATCATTACCGGACTGGATGACCTGTATGAACATGACATTGCGGATCTGGATATGCAGGGCGACCTGTATGAATATATGCTGGGCAAACTGGCAACCGCCGGCCAGAACGGTCAGTTCCGCACCCCGAAGCATATCCGGGATATGATGGTAGAGCTGATTGGGCCAACCCCTGACGATATCATATGTGATCCTGCCTGCGGCACCGCCGGGTTCCTCGTTTCCGCGGCGGAATACATCCGCAGAAATTATGAGGATACCATGACTCCGGAGCAGTGGGAACATTTTTCGGGGGAACTATTCACCGGCTATGATATCGATCGGACCATGCTGCGCATTTCCGCCATGAACCTGATGCTGCACTCGATCAGCAATCCGGATGTAGATTATAAGGACAGCGTGTCGAAACAGAATCAGATATCGGACAAATTTACTGTGTGTCTGGCAAATCCTCCGTTCAAGGGAACTATTGACGCAGAAAGCATCAACGACAACCTGAAAGCAGTCACAAATACGAAGAAAACCGAATTGCTGTTTCTGGCGCTGTTTCTCCGCATTATGAAGAAAGGCGGCCGCTGCGCCTGCATCGTGCCGGACGGTGTCCTGTTCGGTTCCTCAACGGCACATAAATCGATCCGAAAAGAACTGATTGAGAACCATCAGCTGCGCGCCGTGATTTCCATGCCGTCCGGTGTATTCAAACCCTATGCGGGAGTTTCGACAGCAGTTCTCGTCTTTACCAAGACTGGGGCGGGAGGAACGGATCAGGTATGGTTTTATGATATGAAGGCCGACGGATTCAGTCTGGATGATAAGCGTTCAGAGATTTCGGACAATGATATTCCTGACATTATTTCGCGCTTTCATAATCTGGAAGCAGAAAAGGACAGAGAACGAACCGAACAGAGCTTTTTCGTGCCGAAACAGGAAATCGTGGATAACGGATATGATCTGTCCATCAATAAATATAAGAAGACAGAGTATGTATCGGTAGAATATCCGCCCACATCAGAAATACTGGACAGGCTGGATGAGCTGGAAGTAGAAATTGCAAAAGGGTTGAAAGAGCTAAGGGGGATGCTGTGAATACGCAATATTTTGATTATGACAAGGCAGGGCCGGATGCGGCGCTATACTTGCTTTTATCTTCTCTGATAGACCGATGGACTGACGGATAAGCAGAAGGATGACAAGATAACAAATATGCTTTCGTCTTTACGAAGAGCCGGAGTCATCAGGTAGGATGGTACTAATCGAAAGAAATCATACTGGGTAATCACTTAAATTTCAAAATCAACAAATTTGATTTAAGTGATAAGCAGCAGAAAAACCCTTTGTTTTCAAGGCTTTTTGGATGCTCGATCACTTTAGGATCACTTAAAATCAAATATTGGCTTTTTTAGTTACGTGATTATTTGATCAGATTGATTTATGCTTCAGATTCTGACAAAAGGAGAAAATCGATGGCACAGGATGGATTTACAAAAAGAGACTGGGCACTTTTCAGAGCAAAGGTACCCGAATGGCAGGAAGCCTGCATGGAGAAACTCGTAAAAGAATACATGGAGCTGCTGTCCGGAGATGGCGCCGCATCCGATAAATTCTGGGAACTGGATAAACGGATCAAAGCAGACAAAAGCCGCAAAAGCGTGATCATGCAAATGAGCCGCTCGGAGATGCTATACAATATCCTCGACCTGATACGGGAAGGTACCATCACGGTGGACGATCTGGATGATTTCAGCGAACAGCTGAGGGAGACGGTAAAGTTCCTGGTGGAGCGGTGGTAGGGGAAATAGTAGTATGAAATTCGCAGATGTTTTAGATATTCGAAATGGAAAAAACCAACGACAAGTAGAAAATCCGCAAGGAAAATATCCTATTTATGGCAGTGGTGGCTTGATGGGATATGCGAATGATTATCTTTGCGATGCCGAGACAGTAGTAATCGGGAGGAAAGGCAGCATTAACAATCCTATATTTGTAAATGAGCCTTTTTGGAATGTTGATACAGCGTTTGGTTTGGTTGCCGACAGACAGTTTTTACTGCCAAAGTATCTGTACTATTTTTGCGTGAATTATAATTTTGAAAAGCTCAATACTACAGTTACAATCCCAAGCCTTACGAAAGCAAATTTACTTCAAATTAACATAGATATACCTGAATTGAATATACAGAAGAGTATAGTAGAAAAACTGGACAAACTAACTGATCTTATAGTAAAGAAACAAAAAGAGATTGACTTCATAGTGCAACTTGTCAAATCCCGGTTTATCGAGATGTTTGGGACACAGAGCCAAAATGAAAAGGGATATATGTATGGAACGATAGGTGATGTCGCAGATATTTATCTGGGATTGACACATACACCAACCTATGTAAACAATGGCGTAAAATTCATCTCTGCAAAAAATACATCGGGGGATTTTCTTGATTTGAGTGATGTGAAGTATATTTCACAGGAAGAGTTCAAAGGTGCTCCTCTAGGAGCAAAGCCGAGACGAGGAGATATGTTGTTTTCTCGTGTAGGATCTAACCTTGGTCATCCAGTAATATTGGAAACAGATGAGGATATTTGCACTTTTGTCAGTTTGGGATTCCTTCGTGCAAAAGGAAAAGTAACAACATTATACCTAAAACACTGGATGAGGGATGATTTTTTTGCAGAACAAGTTCGGCAGAAAGTAGTCGGAGGGGGACAGCCTAACCTTAATACTGGATGGTTGAAAGAATTCAAAGTAATCATACCTCCGATGGAATTACAGGAGCAGTTTGCCGTTTTCGTGCAGGCGACCGACAAATCGAAACTGGCAATCCAGCGAAGTCTGGATGAACTGGAAATACTGAAAAAATCGCTGATGCAGAAATATTTTGGTTGATGAATGGGGAGCAGGTTTTCCGCTGAGTATCTATTTTAACTCGAAATATTGATTTTTAACTTTCGAAAAGTTATAATTCAATAAACTGAGTAAAGAGAGGGATTGCGATGGAGTTACTTACAAATATTTTTGGAATACAAGTGCAGTCCGAAGACTGGAATAAACAAAATGGATTACCATTGTATATTGCCGGCAGTTATGATTTCGCGGCGGTGACACTTAATGGCTGCAGGTGTATTGTATTAACCCCAAAGGAAGAACTTGACACATTGCCTGCGCTAAAAAAGGAGATTCGGAAAATTCAGGAGATTGATCATGTGCCCGTGGTGTTAAAGCTTCCGACAATTTCTTATTATCGGAGGAATAAGATGATAGAGAACAAGATACCTTTCATCACGGACAGACAGGTATTTTTGCCTTTTATGGGGACATTCCTGGCAGAAGAAAATGGAGAGGAAAGAGAATTAAAAAAATTTATGTTTTCCACCCAGCAGCTGGTTCTGCTTTATCTCTATCAAAAAAAGAAGAAGCTGTATGTTTCTGAGGCGACAAAAATACTTCCGTTTACGGCAATGACCATGAGCCGGGCTGTAAAGCAACTGGAATTGGCGGGCCTGTTTCATGTGACAAAGGATGGTGTAAACAAGGTTATTGAATCGGATTATGACCGTCCGGAACTTTACGAAAGGTTAAAAGATTATTTATCTTCACCGGTTCGCAGGGTTGGCTACCTGAAAAAAAATGAAGTAACCAATGAGATGGTTATTGCCGGAGAGACCGTATTGGCAGAAGAGACAATGCTAAATCCAGGCAGAACCGCAACATATGCTATCTACGCAAAAGCATTTAACAAGGGATTACTGATGAACGAATTGGTTGACCCGGATGAACAGGTCAGGATTGAATTGTGGGAATATGATCCAAGACAGTTTTCCGGCAACAATATGGCAGACAAGATATCTGTTGCATTGTCCTTTATGGAAAATGAAGATGAACGAATAGAAGAAGCAGTGGAAGAATTACTGGAAGGAGTGTGGGGTGGTTGAATGGTTACAGGATTCACAAAATTTAAAGAAGAGTTTCGGGGCTTCGAAGATCAGTATGTCATTATAGGCGGAACAGCTTGCGATTTATTAATGGAAAGTGAGAACAGGAGCTTTCGTGCAACAAAGGATATTGATATTGTTCTGATTGTTGAATCCATTACTGTAGAATTTGGAAAAGTATTTTGGAAATATATCAAAGAAGCTGAGTATGAACATAGAAATAAAAGCACGGGAAATGCTCAGTTCTATCGTTTTACTTCTCCGAAAAGTAAAGAATATCCTTATATGATAGAAATATTTTCGAGGAAGCCAGAGGGCATAGCTTTAGATGCGGACGCAGTTTTAACACCTCTGCCGATTGATGATGAAATATCCAGTCTTTCAGCTATACTGCTGAATAATGCTTATTATAATCTGCTGAAAAGCGGGCAGGTTGTTATAGATGGTATTCCGGTACTTAAAGAGGCTTGCCTGATTCCCTTTAAAGCTAAAGCGTGGCTTGACCTGACAGAGAGAAAAGCCGTTGGCGAACATGTCGACAGTAAGAATATCAAAAAGCATAAAAACGATGTATTCCGATTGGGACAGTTAATCACAGCAGATTCAAGACAGAAGCTTGATGAAGAAATTGCAGCCGATATGAAACAGTTCTTAGCGGAAATGGAAAAGGAAATTATTGATTTGAAGTCTTTGGGTATCAGAGGTTCTGATCAAAAAACAATTATGAGTTTATTGCATCGTTGCTATGAAATATAGGAACGGTCATTGGTGTCAAAGGCTCAGGCAACTACGAACGACAAAACACAGACAGGAGTGTATGCGATGCCAAACTTTGAATTTTTAAAAGAGAAAAAAGAATACGTGCTCTTTGCATCCGCCGCGATAGAAGCGGAAAGGGTATACGTTACATCTCCTGCTATGTGTGCGGTCGGCTGCAGAAAGGCGCTGGAGCTGGCTGTGAAGTGGGTATATTCTGCGGATAATACGATGCAGATGCCCTATAAAGATAATCTCCAGTCGCTGATTCATGAGCCGTCCTTCCGCTTTGCGGTGGATTATAATACGTGGGGAAAGCTGCCCTATATTATTAAGCTGGGCAATTTGGCGGTGCATACGGAGCGAAGTGTGCAGGCGGCGGATGTGCTGGCGTCTCTTCGCGCATTGTTTGAGTTTATCCAATGGGTGGACTACTGTTATGGCAGCGACTACGCAGAGCGCAGATTTGATGCGTCATTGATCCCGAAAGAAAAAGTTGTCGTTGACACGAAGAAAATTAAGGAACAGGAGAGTCTGCTTGGCGAAAAGGACGCGGAAATCGAGAAATTGCGTAAGCAGATCGAGGAGTTGTCGGAGCAGTATACCAGTGCCAGAGATCAGCACAAGCAGGATCGGTCTTTTTCTGCGGAGGATCTGTCGGAATTTAAGACGAGAAAAATTTATATTGACGTGGACATGAAGCAGATGGGGTGGAAGTTCTCCGGTACGGATGCGGATGTTCAGGCGGAATATCCGGTTGACGGGATGGCTGGCGTGATCGGGCAGAAAGGGTATTGCGATTATGTGTTGTTTGGGAAAGATGGTCTGCCGTTAGCTGTGGTAGAAGCGAAACGAACCAGCAAAGACCCGAATATCGGCCGGAAACAGGCTGTATTGTATGCGAACTGTCTGGAAAAGAAATTTGGAAGACGCCCGGTTATGTTTACGACCAATGGATTTGACACCTTTTATTGGGACGACCAGACCAGTCCGCAGCGAAAGGTAAGCGGGATTTTCTGTAAGGACGGTCTGCAGAAGCTGATTAACCGGCGGATGGAACATGCAGACCTGATGTCGGTTCCGATTGATGACCGGATTACGGATCGCTATTATCAGAAAGAAGCGATACGTGCGGTCTGCGAACAGATTGAGCTGGGCTTTCGCAGGCATCTGCTGGTAATGGCCACCGGCACAGGCAAAACGAGGACGGCGGCGAGCCTGACGGACGTCCTGAGCCGCGCCGGTTATATTACGAATATTCTGTTTCTTGCGGACCGTACAGCGCTGGTGAAACAGGCGAAGGATGATTTTAAAAACTATCTGCCGGAGATGTCCCTGTGCAATCTGTGTTCCAATAAAGATGACAGCAATGCCCGCATTGTGTTTTCTACGTATCCGACCATGCTGAACGCGATTGATCAGACGAAAACAGCAGATGGTATCCCGCAGTTTACGCCGGAACATTTTGACCTGATTATCATTGATGAGAGCCACCGGAGCATTTTCAAAAAATACCGCGCGATTTTTGAATATTTTGACGCAATTCTGGTGGGACTGACCGCAACACCGAAAACGGATGTAGAACGCAACACCTATGACTTTTTCGAGATGGAGCACGGCGTGCCTACCTACGCATATGATTACGAGACAGCGGTCGGGAAGGATCATGTGCTGGTGCCTTATTATAACTATGAGGTCAGGACGAAATTCCTTGATGACGGCATTACCTATGATGATTTGTCAGAAGAGGATAAAGAGCGCTATGAGGACGACTTTATAGAGGATGGAAGGATGCCGGATTTCATTCCGTCGGCGCAGCTGAATAAATTTGTTTTTAACGAAACGACGGTCGATCTTGTTCTGCAGGATCTGATGGAACGCGGGATAAAGGTTGCCGGCGGCGAGCGGATTGGCAAGACGATCATTTTTGCCCAGAACAAGCGCCATGCGGAGTTTATACTGGAACGCTTCAATAAGCTTTATCCCAAATACAAGGGCGGGTTTGCGCAGAGAGTGATCTGTGATGATACTTATGCGCAGACCATTATTGATGATTTTAAGGTGGTTGATAAAGAACCGCACATTGTGGTTTCGGTCGATATGATGGATACCGGTATTGACGTGCCGGAATGTGTGAATCTTGTATTCTTTAAAAAGGTTCGTTCGAAAGCAAAATTCTGGCAGATGATCGGCCGTGGGACACGTCTGTGTAAAGGGTTGACGTGCCTTGACCAGATAGACGGAGAGTACATAGACAAACGACGGTTCCTTATTTTTGATTACTGTGGAAATTTTGAATATTTCCGGGAGCATAAGGAAGGGTACGAGACAAGAGAGACGAAATCCCTGTCTGAAGCGATCTTCGGAAAACAGATTAAGCTTGCATCCGCTTTGCAGGAATCTGCTTTTTCTGATACGGAATTTCAGACCTGGAGAGGAGAAATCATATCCGGGTGCCAGAGTCTGGTGCGTCAGTTATCGGAGGATCTGGTAGAGATACGCCTGCGCCGGGAATTTGTAGAAAAGTATAAAAAGCCGGGGGCGTTCGATTGCATCAGCGAAAATGACAAGGGCGAATTATTGCAGCATATTGCGCCGGTGATTCACATTGACGCTGATGAGAAAAATGCTTCGCGTTTGGGCGGCGTTGACGAGCTGGCACTGCGTTTTGACAATTTTATGTATGGTTTGATGCTTGCCTCCATCGAGCAGATGCCTTCCCTGAAACATGCGAGAGGGCAGCTCTGCGACATTGCAGCTTTGCTGGAACGTAAATCCACAATTCCGCAGGTGAAAGCAAAGCTTTCAGTTTTGAAAGAGGTGCAGACGGACGCTTTTTGGGATGCAAACGATCTGCTGCAGTTTGAGAAAGCCCGCAGAGAACTGCGTGACCTGATCAAATTCCTGGACAACAGCGACCCGCGCAAGCCGATCATCACAAGGCTTACCGATCCGGTGATTGACCGGCAGGAGGGGAATCCCCTTGATGCGGCATATGATTTTGAAGACTACAGGAAAAAGGTCAACCGTTATGTCATGGAGCATGGCAATACGATGGCCATTTACAAACTGACCCATAATATCCGGCTTTCGGATGGCGATTATCAGGAACTGGAGCGCGTGTTGACAAGTGAATTAGGGAGCCGGGAGGATTATCAGCGGGAATATGGCGATACGCCATTTGGCCTGCTGATCCGCAAAATTGCGAAAATGGATCATGATGCGGCCATGCAGGCGTTTTCTGCCTTTATCAATGACGAATCTTTAAACCAGAGGCAGATCTCCTTTGTCTATAAAATCATTAACCATATTGAACAGAATGGATATATGGAGAATGTTGCAGAACTGACGAAGCCGCCATTTGACAAGCCATTGAGTTTTACAAAACTGTTTGATGCCAGAACGAGAACAGCTTTGGTGCAGACAATCAATCAGATCAAAGAGAATGCGGTAGCTGTCGTTGCTTAGTGGAATGAGAGTGGAAAAAGGATTGAATACACATGGAGCTTGGATGAAGGGAACGGCCTGAATATTATATGCTTGTGTTCGGGCTTTTGTGTATTAGCAACCTAAGCTGAGGGCGAGGCTTGAAGTAATTGGTGGATTTCACTGTAAACGAATAATGGAATGTGATTTGAAGAGGGGGATAGACATGGAAACTATTGAGGAAGGCATGGATCGATTAAAGAAAGGGAACAGGAAATTTTTACATAGCAGGAATGAAATCGGAGATATCTCTGCAACAATCCAGATGGATACAGCGAAAAACGGGCAGCATCCGTTTGCAATCATCATTTCCTGCTCGGATTCGCGGGTGATACCGGAGGCGATTTTTTCCTGCCAGAATGGATGAGACAGAGGAATAAAAAAGACCAAAAGCTGGGTGGCAAAATATGCGGGCAATGAGGACAATGATAAGTACGGCATTTATCCGGAAGAGTATTTTACCGAGGACGGTTATCTGGAAGCGATAGAGGACGCAAAGTATTCGTGGCGGGAGGAGTGCAGGAGGGAAGCTCCTCGTCATCGTCCGGTTCCGGCAGCAGTTCAAAAAAGAGTTCGAACAGCAGCTCGGGCGGCAGCACCGGCGGCAGCTTGCGCCGCCAATAGAAAACGCTGCGCGTTGGGCGGCGCTGCTTGGATATAGCTCAACCGCGCAGTATTACGCGATATCCGGGCTGGAAATTGCCATCCTGGGGTAGCAAAATACATCAGTCAGGGAATGAAGGAAAGCTTCCTGTATAATTCAAATATAGGGAATTCCGAGAAAGGTGGTTGAT
>JAJQDT010000160.1 GCA_021202075.1 Lachnospiraceae bacterium | reverse complement strand
AGGTGAATCAATCATTGCAGGACCTGATGGGAGTGTTTTACTGAAAGCAGACGATTCGGAATGCCTGTTGACTTGCGATATTGATCTGGCTGAAGCAGCAAACGCACGTCAGAAAAGAAAATATATAACAGCAAGGCGGCCAGATATGTACTGGTAACTATTGATGAATCGATCTGGCATAAGTTCCAGCTTATCAGACAGAAAAAACTAATGAGGTGAATGAATAATGAGCGACATCAGGATTTCTCAACCTTTGCAATTAGACGGTGCAAAGAATGTGCGTGATCTGGGCGGGTATCCTGCCCAAAATGGTATTACTGCAAAAAAAGTTTTTCTACGGGCAGATGGGCTCCAGAATTTGAGCGACAGTGATATTACAAAACTGGTTCACTATGGTGTCTGCCGAATCATTGATTTGCGCAGTGACAGAGAAGCAAAATATATGCCTGATCGGGCAGGAACCATCGCATGCTTTCACGTTGGAATGCTGGATCAGATGAACTCAGCTGGCTTCAATGGAGATGGCCCTGAATCCATGTTTTCCCTGTATCAGTCATTACTGGATCATTCAGCAGAACAGATCAGCAAGGTTATACATTTGCTGGCTGAAGTAAAAAACGGCGTTTCGCTTTTCCACTGCACGGCAGGCAAAGACCGCACGGGAGTCGTTACCATGCTGCTCATGGATTTGGCCGGGGTACCTGCTGAATACATAATTGCTGACTACAGTGTGACAGAAACATATATGAAAGATATATTCGCGCAGCAAAAAGAACAGGCACGGGCAAACGGCATTGAGATCAAAGACTATATGCTCAGATCAAATCCAGAGGATATGGAATGCACTCTCACTTATCTTCATCAAAAATATACGGACGCTCAGACATATCTGCTTGATTACTGCCACTGCAGTAAGGAAGATATAAATTCTATCCGGAAACGTTTTCTGTGTACAAACATAATTGGGTGGAATAATATCTCTTAAAACAATCCTCCACTGGAACAAATCCAGTGGGGACGGATAAGGATAATATTTTATGTGCGGATGCTTCCGTCGATCATATCCATGACCAGATACACCTGTTTCTCACGGAAGAAGAACCGCACGGTTGGCTTTTTGATGGAAATCACATCATAGAAATCCTGCAAAAATCACCACATCCGCTGAAAAGATGGACGGGATACGGGCACATGTCCATCTTTTCATAATGCCAGATGCTAGATTCCCGATCCATATTTGGGGTAGTTCTGATATGTTGTTGCTACTACATTGTAATGTCATACCACACGAGAACACCCTGTACCACCAGGCGGGTAGCGCTGTTCCCATTGCAGGTAGACAGAGTCACAACACGCTCGATATCTGAAGATGTAATTTCGGTATCGATTTCCGATTCGCCTGCCATTTCATCAAACCATTCTGCATAGTTTATATAGTCCTCAAAAGAAATTGTGTAGGCATCGCCAACCGCACCCACACTATGGACAGAGAATATGCGGTAAAGGAAATCCCCATCCGGCGTATAAATCCAGAAGTATGGGCACAGGGCCATCACTTCTGAATCACGGAATTTTTTCAATTTCGCGAACATACTTCCATCCCTCATGTTATGCCCATAAATGACCGTATTGCAGTCCTCCATGTCCGCATCATTCAGATAATCCATAAATATACTCCCGGCGTAAAGATAACTGCCGTCCGGCGCCCGATGAAGGTAATAATCATTATCATCCGACTGCATCACCGGATACGAGATCTCCACAGCCGGAATCTGAATCCAGGCAATGCAATCTGCATAGCCATCTGTCAGAGCATCCCAATCAACCGTAATCCGTTCCGGTGCATCTTCCGGAAGATTTTCTGCCAGATCATCCATTTCATCATTTACTTCATTTTCATCCACTTTATCGCCAGCATCTCTTCCCGCGCTCTCGTTTCCTGCCATATCTGATTCGTCCTGCTGTCCATCGGCAGCACTGGTAAAAGCAGATTCCATATCATCATAGCCTTCTCTGCCCTTCTGATAACCCAGATAAATCTGCGCAGCCATTACAATGCCGACAACTACAAGAGAAACTGCGGCAATGCCGCAAATCAAATCCGTTTTTTTCATATACCTCTGTCCTTTCGTACTTATTTTGTAACAGTTCAGAACAGCATCGAAATGAAAAGACAGACTGTGCAGGTTTACCTGCTAAAGGCTGTATTTTCATTTCGGGATGGGCGGAACGCCCATCAAGCCTCAGACATATGACGCGCAAGCGGCATATAGCCTTCGAAGAAGGCGGTCTGTGGCCTGCTGTTCTGAATAGTTACCTTATTTTTTAGCAGGGGAAGCCGCCATAATACAATGCTCTCCGGACGATTTCCCCGCCGACTTTTTTATTCTCTTCCGCTCCTCCGCTCTTCCAGCCCACGGTCAATCAGACGGGAAGCCTGGGTTTTGGTGAGGACCGAAAAATCAATTTCATTCAGGAATTCCCGGTCAAATAACCCCTGGATAAATGCTTTCTGTTTTTCTGTGGCGAGCTGTTTTCCCCATCTCCTGCAGCGGTCTGCATCCCACAGGTGCCTCTTCCCGGCAAACGAGTTACTTAGAATGCCATACATATCATCAAAAGCATCCTGCACGGGGATATCCCTTTTCACATACAGGTCGCCCTGTTTCCCTTTCAGGAACACACTGGAATTGCCGGTGATATCCTCCGGCGTCACGATCGCGCGGATTCCATCGCCAATGGAACAGATAAAATTCCCATTCGCGCAGACTGTGTAATCCACGCCGTGGGTATCATAGTTCCCATTTTTCTCAAAGAGGTCAACCAACTCGGCGTTCACCCTCCACGCATCCGGATTCGAAAAATCAGCCGCCTCCATCTGCTCTGCCTCTTCCTGCAGTTCCGTTATCAGTCTGCCGCTAAACCAGTCATTTTCACCCACTTTCTCCGGATTCAGCCCGAAAAGTATGGGAGCCGTACAGATCGGCAGCCTTGTCGCACCCACACAGTCAATCAGCAGCAATTCTTCCTTGCCCGGGTACAGGCGGAGTCCCCTGCCTACCATCTGCACATAAACCGACGCACTCCTTGTCGGCCTGCAGATCATGATCGTCCTCACCATAGGCAGATCCGTCCCTTCCGTCAGGACCATACAGTTAATCAGTACAGGTGTTTCGCCATCTGCAAACCGTTTCAGGCAGTCCCTCCGGTTTTCCGTTTCCGCTGTCACCACCTCCGCCTCCGGGATCAGTTCCTGCAGCCGGCGGGCATGGTTTACGGATGCCGCAAAAATAATTGTCGGCCCGACCGCTTCTTTCCGGTAAATATTTGCGATTACTTCATTGCACTCCCGGATATCCACAGCGGTCTCAATGTCCCCCTGGTTAAAATCCCCGGCGGTTGTCCTGGCGGCGCAGATATCATAGCCGATGTCTATCCGCTCACAGCGGATATCGCTAAGCCAGCCGTTCTGAATCCCCCATTTAATGTCCCGCTGGAACACCACCTTCGAGTAAATATTCCCCAGCTTTACGCTGTCCGCCCGGTTCGGCGTGGCGGTAAAGCCCAGATGGAGACGCGGCTGAAAATAATCATAGATTTTCCGGTAGACCGGGGCCACACTGTGGTGTGCCTCGTCTGTGATGAGCAGGTCAAAATCATCCGGCCGAAACCTGTCCAACCTCCGGACTAGCGTCTGTACACTGGCAGAAACCACCTCCTCCCCATCCGAAAATTCTTTTGCCAGCTCGACGCCAAAGCTGCATCCCTGCTCGGCGTAATACTTCTCCGGCTGATGGACAAGCTCCTCCCGGTGTGAAAGGATCAACACACGCCCGCGCCGCTTAACATGCGTAAATACCCAGGTTTTCCCAAGCCCGGTTGCCATGACCACCAGGTAAGCCCCTTCCTCAAGCCCATCCAGTGTTTCCAGGCATTCCACCTGATAATCCCTCGCTTCCGACAATCATATTCCCCCTTTCTTCGTCCGTCCCTCCAAAATTATCCGGACTATTTTTTCCCAGTTACTCTTTATTCCCCGCTCTGCCCTGCCGAAAGCGGGCGTTATACAGGACAAGGAGATTCCCCATTGCAACTTTTTTCTTGCGGCTCATAGCAGCCTTGCTGAAATGCTTCTCCACAGCATAAGCCGTCTGCCCTTCCCGCTTCACATACACATGTGAGATCAGGTCTGCCTGCTCAGACGGTAAAGAATAAATACAGAATCTCACATAGTTCAGTTTTTCCTGCCCTT
Organism: Lachnospiraceae bacterium; assembly: GCA_021202075.1. Classification (GTDB taxonomy): domain Bacteria; phylum Bacillota; class Clostridia; order Lachnospirales; family Lachnospiraceae; genus Choladousia. The sequence goes on along the minus strand of JAJQDT010000160.1, from coordinate 9,434 downwards.
TTGTGATTTTCAATATCTGTTGAGCCATCTCTTTTCTCTGCTGTTCCATGTCCTGCTGCGCGGAAGCGAGAATGTTGTAAATCGTGTCTGCATTTCCGCCCCGCGGATTCCCGCCGAAACTGTCCTCCGGAATGTTGCCGCGCAGAGATTTGCGCCAGATGCACTCATCAAACGATTCGAGCCTGGCAAATTCCTCATCCAGCATCTTCTGCATTCTTGCATCCATACCTTCCATTTCCTCCAGGTATATCTCCATATCCCACTCATCCATTGGCTCAAAATCCAAAAAATGCAATCTAACCACCCATTTCCCTGTACTGGCATCGTTCAACACTACATCCATCGTTCAACGTTACATCCTCGGCAATATTCTAAAATACGCTTTCTTCCCTGCATGGAGTGACATACGGCTCACAACCACCAGACTGTCCGGAAGGTTCTTCACCACCAGCCAGTTTGCCGGATTCAAACCATATTTTTTCATAATCACGCGCTGCTCTCTTGTCGGTACTTTTCCGTTTTTCATGTTCTTCCTCCGTTCGTATTCGTATTCACATCTCTTTGCATAACGATGCCTGGACATGCCGTTTTTCCCATGCCGCTCATCCGCCATGTTCCCCGTGCATATCGTGATTGACCTCCGCCTGGTAATACGCATCCATCGTTGTCGGCGCGTTAAAAATACATGCAAGCACATATGCCTTGATATTCCAGATCTTGTTCGTCTGGTTCCTCAGGCACCAAAGTATGTACTGGACATGGCTGTACCCCACACGAAGCAGCTTGTTCACCACATACGGATAGGGGTATTCCGCTTTTGCAACAGTCACCGTCTCCTGCTTCATCGCAAGCGTCTCTGCCATCAGTGATACAATCATATCAATCTGCCTTCTGTCCGAATCTGATCTGGCATCAAAGACCAGGCAGTCATACTCGATATTCTTTTTGATGATGTTCGTGTAGGTTGTTATCGCATCCATCTGATCAATCCTATCCATCCCATCCATCATCGGGGCCGCGCGCGCACACGTACGCGTTGATTGATAGATAAGATCAGTATCATTCACATCAGTATTATTAATATCAGTATTATTAGGGTCGGAATTTTCGACTACGGGAGGTGGGCTTTCCCGACCTCGACAAGTCGGTTTTTCCGACTTCTCCGGGTCGGTTTTTTCGACCACGGCAGGTCGGTTTTTCCGACCTCGATAAGTCGGCTTTCCCGACCCCGGCAAATCGGCCTGCCGGGTACCCTGAACCGATGCCACGAAATCATCATCTTCAGAGTCATTTTCGCCCGGGTGATATTCCTGCTGTTCCTCATGCGCTTCTTTGTTTTCATGCCAGCTCGCAATAGCTTCCCTAGTCGGGTTGTAATAATTATCTCCGCCTTCGGCATTTTCAGGTTGCTTTTTTATATCCGAACTGTTTTCTGTACTTTCAGAAGCATCCGGCTCCGGTTTGTGCTTTACAATGAAATTCTTCACGTAGATCGCATCCGGTTTTCCAAACCCCTGTTTCACGCGTTCGATCAGCCCAATCCCTTTTTTCGTATCCAGCTCCGAGAGAATCTTCATCCCTTTGTCCCGTCCGCAGTTCAGGTATTCCATGACCTGGTCAAGCGTAAAGACGATATATACCCGCTTTTCGTTATCAATCCACTGATTTTTCAGCGACAGGCACATCCGGTCAAGCATCAGGCCATAAAGCACTTTTGCCTCGCAAGATAACGCTTTAAAATAATCATCCGTGAACAGCAGCTTCGGGATACGATAAAAAGAGAACTGCTCAGATTCGTACTCGTGGAAATAATCAAACTCGAACTTATTTTCCATCTCACTTCTCCATTTCTTTCGAAACCTTGTCTTGTCATCTTTGGAGTAGGCGCGCCGCCTGCATCCAAAATGCAGGCCACACCCGATCAATTCGTTCTCTCTCCGCTCAGTCACAGTATTTCGGATAGCGTATTTTCACTGCTTCCCAAAAGTATTTCGCATAACCACAGCAGAACAGATCGCTTACCGAATACTCGCCGCACTCGCGCAGCTTATCTTCTGAATCTGCGATATCATACACACTTGGCGTTCCATCGCAATAAAGGTTAAAAGCCATCCGGATGGTTCGCCTACTGCCGCTTGTCTGCCATCCTTCATGCAGACATTCCGGCTTCACGGTTCCGCTCTTGAAATCATAGATACTGTCGATGTGTTCCCGCGTATCCCGGTCAATACCCAGACAGTACACCAGCGCTTCGTGATAAACATCACACCATCTACATTTTTCTAACGATTGCAGGCAAAACCGTTCATGCTCCGCATCCCTGAATAAAATCCCATTGTTTTCCCTGTCATTCGCAGTATTGTACGTTGTATAGCGCATAGCAAAATCTCCTCCGTTCTTCTGTGGTTTGCTCTGAATATTCACATTTTTTCTGTTTCATAAGACTGTAGCCAGTGCCAGAAACCGTGCCAGCCGGCACCGGCTTAAAGGAATTCCTGAAGTGATATAATCGCAGCAGCTCTGCAAATAATTCATCGTAAATTTCGCTTTTTCTGCTGCTGTTCCCGCTGCATCTGCCGCTTCTGTTTCCACTGTTCCAAAAGCTGAATTATCGTTTCCTCCATCTTTCTCGGCGTATAGTCTTTTGGAAAATACTTTCTCAGGACATCCGATGTAAGCATCACCTTGTCCTGTACCGGTTTCTTTTCCTCTGACATAATCGCAAGCATAGAATCCTCTGTTAATCGCCCATCCTGGCTGAACTGCTTCAGACGCTGTGCCTGAGAGAGCGATGGAGTTGCCTGCTCATAATCCATCGTTTCAATCAGCATTTCCTGTTCCTTCGGTTTAAGAAATGACAGCTCATACGCTGGGTTGAAAGCGATTTTCTTTTCATCTACCATGTCCAGAAGCGGAGGTATCAGTTCTGTAAGGCGAATGTAGCGCTGAACTTGTTTTCTGCTTTCACCCGCTTCTAATGCCACAATTTCATCTGAACGTAACTTCGGGCCAACTTGGCCCGAAGTTATATCATTTCTTGAACCTTGATGTTTAATCGCATCCAGTTTCATCTTAAATGCGAATGCTCTCTCGCTCGGCAGTATTATTTCTCTTTGCAGATTGCTATCCACCATTAGCAAAACAGCTTCATCATCATCTAATTCACGCACAATCACCGGCATAGTCTCTTTCCCCGCCAATTCACAGGCTCTGTGTCGCCGGTGGCCGGACACGATCTCATATCCTCCTTCCGGCGAAGGTCGTGCTATAATTGGAACCAAAACGCCATACTGCTGTACACTTTCCACTGTTTCCATCATTTTTTCATCATCCAACACCTTAAACGGATGATCTTTAAAAGGATGCAGTTCCGATATCGCAATCTCCTGCACCCGCTCCCTCTCGTCATCTGCCCGGCTTTCGTCTGTCTTAAATAAATCGTCAACGGACGTAAGCTTTATGTTTTTCGCGTTGCTTTTCAAGATTCATCACCTCTTTCGTCAATTCTCTGTATGCGGCTGCCACTTTTCCCTTTGGATCATGCGAGAAAATGCTTTTCCCCGAAACGCTTGCTTCTTTCGCCCTCACGGAAAACGGAATTTCCGTCTGAAATACATTAATTTTTCCGTAGGTATCTCTCACAAGTGAAGCCGTCTCTCTTGCAAAATTTGTCCGCTTATCCACCATCGCAAGTAATATTCCATCTATTTGAAGCTTCGGATTGATCTGTCGCCTGACTTTACTTACGGTTTGCAAAAGCTGCTCCAATCCCTTTGCCGGCAGGTATTCAGCCTGAACCGGTACGATGATACGATTTGCCGCTGCCAGAGCATTGACTGTAAGCATCCCCAACGATGGCTGGCAGTCAATCAGGATATGCGAATACTGATTTTTAACAGTTTCAAGATACTGCTTTAATACTGTCTCCCTGCTGATCATATTTACGAGTGACACCTCCATGCCGGATAGCTGGATATCAGCCGGCATCAAGTCAACCCCTTCTGCGTGATGCAATATTCCATCACTTGGGCTAATTGGCTGATCGGTTAAAATCTTCCCTAACATGGTCGATATTGTCACAGGAAGCTGATCCGGCTGCGGAATTCCCAGGCTGATGGTCGCACTTGCTTGAGGATCAAAATCAACAATCAGAACCTTTTTCCCTTCCTGCACCAGCCCTACCCCCAGATTTACACAGGTAGTTGTCTTGGACACACCACCCTTCTGATTGCATAACGCAATAATCTGTGTATTCATTCGTCCTTTCCCCCTTTTTCATCGTAGCAGCCACTTCTGCGGTCTTCCTCGCTTGCTGCAAAACACAGACACATAACTGTGACTCCAAAAGTACTGCCTGCGAAAAAAGCAATAAAATGTGTAATCATAAAGTTCCTCCTCGATTCTGGGTACAAAAAAAGCGCTCATTTCTGAACGCCGTAATGTCTCCCTATTTTGTTTTCCATCTGCAACATCTATCTATAGTTTCAAGGATTTTGCCAGCGGCTAAAAAATCTCACCTCCAATTCCGAATGGCATAAATCTGAATCCTTTATATGAAAATGGCAGACGATCACTGGTATAACCGCCTGCCCAAAAATAAAACCAATCCAGCAAAAGCCTTTGTTTATCGGCATTTCCTTGATTGGTTATATTATTACACATTCATCCCGGGCTGACGTCGATCTGGACAATACCTCCACGACCAGGTCCGGGGCTCCAAACACCCGCCCATTCTGAAATTTTGTCAGATCGCAGACGATCATCACGTCCGGCTGTACGACCGTTCGGTCATCGCAGTCCAGCTGCACATCCACCGGAGCCGCAAACGCATGACAGGAGCCGTGATGCGATGCAATGTAATTATTAAAGGCGGTCAGGATCCAGCTGCCGATTCCCTGATGAATGTATGTCGGCGCGGCCATATCATAGAACACCCCGTCAATCAGCTCTACTCTCCGATCCTCCGGCAGCGCGAGATAATCCTCCAGCGTATAGTCCCCCTCCGTCCTGGAAACTGCATATTCCGCAAGCGCCTCTGAAACACCGGTCTCACACTCAAACGTACCGCCTCTCTTTTTCGTCATAGCCTGTTTTCCTCCCCTTTTCTCCGGCCCGGAAAAACCAGGTAAACCCGATAAACCGCATAAACCGCATAAACCGCATAAACCGCATAAACCGGAACCGGTATTTTTTTGTTTCTTTCTGAATGGTTTTTATTAATTTTAGTATATCACAGTGTTCACACAAATGCAAGTCTTTTCTCTTTTTATTTAAGTTGCGTTTCAGGCCGTGAAAATATCATTTTAAACAAAACCACCCCCGTTTCCCGCCCCTGTTTTTCTACATGCTCTCTGTTCGGTTCTGTCTTGACTTTTTTGCAAAACCATGTATCATGGTAATTGCGCAATATCTGGTGCATGATAATATAAAAAGATACAATATCATGTGTTACATTTGCAGATGATATGTAGATGCACCACTATTTTTTTCGCGGTTTTTTACTGTAAAAACGTCTTCCATGTGCGGCCCGCGTCGCCGATTCGCAATGCGGATCGGGACAAAGCCGCGGTATATCTGCATACCTGAAAACGATACATTCGAGAGCTTTTACACGTAATGATGGAAGCCGCGCAACTGAGAATCGCTTCGCGATTGGCGCGGCCTTCGTCCATACTCGCTTTGCGAGTACGGACATGTAATGCGGCCATAACTGCAGTTATGGAGATTTGATTTCAATATAAGCTTTGACGGAAAGGGGAACTGCTTCATGGGTGAAATTATAAAGGCAAATGTCATCAAGCGCAGCGGCGAGGAGGTACTCTTTGACAAGACAAAGATTGAGAACGCCGTGCGCAAGGCGAATAACAGCGTGGAGAAAATCCACCAGCTGAATGATTACCAGATTATGGCGGTCGCGGACACGATTGAGAAGCAGGCGGCGGAGTCGTCCCACGCGCTGAACGTGGAGGATATCCAGGATCTGGTGGAGACGGGCATTATGGAGATGCGCGGCTACGAGGTGGCTCAGAGGTATGTGCGCTACCGTTACAAGCGCGAGATTTCCCGCAAGACGAACACCACGGACAACAGCATCCTCTCGCTTCTCGACCAGATCAATGAGAACGCGAAGCAGGAGAATTCCAATAAAAATCCGACGATCAACTCCACGCAGCGCGACTACATGGCGGGTGAGGTCAGCAGGGACCTGACGATGCGCGTGCTGCTCCCTGAGGATATCGTGCAGGCGCACGAGCAGGGCATCATCCATTTCCATGACGCGGATTATTACGCGCAGCGGGAGCACAACTGCGACCTGATCAATCTGGAGGACATGCTGCAGAACGGCACAGTCATCAGCGAGACGATGATCGAGAAGCCGCACAGCTTTTTCACGGCGTGCAACGTGACGACGCAGATTGTCGCACAGGTTGCGAGCAACCAGTACGGCGGTCAGTCCTTTTCGCTGGCGCACCTGGCTCCGTTTGTCGACATCAGCCGTCAGAAGCTCCGCAAAAAAGTGATCGAGGAGCGCGAAATCTGCGGCGAATCTCTGGACGAGCATATTATTTCCACAGTGACCGAAAGCCGTCTGAAGGACGAAATCACCAGCGGCATCCAGACCATCCAGTACCAGCTCATCACCCTGATGACCTGCAACGGGCAGGCGCCCTTCGTGACGATGTTCATGTACCTGGATGAGGTGCCGGAAGGGCGCACCCGCGACGACCTCGCGCTGATTATCGAGGAAGTCATGCGCCAGCGGATGCAGGGCGTCAAAAATGAGAGCGGCGCGTGGATCACGCCCGCGTTCCCGAAGCTGATTTACGTCCTCGATGAGGACAATATCACGGAGGATTCCAAATACTGGTATCTGACCGAGCTTGCCGCCGAGTGCACGGCAAAGCGCATGGTGCCGGATTATATTTCCGCAAAGATGATGCGGAAGCTCAAGCGCGGCAATGTCTACACCTGCATGGGCTGCCGCTCCTTCCTGACCGTGGAGGATTCCCAGAAAAACCCGGACGGCAGCTACAAATTCTATGGCCGTTTCAACCAAGGCGTCGTCACCATCAACCTGGTCGACGTGGCCTGCTCCTCCGAAGGCGACATGGACAAGTTCTGGAAAATTCTGGACGAGCGCCTGGAGCTCTGCCACCGCGCCCTTCGCTGCCGCCACGAGCGCCTGAAAGGCACCGTATCGGACGTCGCGCCGATCCTCTGGCAGTACGGAGCCCTCGCCCGCCTGAAAAAAGGCGAGACCATCGATAAGCTCCTGTACAACGGCTATTCCACGATCTCCCTCGGCTATGCCGGGCTCTACGAGATGTGCGTGCGCATGCTCGGCAAATCCCACACCGACCCCGAGGCAAGACCGTTCGCTATGGCCGTCATGCAGCGGCTGAACGACAGGTGCGCCGAGTGGAAAGCCGCCGAGAACATCAGCTACTCCGTCTACGGCACCCCGATGGAGTCCACGACCTACCGCTTCGCGAAGCTTCTGAAAAAGCGCTTCGGCGTCATCCCGGGCGTGACCGATAAAAACTACATTACCAACAGCTACCACGTTCACGTCTCCGAAGAGATCGACGCCTTCAGCAAGCTCGCTTTCGAGGCTCCATTCCAGGAGCTCTCCCCGGGCGGCGCGATCAGCTACGTGGAAGTGCCGAATATGCAGAACAACATCCCGGCCGTCCTCTCCGTGATGAAATTCATCTATGACAACATCATGTACGCCGAGCTGAACACCAAGAGCGACTACTGCGACTGCTGCGGCTACAACGGCGAGATTAAAATCGTCGAGGACGAAGCCGGCAAGCTCATCTGGGAGTGCCCGAACTGCGGCAACCGCGACCAGAACAAGATGAGCGTCGCGCGCCGGACCTGCGGCTACATCGGCACCCAGTTCTGGAACCAGGGGCGCACGCAGGAGATCAAGGACCGGGTGCTGCATCTGTGATGCCGGAGCTTCACTTCTGTTCTTCTGTAATTTAAAGTGGAATAATGTAATTTAAAATGGATTAAAGAAAAATACGAAGCTTTCTTAATCTGTAATTTAAAATGGATTAATAGAAAAATACGTCATAGCATTAGGTAAACTTTAAAAAACATTATCAGGCTACCGGCTTATCCGGTAGCCTGTTCGCCCCTATAAGGGACTTGAAAATCTGAATCGCAACAGTCGGTATATTCATGTGTTTTTCTGTAATTTAAAATGGAACGAGCGAAAAAATACATCACAACATTAGGTAAACTGTCAGGCTACCGGCTAAGCCGGTAGCCTGCTCGCCCTTATAACTTTAACTTCCAGTTTTTTTCTCACTCAAAGTCATCCTCGTTGGGATATTGTTCAAGCAACCCCTTTTTTTAGACACCTACGGGACGATGTTTTCATCCGTTTTCTCGCACAATGAACGGAGGGTAATTTTAAAAATCCTTGCATAAATCAGATAATGTGATATGGCAGGGAGCAGATCAAGATCAAAATCAATATTCCGTAGCATTTCTTATGGTTTCTGTCGCTACGATTCCTACAGTAAATTTACGTCGTCGTCATTAAAACTTTTCTTGCCTGCCATAAGGTTTTGTGGTAAGCTTTCTGCAGTCACAGATACGGTGCTTATACGGTCGCGGTTCGCAAGCTGGCCACGGTCAATAAAAAAGAAAAGAAAGGACAGGTAAAAACGTATGAGGAGAAAGAAACAATGGGTGCTGCTGATGGCCGCCGTGTGCTCACAGTAACGCCCGCAGGCTCCGCGCTGGCAAATGAGGATACGGTTATCATCATTGATGATAACGGAGACTCCGCTGTCGTGGAGAATGCAGCCGAAGAGGGAACTGTCTCAGAGATAGTGACAGGGGAGCAGGAAACGACGGCAAACACGGTAAAAGCAGAGACCAAAGCGCCAGATACAGCGGTAAATGCAGTCGAGGCAGAGACAGAAGACCCGGATACGACGGTGGATGCGGCAGAGCCTGCAACGGAAACAGCTGCAGAAACAATGCGGGGGGGCAGAACGACGAACTTTCAATTATTTCTGTTGAGTCTGTAGAAGAAGTCTCGACGGCTGTCGCGGAGGAAGCTATGGCGGCAGATACATCGGACGAAAGTGTAGAAATAGCGATCAATGCGACGAATTTTCCGGATGAAATCTTTCGGGAATATATTTCGGAGAAGTTTGATGATGATGGCAGCGGGGGACTGAGCGCGGAGGAGATCGGGGACGCACAAACCATTGAAGTTAACTATATGGGAATTAGTAGTCTGGAAGGTATAGAATATTTTACGAAATTAGAATATTTGGAGTGCGAAAGGAATAATCTGAGCGGTCTGGACGTGAGCAACTGTACAGCATTAACAAGTTTGTGGTGCGATGGCAATAATCTGAGCAGCTTGGATGTGAGCAATTGTACGGCATTAACAAGTTTGTGGTGCA
>JAJQDT010000096.1:134296-205053 GCA_021202075.1 Lachnospiraceae bacterium | reverse complement strand
GTGGGGCAAATCTCATCGTCCACCCCTGGGGTATAGATGCTGATTTCTGTTCCGTCATTGAACCGCAGCTCCACGCTGGCGGTGTCGATGTTAAACTCGCAATGTATCAATTTCATAATGACCTCCTGTGTTGTTGGAACTTTGTCGGAGGTAAATCTGCTGTCATTTGCTGCTTGTTTTTATCGTTCTTTATGTAAGTCACTCTAAAGACAGGTTTAAAGGAGGCGACTGCCATGAATGAAGAACAATTCAACGCTGAAAAGCTGTACTATATCGCACTGTCAGCCGCGAAATCCATGCTGGAAAAGGCGTGATCGACGAGGCTGTGTTCGCCATAATACAGACAAATCTGCTTAAAAATACCGCCCGATTTCAGCCGCATTATTGTCGGACATCCGCTTGACTTATTCCTGTAAAGTACAAAAGCCCTGGTCTTCTCCTGCTATTTTCTTCCCACCAGCATACGGGAATTTCCAGGCATCATCAGCGCGGCACGGCTTTCTGAACAGAATAGCATAGGGCGCACATAATCAGCAAAGTCCCCAACGATTCAAAGGCTCCGGTAATCAGCTTCAGTACGGGAATTAGGTTAAATACAAAACCGATAAGCAGCGTACAGAGTGGGCAAAAAAGGACCTGCCACTTTTTTAGTTTCAGCTTTCCTGTCCACGCCATATAAATCCAACCGGCAGAGATACAGCCGTCTGCAACGGCATAATAAGCGGCAAACGGAAGCATGATATAGGCGGCTGACTGGTTCACAAGATTCGTAGCAATTAGTGAATCTCCCGTCTCGGCATAAATGCACTTAAAAACAATCGGGAACAGGCAACAAATAATATGAATAAACAGAAATGATATCAAACCTGCGTTTGCGCCAACGCAAAACATCTTGGCCATTCGCTTGTCCCATTTTGTGCCGTTTTTCAGTCCCTCGGTTACAATTTCCTTCGCCGCGTGTATGCCAACCCAATAGCTCGGCATTGCCACAGCCGCCAGTAAAATGGACGCTTCAAACCGCCACATGGACATGGAAACCCAATTAGATTCCACAATTCCGGTCGTCACATTTCCCGCGCCTTTCATATCGAGCAGCCAGTCACCGATCATAAACAATATAAACGAAAAGATTCCGAGTATCAGCCGATTTGTCAGCTTCCTTTTTTTCTGCCTGTCCATAGTGATAACTCTCCTTGCATATATGGTTAGACACAGCTAACTTATATTATATAGTACAACAAGCAGAAAAACAAGAACAAATCTGAGAATATTATATGAAGATTATGTTTCCCGCAAACCGGGCAGTGAAATCATTAAGGGCGAGGAATGAAACCCTCGCCCATCGTCTCTATAGAAAAATTAAAAGGTGAAACCTTCCGGATGTAATAATTGAATTGTATCAATTTCGAATTTACACGTCTGCATAGCCTGCTTTCAGCGCATCCAGCACACAGCGTTCGCATTCCTCCTGTGTCACCTGATAAACTCCATAGCCCAAAATCGGCATTTTCACACCGTTTGATAATGTCACGTATTCCATGATATTTTTCTTCCTTTCATCAATTTTTATCAGCCCAGGCCTTAAGCTCTGCTGCACCGGCATTGGCAGCGAAACGCTTGCCCTCCTTTAAGACCGCACCTTTACAGGACGCTTTCAGTTCATCATTTGTCCGTCCCATTCCACTGCTGCCTGATGTCGCGAAGGGAATAATCTCTTTTCCGGTCAAATCATATTGCTCCAAAAACGTGTTGATGATGGTAGGAGCCACATACCACCATATCGGGAAACCAACATAGATAGTGTCGTAATCGTTTATATTCTCCACGCGGTTTGCTACCGGCGGACGGAAAGACTTATCGTTCATTTCCACGCTGCTGCGGCTGTTTTTATTTGTCCAGTCCAGGTCTGCGTTCGTGTACGGAACCTCCGGTTGGATTTTGTGCAGGTCTGCACCGATTGCATCTGCCAGTCGTTTTGCCAGAGCAGCGGTCACTCCACTTGCCGAAAAATATGCCACTAATGTTTTCTTTGCCATATGTCAATGCCTCCAATCTGTTATGGGAAGCGCCAAAAACAAAAACCAGAATCTCTTTGACACTTCGCCTTTCATGTGATATCATCATTGTAATACCTAAACCTGACTTTAGGTCAATACCTTATTTAAAAAATTTCTGTGAAGTGGAGAGCCTGCCCATTTAAAATGGGCTAAAGCCCATGGGCAGGCCTACGTCCCGAGGCAAGCTCGGGACAATAATTGGAAGCACTCGCCATGAGAAATCGCCTGCGGCGATGGCGAGTGCGCAGGCAGCGCCTCCTGTGGAGGCACTACAAAAATTGGAGGTTATCGCTGTTATGTATACGATTGGTCAAGTTTCGGAGATGTTCGACCTGCCTGTTTCAACGCTCCGCTATTACGATAAAGAAGGACTGTTCCCAAATCTGCAACGCACTTCCGGTATAAGGAAGTTCTCGGACAGAGAAATTGAAACTCTGCGCGTGATAGAATGCCTGAAGAAATCCGGCCTGGAGATTAAGGAGATCAAACAATTTATGGAATGGTGCGGGCAAGGGAGCGCGACTTATCAGCAGCGGAAGGAACTGTTTGAAAAGCAGATAGAATCTGTTGAGTCGGAAATGGAGAGAATGAAAGGCGTTCTTGCGCTTCTTAAGTATAAATGCTGGTACTATGAACAGGCCATTCAGGACGGAAATGAAGACCGGTTGAAAGCAATGAAGCCGGAGGATATGCCGGAAGAAATCAGGATGGCATATGAAAATGCACATCAATAACTTTATGAAGGAGAAATCACATTGGAAATAAGAGTTCTTCGCTACTTTTTGACTGTTGTCCGGGAAGAAGGCATCAACCGCGCCGCGGAAGCCCTGCACATTACCCAGCCGACGCTTAGCCGCCAGATGGCACAGCTGGAAGAAGAAGTTGGCGTCAGGCTGTTTCACAGGGGTGCCAAAAAGATTACCCTGACAAACGAGGGAATCCTGCTGCGGCGACGGGCAGAGGAAATCCTGTCTCTGGTTGACCGGACAGAAAAAGAATTGATTGAACAGGAAGAGCTTGTGGAGGGGCGCATCGTCCTTGGAGGCGGTGAACTGGCCGCCATGCAGGTGCTGCCGGAAATCATTGAAACCTTCCGTGAAAAATATCCGCTTGTTACGTTCGACATCTTCACGGGAAATGCGGACCTGGTCAAGGAACAGATGGAAAAAGGTCTGATTGACGTAGGCGTTCTTCTGGAGCCGATTGATATGGAAAAGTTTGATTTCATTCGGTTGAAAGAAAAGGAACGCTGGGTTGTCCTGATGCGACCGGATGACCCGCTTGCGGAAAAAGAAGCTGTGAGTGCAAAAGACCTGGAGGATAAGCCCCTTATTCTTCCGAGGCGCGTCAATGTAAAAAATGAACTGTCCAGCTGGTTCGGCGGGTATCTTCAGGAAAGGCAGATTGTCTTTACAAGTAACCTGAGTACAAACAGCGCCCTGATGGTTCAGCAGGGGCTGGCATATTCCGTTGTGATCGAGGGTTCCGTGCCGTTTTGGGACAGGGAGAAGATTGCCTGCCGTCCCTTATCACCGGAGCTTACGGCGAGCAGCGTATTCGCATGGAAAAAACAGCAGCCATTCAGCCTGGCCGCGACAAAATTTATCGACCACATGAAGCTCAGCTTAGGGAATGCTTTTTAGGCATATATAAGGCGCAAAATGCAAGCGTTTGATATAATATTCATCTCCGCTTATTTTGGAGTAACAGTTCATTAAAAAACCGCCAGGGACGAGCTTTTTTGCTCCCTGCGGTATTCCAGGGGCGTTTTCCCATAGGCTTCGTGGAAGAGTTTCCCAAAATAGCTTGAGTGTATAAATCCGCATTTCCCGCAGATTTCCGTTATGGAATCATTGGTTGAGGTGAGCAGACTGGCAGCACAGGACAGACGGTACTCGTTGATATATTCAACAGGCGTCTTTCTCATCATTTGCCGGAAACAGCGAAAGCATTCACTGCGGCTGATATGTGCGTATGCAGCCAGATCGTCTATGGAAATACTTTCTGCGTAATGAGTCTGAATATAGCTAATGAAGCATTTCATTTTTTCTTCATATTTAGAGGCCGGATTCCTGAGGATTATGGCCCCATTGTTCTGCCTGAGATAACAAAGGACGTGGTGCCATACGACGCCCATCCCGGCAAGGCACAAAATCTCATAATCTTCAGATTGTTCCCACATTTCGCATATTTTTCGGAGACCTCCGGCAATTTCAGCCCCGGGGGCAGTGACCGGCTTAATTTTGCATCCCTTTATATTCTGATCCAGAATGGTCTGGAAGTATTTTTGATAAAACGGGGATTGTGTGTTCCGGTCAAAAACGGTTGGATGGAACGTGATAACAGCCATAACAGCGTCTTCACTTTCCGGTGAAAGCTTTGCCGTGTGCAGGGTATTGGCGTTGACAAACACAGCTTCACCGGCATTCAGGGGAAAATCCGTCCCGGAAAGAGAGTAGTTCAGCCGCCCTGAAATCATCACTCCGAGTTCAAAGTCACAGTGCCAGTGACAATCCAGCTGGTGATTCCTCATAAGGCTGTATGTGTCTATCCAGACGCCGAATGGAAAAGACGGATTCGGATACAATATTTTTTCCTGCATGTTGTGATCCGTTAAAATGCTGAGCAGTTTCATATTCTGGCCTCCTGACACGATAATTATAAAAACTGGCACAATTATTATAGAAATCATGACGTTACTGGTGTAATAATTATGCCTGAGCTTTAGCCCGCCGTCAAGCGTAAATATGTACCGTGAGCGGCAAAAATATTTGCACCCACTATAAAGGAATATGCATGAGGGAAGGGCAAAACATGGCGGTATGTTGCCGCAGGAGCGGCGGATGCCCAGCAGAAGGAGGAACAGAAGAATGGTTCATCTGTTATTGGTTGTTATCTATCTTGCTTTTATTGGGCTTGGGCTGCCGGATTCCCTTCTCGGCTCTGCCTGGCCGTCTATGTATGGGGAACTGAATGTCCCTGTTTCTTATGCGGGAATTATCTCTATGACCATCGCAGCCGGGACGATTGTTTCCAGCCTGCAGAGCGACCGCCTTACAAAATGGCTTGGCGCAGGAAAAATCACAGCAGTCAGTACGGCGATCATGGCAGTGTCCATGCTCGGTTTCTCCGCGAGCAGATCCTTTTTTATGCTCTGGCTGTGGGCGATCCCATACGGTCTTGGAGCCGGAAGTGTCGATGCGGCATTGAATAATTACGTGGCTTTGCATTATCCCAGCCGCCATATGAGCTGGCTGCACTGTATGTGGGGCGTGGGTACGCTGGTCGGCCCTAATGTCATGGCATTCTTACTGACCGGAGGAAGCAGCTGGAATGCCGGTTATCGCTGCATGGCTATGATTCAGGCGCTGATGGCGGTAATACTATTCATCAGTCTGCCTTTGTGGAAGAAAAATCATGTCTCCGGCACAGGAGAGGGAGACACAGGGTCAAAATCTGCCGCATTGCCACTGCACTCTGTGATTAAAATTCCGGGTGCAAAAGAGGTTATGTTTACATTTTTCTGCTATTGTGCCGTGGAACAGACCGCTATGTTGTGGGGAAGTACGTATCTGGTGCTTCATAATGGAGTTTCGACAGAAATGGCGGCGCGGCTCGCCAGCCTTTTCTTTATCGGAATCACAGCAGGACGTGCAGTAAACGGTTTTTTAACCTGCCGGTTTACTGATACGCAGATGATCCGCATCGGCCAGGTGATTCTGGCGCTTGGAATACTTGCCGTTCTCATCCCTTTCTCTTCCGGCTCGGCGGTTGTGGGACTGATCCTGATCGGTGTGGGATGCGCCCCTATCTATCCAAGCATCATCCACTCCACGCCAGAGCATTTCGGCGCGGATAAGTCCCAGGCACTGATCGGGGTACAGATGGCCAGCGCCTATGTAGGAACCTGCCTGATGCCGCCGCTGTTTGGACTGATTGCCAACAATATTTCCGTTTCGCTGTTTCCGGTATATCTGGCAGTGATCCTGGTTCTGATGGTGATCATGCATGAACGGCTGGTGAAAAAAACGGCGCAGGCCTGACCGAAAGCAAGCTGTTTGGAAGATGACTCAGAAATAGTGAAATGGCGCTGTGGGAAAAATCCGGAATAATGGAATTTGAAGTGTATTTTTGTGCTGAAAGACAGGGAAGGATTATGGATCAAAAAGAAAAAATGTTCGCGGGAACATGGCTGGACGGTTTGAGTGTGAAAAGGGCGATATGTAAACAAAAAATATATAGTTTTAATGTGATTCAACCGTCAGAGGAAAAACGAGTTCCCCAGCTGCTGAAAGACATATTGGGAAAGACAGGTAAAACAATATGGATTGAGCCCCCGTTTCATTGCGACTATGGATGGAATATTGAGGTCGGCGAGAATTTTTTTGCTCATTATAATTTCGCGATTTGGGGTGTCGGAAAGGTTACGATTGGAAGAAATGTATTGATTGCCCCAAATGTTTCCATATATACGGCAGGCCATCCGGTTTACGTAGAAACCTGCAGACTGGATTGTGATTATGAATACGGCAATCCTGTTACCATTGGCAACAATGTACAGATCGGCGGAGGAACAATTATTCTTCCGGGCGTAACCATTGGAAATAATGTAATAATTGAAGCCGGGAGTGTCGTTGGGAAAAATATTTCTGAAAACAGAATTGCTGCAGGCAATCCTTGCAGAATTATCCGGAAAATGACGGAGGATGACCGAACTTATTACACAAAGAAGAGAGTATTTGATATTGAGTCAAGATTGGGGAATGCTTTTTAGGCATATCTAAGGTACAAAGTACAAGTATTTGATATAATGTTTGTCTCCGCTTATAATGTGGGTGTAGAGAAAAAGTGCATGACACTTTCCTCTGCGCCCACATTTTTCTATAGGATACAGGAAAGCTGCTGTCGGCTGGTTCTGTGGCAGAATCAAGGTGTTTGAGGGGGTTTCTCTTTCATAAGAGGAGAACGGATATGGCGTCAGAAGAAACAGCAGAGCAGATAAAGGCAAATGAAACTACAAAGGAAGAACAGATCAGGAACATACGGAAAAACAGGGCGTAGCTGCTGGATGAAATCCACGAAAAACAGCAGCAGTTAGACCGGCTGGACTATATGCTCTATCAAATCAAGGGAGGGAAATAAAGTGAAGACGAGAAAGCTGGCTGGACGCGCCAGGACAGAAATGGAACATTTAATGAAAACGGAAAAGGAAAATATCATGGGGACGATGCCGGTCCCCCGGCTGGTGATTCAGACCGGTATCCCGCTTATGCTTTCGTTGCTGATCAACTCTCTGTATAATTTTGTGGACAGTGTATTTGTATCCAGGCTGTCAGAAGATGCTTTGACAGCGGTATCACTTTCCTCGCCGGTACAGACAATGATGGGCGCGCTTGGCTGTGGTATCGCAGTGGGACTGAATGCTGTGATTTCAAAAGCACTTGGAGAGAACGACCGGGAGAAGGTTAAGAAAGCGGCGTCGGCTTCCTTTTTTCTGGCGGGCTGTGCGTGGCTTCTGATCCTGGCATGTTTTTTCCTGTTTGGCCGGGCCTATTTTACCTGGCAGTCTGGCGGAAACACACATATTGAAGAATATGGCTATGCCTATCTTAGCATCTGCATGATTTTTTCATTTGGGCAGATGGGACAATGGGTATTTGACCGGTTTGTGATCGCCAGCGGCCGGTCTCACCTGTTTTTATTTACGCTTTCCGCGTCTTCCGTCACAAATCTGATTCTTGATCCGATTTTTATATTTGGGTACTTCGGCCTCCCGGCCATGGGTACAGCCGGAGCCGCAGCTGCTACAGCGATCGGACAGATCGTCGGCTGTATCGCTGGCTATTGCATCAACCGGCGCTTTAATCCGGAAATTCCTATGACATTCACACTTCGGCCGGATGGGGAATGTATCAGGGAAATTCTGTATGTTGGAATCCCGACAACGCTGGTGCAGAGCGTAACATCGCTGGTCGGTATATTTATGAACACAGTGTTGATCGCTTACAGCACGACTGCTGTAGCTGTCTATGGCGTATGCCTGAAAATACAGAACCTGGCGACGGTAGGCGTTCATGGGATAGACAATGGCCTGATCCTGATTGTGGCATATAACTATGGCGCAAAAAAGGAACAGCGTATCTATGACGCCATCAAATGGGCGTTGCTGTATTCCTTTGCCATTTATCTTGTGATTCTGGCTTTTCTGGAGTGTTTTCCCATGCAGGTACTGCAGATTTTTGACGCCTCAGAAGAAATGCTGGCCACCGGTATCCCGGCACTCCACATTCTGGCGGTTGCTTATCTGTTTTCTACCTTTGGCCTGGTATTCGCGGAAGTTTTTCAGGCCCTTGGCATGGGAACCTTCAGCCTGTATCTGACATCTGCGCGTCAGGTGCTGTCTCCGCTGATTTTTGTATCTGCGGCCAGCCTGTCCGGCAATATTTGTTTGATCTGGTCGGCGTTCATTTTCTCTGAAATACTGGCGCTTCCGGTAACCGTGTTCCTGGCAAAAAAGGTATTTCGGAAGGTTTCTGCTGCAATTTTCGCAACTGATGAATAAAAACGAAATAGAAATATGAAAGCTTTTCGGCGGCCGCGGACTGTTATTTTCATCTGTTCATCTTTATTCTTGTCCTGACAGGCAGCTTCGTTCCCCAAAATCACACCATCAGCGGCAGCTCCAGTACAGAATCTTCCCCGCAGAAAAGGGTCTGGTTTGCTTTGCGCACCTTTTTCTGATCGGTCCATGACCCGGCATAGTTGGAGTGGACGGCATACTGCGGAAAATCGAAGCTGGAAATGTCCAGACGCAGGCGGCAGCCCGCGGGGACCTGCCAGCTGATGTCCCACATAGTAATCTGGACAGTGGTTTTCGTGCCGGGCTGATAGCCGGTCTTGGTCCGCCAGAATACGCGTGATGGAGGAGATTCGGGGGAAAGGATTCTGTTTCCTTCCAGCTGTCGCTCCCGATCTGATAGTAGCGGATCCGCTTTGCCGGAACCTCCTTTTCCAGAAGAACGGTCTTTGTAAAATCAAGCATGAGTGCGGCTTCATTATTGTTTAAATGCTCCGGCCGGCACCAGGGAAGAACATTGTTTCAAAAGTGATTCCAGCAGCCGATGGTGAGCCAGCTGTGCGCTTTTGTCTCCGGGTTCAGGGCTTCATCCACTTCTATCTGCGGCCGATAGCGGTAGCTTTCCAGATAATCCGTGTCCACCGGACGTCCTGCATTCTGCATGGCCCGTCCGGTCAGGATATCGTGGCGGAACGTTCCTTTTTCGTAAGCAGAAGAATAGCGGTCTGCCCCATGGAAAGATAAATGAACACTCGTGAATTGTTTCGTGTTTATCCGTATCAGGAAGCAGATCTTGCTGACTGCACCACCTGCCTTTATGAGAGCTTCTTCACCTGTCCCATTACTATTTATTCCCGTTTTTTAGAAACTTCATTGATTCCGGCATCCAGAAATGCGCTCAGCAGTTTCTGAAAATCATACCAGGTATCATTTTTCTCCCATTTTAGCAGCTTATTTACATAGAAAGAACCGTGAAGCATGAAGCGGAAAAGCAGCTCTGCATATTCTTCACTGAGACCGGTTCGCCCCATCAGATCAGGAATGACCCGGTCATGTTCATGATTTGAAATACGCATAATGATGTATTCTCCAAGTGAAGCATCAATGAACAGGTCGTGGTATTTATGGGAATCAGCAATTCTCTGGCAGGCTGGCAGCACCGCCTCATTTTCACGGACATCCGGTATCTTATCGGACTGAATCACATCGATCAGATCAAGGGTATTCTCGTTTGACTCCTCCGAAAAAAGAAGCGCATCGTCAAGAACCTCATCCAGTACTTCGCCCAGCTCATCGTAGTGGAGGTAAAATGTCGCCCTCGATATTTCCGCACGTTCACACAGTTTTTTTACACTGATCTCATCATAGGCCATTTCTTTTTCCAGAGAAAGAAACGCATCTTTGATTGCCTTAATCGTATATCGCGTTCTCCGATCTCTCTTCCTGTCACCCTTCATAAAGTAAAAACTCCTTTACACTTTTCAGAATGTGTCTATCATCATACAGCTTCGGGAATGTTGTCATTGCATGTCCGTACTCGCTGTGCGAGTATGGACGAAGGTCATTCCCGGCCTCTGTATTATAATCTCTGGCATACAGAGTGTCAAGAAACATACAGATAGTAAATTTGTGAAAGGATGATATTGAGATGAGCTGCTATGAAAATCTTGTTATGAAAACGCAGACGATGAATTATTCGCGCCATTATGGACTCTATCAGCGGGGCGGAACTGCTGTTGTATTGACGGAAAAGGAGTCTCTTCCTTATGAAAAGCAGATTTGCCTGTTTGCGGAGGAAGTGGACAAAGCGGATTGTATCGTAGTGGGTGCTGCTTCCGGGCTGTCGGCGGCCGACGGCGGGGATTTTTACTATGAGCCTACAGCTTCTTTCTATGCGAATTTTGGGAAGTTTGCAGAGAGATATGGGTTTCGCCGCGCTTTTGACGGCACCTTTTACCGCTATGACAGGCCAGAGGATAAGTGGGCGTATCTTGCGACTTTCCTGCATACGACGCTGACTGCACCGATACGCAAGCCCTATCTGGACTTACGCACACTTCTGGAAGGAAAAGATTATTTCATTCTCACCACCAATCAGGACACGCAGGCAATCAAGGCATTTCCGGAGGATAAGGTGGCGGAAATCCAAGGTGATCACCGCTATTTCCAGTGTTCCCGCTGCTGTACGGATGACACCTGGGATGCAGTGAAGCCGGTGGAAGAAATGATAGAAGCTATGGGGGATGGGACGACAATTCCAACGGATATGGTTCCGCATTGTCCCCACTGCGGCGCGGAGGCGTTTCCCTGGGTTCGCGGCTACGGCAATTTTCTTCAGGGGAGGAAATATGACGGCGAGTATCAGAAAATCTCCCGCTATATTCAGGCGCATCAGGACAAGAAGACTCTCTTCCTTGAGTTTGGTGTGGGACGGATAACACCGATGTTTATCCAGGAGCCATTCTGGGAATTGACAAAAACTCTGCCGGATGCCCGGTATATTGCGGTCAACGACAAGTATGATTTTGTTCCAAAGAATATCGAGGATAAGGGCATGGCCATTGTAGGAAACATCTCTACTGTGCTGGAAGATGTTCTGAGAGAAAAGGGACAGGCGTGAATGGAGGAATGCGTTTTATGATTAAGGATGATGAAAACAGGGCCTTTCTGAATATGAAGCGGGATGCTATAGAAATGCTTGCCGGAAAGAACCCGGCAGGCATTGCGCAAGATGCGGGAGTTACATACGATGCTGGATCGAACTGTTTTCGGCTGTCCAGTCTCGGAAAAATGTACACGCTCACTTATCCAGATTATGCGCTTCTGGAAGAAACAGATCAATGGCATTATCTGACGATGCTTCACTATATGAACCTTGCCGATGGGATGGAACTGTCAGGAGAACTGTGTGCTCTTGGAGATATGCCAGATGGTCTGGTGCGTGGTGCGAATTTTGACCGTACAGCTTCTGCCGCAATCGAAAAGTTTGCGGCCGGCCATTCGGAGACAGAAATCGGTAATATTCTGAGGGAAATGGGAGGAGAAATCATTTCGGGCAAAGCAGATCTTAGTGTGCGCGTCCCGTATCTGCCGCGTGTCCCGCTGACTATCAACATTTGGTTCGCGGACGAGGAATTCCCCCCTTCTGCGCGCCTTCTGGCAGACCGGAGCATCGGGCATTATCTGACGATAGAGGATGCTGTGACTGTGGGAGACTATCTTCTGAGGAGATTGACGGAAGCCTGACGACAACAGGAATTTTCTGAAACAGTGAGGAGGAAAAGGACATGACTATGAACGAAACAATGATCAAAAAACTGAAAAATGCGGATGCGATTCTGGTTGGCGCCAGCAACGGGCTGTCTATTACAGAGGGGTTGCATCTATTTGCAGATAATGAGGCATTTGAGGAACTGTTTGGCGACCTGAAACGAAAATATGGACTGCGCTGCCTGTTGCATGGAATGACTGCCCGCTGGCCCAGCGAGGAAGAAAAGTGGGGCTTCTGGAGCCGGGCAGCACATCATTACTGCGCGGAATATCAGCCTACCCAGGTTATGAAGGATTTACAGGCGATTATTGGAGACAGAGACTATTTTATCGTCACATCCAATGGCGAATGCCACTTTGAGAAATGCGGCCTCGACCCGGAGAAAATCTATGAAATCGAGGGGAACTGGCTGACCATGCAGTGTTCCAGACCTTGCCATGATACAATCTATCCGGCTGCGGAATTGCTGGAGCAGATGGCTGCTGTTGAACAGAACGGAAAAATCCCTTCTGAAATGGTTCCGCATTGTCCAAAATGCGGCGCACCCATGCAGATTCACGATGTGGGAGACCACAGTTTTATCCCGAACCGAAAAGAACAAAAGCGATTCGAGGATTTCCTCGCTAAATATCATGGCAGGAATATTGTTATCCTGGAACTTGGCATTGGCGCGAGAAATCAGCTGATCAAGGCTCCGCTGATGAGGCTGACTGCCAGTGAACCGAATGCGACCTATATCACCATCAATCTTGGCGAGGTTTACATCACCAGGGATATTCAGGATAAGTCCTATGGCCTGGATGGGTATCTCAGCGACATTTTGGGAGAGTTGAGAAACGTATGCGAAGAATAGATGCGGTTGCCTCAGTAGCGGCAGATTATAACAGGTGGTGTAATTTTCTTGAAAATAAAGTAGAGTTCTGGATGAATGTCAGTGTCCTCCACACCAGAGAACATTGCAGCCGGGTGCTGCTGTACGCCCTACTGATTGCCGATAAAATCGTCGTATCGGATAAAGAAAAGGAAGTCCTCTGCCATGCCGCCGTTTTCCATGATTCCAGGCGGCAGGACGACTGGCAGGACGTCGGGCATGGACAGCGTGCGGCAGACTATTATCAGTCTTATTGTGCGGAAAATAGCCTCGAATACCATCCGTGGAGCTATGATATTATGGCATGGCATGACCGGGACGACGAGTCAGGAAAAGACGCAATGAAAGAGGACGTGACCGGCAGGGAAATTCTCCTGTACCAGATTTTCAAGGATGCGGATGCCCTGGATCGGTTTCGTTTAGGGCCTGACGGGCTGGACGTGAAATACACCTGCGCACACAGGCGGCCATAGAAACTGAATAAACTCTTTGGCCACGGCATTGCTGCAGTGGCTTTTTAATCGTAAGCTGTCAAAGCGGGAGATGTAGTAAAAGTAAAACTGCTTGTTGATTTATAATTAAAATTTAATAGTCTACACCAGAGGAAGACTGGGTGATAATCAAATAGTCTGTTGATTGTTTATTCTTGTGAAAATGAACCGTCGTTCCGGGCAAGTGGGGTGCGGAATACTCAGATTTACGTTTAAAACCGACCCAGGGGTAGAATAGAGCTTTCAAGCTCTTGATTGTCCATCAGAATAGCAGAAGCCGCCAATCACGGTTCCGCGTCCTGTATGAAAAGATAAGCAAACTCAATTGCCTGGCAGGTGATGGTTTCACACAGGTGCGGCGGATCGTTTTTGGAAAACCCGCCCGGGCGAAGCTCCCGGCAGCGCAAGGAACCGAATCGTTTTTCAAATTCTCTGGCGAACTGATAACACACAGACGCGACCTGCTTTTCGCTCATATTCGACGCTGAAAAATACAGGCCGATGAACATCAGTGCGCCTTCAATAAGACCACACTGCGCTCCATAGCCGCCGGCTCCGTGCATGCCCAGGGCGGCATCGAAGACATCGGGGCTGACCGGGAAGCTGTATAGCTCGGACAAACAGGTTAGGGTTGTCCGGGCGCAGTTCATGTCATATTGATAGTAGAGACTATGTACTTTATTCCATATGTATGTTTTGTAGTCCATATATGTGTTCCGCGTTCCTTTTCAGAAATTGTCTGATTGACAGTGTAGCAGATTTTTGGTGACCGGGCAAGCAGGTTTTTCGCTATTGGTTTGCAGCTATTTGACCGCGATGGATGAAGCTGGTTATGATTACCAGAGGAGCGTTTGTGTCGGTTCGGGAAAGTCTTTGTCAACGATCTTCACTGTGATTATACTGTGCGGATTTCGACGGCAATGGAGAGGAATCTTTGAACGGGGTGGTCGCGGGCGCGGTGGCGTTCTGACAGCTGTGCAGAAAAAATTGAGATGAGTTAAAAAATATGAGAGGAAGATAATGGTGAGCAGGATGAGAATTCTGATGCTGGGGAACAGCTATATATTTACGAATGATATGCCGAAGATGCTGGCAGAACTTACTGGCGCGGAAGTTGTGCAGCATACGCGTGGCGGAGCAAGATTATTTGACAGATAATTATCAGTAGGGCATTTTTGGGATGGAGAGATTATTGTGAATATTACATGGATTAAGGATGGCTTTGGATATAATGTGATCGGGACAGTGGATGAATTTACAGAGATTATGGAGAGCCGCGCCCTCGCCGGGAGGCATCTCGCACTTCGTACGGGATATCCCATGCAGAATCGCCTGACGGCGATGGCGCAGCCTGCGTCCATGATTCGCTCTGCGAATCATGGACATATTATGGATAACGTGAAGACAATATTCGGAAGTGAGATCGAGATCGGGACAATGGATGCTCCAGGAACACAGGTAATCGTACTTCAGCCGAGAAACAAGGCAGAATGAAGCAGAATGTAAGCGCAATGGTGTCGTCCGTCTGTCTTCTGGCCCGTGTATTTGCGGAGGCGATGCTGGATAAGAGCAAGTGGCAGGGGTACAAGAAGGGAAAGAAGAAGAAAAACTATACGCCTGTGCCGAATCCGCTGTAATGCTTCCTGACACCAATGCAGTCCTCGAAGCAGTAACGAGAACGAGGTGAATGCAGATGGCTGCAACAAGAATTATACTTTCGCATCAATAAAGGAAAGATGATTACAAAGATGCTTACCGGCCGGACAAGTTATTTGTAGAATTCGTGATATTGCAATTGCAAGCATAGGATAGACTTAATTTCGAAATGCTGGCATCTTAATTTTCCGGGGGACTGGCCTTTCAGCCGACGGCCTGAGAAATCTCCTGATAAATCTTTTCAGTTGCTTTTTCTGTTTTTTGGTTAAATACATAAATTGCATCGCCGCAGGAAATCACAATATATTCCGTTATGTTCCTGTAGCTGTTCAACCGATACTCACCGAAAAGCTCGTTTTGATATGTGCCGCTTTGTGTATTTTCCATTTCTGTTCCATCAATTAATGTGCCTGTATCCAGATTGTTAATCATTTCCACTGAAGTGATATCTGAATAAAACAGAAAAATGGGATTCTGGTCCGCGCCGAGTATCCCTGCTGCTTCCTCGCCAATCTGAACCGTAACGGAGCCTTTATTTGCAGAAAATCCATAAATGGTTGCAAAGATTATGACGGCAAGAAAGAAAATGATGGTGAAAGTACGCATTTGCCTGATGGCATTATAGCCGTCCCGAACAGTATCCTTTCTGTTTTCGCCCTTTTCCGGGTGGAAGTTCAGTCCCGTTACCATAGTTCACTGCCTCCCTCCGGTTTTTTGGCTGTGTTTGCCACGGTGATATAGGTAATCTTTTTTTCAATCCGGCTGATCAGGAAGAACAGGAGGCTTCCTGCAAGGAACTCAAGGAGAGCTTTTCCGTCCGATACGCCAGGCCGGGCGCCGTGGAGAAAAAGGTAAATCAGAACAGTCAGAACATTTGTCAGCGATAATGCGGACGCAATCGTAGAATAACGCCGGATCCCTTTCGATGTAGAATGATACTCTCCGATGGTCAGATTTCTGTGGGAAATCAAATAGAGCAGCAGGGTAGCTGTCAGAGGGACAGCAGACAGCAGCATCAGGCATTCGGCGATGATGCAATACCATGCGTATTGGAAATCCGAGTGTTGCGAAAGCGCAGACAGAATGCAGGCTGCGGCGCCAACGTGCAGAAGCAGATAAACGATGCGAAGCAGGATGACCTGCTTTTGGGATAATTGCTGCCGATAGTAGTCGGCTGTGTAGACGCGCTGAATTTTATGTCCGATTCCATTTGGAGATGGAATCTTTTTTTCTGTATAACCGGCAAAAAAGGTACGGTAAGAGGTGCTGTGACGGATTTCACTTCCGGGTGTATAGGCCATAAAAAACTCCTTTCCTGTTTGAGGATGAATAAAAACAAATTGACAAAACAGTGAATTTGATTAATAATAAAATGAATGGCAAAACAGAACATGTTCTAAAACAAACTTATTATACACGGAGTGATGAAAAAATGCAAATAAAATCTTTGAAGGAACAGAAATCAGAAATCGCCAGGCAGAAACTTCTGGAAACGACAAAAATGATCCTGGAGAATTATGGTGAGAAGCAGCTCACAATCCGCAATATTTGTGCAGAGTCAGGCGTTTCTTCAGGATCCTTTTATCATCATTTCGGAACGAAGGAGAATCTGGTTGTCCAGTATATGAGGGGGCTGTATTTTCAGGTGGTCAGAGAGAACCCGATTCCTGAATTTGTAAAGAATGAAGCGTATGCCGGAGAAGTCCTATGGCCGTTTCTGGTATATGCGAAATTCTGCGAGGCAGCGGGGCAGGAGATCATTCAGCTTTTGTTTAAGGATTGCTGCGACGATATTTTCTATGATATTACATTTCGACCGGAGGTCATTCCACTCGCAAAGGAGTTTGTAAAACAGAGTCTTCCAAAGGATAAACCAGTTGAAGTTATTTACGAAGACATAGTTGCGGACCTGGAAATGCTCTACAAAGGCATTATTGTGAGCTGGTGCCTTCTTCCGAAGAGGACCGGATCCGGCAGAAGTATGTGCCAGGACATGGAGCACCTGATTTTCCGCTTTCTGCTTTCGTTTGCGAGAAGTGAGATTGTGGAGTCAATTGAGATCGGTCAGCTGATTACGGAAAGACCGGAGTTTGAGTCTTTTTTTCATATGGAAAGTGTAAAGATTGCCAGCAGTCAGAAAACAATGTAAATAGATTACAGCTATTTTTAAACAAAGCGCTCTGAGACTGGTAAAAAGCAAAAATGATTTAAGAGAAGACAGAGGGTATTTTGCGTTCATTGCAGAAGGCCCTCTGTTGTCATTTTGAACAAAAAAAACAAATAAAAACTGTGATAGTTGTCTAATTGACAAGTATAAGATTGAGCGTTAGAATTAAAACACAAAATAGAACAAGTTCTAAAATCAGATTTAGAACGGAACAACGGAAAGGAGATTTATTATGAACAAGAAAGCAATAGCGGTAGCCTTAAGCTCAGCACTGGCACTTTCCTCTTTTGTGGGAGGAATGAGCGTATCCGCTGAGGAAAGCAGTGAAAGTGTCCAGAGGAGCACAATCACAATCGCGGGCACGGATCCCTCCAGCCTGGACCCGTTTAACACGCAGACGGCAACAAACGTATTTCTGTGGTGCGCGTATGAGATGCTCTACGATGTGGACAGCGACGGAAATTTTGTGGCAGTTCTGGCGGACGCATCCAGAGGTGAATACGGCGGATATGACCATGAGGATGGTACCAATAAGTATACAGTATATATCTATGATTATATCTACGACTCTGAAGGAAATCACATTACCGCGGAAGATGTTGTGTTCAGCATGGAAGCAAGAATGGCGTCCGGCGAGGCGACCAACTGTGACGCATGGGATCATTGCGAGGCTGTGGATGAGACCACGATTGATTTTTACTTCGAAAGAGAAATGAACTATGTTGGCGATCTTAACGAATATTTTGCAAGAACCGTCATTTTCTCACAGGCGGCATATGAAGCAAGCGAGTCCGGCTTTATGCAGGATGCGGTCGGCACCGGCAGATATGTAATTACGGATTATTCCGCAGGACTCTCTATGACACTGGAAAAACGCGATGAGTACTGGCAGACGGATGAGAGCCTGATTTCTCAGAACCATCAGGCAAATGTAGACACAATCGTTTATCAGTTTATTTCAGAAGAAGCTCAGAAGGTGATTGCGCTTCAGACCGGTACGGTAGACCTTGTGGAAAGCCTCAGCACTACATCCCTGGGAGATTTCCAGGAGGGCGGCAGCTTTGACGACCAGTATGATGTCTATTCCTATCCGGATAACCTGACCTGCTGGGTTGGTCCGAATTGCAATGAAGAGAGCCTGTTGAATGACATTAATATGCGGATGGCAATCTTTTATGCGATTGATGCGGATGGAGTGACGGCTGGACTTGGTGAAGGCGCGGCGACCAGAGCTTATACAGTAGGAAATTATAAGTATCCGGATTATAATACTGAATGGGATACCACTGAGGATTATGAGACTGTTACGGATAATGATCTTGTACAGCAGTATCTTGACGCTGCCGGTTATAACGGCGAGACCATCCGAATTATCGCAGCCGAGATGGCCAACGCATCGACTATTTGTGAGATAGTACAGCAGATGCTTCTCAATGCCGGTATTAACTGCACAATTGAGGTGATGGATTACCCAACATTTACGTCAGCATCCGAAGATCCGAGTGCCTGGGATTTGCAGGTGGCTTATATGGCGGGCAATAGCTATGTCGTATCTGTATGGAAGAATGTATTCATGACGAATGCGGAACAGTATGGCCTTTCGGGTGATGAGAATCTTCTTACAATGCTCAGTTCCGTCCTGACGGAGGAAGGACACACAGAAGAAGCACTGACCGAATTCCGTAATTATCTGATTGAAAATGCATATGCAATGGGACTTTGTGTAGACTTTACCAATGTTGTTTATGATGTGACAATCTCTTCACTGGCGACAAACGATATGAATGCGATCATTCCTGGAGGATGTACGTATACTGCGGAATAAGAAACGGCTGCAGCCTATGAGAAATTTACAGGCTAAATGACTGTACAGACAGATCAGATGTACCTGAGAGGGTACGAAACAGTTATTGAGCAGAGTCGGCCTGGCGCGGGCATCTCTGTGTGACGTGCGCCAGGCCGACTTTATTTATTCAGGAAAGGAAAGGTTATGTGGAGATATATCGGACAGAGGCTGCTGTGGATCATAGCGATCATTTTCTGCGTGGCGATTATCATTTTTACAATCATGTATTTTGTGCCAGGAGATCCGGCTGCTGTCGCGCTGGGGAACACATCTACGGAAGAACAGCGTTATGAATGGCGTGAAATGTATGGTTTGAATGATTCCTACATAGAGCAGCTGGGAAGTTTCTTATCCAAAGTGTTTTTAAAGATGGATCTCGGGACTTCTTATACATTTAAGACACCTGTAATGACGGAATTGGGAAATAGAATCCCCCGGACGGTGATGCTAGGGTGTATCTGCCTGTTTTTTAACGCGATGATCGGGATCCCGCTGGGAGTCCTGTGCGCGCTGCACAGAAACAGCCCATTGGACAGCGGCCTGATGGTGGGCGCAATGGCGGGTGTCTCTATACCGGATTTCTGGCTGGCGCTTTTGATGGTCATCCTGTTTTCTCTGACGCTCGGATGGCTGCCGGCCTATGGTATCGGAACATGGAAACACTGGGTAATGCCGGTGATTGCCGGTTCCATTGGCGGTATTGCCATAAACGCGAGACAGACACGTTCCGCAGTATTGGAGACTATGCGGGCAGATTTTGTGACAACGGCCAGGGCGAAAGGACTGAAAGAGTTTAACGTGGTATATAAGCATATGCTTCCGAATGCATTGCTTCCGGTTGTCGGAATGCTGGGAAGCGCATTTGCGAGATGTATTGCGGGTACGGTCGTGATTGAAACGGTGTTTTCCTTCCCGGGTGTCGGTACCTATCTGCTGAGTGGAATTTCCAGTCGTGATTATCCGATTGTAAGAGGATGCGTGCTTGTACTGGCAATTTTTGCCGCATTTTCGAATCTGCTGGTGGATTTAATTTACGCATTTATGGATCCGAGAATCAAGGCACAGTATGTCGCGGTTTCCGCAAAAAAGGGAGGAGGGAAGAGCGCATGAAACAGGAGGCAGTCAACGAAACGCAGCCAAAACGTGTGAGTATGTTTTATACAACGATGAAACGACTTGCAAAAAACAAAGTGGCAATGGCCGGACTGATTATACTGATCATACTGGTTCTCTTATCGGTGTTTGCCCCGTTGATCGCGCCTTATGAGCCAGGGGCAATGGACTATTCGGCCATGTATGCCACCCCTTCCCTGAAACATCTGTTTGGATGTGATGGCCTTGGGAGAGACATTTTCAGCCGCCTGCTTTACGGCGGGAGGTATTCTCTGGCACTTGGATTTATTGCCGCCCTCGTCGGAATGGTATTTGGCGTCTTTTTCGGAATCCTGATCGGATACGCGGGAGGCAAAGTTGACATGATCTGCATGCGTATCGTGGATGTAATCGAGGCGATTCCGGGACAGCTTCTGGCAATCCTGATTTCTACGGCGCTGGGGCCTGGCCTTGTAAACACGATTATTGCGCTTTCTGTCGGAGCGATTCCCGGAGTTACCAGAAACAACCGTGCGATGTGCTTAAAGGAACGCGAGATGGAGTATCTGGAATCCGCGAAATCCATAAACTGCAGCCCGATGAAAATCATGTTCAAGCACATGATGCCGAATATTATTTCCCCGACAATTGTTGGAACAACGATGGGCATCGGTATGACGATTATGAGTGCGGCCGGGCTGTCATATATTGGTCTGGGCATTCAGCCGCCGACGCCAGAGTGGGGTGCCATGCTGGCGGCCGGAAGGGAGTATATTCTTCTTTATCCTCATATGTTGATTTTTCCGGGACTTTTCATTGCAATTACGGTTTTAAGTATCAATATGTTCGGTGACGGCCTGCGTGACGCGATGGATCCTAAACTGAAGGACTAAAGGAGTGTATGGACATGAGTGAGAGGGAGCATTTTGTAAATATAGAAAATCTAACCGTTCAGTATACATCCGGCGGCGCAGTGATCCATGCGGTAAATGATGTTAGCATGCATTTGAATAAGGGTGAAACGCTTGGTCTCGTCGGGGAGACTGGCGCGGGCAAGACCACGATTGCGAAAGCGATTATGCGGATTCTGCCGGATCCGCCGGCAAAAATAACTGGAGGGGAGATCTTTGTGGATGGCGAAGATCTTCTGAAAAAACCGGAGAAAGAGATGTTGACCATCCGCGGAAAGAAAATCGCGATGATTTTTCAGGATCCCATGACAGCCCTGAACCCGGTCATGACAATTGGAAATCAGATTTCAGAGGTGGTAAAGCTGCATAATAACTGTTCCAAACAGGAAGCTATGGAGCGCACGATAGAGATGTTGGAGATGGTAGGGATACCGAGGGAGCGTTACATTGAGTATCCGCATCAGTTTTCCGGGGGCATGAAGCAGCGCGTTGTGATTGCTATGGCGTTGGCCTGTGATCCGGAACTGCTGCTGGCAGACGAACCGACCACCGCGCTGGATGTGACAATTCAGGCACAGGTGCTTGAGATGATCAATGACCTGAAAAAGAAGTTCAACACAGCCATGATTCTGATTACGCATGATCTTGGTGTTGTGGCTGAAACCTGTGACAATGTCGCAGTGATTTATGCGGGGGAAATTGTGGAGTACGCAGATAAGATGAATCTGTTCCTGAAACCGACACACCCATATACGCTTGGCCTGTTCGGCTCTGTTCCGAAGTTGAATGATGAGGAAGACCGTCTTTCCCCGATACCAGGGCTCCCGCCGGATCCGACAAGAGTGATTGCAGGATGTGCATTTGCGGAGCGCTGCCCGTATGCAACGGAGGAGTGCAAAAAGGCAAAGATAGAAATGAGGGAAATTGAGACGAATCATTTCAGCAGATGTATTCGGAACGCTGCGAGGGGAGGTGACCGGTAATGGCATTGATCGAAGTAGAACATCTGAAAAAATACTTTAATGGTGCTGCGGGCGTCAATCATGCGGTGGACGACATCACATTCAAAATCGAAAAAGGAAAAACGATGGGCGTGGTAGGCGAGTCTGGCTGCGGAAAGTCAACCCTCGGAAGAGCTGTGATCCGTCTGCATGATGTGACAGACGGGACGGTAAAGCTGGATGGGCAGGATATTACCCATGTGAAGGGGAAAGAACTGCGCAAGGTTCGTGAACGGATGCAGATCATTTTTCAGGATCCTTATTCCTCATTGGATCCCAGAATGGCAGTGCAGGACATCATCAGTGAGCCGCTGCAGGAAAGCCATCGTTATACCAAAAAGGAAGTCCTGGAACGCAGCCTGGAGCTGATGGAGAAGGTTGGTGTAGAAAAACGTCTGCAGCTCAGTTACCCGCATGAGATGGACGGCGGACGCCGCCAACGGGTTGGTATCGCGAAAGCTCTGGCGCTTAACCCGGACTTTATCATGTGTGATGAGCCGGTATCCGCGCTGGACGTCTCGATTCAGGCACAGGTGCTGAATCTGCTTATGGATCTGCAGGCGGAAATGAAACTGACCTATATGTTTGTCACCCATGATCTCTCCGTGGTACGTCATATTTCAAACGACATTTGCGTGATGTATCTGGGGCAGCTTGTGGAGACCAGCCCATCGAAAGAGCTTTTTAAACGGCCACTGCATCCATACACGAAAGCACTCCTGTCTGCAATCCCGTCGACGGATGTATATCATCCAATGCAGCGCGTGCAGCTAAAAGGAGAGATTACTTCGGCAATCAATCCGAAGCCCGGCTGCAGATTTGCTGCGAGGTGCCCGTATGCGACGGAACACTGCCATGAGCCTCAGAAGCTGGAAGAGATAGAGCCGAACCATTTTGTTTCCTGCTGCAGGGTGAAAGAAATCAACTCTTAAAAATACTTAAGGTGGTGGACGTAAAATATATGGAATATTTGAAAATAAGGGCATACAATGAAGACATTCATGTCTCACAGTTAGGCTTCGGTACTGCGAACGAAATACAGCGTCTGTCGAAGGAAGAACTGTTTGCCATGTTTGACCAGGTGCAGGAGACGGGAGGAAATCTGTATGACTCCGCGCATGACTATCTGGACGGTGAGAGCGAACGGCTCCTGGGGGAATGGATCCGGCTCCGGAATAATCGGAATCATCTTGTGATTTCGACGAAAGGCTGTCATCCTCTGATGAAAACCATGCATATCAATCGTCTGAGCGCGGTGGACATGGAGGGGGATGTGAACCAGAGCCTTACCTCACTTGGCGTTGAGGTGATCGATCTATACTGGATACACAGGGATGATCCATCCTATCCGGTGGAAACGGTTGTGGATAACATCAACCGCATTCTGATCCGGCCGGGGAAGGTTCGCGCGGTTGGCGCCTGCAACTGGAGCATCAGCCGGATTGCCGCGGCAAATGAATATGCCGCCAAAACAGGACAGGCCGGATTTGTGATGAGCCAGGTGCAGTGGAGCCCGGTGATAAAAGACCAGCAGGGTTTGTCGGAGGTTCAGGCGACATCCATGAATCCGAAGGCATACAGCTGGTACAGGGAAAAGGAGATGCCGGTTTTTTCTATCAATCTTGGTGCACATATTTATTCGAAAGCGGTATGTGAAAGAAACCTGGATGCAATCCCACCGTTTTTTGTAAAAATGTATGACACGGGTGAAAACAGAGCCAGGGCAGGACGGCTTGGCGAATATGCGGCAAAGAAAGGCATCTCCGTGGTGGAAGCTTATCATAGTTTTATGATCCACAGTTCACTGAAAGGGATCGCGATTGTGGATACGGGAGAATCGTTGTGCCTGAAAGAAGCCCTTTCGTCCGGTGCTGATGACATGACGCCGGATGACGCCAGGTGGATTTTCAGGGGCTGATTTATTATCTGGAAAAGAAATGGCACTTCTGTAAGGAAGGTGCTTACCGAAATACCAGGAAGCACCTAAACAGAAGGACACTGCCGGAAAAAGCATGAATGCGGAAAGGAAATGAATATGAAATACATCAATTTACAGGGATATCAGGAAACTATAAAAGTATCGCGCCTTGCGATGGGATCGGCAATGAGCATGATGCGCCTCTCCGATGATGTGATTACGAATCTTTTTGACATTTACCTTGACGCGGGCGGCAACTGCCTGGATACCGCGCGCTCCTATGGGGAGGGAAAATGTGAGGCACTTGTAGCAAACTATCTGAAAAAGACAGGGAAGCGTAATCAGGTTGTGCTGACCACGAAAGGCTGCCACCCGCGCAATGAATCCATGAATATCAGCCGTCTTGGCAGGGGGGATATGACAGAGGATATCAATCTGAGCCTTGAAACCTTCGGAGTGGATTATTTTGATCTGTATTGGATTCACAAGGATGACGAGAGCATTCCGGTGGAAGAGATTGTTGACAATATGAACGCAATCCTTGTAAAGCCCGGCAAGGTGCGTGCGCTTGGCTGTTCGAACTGGCATAAAGAACGGATTGAGGCAGCTAATAAATATGCGAAAGAATCCGGTCAGGCAGGGTTCCTGACGAGCCAGATCCAGTGGAGCCTTGCCGAGACAAAGGAAGAATATTTTAAGGATTTTGGCGCTGTAGTGATGGATGATGCGGCATATCACTGGTATCTTGAGAACCAGATTCCGGTGTTCGCGTTCAGCTCACAGGCACAGGGATTTTTCCCGCGCGCGGCAGCCGGGATCGAGACGCTTCCTCCGATGATGCAGAAAAATTATGTGAATGAAGCAAATAAGGTTCGCCTGGAACGGGTGAAAGCTCTGGCAGAAGTGAATGGGATGTCCCTGTCCGCGCCGACGCTTGGCTTTATCGTGAACAATCGTCTTCCGTCTGTAGCGATCATCGGGGCGGAGAACCCCGACATGCTTCGTCAGAGCCTGGAAGGTGCCGAGATCAGCATGACAGCGGATGATGCTGACGCGCTGTTCCTTGTCTGAAACCACAGTCAAATTCAAACGATCCGAAGGATGTATTGGGGGATAGATCTGAAAAATGGTGAAAGCCGGATCTGTTTGAGGACACTGAATATCTGAGGAACCAAGAAAGGAATGATATGGTTATGATGATTGATTTTTCCTGTAAGCATGACATTTTAATCCGTGATGAGGATGGTACCTTAAGGCCGATGGATGAGCCATATTTTGAGGCGGAAAAAGTGGCGGATGGTACCTGGAGGATTTTAAGCGACGGAGATTATTCGTATCTTGTAGAAGGCGAGAATGAAGCGGTGGTGATCGACTCCGGCTATGGGTGTGGGAATCTCCGCGAGTATTGCGGTACGCTGACGGATAAACCCGTAAACAATATTTTTAACACGCATGACCATTTTGACCATACAGCAAACAATTCTTATTTTGAGTGTGCCTATATGTCCCGGAAAACGAGTGAACTGGCGACGATCCCGTTTCCCAGCTTTGAGGGAATTGATTTTCCCAGAGATTATAAAAAGCAGATTATAGAGGAGGGCTTTGTCTATGATCTGGGCGGAAGGACACTGGAGGCGTTCTATATCCCGGACCATGCGGCTGGCAGTATGGCGTACCTGGATCGAAAAAACCGGATTCTGTTTTCAGGCGACGAGCTTTCCGGCCATTTTAAACTGATCAATACTTCCGTGGAGAATGTGTACCATCAGTTTCTGAAGCTGGAAGAGCAGCGGAAAGACTTTGACCTGATCTGCTGCGGTCCGGAGGGCACGGTTCCGGCTGATGCTCTGGAAACCTTTCTGGAAGCTTTGAAATTGCTCCTTGATGGGACTGAAGGAGAAAAAGGCGCCGCCTTCGGTATGCCGATGGGGAAACCGAAGGGTCAGGAAGAAGAGACAAGAATAATCTTTGACCGTCATCATGCCCGCCCCTGTGATATGAAGCTGAACGAAGATGTAAAGAAAGGGGAAGAGCATAAAAGAACATTCCATTATAAGGATGTTCTGATTATCTATGACGAAACAAAGGTGTTCGAGAGGACATGAGAATTTGAAAAGCTTACAAGGAGGCAAAAGATGTTTGTATATGTGGGAAGCTTTGCCTACCAGGGATCCGAGGGAATTACGATCTGCAAGTTTTGCCCTGAGACGGGGCTTGTAGAACCGGTTCAGACCGTTTTTGAGGAGGTCAATGCAGGAAGCCTGGTAAAAAGAAGAGATATTCTCTATGCAACAGATGAGCAGTGGGACAGCGGAGAGGAAGGCGGCGGGAGAGTGTTCACGTTCCAGGCGGACCCTGAGAACGGATTGCTGACAGAATTAGGCCATACGGATACGATGGCGGCAAACACATCGAACGTTACCTTTGATGTGGATGGCAAATATATGATCGTGACGCATTTCGCGATTGGGATGCCGACGATCAAGGTCGTGGCAGATGAGTCCGGTCAGTATCACACGCAGAAGGTATTTCCGGATACGATCACAAGCCTCTATCGCATGAACACGGACGGGACGCCTGGCAAGCTTTGTGATGTGTATGTACACCCGCCGGTTTCCTTTATTCATAAGGCAATCCGATGGGGAAACTGCAATCAGTTTGCTTATTGTAACCTGGGAGCAGATGAGGTTGGGTTTTTCCATATCGATTACGAGAAGGAAAAGCTGGCGATGGATGGCGCGGTGCGCTGCGGGCGGGGAACCGGGCCGCGGCACGCAGTTTTTCACAAAACATTGCCGTACCTGTATTTGAACTATGAGAGAAATGGCGTGATTACCCGGATTTCCTGCGAGGAAGGAAACCGGAAGTTGGTGGATGATATCAGTGTTGTACCGGAGGACACGGTGATGGATCCGCACTGCAACCAGTCAGAAATCCTGCTGAGCGGGGA
Organism: Lachnospiraceae bacterium; assembly: GCA_021202075.1. Taxonomy (GTDB): domain Bacteria; phylum Bacillota; class Clostridia; order Lachnospirales; family Lachnospiraceae; genus Choladousia. The sequence goes on along the minus strand of JAJQDT010000096.1, from coordinate 178,245 downwards.
CGGTACCCGCCTGTATAACCTGATGCGTGGCCTGGGACTTTTAAATGTCCTGGAGGTAAGCATGGACACCGGCAAATTAAAGCTCTTGCAGACAATCCAGACGGAAAGCAAGGTGGCCCGCGGCGCGTGCTTCTCTCCGGATGGGAAGTATCTTCTGGTGGCATGCAACGATACAGAAAACATCGTATCTTACAAAGTGAATGAAGATGGATTGCTGAAGGAATGTGCGGTTTCCGGGCATATCCCGCATCCGGCATCGTTAGCGTTCTGATTATGAAAAAAGACACCGGCAGTTTACAGACACGCTGACTCATAAAGATATATTTTCTGCGGGTGTCCGAAAATGAGGAGAAAGTCATGAATACAAATTCAAATGCAGTAAAAGAAACAAACGGATTTTTATGGCGTCAGCGCCTGGGTTATGGGTCCATTGACCTGGGAAGGACGATCGCCCAGTCTCTGGGTGACATTTACCTGAACTCGTTTCTGCTCACGGTAGTTCAGCTTCCGGCGGCAACTGTGGCAGCGATGTTCCTGATCTGTAAGATTATTGACGCAATCACAGACTTTGTTATCGGTATCCTGGTGGACAGGACCAATACGAAAATGGGGCGCTGCCGCCCGTGGGTAGTCGGCGGATGCTTTGTGTTTGCGGTCGGTGTGTACGCACTGTTTCAGGGACCAAATTTTGATTCCACATCGGCGAAGGTTATTTATATGTATGTGTCATACATTCTGTATACGTTTGGTCTGACACTGGTAAACATTCCGGTCAGCGCGGTTCTGCCGATGCTGAGCAGGGATCCGAAGCAGTACAACACATTCGGCGCGGCGAGGGGATGGTCTTCTTCCCTTGCAAACGTGATTGTGGCGAATGCGGTTACCCCGCTGGTAATCTTTTTCGGAGCAGGCAGCAATGAACTGCTCGGCTACTCCCGTGTTGCCCTGCTGGTCGGCGTAGTTGAGGTAGTGCTCTGCCTGATCGGCGTGATGATGATTAAAGAAGTCAACATTCCAATCCGCCAGGAAAAGAAAGAAAAAACATCCCTGTCAGAGTCTCTGGGCACGCTTGGAGTTATTTTGAGAGACAAGAACTTTATCGCTGTTTTTCTCTTCTGTATCTGCAATCTGATTAATCAGGTTGCAACTGCGTCAACAATGATCTATTATACACAGTACATACTGAACTTTAATTTCACCTTGATGGGTCTTGCCATGACAGCGCAGAGCGCTATAGGCTTCCTCTGTCCGGCGGTCTTCGTGGCACTGGGCGTTAAGATGAAGAAAAAGAACATCGTCCAGCTCGCTGGCGTGGTGGTAATCGTCGGACTGCTTTCCAGGTATCTGACTCCGTCTTTTAATGTCATGCTGATCGTTGGGATGGCTGTTTATGGCCTGGGTATGGGGGTTATGAACACTTCTCTTATGAGCATGCAGCCGGATGTCCTGGACTCGCTGACCGCAAAGACCGGAAAACAGATGACAGGCATGGTGTCTGCCATGTTCAGTCTGGGCTGCCAGATCGGCAGCGGTCTCTCCAGCTCCCTTGTGACAATGGTTCTGCTTATAGGCGGCTTTGACGGGAGCGCGGATGTGCAGACCGCCGGAGCGATTACAAGTGTAAAGGTTGCATTTTCAGCGGTTGCTGTCACGGGCGTTCTGATTGTTCTTCTTGCCATGTTTGCCTATGACCTGGACGACCGGATGCCGGAGATCCATAAGAAGCTCGATGAGCTGCGCGGCGGTATGCATCACGGGTCAGCTGCTGATTAATCTGAAATTACCTGTGGTATGCCCTCTGCATGCCACAGGGTCGGTATATTAAGAAACTATGGTAACTGTGAAGATACTGAACGGCAGTTACGAAAATATTTAAGGAATGCCAGGAGGAGAATGGGATGTATCGAATTGAACGTGGAACCTGCGAAAAGGAAGAATATGAAGGTGTAAAGGAAAGCCTGGTGCTGTTTTTTCACACACACGCGATGTTATATCAGCCGGATGAGCGCAAAGCTTCTTCTACAGGCGTGGTAATTATGCATTGTGACGCAAACTATATGGGTCTTGCCATCTGCGGCCGTCTGGCGGATATGGGCATTCCGGTTCTGGCGATTGAATCGACAGAGGGCGGAGAAATCGAGCATAAGTTCGAAGATCTGGATCAGGGCGTGCGTTTTATGAAGAGCCTGCCGGGGATTAAAAAGGTCGCGCTGTTGGGGCATTCCGGCGGAGCGACACTGATCACGGCATACCAGGCAATCGCGGAAAACGGTCCGGATATTTTCCGTACGGACCGGATGATTTATCGTACGACCGTGCGTAATCCTCTGGAGCCTGCAGATCTGGTCATGCTGGTAGACGCCAATTATGGAAATGCGGTGATGGCGCTGATCAGCCTGGACCCGGCTGTGACAGAGGAAGGGAATGCGAATAAGCTGGATCCGGCGTTTGACCTGTATGCGCCTGAAAACGGCTATTCGCCGGAAGGCGCAAAATACAGCGCTGAATTTATCGAAAAGTACCAGAGGGCGCAGGTGAAACGTTATCATGAGCTGATCGCCATTGCGAAAGAACGGCTGGCGGCACTCCAGCGTGGCGATGGTAATTACTTCGAGGATGAACCGTTTATCATCGCGGCTGCAAACCAGCCGAAGCCGAATAATCGTCTCCTGCCGCAGGATATGAGACTCTTAAGTCACACCAAAGAGGCGCATGACCTGGTACATGCGGATGGGTCGGTCACTCATGAAGTGATTCGCTGTGTCCGTGTACCGGAATTTGACCGCAGTTTCTCTTCGTTCTACGGAATGGGGGCGAATAAAAATACAGTAAAAGGCTTCTTAAGCTCCCAGGCGATTCAGGTCGATGAAAGCTTTGGCATTACGGAGGATGACGTAAAAGGCGTCGACTGGAAATCCAGCTATGCTTCTCCGATTGGAAATATTGAATATATCAAAGCACCGCTTCTGGCGATCGGCCTGACAGGGAGCTATGAATATCTGGCCGCAGAGATGATCTGTGAGCATGCGTCCATGGAGGATAAGACATTGCTGTTTATCCATGGCGCGGATCATATGTTTACGCCGAACCGCAGGGCAGAAAAGTTCCCGGGAGAGTTTGGGGATACGGAGACGGCTCTGTATGGCCAGATTGTCAGATGGCTGCACGGGCATGAGTGAGAGAGGAAAGCACGGGATACGGAACGGTATTGCAAAATCGCTGAGGAGAAAGGATGGTTAGGATGATTATTGACGCGAATTTATACTGGATTCCGGAGAAGATCTTTTTGGATGAAACTCTGATGAAAAAGTTTTTAAGCGAGGTTCCCGGACAGTTTGGCTGGTATGGGCGCTGTGAGGATGTGCCGGGGGCAAATGGGAAAAAGCAGGTAGTCCTGGAGAAACCTCTGGGTTCACCAAATCTGAATTATGTCCAGGGGGACTATGTGCTGGAGACCATGTTGGGGGATCTGGATGAGGCCGGTGTGGACAAAGCGATATTGAAGGTCCCTGGCTGCCATGAGTGGATGGGTCTGGAAATGTGCCGCCTGTTTAATGATGGGATGCATGAGTACGAGAAAGCAAGCGGAGGCAGGCTGATTCCGCTTGCAGTCGTTCCTCCTTATGGGACGCCGGAAAGCCTTGCAGAGCTGGAACGCTGCAAAAACGAGCTGGGCATGAAGGCCGTCCAGGTCAGTGCGCATTATGGCGAGACCTATCTGGATGATGAGAAGTTTTCGGCCTTTTTTGAAAAGGTTAATGAGCTTCGAATGAATGTTTATGTGCATCACACGCCGATACCGGCGGAATACAAGTCGTTCTGTGACTATAATAATGTAAGGCGTTCTTATGGCCGCTGCGTGGATCAGGGCCTTGCGGTCGGACGTGAGGTATTCAGCGGCTTTTTTGAGAGATATCCGAATATTAAAATGGTTCATTCCATGCTCGGTGGCGGCTTTTTTGCCATCGCGAATATGATGTTTCCGCAGCAGGCGAAAAAGAGTGAGGATGTCAGCCGGTTCAAATCTGACAGTGGTGAGACGGCGGCGCGTTTTCGGGAACACATCTATTTTGAAATGTCTCATGCGCAGCCCTGGGGAAAAACCCAGCTGGAATGTGCGGTGAATGTACTTGGAGCGGATCACATTATCTGGGGCACCTCTTATCCAGTGCGGAAAGAATGGCTGTTGGAGGGCGCGGATTTTGTGAGAAAGCTGGATATTACAGAAGAACAGAAAAATCTGATGCTGGGAGAGAATGCGGAGAAAATTTACTTTGGTAAATCAATGACAGATGAAAGTAAAGCTGAAGGAAATGATTCAAATGAAGCGGAAAGGTATATGAAACTGGCGGCGGACGCTTTTTACGCACATGACCGCGAACCGGATTATGAAGCTGCGTTCAAATGGGCGACGAAAGCTGCGGAGTATGATCTTTCCCACGCAATGACGATTCTTGGGAACCTGTACCTGAATGGCTATTATGTAGAACTTGATTTTGAAACAGCAAGAAAATGGTTTGAAAAAGCAGCCGAAAAGGAAGACATGAAAGCACCGAGATATCTTGGCATGATTTATGAAAAGGGACTTGGTGTAGCAGCGGACGAAGAGAAAGCGGTTCTGTGGTATCAGGCGGCTGCAGAGAGAGGCGATATTACCGGTCAGTACCTGCTTGGTCTGATGTATGAGCAGGGACGCGGTGTTGCGCAGAGCCTCGAGAAAGCAGTCGAATGGTACAGGATTTCAGCGAAACGGGGCGATAAAATAGCGGAGCCGGCAATAAAGGCACTAAAGAGACTGGGTGTGGCAGGAATCTGAAGGTGAAAGCCCTGGAATAACGGGTGACAGCGATGCAGATGAGAAACCAGATACTAGGAGGAGGGATAAGATGCAGACTTTAAAAGGCAGAACCTGCGTGTTTGCGGGAGCAACGGCAGGAGACGGGGTTGCGGCGGTGAAAGCCCTTTGTGCGGGAGGAATGAACGTGGCCATGATGACTCATCAGGCATCACGTGCGCAGGCACTCGTCAACGAGGTCAATGGGATGAATCTTCCAGGGAAGTGCAAAGCTGTCGGCGCGCTTGAGAGCGGTCCCGCTGAGGAAGCTCCGGAGGTCTATGAATCACTGGCGCAGGAGTTCGGTTCCGTAGATGTCATCATTGCGAACACGGGAGGTTTGGGGAAAAACATTCCGATGGAAGAGCTGACTGGTGACCAGTTGCTGTGGGATGTGGAACACCTTCTTTGCGGCGCATTTAATATGCTGCGTGCCGCGCTTCCTTCGCTGCGCAGGAGCAAAGCGCCGCGTGTTATTTTCATGACCACTGCAGAGGGAGTCAATGGCGGCGTACATGAGAGCTTTTCCAACGCGATCGCAAAGGGCGCGGTGCACTCTCTGGCACTGAATGCGGCGGCAAGGCTTGCAGGAGAACATATTACAGTAAACTGCATCGCAAAAGGTGCAATTCCGAGAATCGAAGGGCTGCACCCGGGCGACGTGGATCCGGCAGATTTTCTTCCATCTATCCCGATGGAGAGGCTTGGGACACCGGAGGAGCTTGCTGAACTGATCTGCTTCCTCGCTAGCGAGGAGAGTGCTTACCTGACTGGGCAGACGATTCATCTGACAGGCGGACTGGAGCTGCGCCGGTAAGCAAATGCAGAAGAGGGAGATACATAGAGTGAAAAGATGTCGGATTAAAACGATGCCGGACATGAAGCGGGGAGCCGCGCCATTCAGAGATTGTGCTTCGCACAATGGCGTGGCCTGCATAAGATGGAGTGAGAACCAATGGAAGAGAAGGCTAATAAGTTTTTAGAAGAAGAAAAACTTGGTACGCTGATGAGGAAATATTCCGTACCTTGTATTATATCACTGCTGGTGGCGGCACTGTATAATATTGTCGACCAGATTTTTATAGCGAATGCGTCGTATCTTGGCTCATATGGAAACGCGGCAAACAACGCAGTGTTTCCATTGACGATTGTGGCGCTCTCACTGGCCGTGATGATTGGCGATGGCTGCTGTGCGTATGTCAGCATCCTGCTGGGCAGAAATGAAAAGGATAATGCGCACAAAAGCATCGGTTGCGCGATTGTGCTTGTGATCGTGGTCAGTCTGATTCTTACCGTGCTCTATGCCATTTTTCAGAATCCGATTCTGACCTTCTTTGGCGCCCGCGTAAATGAAGGGACATTTTCCAACGCGAAAGAGTACTTTACATTTATTACCATGGGAATTCCGGTCTATATGTTCGGTCAGTGCCTGAATCCAATTATCCGGTCTGACGGAAGCCCGCGGTTCGCGATGGCGTCGACGGTGCTTGGTGCAGTGTTTAATATCATCTTTGACCCAATCTGCATCTATGGCCTGCATTGGGGTATGATGGGAGCGGCTGTGGCAACAGTTGGCGGGCAGGTGCTGACGGCCATTCTGGCCATCTGGTACCTGTTCCATATGAAGGCAGTGAAACTGGAGAAGAAGAGCTTTAGGCTCTATCCAGGGCTGATGCGTCAGTTCCTCCCTCTTGGTATCACCAGCTTCCTGTCGCAGATTTCCATCGTTGCTTCTATGGCGGCTGTGAATAATATGGTCGTGAAATATGGTGCAATGGACGCAATCTTCGGACTTGAAGAGTACTCCCAGATTCCGATGGCAGTGTTGGGAATTGTCATGAAGTTCTTCCAAATTGTGATTTCCATTTCTGTAGGTCTGTCCGCGGGCTGTATCCCGGTTATGGGCTATAATGTGGGTGCCCGGCGGAACGACCGTGCACTTGGCCTGTTTAAAATGCTTCTGGCGGGGGAGCTGATTACTGGATTTGTTGCCCTGGCTATTGTAGAGATCTTCCCAATGCAGCTGATTGGTCTGTTTGGCGCGGCAAATGAGAGCACTTATTACTCAGAATTTGCGGTAAAAGCATTTCGGATCTATCTGTGCATGTTGCCGTTAGCCACCATGAACAAGGGAACCTTTATCTGTATGCAGTCACTGGGGAAGGCGGCACAGTCCTCCATCCTTTCGTTGATTCGTGAAGTAGTCTTCGGCGTCGGCTGGGCGCTGATCCTGCCAATGTTTTTCGGGCTGGACGGCGTTCTCTATTCCATGCCGCTCTCGGATCTGCTCACAGCCGTTATCGCCGTTACGATGATCCTGCGTATTTTTCGGATGCTGAATGAAGAAAAATAAGCTACGACAGCATCATAACGGGCAAAATTTAAAGCCCAAGCTGTTTCATTTGTCTGGCGTTGACAAAATGTATGCTGAAAAAAGGAATATGAAATTTTTATTAAAAAAGGAAGGAAGTAGTGAGATGAAAAAAACAAAATTATTAAAGGTTTGCGTACTTATTTTAACGGCATTGTTTTCGTTTGCTTCTGCAGGGACAGTGCTGGCTGAAGAGACCGAAGCCACAGAAGAGAGGGGATCTGTTCTCTATGACAGAACGACTCTGCACGGAGATTATGATTCTACTTCTCTGGATGATGATGTGATTGAGGAAATACTGAATGCAGGATTTTCAGCACCGACTGGCGGAAATCAGAGATCAATAGAGTTTTTTGTTGTGACCGATCGAGATATGCTTGACGCGATTGCGGTAAATCCGGGGCATTTCGATGGAGCAAGCACAGCGCCTCTTGCCATTGTAATCTGCGGGAATGAGGATCTTGCCGCATTTCCTGAACTGGAAGAAATGGACAGTGGTCTTGCCGCAATGGCTATGATTATTCAGGCTACAGATCTGGGGATTTCATCTTGTGTGATGAGTATTTCGCCGCAGGATGAACGGATAGATGGTATTTCCGAAATCCTTGATCTTACTGAGAACTATCTTCCGATTCTTCTCGTAACGTTTGGTTATCCGGCTGAAGATGCGGTTTCTTCCGCTTCGGTAGAAAATTATGATTCTGCCCAGGTGCATTATAATGGACTTGAGGAAGATTATGAACGACAGACAGAGGCTGAAACAGAGGCACGAGAACTCGCAGAGGGCGATGTTTATACAGCAGCCGCAACCGGTATCTCATCGGACGTTACGGTGACAATCGTTGTAAATGATGGGGAGATCGTGGATTGTGTGATCGACGCTTCAGGAGAGACACCGGATATCGGAGGTGTCGCTGCGGAGGAAATTGAAGCACAGATTATTGAGAGTAAATCATTATCATTTGACACTGTATCGGGAGCTACCGTTACCAGTGACGCAATTGTCACGGCACTTGAAGAGATCACCGTGGAAGCGGGGCTTGAATAAATGAAATCTGGCGAACAATATTTTTTTATAAAAGACTGAGATTGACATTTAGCTGTAATTGTCAGTAAAGTACATACAGGCACGTAGCGAAAGAAGCCCACGGACTTATCTGAAAGAGTTCGCGGACTTCTTTTACTGTTGTGCAGAAAAGACGGGTTGCTACAATGATTTACAGCGGGATTTTTTGCGCTTGTATTTATCAACAGCTTCAGAATTACAATTCTTTAAATTATAAAAATGTTAAGAAATAAATAACCATTTCTGTGCTTTTCACACAATAGACATAGTTTCTTATAAAAACACCACACAATTCCAACACAAAATAGCCATATCTTGGATTTATCTTGTTTTCATTAAGCAAAGTTTTCATCAAGTAAAGAAGGGATGTTTAAGAAGATGCGGATGATACTGAGAGTGAAAACTGAGAGTATCATCAGATGAATGCAAAGAACGAAAAGGAAATAGTTTGTTTGAAGTATAAGCTGTTTATGATTGGGGAGTAAAAAAGCAACTGCAACAATCGAGTTAGTATTGGTGAGAGCTTTTCTGTGCGTGTGGTCATAGCCTGGGTAGTGTGACTGCACGCTTTTTATTTTGTCAGGAAGTTCTGTTTCTATATAGCAAAAATCGTGCGCACGTCGGTATGTTATTGTTACGGATGATATCGTGCACGGAGCAAGGTCTGCGCAGGTGAAATTCGGGAACAATCCGGTACGAATTCTCTTTCCCAATTTATAACCGATTCGAATAATACAGCTTATTGGAAGACATATTATCATCAGAGATTTGCTGCCAGCCAGACGCCAGACGCAGAGCATAAGCAGCAGGAAAAGAACAGGGGAACTTATGGAAGAACGTCGAGAAAAACCATTGAGGATTCATTGCCCAATATGTAAAACAAAGACCCGGACAAGGGTATACTTTGATACTGTTATGGTAAACTATCCGCTGTATTGCCCGAAGTGTAAAAGAGAAATCCTGATAGACGTTGTGCGATTTAAAATGGTCGCGCACATTGATTCATGAAAAAAGCAGAGCAAAAATTTCCATGGTTATCTATGGATTCTTGCTCTGCTTATTTTGTATGAACTATTTGGTCCGGTATGAACACGCCCCGGCGGGAGAAAGCGAATATATACAATATATGAACGAAAAGTGTTCTACTGGATTTTGCCTGCTTTACTGTCCCTATATGTAGTAAGAAGAGCCTCGATAACAGAGGCAAGTAATACGGCTTCTTCTTCACTGCAATCTGATATCAGAATCTGTAATTGACGTAAAGCCGGGGAATCCTGCTGTGATTCCGGATAAAAAATACAGCAGGGGTCAATTTTGAGAGAACGAATCAGAGGATAGAGGACCTCCAGCTTTGGGTTTCCGTGATGATTTTCAATGTTCAATATAGTCCTGGCCTGAATTCCTATGTCAGACGCTAACTGCTCCTGGGTCAGCGACGATTTTTCTCGGGCATGTCTTACCGTATCTCCAAGGATACGGGAAAATTCATGGTTCTGCATTAAAGTTCACCTCACTTAAATTTTACAATACATATTCTCTTTCTGGAATGAATCGCGGTTCGAACTTACGTGTATTACAGTTCATGTTCGCGGATATATAGTAAGAGAAAATGGAGAGGAGAAACGAGAGACGGACAAGATAAGCAGCGTAATTCTTAATAACTCAAATTTTGTTTCACATCTGTAGACAACTGCGTCCCTAAATGTGAATTACAATTCATATCAACAGAAAATAATAAATATACATCGGGGTGCCGATCGCCGCCTCCGTTTTGATCCGGTTCACATAAACCACGGACTAAAACGGAGGTTTTTTGATGCGCTGTGACAGAAGTGCAATTTGTGAGCCTGGTTTGGCTCACCGCTATGATCTGATTTGTGAACATTCTGTGAAACTTTCGTATTTTCAAAAAAAGTTTTGCAAAAACCCCACGATTCCCCCTTTCCCAATCGAGCTATTAAGTGGAAGGGATAAAAAGACTTCACGCTTGCCCAACTGGGCCGGGAAGGAGGTGAACTCTTATGGAGAAATCTTCTTCCTGTGATGAACTGATCGTCAGAAAACAATTAGACCGGCTTTGCAAGTTGGCTCTGAAAAGAGAACTGATAGATTACTACAGACATGAGAATTATTTACAGGAGCACGAAAAATTGTTTTCTGAACTGTCAGAAACTGAGTGGAATCAACTGGTGACTATGGATGACTATGGCGCTGAAAATTGCTGGTTTCAAGTTCTTGAATACGACATTGAGGTAAAGGATCGGTTTCTGGCGGAATCTCTGAAGACGCTGACAGAAGAGAAACGGAATATCATCCTGTTCTCTTATTATCTCGGCATGAGTGATGCAGAAATCGGACGCAGAATGCATCAGGACAGGACCACTATTCGCGAGCACCGGTTGAATTTGCTGGAAAAACTGAAAGTAATTATGGAGAAAAAAGCGAATGAAGAAAAGGCAAAGAAAGGGAAGCGCTGATCTGCCTTCCTATGAGGTGATCAAAGCCGCCTCTGCTGGGAATGCTGAGGCGATGGATGCTATTTTAAATCATTATGGCGATTACATAGCGAAACTGTCGCTCAGAGTTCGATATGATGAGTATGGCATCCCGCACTGTTATGTAGATGAATTTTTACGCAGGCGTCTGCAAATGGCGCTTATGGATGTAACTCTCGGCTTTGATCCGGTTCCCTATGACAGAGGGAGTAAGGCGGCTAAAGTCTGATTCCAGGTCATTATTGGGAACTGGAGACATATAAGCACTGCACATTGAAAACTGAATAATTCAGTAATAACTGACATGACATACCATGCAGGGAGCACGGGGAAGATGCCGCGGTTGGCTTCTTATTGCTTTGGAATAGATATGAAAGGAACAATTGAAGCTGCGAAAAAGCACTGTCCTAAAATCGGCCGGCAGGCCGGTGATGCGAAGAACTGCCTGGAGTGAGATACATCTGTGGGCCGTAGAACGCCTGCAGCCGGCATCCCTGCGAACTGCCGGAGCCTGATTGCATCATAGCTTTTGGGTTATGGTCGGGAGTATGCATCCCGGCAGGTTATTATTCCCTTCCTGAATATCAGGAAAAGATTCGGGGTGTCGAGGACAAATAGAATCAAAATGGCCTCTCTCACATTATTTGCTTAAGCGGCAAGGCTCTTTGGCAGACATTCTGTCTGCTTTGAAAAGCCCTGCCGCACTTCTGTGCCAAGGTACAGGATAATGAAATCATACCACAAAAATTGTGCTTTACAGAATGACGAGGTGTGTACAGATGACGTTAAACGATACACAGAATATAGACATAAGGACAGTAAAAAAAGAGAATCTGGTTGATATGCGTGAATTGGAGCGTATGGAAGAAAAAAGTCCAGAGACAGTCAGCGAGGCTTTGGAGAATCCGGTGAACTGGCATATCCATAGACGGGGAGATGTTGTGATTGAAAACTCGTACACAGAGGGGAAGTCAATCAATGACCTGTTTGCTGTATTGGTAGCATCATCCTGATTCCCAATCGACATCCTTGATTGACGAAATATCCCGGTGCTATATTGACAGAAACCAATTTAGCAAAGAACAATCCCGGAAACCGGCTGGTAACTGTTTCTGAGAAATCGCTTTGATTCGCTGGTACGGATCAGAGCAGGCATCATTTAGAAGTATTTCCTTGATAATTCTATTTGGAAAGGGGCTTTTGTATGGAAATGAACAACGCCAAAAGTTTTCATGCGGCCATTTACTTGAGATTATCAAAGGAAGATGGGGATGTCGCATCGGGAAACAAGCAGGAAAGCAACAGCATTTCAAACCAGAAGGAACTGATACTTGATTTTCTGAAAACAAAACCGGAAATCAGCGTGGTATCCATTCGGACGGATGACGGATACAGCGGTGTTAATTTTGACCGCCCGGAATTCCAGAAAATGATGGAAGATGTAAGAAAAGGCGTGGTCGACTGCATTGTCGTAAAAGATTTATCGCGATTTGGCAGGAACTACATAGATGCGGGACGATATATAGAAAAAATATTTCCGACGCTGGGAGTCCGATTTATTGCAGTGACGGATAATTATGACAGCTACAGTGACCAGGGCTCACAGGATATCGTAATCGCATTTAAAAATCTGATCAATGATTCTTATTTAAGAGACCTTTCGACAAAAATAAGGAGCCATCTTGCGGTGAAGCGAAAGAATGGAGAGTTTATTGGAAATTTTGCTGTATACGGTTATTTAAAAGAAGAAGGGAACAGGAACCATCTGATTATCGATCCGTTCGCTGCCGAAATAGTGAAGGACATTTTCAGAATGAAGCTGGAGGGAATGAGCCCCCGTGCGATTGCTGATAAATTAAACGACACGCATGTCTTATCACCAATGGAATACAAAAAAAGTCTTGGATTCAATTATGAGACAAGTTTTAAGACCGGGCAACAGGCCATGTGGAGCCCCAATGCCGTGACAAGAATATTAACAAACAGAATCTATACCGGCGTGTTGGAACAGGGAAAAAGAACCACTCCTAATTACAAGATAAAGTCTACGGAGAAGGTCGATGCGAAAGAATGGGTCCGCGTGGAGCATTCCCACGAGCCGATTATAGACAGCATTTACTTTGATATAGTTCAGAATCTTCTTGGCCGGGATACAAGGCAGTCCCAGACGAGCAATGAGACTTATCCGCTGTGCGGATTAGTATTTTGCGCGGATTGTGGAGCTCCGATGGTGAGGAAGACAAATCTTGGACGGGTAAAAGATGGTCAGGAAAATCCGAAGCGGTATGTGTACTATATGTGTAAAAACCGTCAGAAATCCGGAGGGTGTACCGGACACTGGATACGGGAAGAGGAACTTTTAAACACGGTTTTTGAAGAGCTGCAATCCCATATCAGAAATGTTTTGAATATGCAGGACGCATTGGAAGCGATTGACATGGTACACACGCAGGAATTCAGGGTAAAAAGGTTTATGTTTCAGATGGAGAAGAAGGAAGAAGAGCTTATGAAGGCTCAGAAATTGAAGATTGGGATATATGAAGATTTGAAAGAGGGATTGATTGATCAGGAAGAATACCAGAGTTTTAAAAATGAGTTTAACAGAAGAATCAAAGATGCCGAGGATGCGATCCGCATTTATCAGGAAGAGATCGAAAAGGCAAAGGAAAACAAATCTGGAATCTGCGACTGGATGAATTATTTCAAAAAATATAAAAATATCGAAAGCCTTTCTAGAAGCGTTGCATCCATTTTCATAAACCGTGTCCTGGTCTATGAGGGCAGGAGAATAAAAATCGTGTATAACTTCGAAGAACGGTTCGCTGATGCCTGCGAGTATCTTGATAATGCAGCAAGGGCGAGTAAAGCGATTTAAGGAGGAGGACGATGAGATGGCTCGCAAAAAAAGATCGGATGCACAGATGGTGCTGTCTGTAGAAAACGGCAACGCGCTCAGCAATTCAGACACTGGAGCAGAAAGCAAAACAATCGGTTATTCAACCGCACTATATGCAAGATTATCCGTGGAGGATAGCGGTAAAGAGGACGGTTACAGCCTCGAAAACCAGATCAGCCTTTTGAAGGACTATATTAATTCGAAAGAAGAATTTTCCCTGTATAAAGTATATATCGATAACGGGGAAAGCGGCGTGCGGTTCGACAGGCCGTCATTCAATCAGATGATTGCGGATATGCGCGCCGGGAAGATCAACTGCATTATTGTAAAGGACCTGTCCAGACTGGGACGGAATTATCTGGAAGCCGGGAATTACATGGAAAAAATATTTCCATTCTTTCATGTACGTTTTATCTCTGTCATGGATGATTATGACAGCCTGAACGGCAGCACGATGGATGATGGCATTACAGTTCCGCTGAAAAATATTATAAATGAGAGCTACTCGAAAGACATCTCAAAGAAGATTGGTGCTTCAAATGACGCCAGAAGAAGAAAAGGAGAATATATTTCGTTTCGCCCACCCTATGGTTATTTATTAGACCGTCAAAAGAGCGGACACTTGATTGTTGACCATGAAGTGGCTGATACTGTAAAGCGAATTTTCACCTGGAGAGCCGAAGGCATGAGTCCGGGGGCAATCAGCAGAAAATTGAATGCTGAACAAATCCCTTCTCCGCATATGTATTTTTTCGCAAAAGGCATTGTAAAAAGTGAACGTTATAAGAATAAAGGCTGGACAAGGGAAATGGTTGATGGACTATTGCGAAATTCGGTTTACATCGGAAATATGGTAACTGGTAAGAGAAGATCATCATTTGCTGAGGGCATACGCTGGAAAAAGATGCCGGAGGAATCATGGTTTGTTACTGAGAATACTCATGAACCAATAATAAGCAGAGAACTATTTGCCAAAGTACAGGATATGATCAATATTGCGGCTCGGCAATATCATTCTTATGTTGGCTCATATAAGGATTTCGAAGTGGAAAACATATATCGCGGGCATATCCGCTGCGGATGCTGTGGAGCGGCAATGCATATGGTCAGGATTCAGAGAAAAAGGAAAAGGAAGGAGCCTAAAAATATTGTTTTCTACGATTGCTGCAACCGGACCAGACGGATTTCTCTCGAGTGTAAGGCAACAATTATTAATAAAGAAGTTTTGGACGCAATTGTCCTGGAGGAAATACAAAGCTTTATCCGCAGATTTGCTGATTCGGAAAAAATTATTTGCCAGCTAAATAGTAAACCGGATTCAGTAAAGAAATTTCAGGAGTTCAATAACCTGATCCGAAAAAAACAGGTTCGCCTTACTAAATTGCAAAATCTCTGCACGGAGCTTTATGAAGATTTGAAAGATGGGCTATTAGAAGAAGCGGAATATCTTCAGATGAAGGCAAGCTATAACGAGGGAAGGCAACTTTTGGAGAAACAGATAACAGAATTGATGGGACTCCAGAAAATGTACACTTCCAATTATAGCGTGTCGGAGAAAGTCCATAGCATTATTCAGAATTATTTGAACATAAAGGAGATATCTGTGGATTTGGTAAATACGTTTGTGGACAGGATTACCGTTTTGGACAAAGAACATATTCAGATTAAATATACATTTCAGGCGGAGATGGACTGCCTGATGCAGACGATTCATAGTCGGGAGGAGACAAGTGATGTCATCAAAAATTAACAATGCTTCAGCCGTTGCTACAATAGTTATGTATATTCGATTGTCAGTGGAGGATGAAGACGTCAGGAACGGCTGTAAAGAGGAAAGCAACAGTATTACAAATCAAAGGATGTTGATGCATGAGTATATAAAATCGAAACCTGATTTGAAGAATGCGAAAATTATTGAGAAATGCGATGATGGTTTTTCTGGAAAAAGTTTTGACCGCCCGGCATTTCAGGAGATGATTGAACTTGCCAAACGGGGAGAAACAGACTGCATTATTGTAAAAGATTTTTCCAGACTCGGCAGAGACTATATAGAGACGGGAAATTATCTGGAACAGATTTTTCCTTTTCTTGGAATTCGTTTCATATCGGTAAATGACCGCTACGACAGTGCATCATCTCCCAATCAGACGCTTGGATTAGATATGGTATTTAAGAATTTCGTTTATGATTCATATAGCCGGGACACTTCAAGAAAAGCAAGTGAAGCATGGAGAAAAGTTGCATTGGAAGGAGGCTATTGGGGTACGAATACTTTGTATGGATACCGAAAATCGAAAGAAAATTGTCATAAGCTGGAGATTAATCTGGAGACCGCCTCAATTGTTAAAGAAATATATGAACTTCGGCTGTCGGGCAACAATGCTGCGACAATCGCACGAATTTTAAATGCCCGGGGTGTTCCGTCACCTGCACAGTATGCCAGTGAGCATAATGAAGGAAAGACAGAACGAGATAAAATTCACAGGGAAACGGCGTGGAATAGTTGTAGCGTGACGCGCATCCTTCGTAACGAGAAATATACGGGAAATATGGTTACTTTGCAAACGAAAACGAATGGTATCCACGGGAAAAGGACAGTCCGCGATAAGCAGGAGTGGATCAGGGTGGAGGATGCTCATGAAGCAATCATATCGAAAGAAATGTTCCAAAAAGTAGAAACCATACTGCCTAAGTATAAAAAACCATATGCCGGAAAACGAACGAATGTATTTTGTTGTGCGTATTGTAGGAAGAAGATGTCGAAATCGAGTAAGAAGACATATTATTGGTGCCGGTATGGGGAGACGAATCCGAATGCTTCCTGTTACCGCTTTCGTGTAGACGCTCCCGTTCTTGAAAATGCGGTTCTTCAAGAGTTGAACAGCCATATCCAAAGATTTGTCGCATTGGAAACTTATAGAAAAGACCGGCTGGAGAAAGAGACTTCGGAAGAATCAGACCGACAGCGTTATCAAAAGAAACTGGAGTGTCTCGAAAGAGAAAAGACGGAACTGTATGAAAAATATAAGGATGGGAAATTCTCAAGAGATGAGTACTTGATGCAGAAGCAGGAATGTGATACAAAAATGGAAGAGTACCGGAAACACCTGTCACCCGGAGAAACGGAGAATTCCAAAGGAAGCGCAGAAAATACGGAAAGAGAAAGCGTGGCTGAATTGATTCAGCGGCATTCAGATTTGAACACGCTGACACCGGAGATACAGGAGGCGTTCATCGAGCGGGTAGATGTCTATTCCGCAGACCGGATGAAGATTACCTGGAAATTTGCTCATGTGTTCGGTGAATGAGAAAAATGTTTGGTTATAAATTGACACAAGCAGATCGGGGGCTGAAGCTTTCCAAATATAAAAGAGCCGGGGTGCGTGAATACTGGCTGATCGATCCGGAACGGAAAAAGGTGATCGTCTACGAATTTGAAAAGCGCGATTCCGCCAGGATCTACGGCTTTGGGGATAAGGTTCCGGTCGGTATTTATGGTGGAGACTGTGTGGTGGATTTTGCGTGGATCTACGGCAGGATGCGCGAGCTGTATGGCACCCTGTAATCAGCCTGGTGCTCCGCGCCTGTCATGAAGCAGGATGATTCTGTCTTGACCGGTTCGTTTTATTATAAATAAAGATAAATAAAGAAACGCAGCGGATGTCATCTGTGCTGCATCCGCCGTATTTTCAATGTAAGGGCATGCTGAGAGCCTTGCCGCATATCCCGGTTGCCCGGATGGAAGAGCCTGCGCCTGTGTGCATAGCGTGAAACGCCGCGCCGCATTACCGGTGAAAGCATCCGAACGGATACGTTTGTCGCGGCAGTGTCTTACTTCCAGGTTACCTTACCGTTCTTTACCGTCATGCGGTAAGACTTGTCCCAGCGCAGCGGATAAGGATAGGTCTTCCGCGTCACGAGGAAAAGGCTGACATTCTTGTGCTTTAGCTGAATGCTGCAGTCGAGAATCCGCCAGGTGGAGCCGACCTTGATTTCGCACCAGCCGTGCGCAGCCAGATAGGTTCCGCCGGAGGAATTGACGCCACCGGTGGTTACACGGGAATCATACCCAAGCACTCTCGCGATATAAGCCATAGCGGAAGCGTAGCGATAACAGTTGCCAGTATTGTATTTAAACATATATGCGGCGTAGGAGGGCATGGTTGAAGCAGACGGCGTGTCGCCATAAAATCGTTTATACGGGTTGTTATACATTGCGACATAGCAGGCTTTCAGCCGCGCCCTGTTTGACTGTGAGCTTTTGGAGTGAGTCACTACAAAATTGACGGCCGCTTTGATTCTCGCATCAGTCACACGAACGCCGGTTTTGTCTACATAATAATATCCTTTTTTCTTTGAACCGACGATCTTGTTCGTCTGCAGCTTTCCTTTGGCGTTGAAGTAATAATATTTTCCGGAAATCTTTTTCCAGCCGGTGACCTTTTCGCCGTCGACGTAGTAGTATTTTACCCCGTCGACCTTTTTCCACCCGGTGTAGGCTTCCGCGATACTGTCTGATTCTGCGGTCTCAGATGTTTCCGTGTTGCTGTTTGATACAGCGGTCTCAGATGTTTCCGCGTTGCTGTCTGATACAGCGGTCTCTGAAGCTTCCGCCGTACTGCCTGATTCCGTGGCTTCCGCAGCCTTTGCAGGGATTCCGGTACCTGCAAGAGACATTCCGGCCATGCAAACTACAGTTGTCAGAGCAAGCATGAAGGATCTCGCCGGAAATCGTCCGGTTTCAGTTGCTTCTTTTCTTGTGTTCATACTGGTTCCTCCCTATATTTGCGTGTCAGTTTTGGACCTATTGTATCATTGGATTGGATTTTTTTAAAGCTGTTTTTACAAATTATTTATACATTAGAGAATTGCAAAGAGAAGGGGTTTTTGATATAGTGATAAAGCAGATTTTTTCGTATGAAGCGTTGGGCTGACATTATATCAGTTTGAAGCGCAGAAGTTGACAATTTTATCGATTTGAAGCGTCAGAGCAGACAATTTTTATTAAGAACTTAAGAATGATTTCTTGCGCAAAATGGCTAAATTTTGGTTCCGGTTTGTCGGGTCAGGCTGAAGGCCTGAAACAAAAATATCAGTTTGGAGTACCGGGACGAATGATTTGATTAGAAAACGACTGCATAAAGATTGCATAAAAAAGTAAGGAGCGACAGCGCATATGTGGATTGCGAACGACTGGAACGAGTATGAGGTGATCGATACCTCAAAAGGAGAAAAGCTGGAGCGCTGGGGGGACTATCTTCTCGTGCGCCCGGATCCGCAGGTGATCTGGGACACGCCGCGCCGCCATCGCGGGTGGAAGTATCCGAACGGACACTATCACCGCAGCAGCAGAGGCGGGGGCGAGTGGGAGTTTTTTGACCTGCCCGAACAGTGGAGCATCCATTACCGGGAGCTGACCTTCCGGCTCAAGCCGTTCGCGTTCAAGCACACCGGGCTGTTCCCGGAACAGGCCGTGAACTGGGACTGGTTTTCGGAGAAAATACGCAGCGCGAAGCGGGGCGGCATGACTACAGTACGGGTGCTGAATTTATTTGCGTACACCGGCGGCGCGACGCTGGCCGCGGCCGCCGCAGGCGCGCAGGTCACTCATGTGGACGCGTCAAAGGGCATGGTTGGCTGGGCGAAGGAAAATGCCGCCGCGTCCGGTCTTTCAAATGCCCCGATCCGCTGGCTGGTCGACGACTGCATGAAATTCGTAGAGCGCGAAATCCGCCGCGGAAATCATTATGACGGCATTATCATGGATCCGCCGTCGTACGGGCGAGGCCCGAAAGGCGAAATCTGGAAAATTGAAGATTCGATTCACCCCTTTATCCGGGAATGCGCGAAGCTGCTCTCCGACGAGCCGCTGTTTTTCCTGGTCAATTCCTACACGACCGGCCTCGCGCCCGCTGTTCTTACTTATCTGATTTCAACGGAGTTGAAAAACCGGGGAGGACACGTCGAAGCGCAGGAAATCGGCCTGCCCGTGCGCGAGAGCGGCCTGATCCTGCCGTGCGGTGCGTCCGGACGGTGGGAGGCGTAGACGTTGTATACTTCTGATTGACGGCTCTGTCTCGACAATGCATCCGGTGAAATTGCGGTGGGAGACGCAGGTATTGTTTGCTTCCAATGGACGGAGCAGTCGACTTTTATATTCAGCGGCGCCCGCGAAGCAGGCATGAAAGTTTAAGTTGCAAAGGACCGAAAACGCAGCTATAATAGAACCACACCAAAGAGAACCATGACAGACGAAAGGAATCGCAGCACTTGAAGAGGTGCAGGGTGATGTATGAAAAAGAAGAGTATGTTCCGGAAACGTAACTGGTGCAGTGACCGCCGGTGAGTCGGACATATGTTACAAAATTAAAAAAGGAGTGAATAAAAGATGAAAAGACATGTGTTCTATCTGAAAAACGGTTATTTTTTGCTGACGGCATTTTTCCTGCTGGCTCTGGTATTCGCGGCACGCTTGCCGGTATCAGCCTCCGGGGAGACAGAGCTTCTTGCCGAGACAGATATTTTTGAGTCTCAGAATGCGATTGACGAGGCGCTGCAGCAGGAGGCAGCCGTCGGCTATTCCTTTGAAGAGCCGCTGGTTGTTCTGAACCCTTATGGGAATTCCCCGCTGACGGCCGTGGTGATCTTCAGTACGGACGAGGAGATGGGTGGAACCATTACTGTGAAAGGAAACAGTGAGGAAAATGACATTCAGGGCACATTTGAGGCGGCGACGGATCACATTGTTCCGGTTTATGGACTGTACAATGGAGCGGTGACGGAAGTGGAGCTGACGCTGGAGGACGGTACGGCAAATACGCTGGAAATCACCTGTGAGGGTGTTGACCTGAGTGATCTGACGATCGAGGCAGAGATGCTCGATTCTTCTTCTTATGATTATTCCTGCCTGACTTTCATTTCCACGAATGAGGGGCTGATTCTCGGGATCGATGCCGCCGGCGATGTCCGCTGGTATTTCGAACCGGGTACCATGTCGATTCTCCGTGAGCTTGAGAACGGACATCTGATGTGTCCGTCCTCCTATACGATTCGCGGCGGCTACCACAAATCCGGTCTTATCGAGTTTGACTTTTCGGGTAAGATATACGCGGAATACGCGATTCCGGGCGGTATGCATCATGAGTTCCAGGAGCTTTCGGACGGAAATCTGCTTGTGGCGACCAGCAGCCCTGACCTGGAGAGCTTTGAGGACTATGTGGTTGAGATTGACCGGGAGACCGGCGACGTCGTATGGGAGCTGGATTTAAAAGACCTGTTTGAGGATCTGACGGACGGAGCTTCCGCTACGATGATTTCGGATGGCTCCAGCGACACGGACTGGTTCCACAACAATTCCTTTGTCTATGATGAGGAGAACGGGCTGCTGCTGCTCTCCGGCCGGCATAAGGACGCAATCATTGCTGTGGACACGTTGGATAGCAGCCTGGTCTGGATTCTCGGGGATCCGGAAGGATGGGAGACCGTGGATGAGAGCTGTTTCTTCACTCCGGAAGGAGATGATTTTGAATGGTTCTACGGACAGCATCAGGTGACGATGTTGGACAATGGGGATATCATGCTGTTTGACAATGGCTCCGGAAAGGTAAAATACGATGACAATGACAACCGTGTGACCGGGGATGATGTGTATTCCCGCGCAGTGATATATCATATTGATACGGAGAGCATGACGGTTGAGCAGGTATATGAATACGGAAAGGAGCGCGGCGCAGAATGGTATTCTGACTGGATTTCCGGTGTGTTTTCTCTGGATGGGACAAAGGATCTTCTATGGGTTACCGCGGGCTCCAATCTTTATAATCCGGAGGAAGACAGCCACGACTATGGGCCTTCCTATATGTTTACATCAGGCCTGATCAGCACGACGCACATTGATCAGCTCACAAACGGAGAGCTTACCTACGAGCTGACGATTTCCGCGGACAGCTATATATCGGAAACCTACCGTTCCGCGCGCATCTCTCTTTACAGAGAAAACGCTAATCTGGATGTGACCCTGGCGCCGGTACTTCTCGGAAACCTTGGTGAGACTGCCACTGCGGAGCCGGAGACGGAAATTTCTTTTGAATCCGCCCAGACACTGCCGGACGGATGGTCCTTTAGCCTTGACGCCGTGAAGCTGACAGTAAACGGAACCTTTACAACAGAGACGTCTTCCGATGATCTGCCGGATGGACATCTCATCTTAAAGAGTGAAGGGGAGACGCTTGCTTACAGCCTGACACAGACGGCGACAGAGAATGACGACGGCACCTCTGTGGCCGTAAAGGGATGGGTTTCTCCTGTCGGGCTCGAAGATGCCGTCTGGGAAATCTATCTGCTGCTGGATGGTGTGACGTACCAGAGTGGGTATTCGGTGGAATTCTAGTAGACCGTATCGTAAGAGCTTGTGCATAATGCGCAGAATGTTTTGTTGAGAGTACGATGCAAAAACCGCAGGCGTAGCGAGCTACGTCGAGGATTTTTGCATCGTGCTTTCTTTCGGCGAAACAGGCAAGCGGAATGCACATGGAATTACGATACGGGCGACTAATCAAAGAGGGATTTCCTGCTGCCAGATGGAAGGGTGAATTATTCAATTGAGATATTCCTGAGCTGCGCGCGCCGTTCGCGGTAGTCGGGCAGCTCCTGCCCGACGATGGCCCAGAACCGGGCGGAGTGATTCATCTCGCGCCGGTGAGCCAGTTCATGGACGACGACGTAGTCAAGCAGCTCCGGCGGCACAAGCATCAGCTTCCAGTTGAAGTTCAGGTTCCCGGCCGCAGAGCAGCTGCCCCAGCGGGTTTTCTGCTCGCGGATGGTGATGCGTCCGTAGGTGACGTCCATCCTTGCCGCGTAGTACGCCACGCGCTGCGGGATGACCTGGACGGCGTCATTTATGCCCTGCTCGCGCTCTTCGGGCGTGACGATGTGCGTGTTTTGCCGGGCGGCCGCCAGCTTTTCCTGTGTATGGGAGATCCAGTCGGCATGCGACTGCACAAACTGGCTGATCTCCCGCTGCGGCATGCGCATCGGCGCGCGGACGATGACCTGCCCGTCGTTTTTGACCTGAATGGCCACGGTTTTTCGCTGTGAGCGGATAATGGAATATTCACACATAAAGATATCCTGTTGCTTTCTGATTTTTATTTATTAAATGCGGGTTGTTTTTTTGAGCCGCTTTTGAGCTGCCGGAGCAGCACATTTCGTGACACCTTACTGCGTCGAGGCTTTTATGAACTGCGATTCGCGCGTTAGGCGGTGCAAGATGCACAGGTTATTTCGTGACAGATCCTTGCGCTTATTGGAAACAGTATAGTTCCTTTCAGAAGAAAAAGGAAGAGAAAATTACAGAAAAAACAGGCCCGGGGGATTGTACTGAAAAAAATACAATTTTTTACGAAAAAATTCGGGAAAAAATAAAATTTTTCGAAAGAAACGTCTTGCATTATTCTGGAAAAGCCTTTATAATGCTTATGTTGTGGCCTTGATAGCGTAGAAGCGCGAGGTTGCTGCGGTGTGCGCCGCAGGTTTTTCCGTGGAGCGAATGTCAGGTTATGAAAGCTGGCGACAAGTCACTGTACAAATTTTAATGGTTCCGATTGGTCGATCGGACACCGTGCGGGCGCATGACACGCACGGGTGAGTGTACAGTCACCGCTTGTCGTACTGATTTATGCCGTGATTCTGCGTGGCAGACGCGCGGCGAAGACCACGCCCCTTGCGCAGCAGCGCAGCCGGAGCTGGCGTGGATCTCCATAAAAGTGCGAATAAGGAGGCGACTTTTTTATGGCAACTCAGGTAATGAGAATCACACTGAAGGCGTATGACCACCAGCTGGTGGATGCATCCGCGAAGAAAATCATCGACACTGTAAAAAAGAATGGAGCGCAGGTGAGCGGACCGGTGCCGCTTCCGACGAAGAAAGAGGTAGTGACCATCCTTCGTGCGGTACACAAGTACAAGGACTCCAGAGAGCAGTTCGAGCAGAGAACCCATAAGAGGCTCATCGATATCATCTCACCGACCCAGAAGACGGTTGACGCGCTGTCAAGACTGGAGATGCCGGCCGGTGTCTACATCGATATCAAGATGAAGCAGAAATAATGGGGCAAACGCATTGAGGCAAATCCTATTCAGGTGGAAATAATTCACTCCTTGGACTAGGATGATTGTGTTTATGCAGTCTGTAGCAGGCGCTACGACAGCCACCGCTTCGCGGCGGCCTTCGTCACGCATCTGCTGCGCAGATGCGTGACATAATCCGCTGTAGAAAATCAGGAGGAAAGGCAATGAAGAAAGCGATTTTGGCAACAAAGGTCGGAATGACGCAGATTTTCGACGACAACGGTTTACTGATTCCGGTAACGGTTCTTCAGGCCGGGCCGTGCGTGGTGACGCAGGTCAAGACGGTGGAGAAGGACGGTTACAGTGCGGTTCAGGTCGGTTTCGTTGACAAGAGAGAGAAGCTTGTCAATAAGCCGCAGAAGGGCGCGTTTGACAAGGCGGGCGTTTCTTATAAGAGATACGTCAGAGAGTTCCGCCTGGACGACGCGGAGAGCTATGAGGTAAAGCAGGAGATCAAGGCGGACGTGTTCGCGGCTGGTGAGAAGGTCGACGCGACGGCGGTTTCCAAGGGCAAGGGCTTCCAGGGCGCGATCAAGAGACATGGACAGCACAGAGGCCCGATGGCGCATGGTTCCAAGTATCACCGCCATGCCGGCTCCAATGGCTCTGCATCCGATCCGAGCCGTGTATTTAAGGGCAAGAAGATGGCGGGACGCATGGGCGGAGACCGGGTAACGGTTCAGAATCTTGAGATCGTCCGCGTTGACGCTGAGAATAATCTGATCCTGGTGAAAGGCGCTGTTCCGGGACCGAAGAAGGCACTCGTTACATTGAAGAATACCGTTAAGAGCGGTAAATAAGCCTTAGGACAGGAAAGGAGGAGAACACAGATGGCAAACGTAGCTGTTTATAATATGGAAGGCAAGGAAGTAGGCCAGATGGAGCTGAATGATGCCGTGTTTGGTGTGGAAGTCAATGAACACCTCGTACACCTCGCGGTCGTGAGCCTGCTCGCAGGCAAGCGCCAGGGCACCCAGAAGGCAAAGACCCGCTCTGAGGTTTCCGGCGGCGGCAAGAAGCCGTGGAGACAGAAGGGCACCGGCCACGCGAGACAGGGTTCGATCCGTGCTCCGCAGTGGAAGGGCGGCGGCGTTGTATTCGCACCGGTACCGAGAGATTACTCGTTCAAGATGAACAAGAAGGAAAAGAGATTGGCTCTGAAGTCTGCTCTGACCTCCAGAGTACAGGAGAACAAGCTGATCGTTCTTGACGAGCTGAAGCTTGCGGAGATCAAGACGAAGAACATGAAAGCGGTTCTGGATGCGCTGAAGCTTGATAAGGCACTGGTTGTGATCGAGGAAAATGATCAGAATGTGGTCCTTTCCGCGCGAAACCTTCCGGACGTGAAGACGGCGTTCATCAATACAATCAATGTATATGACATTCTGAAGTACAACACAGTCGTGGTTACAAAGGCTGCAGTGGAGGCAATCGAGGAGGTGTATGCGTAATGGCTGATATCAAGTATT
This sequence comes from Lachnospiraceae bacterium, assembly GCA_021202075.1. Classification (GTDB taxonomy): domain Bacteria; phylum Bacillota; class Clostridia; order Lachnospirales; family Lachnospiraceae; genus Choladousia. The sequence goes on along the minus strand of JAJQDT010000096.1, from coordinate 152,986 downwards.
ATGACGTAATCCTGAAGCCGGTGATTACGGAGAAAAGCATGAATTCCATGGCGGATAAAAAGTACACGTTCCTGGTGCATCCGGATGTGACAAAGTCTCAGATCAAAGAGGCGGTCGAGAAGATGTTTGCCGGCACGAAGGTGGCAAGCGTCAATACGATGAATCTCGAGGGCAAGCCGAAGCGCCGTGGGATGACGACCGGCAAGACGGCGAAGCGGAAGAAAGCGATCGTTCAGCTGACTGAGGACAGCAAGGATATCGAGATCTTCGAGGGACTGTAAAGAGCCGTTATCTATGACACACGGGTTCCGGCGCAGTCCGCCGGGGATTGTCCCGGGAAGGACACACCCCGATGTGTTGTAAACTATCTGCCGAACGGCAGGATAAAAAGAAAAGGAGAAACATCATGGGAATCAAAACCTATAATCCATATACGCCTTCAAGAAGGCATATGACCGGTTCTGATTTTTCAGAGATCACGAAGTCGACACCGGAGAAGTCGCTGACGGTATCCCTGAAGAAGAAATCCGGCCGGAACAATCAGGGCAAGATTACCGTCAGACATCAGGGCGGCGGTAACAGAAGAAAATACAGACTGATCGATTTCAAGAGAAATAAGGACGGCATTCCGGCAAAGGTACTCGGCATTGAGTATGATCCGAACCGCTCCGCAAATATCGCGCTGATCTGCTACGCGGACGGCCAGAAGTCCTACATCCTCGCTCCGGCGGGCATGGAAGTGGGCTGGACGGTTATGAACGGTCCGGAGGCAGAGGTTCGTGTCGGCAACTGCCTGCCGCTCTCCGCGATTGCAGTCGGTACGATGGTTCACAACATCGAGCTTTACCCGGGTCACGGCGGACAGCTGGTTCGCTCGGCCGGCAACGGCGCGCAGCTGATGGCGAAGGAAGGCAAGTATGCGACCTTAAGACTTCCGTCCGGCGAGATGAGAATGGTTCCGATTGATTGCCGCGCGACGGTAGGCGTGGTCGGCAACGGCGACCACAACCTGATCAACATCGGTAAGGCAGGAAGAAAACGCCACATGGGCATCCGCCCGACGGTCCGCGGTTCGGTTATGAACCCGAACGACCACCCGCATGGCGGCGGCGAGGGCAGAGCTCCGGTAGGACGCCCGGGTCCGAGCACACCGTGGGGCAAGCCTGCGATGGGTCTGAAGACGAGAAAGAAGAAGAAAGCTTCCAACAAGCTGATTGTAAGAAGAAGAGACGGCAAAGCTATTTGATAATAGATTTTAAGGAGGGTAACAATGGCTCGTTCACTGAAAAAAGGACCGTTTGCTGATGAGAGTCTGCTGAAGAAAATAGATGCAATGAACGCTTCGGGAAACAAGCAGGTCATCAAGACCTGGTCCCGCCGTTCCACCATTTTCCCGCAGATGGTTGGTCATACCATTGCGGTGCATGATGGAAGGAAGCATGTTCCGGTATATATCACAGAGGATATGGTAGGGCACAAGCTTGGCGAATTCGTAGTCACCAGAACTTACAGAGGCCATAGCAAGGACGAGAAGAAGTCCCGTGCCAGGTAGGGGAATTTAATTTTCGAAAGGAGACGAATCCAATGGCAAAAGGACATAGATCCCAGATCAAGAGAGAGAGAAATGCCCAGAAGGATACGAGACCGTCTGCGAAGGTTTCTTACGCACGGGTATCTGTCCGCAAGGCATGTTACGTTTTGGATGCCATCCGCGGGAAAGATGTGCAGACGGCGCTCGGCATTCTGACATACAATCCGAGATACGCATCGGAAGTGATTCTGAAGCTTCTGAAATCCGCGATCGCGAACGCGGAGAACAACAATGGTTTGAAGGCGGAGAACCTGTATATTGAGGAGTGCTTCGCAAATAAGGGTCCGACAATGAAGAGAATCAGACCGAGGGCACAGGGCAGAGCATACCGCATTGAGAAGCGTATGAGCCACATCACAATCGTGCTGAATGAGAAGTAAGGAGGACTGGCATGGGACAGAAAGTTAATCCGCATGGTCTTAGAGTTGGTATTATCAAAGACTGGGATTCCAAATGGTATGCAGAAGCAGATTTTGCAGATTGCCTGATTGAGGATCACGAGATCCGCACGTATCTGAAAAAGAGATTATACAGCGCAGGTGTTTCCACGATTGAGATCGAGCGGGCATCTGACAGAGTAAAGGTAGTCATCCATACGGCGAAGCCGGGCGTTGTCATCGGCAAGGGCGGCAAGGAGATTGAGGAGCTCAGAAAAGACCTCCAGAAGAAGCTCTCCAAGAAGCTGATTGTGGATGTGAAGGAGATCAAGAGACCGGATAAGGACGCGCAGCTGGTAGCGGAGAACATTGCGGCGCAGTTGGAGAACCGTGTGTCATTCCGCCGCGCGATGAAGTCCGCGATGAGCAGAACGATGAAGTCCGGTGCACTGGGCATTAAGACCGCTGCGTCCGGCCGTCTTGGCGGCGCGGATATGGCGCGCTCTGAGTTCTACAGCGAGGGTACCATCCCGCTTCAGACACTGAGGGCTGATATTGACTATGGATTCGCCGAGGCAAACACCACATACGGCAAGGTTGGCGTAAAGGTATGGATCTATAAGGGCGAAATACTTCCATCTAAAAAAGAAGGGAGCGATAAATAATGTTAATGCCGAAAAGAACAAAACACCGCAAGCAGTTCCGTGGCTCCATGAAGGGCAAGGCCTTAAGAGGCAACACGATTTCGAACGGTGAGTATGGCCTGGTGGCTCTGGAGCCGTGCTGGATTAAGTCAAACCAGATTGAGGCGGCCCGTGTCGCGATGACCCGTTATATCAAGCGTGGCGGTAAAGTATGGATTAAGATTTTCCCGGATAAGCCTGTGACGACGAAACCGGCTGAGACCCGAATGGGTTCCGGAAAAGGTACTCTGGAATACTGGGTGGCGGTTGTAAAGCCGGGCCGTGTGATGTTTGAGCTGGCCGGAGTACCGGAGGATGTAGCCCATGAGGCGCTGCGTCTCGCTATGCACAAATTACCCTGCAAATGTAAAATCGTTTCTCGTGCAGACTTAGAAGGCGGTGATAACAGTGAAGAGTAAGAAGTATATAGATAGCTTACAGAGCAAGTCCGCGGCGGAGTTACAGGAAGAACTGGTAGCCGCGAAAAAAGAACTTTTCAATCTGAGATTCCAGAACGCGACGAACCAGCTGGATAACACGGGACGAATCAAAGAAGTTCGCAAGAACATCGCCAGAATTCAGACTGTTATCACAGAAAAGGCGAATGCGTGATCCGCGTCCCTGGTTCAATGAATAAAATCGTATGAATCGGGACATTCCGCGTCACAAATCCCCAGCGGGATTTATGACAATATAAGAAAGGAGAATTTCCGTGGAAAGAAATCTTAGAAAAACCCGTACGGGCAAGGTTGTCAGCGATAGAATGGATAAGACAATCGTTGTAGCTGTAGAGGATCACGTAAAGCATCCGCTCTACAACAAGATTGTGAAGAAGACATATAAGCTGAAGGCACATGATGAGAATAATGAGTGCAATATCGGCGATACCGTAAAGGTTATGGAGACAAGACCGCTGTCTAAGGACAAGAGATGGAGGCTTGTGGAAATCGTTGAGAAGGTTAAATAACAGAGGAGGTATATCGGCATGATACAGCAGGAATCCAGACTCAGGGTTGCTGATAATACTGGTGCGAAAGAGATTCTCTGCATCCGTGTTATGGGCGGTTCCACCAGAAGATATGCGACTGTTGGCGATACCATTATTGCTACGGTCAAAGATGCAACGCCAGGCGGTGTTGTCAAAAAAGGCGATGTCGTAAAGGCAGTTGTCGTTCGGACGGTAAAGGGCATCCGCCGCAAAGACGGTTCCTATATCCGATTTGACGAGAACGCGGCGGTCATCATCAAGGATGACCTCACCCCGCGCGGAACCCGTATTTTCGGACCGGTAGCGAGAGAGCTTCGTGACAAGAAATTCATGAAGATTGTCTCCCTGGCGCCGGAGGTATTATAAGGAGGACCGGAACATGAATAAGATTAAGACGGGCGATACGGTAAAGGTGATCGCCGGCAAAGAAAAAGGCAAGGACGGCAAGGTCCTGGCGGTAAAGGACGGCAGGGTTCTGATCGAGGGAGTCAACATGGTGACAAAGCATACGAAGCCGTCCGCTGCGAATCAGAATGGCGGTATTGTGCAGAAGGAAGCTTATCTTGACGCGTCGAATGTGATGTATCTCCATAAGGGTCAGACGACCAGAATCGGTTTTAAGATGGATGGAGACAAGAAGGTCCGCGTGGCAAAATCCACCGGAGATGTAATAGACTAATCAGGAGAGGAGGGTGCACAAGTTGAGCAGACTGAAAGAAGTATATCAGAATGAGATCGTAGACGCTATGATCAAAAAATTTGGATATAAAAATATCATGGAAGTGCCGAAGCTTGAGAAGGTAGTCGTCAACATGGGCGTTGGCGAGGCAAAGGAGAACGCGAAGATCCTGGACTCCGCTGTCAGCGACATGCAGATCATTACCGGCCAGAAGGCAGTCAAGACAAAGGCGAAGAACTCCGTCGCAAACTTCAAGATCAGAGAGGGCATGCAGATCGGATGTAAGACAACGCTTCGCGGTGAGAAGATGTATGATTTTGTAGACCGTCTCATCAACCTCGCACTGCCGCGTGTACGTGACTTCCGGGGCGTGAACCCGAACGCGTTCGACGGCAGAGGAAACTACGCACTGGGCATTAAGGAGCAGCTGATTTTCCCGGAGATCGAGTATGATAAGATCGACAAGGTGCGCGGCATGGACGTGATTTTCGTCACCACCGCGAAGACCGACGAGGAAGCCAGAGAGTTGCTGAGACTGTTCAATATGCCGTTTATGAAGTAGGAGGGAAGTTCCATGGCAAAGACTTCAATGAAAATCAAGCAGCAGCGCAAACCGAAATTCTCGACAAGAGCGTACACACGCTGCAGAATCTGCGGCCGTCCGCATTCCGTTCTGAGAAAATACGGGATTTGCCGTGTCTGCTTCCGCGAGCTGGCGTACAAGGGCCAGATCCCGGGCGTGAAGAAAGCAAGCTGGTAAAGAATAGAATAGAGAAGAGCGGGAGAGCCACCGCCTGAAGGCGGCGGGGCGCGTCCTCAATTCATTGCATGAATCGGGACAATCTACGTCATAAAACTCTGGCGGGATAAAAATTAAGAAGCAAAGCCACCGCTTTGGCGGCGGCGTCCGGTTCTCGATTCACTACGTGAATCGGAACATTCTACGTCGCAAATCCCTTCGGGATTTACGACAACGGGAAAGTCGCCGTAACGGAAATTGTGCTTCGCACAATGACGGCGACCTGCGTCGCAAATCCCTTGCGGGATTTACGACAAAGCATGTAAAGTCTGAGGAAAGACGAGGAGGAAACTTACATGACGATTTCAGATCCGATTGCGGATATGCTCACAAGAATCCGCAACGCAAATACGGCAAAGCATGACACCGTTGATGTTCCGGCGTCCAAGATGAAAATCGCGATTGCCGACATCCTGGTCGATGAAGGATATATCAGAAAGTATGAGCTGAAGGGCAACGGCGTTTCGAAGGACATTCATATCACCCTGAAATATGGCGCGGATAAGAATGAGAAGGTCATCACCGGCCTGAAGAGAATCTCCAAACCGGGTCTGCGTGTCTATGCAGGCAAGGAGAATCTGCCGAGAGTCCTTGGCGGACTTGGGATTGCAATCCTGTCCACCAATCAGGGCGTGATCACCGACAAGCAGGCGAGAAAGCTGCAGGTAGGCGGCGAAGTGCTCGCGTTTGTGTGGTAGTTTTCTTATATTTTAAGTGAAGTAGAGCTGAGCCACCGCCTTTGGCGGCGGCGTGGGTGTTCTCGATTTACTGCGTAAATCGGAACATTCTGCGTCACACATTTGCTTCGCAAATATGTGACCTTTACTGAAAACAGAGGAGGCGCGCAGTCTCTTCCGAAAATCTAAGTAAGGAGGAAATACAGGCATGTCACGTATAGGAAGAATGCCAGTGGCAATCCCGGCAGGCGTTACTGTCACGATTGCGGAAGGAAATGAAGTAACAGTGAAGGGGCCTAAGGGGACGCTCGTGCGGGCGCTTCCGAAGGAGATGGAGATTAAGCTTGAGGATGGCCATGTGGTGGTCTCCAGACCGAATGACCTGAAAAGAATGAAATCTCTCCACGGTCTTACCAGAACCCTGATTCACAATATGGTGGTCGGCGTCAGCGAAGGATACTCCAAGACGCTTGAGATCAATGGCGTCGGTTATCGTGCGCAGAAGACGGGCAAGAAGCTTACGCTCACGCTTGGCTATTCGCATCCGGTCGAGATGGAGGATCCGGCGGATATTGAGACGAAGGTAGACGGTAACAAGATTATCGTATCCGGCATCAGCAAAGAGAAGGTCGGCCAGTATGCGGCGGAAATCCGGGAGAAGAGAAAGCCGGAGCCGTATAAGGGCAAGGGCATCAAGTATGCGGATGAGGTAATCAGACGCAAAGTTGGTAAGACTGGTAAGAAATAAGTGAGGAGAGTGCGAAGATGATTAATAAGAAATCAAGAACAGAAGTTCGTGTGAAAAAGCATAAAAGAATTCGCAACCGTTTCAGCGGTACAGCACAAAAGCCGCGTCTTGCCGTATTCCGGAGCAACAAACATATGTATGCGCAGATCATTGACGATACGGTTGGACACACTCTGGTATCCGCCAGCACGTTGCAGAAGGAAGTCAAAGCAGAGCTGGAGCAGACCGATGATGTGGCAGCGGCTGCATATCTTGGCAAGGTAATTGCCCAGAGAGCGCTTGATGCGGGCATCAAAGAGGTGGTCTTTGACAGAGGCGGATTTATCTATCAGGGCAAGGTAAAGGCTCTGGCTGAGGCAGCCAGAGAAGCCGGGCTGGAATTCTAAGAGGAGGAAAGACACATGAGACATGAGATCATTGACCCGAAGCAGTTCGGAGAAGAGCTGACTGATAAGGTTGTGGCAATTAAGCGTGTATCCAAGACTGTAAAGGGTGGACGTACCATGCGTTTTACTGCTCTTGTGGTAGTTGGCGACGGCAACGGTCATATCGGGGCAGGACTTGGCAAGGCGATTGAGATTCCGGAAGCGATCCGGAAGGGCAAAGAGGATGCATCGAAGAAGCTGATGACCATTCCGATGAATGAGGATTGCAGTGTACCGTATGATGTGATCGGCAAATTCGGTGGAGCAAGTGTACTGCTGAAGAGAGCTCCGGAAGGTACCGGTATCATCGCAGGCGGCCCGGTCCGCAGCGTCCTGGAGACTGCGGGTATCAAAAATATCCGTACCAAGTCACTTGGCTCGAATAACAAGCAGAATGTAGTTCTGGCAACGCTGGAAGCGCTGAAGCAGATGAAATCCCCCGAAGAGGTAGCAAGACTTCGCGGGAAATCGGTAGAAGAAATTCTGGGCTGACGACAGGAAATAGAGAGGAGGCCAGTCATGGCAGACAAGGTAAAGGTTACACTGGTGAAGTCGCCAATTGGTGCTATCCCAAAGCACCGCGCAACGGTGAAGGCACTTGGTCTTACCAAACTGAACAAGACCGTGGAGCTTCCGAATAACGATGCCACAAAGGGCATGGTTCGGCAGGTTGCTCATCTGGTGAAAGTCGAAGAAGCGTAATTGCTCCGGAAGGACATACACTTGTGAAACATCGCGGAAAGATCAGACAGACACAGGTCAGAAGCGATGGAGTGCGCCGCATAGCTGCGCTGCAAAATTGTATCGCGGATATACGGCATATAAAGGAGGTCAATATGGATTTATCGAATTTAAGTCCGGCCGAGGGAAGCGTTCACAGCAATAATTTCAGACGTGGACGCGGACATGGATCCGGAAATGGCAAGACGGCCGGCAAGGGCCATAAAGGACAGAAGGCGCGTTCCGGAGCACCGAGAATCGGCTTCGAGGGCGGCCAGATGCCACTGTACAGACGTCTTCCAAAGAGAGGCTTCTACAATCGGAACTCTCTGGATATTGTCACAGTAAACATCGGCGAACTGGAACGGTTTGAGGATGGTTCGGTTGTCACGATCGATACCCTGATGGAGAATCGGATGATCAAAAAGCCGCGCGACGGCGTAAAGGTACTTGGAAATGGAACGCTCACAAAGAAGCTGACCGTGCAGGTGAATGCATTCAGCGAGGGCGCAAAGGCTAAGATCGAGGAGCTCGGTGGAAAAGCAGAGGTGATCTAATATGTTAGAGACACTCACAAATATGTTCCGGATCAAGGATATCCGGAGAAGACTGTTCTACACCTTCCTGATGATTATCGTGATCCGCTTTGGCTCACAGCTTCCGGTTCCGGGTGTGGACAGAGATTATTTTGCGTCGTGGTTTTCTTCTTATTCCAATGATGCGTTCAACTTTTTCTCGGCGTTCACGGGAGGCTCCTTTGAGAATATGTCCATATTCGCGCTGAGCATTACCCCGTATATTACTTCCTCCATTATCATCCAGCTTCTCACGATTGCCATCCCGGCACTTGAGGAGATGCACAGAGACGGGGAGGACGGAAGAAAGAAAATCACGCAGATTACGCGCTATACGACCGTTGGTCTTGCGCTGATTGAAAGTATCGCGATGACCATCGGCTTCGGCAGAAGCGGACTTCTTGAGGAGTTCAACGCCCTGAATGCGATTACCGTTGTGGTAGCGCTTGTGGCGGGCAGCACACTGCTGATGTGGATTGGTGAGCGGATTACGGAAAACGGCGTCGGCAACGGTATCTCGATTGTCCTGATGGTCAATATCCTTTCCAGCGTTCCGTCTGATTTTGTCAGCCTGTATGAACTGTTTGTAAAGGGAAAGACCATCGCAAGAGGCGGTCTTGCCGGACTGATTATTATCGCGGTTGTACTCGTCACAGTCGTTCTGGTTATTTTCCTGAACGATGGCGAGAGAAGGATTCCGGTACAGTACGCGAAGAAGATGCAGGGCAGGAAAATGGTGGGCGGTCAGTCCACACATATTCCGCTGAAGGTGAATACCGCCGGCGTCATCCCGGTCATCTTTGCTTCGTCCCTGATGTCGATTCCGTCGATGGTCATTTCCTTTGCGGGAATCAGCACATCCGGAATTTCGGCTACGCTGGTCAATATGCTGAGCCAGAACAACTGGTTCAACTTCAGCCATCCGGAATATTCCATCGGCCTGATTCTGTATATCGTTCTGATTGTGTTCTTCGCATATTTCTACACTTCGATCACGTTCAATCCGATTGAGGTGGCGGACAATATCAAGAAACAGGGCGGTTTCATCCCCGGCATCCGTCCGGGCAAGCCGACGACGGAATACCTGGATAAGGTTCTGGGCAATCTGGTATTTATCGGTGCGGTGGGACTGATCATCGTCGTTCTGGTACCGATCTTCTTTAACGGTGTGTTCGGTGCGTCGGTTTCCTTCGGCGGTACCTCGATCATCATTATCGTGGGTGTCATCCTGGAGACGCTGAAGCAGATCGAATCCCAGATGGTCGTCCGCAATTACAGAGGTTTCCTGATGGATTAGGGAACCGGATTTAGACGCGAGCCGTGAATGAAACGGACAGACGGAACGTATTCTGGAAACGGGCAGAAGAACTGCTCCACGGAAAAAGTTCCGGAATCCGTAAGTGAAGGGCTTAGCGAATAGAATTGAAGAGGTGTACTCTCAACAGATCAGAAAAGCCCATTCGGGATTTTTGGTCAACCGAGAGTACACTAAAATGGGTTATAGGGATTTTTATAATATCATCGTCTATATAGAAAGAAAAGAGGACGCGGAAATGAAAATAGTCATGTTAGGAGCGCCGGGCGCGGGTAAAGGGACGCAGGCAAAAATGATTGCGGCGAAATATCAGGTGCCGCATATCTCTTCCGGAGATATTTTCCGGACCAACATTAAAAATGGTACGGAGCTTGGGAAAAAGGCGAAGGAATACATGGATCAGGGGCTTCTGGTTCCGGATGAGCTGACGGTCGACCTGGTGATTGACCGGGTTTCCTGGGATGACTGCAAAAACGGCTATATTCTGGATGGATTTCCGCGCACGATTCCGCAGGCCGAGGCGCTGGATGCGGCTCTTGAAAAGGCCGGTTCGGGGCTTGACTTTGCAATCAATGTCGATGTACCGGATGAGAATATAGTCACGAGAATGTCGGGCAGAAGAGCCTGCACCGGCTGCGGCGCGACGTACCACATTGTTTACAACCCGTCTAAGAAGGGTGAACTGTGTGAGGTTTGCGGAGATAAACTGATTCTTCGCGATGACGACAAGCCGGAGACGGTACAGAAGCGGTTGAGCGTTTACCATGATCAGACACAGCCTCTGATTGAGTATTATGATGGTCAGAAGATTCTGAAGACTGTGGACGGTACACAGGACATGAACGACGTGTTTGCCGCGATTGTTGCGATCCTGGAGGCGTGAGATGGCGGTATCAATCAAATCCCGGCACGAAATTGAGCTGATGAGAGAGGCCGGAAGACTGTTAAATATTGTACACAAGGAACTGGCAGCCGCGATCCGCCCGGGCGTATCGACCTGGGAACTGAATAAGATCGGAGAGCAGGTCATCCGCAGCTTTGGGTGTACTGCAAATTTCCTGAACTATAATGGATTTCCGGCCTCGTTTTGTATTTCCATCAATGAAGAGGTCGTGCATGGAATCCCGCACAAAGGCAGGATATTGCATGAAGGAGATATTGTAAGCGTCGACGCAGGACTGATTTATAAGGGAATGCATTCGGATGCCGCGCGCACCTACGGCGTCGGACAGATTTTACCGGAGGCGCAGAAGCTGATGGATGTGACAAAGGAATCCTTTTTCCGCGGCATTGCGATGGCGAAGGAAGGGCACCGGCTTCATGAGATTTCCGCGGCGGTGAATGATTATGTTGACCAGTTTGGCTACGGCGTGGTCCGCGATCTGGTAGGACATGGCATCGGGCACGCGCTTCATGAGGATCCGCAGATACCGAATTTCCGTCAGAAAACGAGAGGCATCCGGCTGGTGAAGGGCATGACTCTTGCGATAGAGCCGATGATTACCGCCGGACGGCCGGACGTGGAATGGCTGGACGATGACTGGACGGTTGTGACCGAGGATGGAAGCCTTGCGGCACATTACGAAAATACGATTCTGATCACCGACGGAGAACCGGAAATTCTGACACTGGCGGAGTAAGAGACGGACTGCGAGGAAAGCTTCATGTGCTTAAGAATGATTTTCTGAGCATTCTGGCAAAATTCTGGTTTTGACTTGTCCGGGTCAGATATCATATTATGATTTGCGCATCAGTAGATGCCGGATGAAGTGGATTACGGATGCAGTGGTTCGGCGAAAATCATTTCACAACTGAAGTTAAGAAGTTATGGATAAAAGGAGAAGGACGGTCGGAGAATGAAGGTGTGGACATCAAGGATGCTGGCAGTATCTCTGGCCGGTCATGATAAGGGAAAGCTGTATGCCGTGATAGAAGAACTGCCGCCGTGCCAGGATGGTGAGTTCGGAGATGGCGGATATGCGGATGGCGAATGTGCAGACGCACCGGACATCGGTTTTCTTATAAACAAAGAATCTGCAGACAAGGATTTTAAAGGTTTTCCTGTAACTGAGAGCGCATATATATTCCTGGCGGATGGAAAGAACCGGACACTGGAGCATCCCAAGAGAAAAAAGGTGAAGCACGTGCAGCTGATTACACACCTGCCGCAGCCGCTTTTAGTGAAGATGAGTGAGATTACACTGGATGCGCATGTGAGAAAGATTCTAAGAGAGTATAGAGAATGCTAATTGTGATTTCCATGGTGGCCTTCGTCCATACTCGCAAAGCGAGTACGGACATATGATGAAATGAAAGACGAATGGAGGTAAATATGTCGAAGGCAGATGTCATTGAAGTGGAAGGAAAAGTGATTGAGAAGCTTCCGAACGCGATGTTTCGTGTGGAGCTGGAGAACAAGCATGTCGTGCTTGCGCATATCAGTGGAAAGCTTCGCATGAATTTTATCCGTATTCTTCCGGGTGATAAGGTAACAATCGAGCTGTCGCCGTATGATCTGACCAAGGGAAGAATTATCTGGAGAGACAAATAATACAAAATGGAAAAAGGGTTACAGCCGGGATTACTGCTTTTCTTTTCCGTATTCGTCTGGATCATGTATGGCGCCGTTTTCCTGTCGGATGCAAAGAACCGGATTAATCAATGGTGTCTGATCTGCGGGCTGATTCTGAGCCTTGGTGTATTTAAGGAATTTATAGTGGACGCAGGGGTTTACGCGGGTACGGAAGTATATGTTTTGGGTGACTCTTATGATCTTGAGGAGATGCTCAATTCAATTCTGACAGCGATTTTGTACTATCTTGCCATGCCCTGCGTAATGGTTTTTACATTCTATTTCTGCCGGTTGGATAAGGAAACCCCGAAGCTGTTTCCGGCTTTATGTGTGTTAGTATTTGTTCCGGCAGTTATTTTTTCATTTGTCTATACGCCCATCCAGACGAGAGCGATTGCACAGGCGCAGCCTGACGCATTTCGAAATGTGGCGATTTATAACCTTATCTACGGAATGATTTCTGCTGTATTGATTTGCATTTCGTTAGTCAGGGAACGAAATATGCCGCAATTTGCTCAAAGACGCATGGTGGTGTTTATTGTTCTGATTCCGGTCGGATACTGGCTGATTACGCTTTTTGGATTTCATCTGTTAAAGCTGGAAAAGCTATATAAACTGTGGCAAGGGAATATTATTATACTGCCGGTTTTGTTTCTTTTTTATGTGCGGCAGCTGTTTCGGGACGGAGCATGGGGGCTCCGGCTGCAGAAGGAGCATTTTGACTGGACAGAAGAGGAAAGCGATCAGGCAAAAGCTTCGTCTTATCTGCTTCATATGATAAAAAATGAGACTGCGAAAATACGATGGTGCGCGGATACCATCCGTGACCAAGAACACCCGGAAAATAACGCAGAAGCAGATATTATCAGGCGCTCCGTAAATCAGATTGATGCCCTGCTGCAGCGCAGCAGCAGGTATGAGAAGCCGGTCATTCTGCAATGTCGGGACGTGGCGGTCTATCCGCTTTTTCAGGAAATCCGGGAGGAGTGCCTGAGCAAGTGGAAGGGGCAGGTTCGCATTGAAATGAAAAATACATCTTCCTGCGTGTTTTGCGACCATGATCACATGAAAGAGGTGCTGACGAATCTGACGGAAAATGCGATAGAAGCAATGGAGCCTGGAGAAGAGAATCTGCTTACGTTTCGCTTGCAGAACCTGTCCGGCGTCATCGACTTTTTAAAGCTGGGCATTTACGCTATTCGGATCAGTGGAAGGCGAACATGGCCCGTATTGAGGTAGAAGATAACGGAAAGGGAATCCCGAAGGAAATTCTTCAGAATGTAGTTCAGCCATACTACACAAATAAAAAGGATGGCCGGCATTTTGGGCTGGGACTTTCCTTGTGTCAGAAAATCATGCTTGAGCACAGGGGAAGTATTGAGGTGAAATCACCGGCGTCCGCAGAGGGAAAAGGCACAATTGTTACACTTTATCTGCCCGCAGGGAGCAGGAAACGGAGGAAGCGTCATTGAACATCGGCCAGGACCAGGAGCGGATAAAACTGATCGTTGTTGACGATGATCCGGATTTTTTATACCTGATTCAGAAAACATTGAAAAAGTATCCGGAATTCGATGTGATCGGGAGCTGTGACAATGCGGATTCCGCTGTCAGCATGGTTTGCAGGAAGCTTCCGGATATTGTTTTGATGGATCTTGACCTGGGAAATTCTTTTTCTGATGGGATACGTGCATCCAGAGAAATCCGTATCATGACCGACGCGAAGGTGTTGATACTGACGGCGATTGATTCACCGGATGTAATTTTAAAGGCCTGTCAGGAGGCGTTTGCTTCCGGGTACATATTTAAAGGGCAGCAGCCGCTTCTTGCAGCAACGATCCTGGAGCTTTCACGGGGCTATACCGCGCAGGAATATGTGATTGCGCAATCCGCGCTCGCCTGTCTTTCAGAGGCTGAACTGGCCGTGTTCCATAACCTGATGGGGAAGGACGTGCAGCTGCAGTCTTCACGGAAAACGATCCAGAATCAGACGACCAGTATATTGAAAAAGCTGGGGCTTGAGAATAAAAAAGATCTGCTTCATGTATTTCAGATATTCCGGGTGAACCCGTAAACAGTGAGAACAGAAAAGCACATTTCTTTAGAAAAATTAAATCAGGCGCATATGAATGATTTCCCGCGCAAAATGGAAAAATTTTGACTCCGGTTTATCTGGGACAGGAAAATAGTGTGAAAAAGAAGGAATCCCATATTATTTGGGATTTTTCTTTTTTTAATAAAACAATGTTATAATCAACACAAATTTCTTAAAATAAGCTCGCTTGGCAAGAAAACACGCACAATTGCCAGAGCTGTGCAATCCGGATGTCTTTTTTAAAAGAGATAAACTCTGTATGAAGGGGAAATTGGTATGAAAAAGAAGGTTTTATTTCCATTATTGATGCTTGTTCTGCTGCTTTTTTCTGTATCAGAGTCAGCAGCGACGACTCTTTCGGTCGGCGGCACCACCACGCTGACTGCCTCGAAACCTGAAGCCAGCTATTCCGCTTCCGGTACAATCAGCTATACGTATGTATGGTCCAGCTCGGATAGCAGCGTTGCTACCGTTTCTGGTAACGGTCAGTACGGTTCTGTACAGGGGGAATCTGCCGGAACCGCAACGATATCCTGCATGGTATCTATGAGCTATTACAGCTATGATTCTCGGTTAAATACCTTCCAGTCCCGCTATGAAACCAAAAGCGGCGGCGGGTGGACAATCACTGTCACGGCAGCGGGCGGGAGTTCTTCTTCTGGCACCGGCACATCTACCGGCACTTCTTCTGCGTCATCCGTTGCAGCCACAAGTCTCTCCTGGTCATCGAGCTGCTCGGAGCTTGCATTGAATGAGCAGAAAAGATTTTCTGTCTCACAGTCTCCATCGGGAGCAAATTCGTCAATTACATGGTTGAGCAGTGATGTCTCCGTGGCTTCCGTTGATTCGAACGGAATCGTCACGGCAAAGAAAAGAGGAACTACGACAATTACTGCAAGTACAGCCAATAATATTTCAATTTCCTGTGAGGTTACTGTAAAAAAGAAAGCAAAAAAAATTGTGCTGAAGAGTACATCAGTGACGTTAAATAAAGGGAAAACAAAGCAGCTCAAATACTCGTTTTCTCCTTCCGGATCTACTGCCGCATTGACGTTCAGCAGCAGCGATTCCAGCGTTGCCTCTGTTTCTTCAACAGGAATCATCACTGCCAATAAAGCGGGTACAGCGACCATCACTGTTTCCTCGTCAACCGGTCTGAAAGCAACATGCAAAGTAAAGGTTAAGGTTAAAGCGAAAAGCGTGAAGCTCGACTGTTCCAGTCTCAAAATGGGCGTCGGGGGAACCAGGACACTGGTCGCAACCGTGAAACCGTCGGATACAACAGAGAAGATTTCATGGAGCAGCAGCAATTCCAGCGTTGTATCTGTAAACAAAAACGGAAAGCTGGTTGCAAAAAAGACAGGAACGGCTACCATTACCGCTAAAATTTCAGACAAAGTAAGTGCAACGTGTAAGGTTACAGTCAAGAAGAAGGTTAATAAAATCAAGCTGGCTAAATCAAAGCTTTCGCTGAATAAGGGCGACACTTTCAACCTTAAATATAAACTGTCGCCGTCCGGTTCATATGGAGACGTCACGTGGACAAGCTCCAATTCTTCTGTCGCAACAGTCGGTTCAGATGGTACTATCTCAGCAGTGGGGGCGGGAACAACAACGATTAAAGCAAAAATATCAGGCAAAATATCTGCTAAATGCAAAGTGACCGTTTCTGTTCCTGCTACCGGCGTATCTCTTGAAAACACCAGTCTGACACTCAGTATCGGTGAAACACATTCTCTTGGGCACACGATTACACCTGCGGATACCACAGATGCTGTCGTCTGGTCCTCAGATACAGCCAGTGTTGTTACGGTAGATCAGAATGGAACTCTGAACGCTGTAGCGTCTGGCACTGCGAAGGTGACGGTAAAGGTGGGCTCATTCTCCGCTGACTGTGAGATAAGTGTAGTATCTGAGATTCCGGCTACCGGCCTTTCCTTTGGAGAGTCAGACCCGGCTGTACAGCAGGGATATTCCCTGACCATCCCTGTTGTGCTGGAGGGTGCTTCGAATATGACGGATAAGGCAAGTGATGTGACCTGGTCTTCCAGCAATTCTGGCATCGCCACCGTAGACGCAAATGGAACGGTCTACGGCGTAAGCGAGGGAGTAACGACCATAACAGCCACGCTGCGAACATTTACAGCATCTCGTAAAATTGTAGTCACTCGCGGAGCGTGGATAGATCTGTCCGACGGAGTGGCGTCGATAGCCAGTGAGAGCGCTAAGACTGGTTCGGGATCCTGGGTCTCTTATTCACAAAGCACTGGCCTGACTCTGGTGCAAAGCGATGCAGACAAGACAAACAATGTCTTTTTTACCGGAACAGAAACGGAATCTCGATATATCATTCTGGCGGGCGTCACGATACCTAACAATCTGGACACAGGCGTTGCTAATATTATCATTGAGACAATGGAAGGAACCGAGAATGTATTTAACAATTCTATCTATGCGTCATACTCAAAGTCAACGATTACCTTTATGGGGAGAGGAACACTTACCATTAATAGCGCCGGACTCGCGCTCTCGACAAAATCTGTTAATTTCGCAGGCGGTGATGTGACAGTCAAAACCAGCAGTACATCATCGATTGTTATAAAAGCGAAATCACTCACTGTACAGCCGGGGGTTACCGTGACTGTCATTGGCGGGGCCAAAGCATATGAACCAGCCAGTTCATCAAATGGGTATGCACGCAATATTTATGGAACTCTGAATTATAGTTCTAACTAAGGAACTGTTGCAAAATAACATGCCCAGATTGTGCCGGATAACGTGTGAAGTACAGACCATAAAAATGCAGGCACAGCGAAGTGCAGAGCGTCGAGGCTTTTATGGCCTGCGATTCGCGCGTTAAGCGGTGCAAGATGGGCAGGTAATTTCGTGACAGTTCCTAAGGATTATGACAGGCTGTGATTCATGCGTTAAGCCGTGTAAGAAGCGTAAGATATTTTGCAGAAGATTTAAAATGCAGGCATGGTAATTATGAAAGAAACCATTAAGAGAGGGTGCTATGGACAATAGCATCCTCTTTGCTGGTACAGAGAAATGACCAGGAGGTTTATGAGCGATTTTGTATTTACGTTCATCCATTAAGATTAGCCGAAAGTTTGTTCGTAAAAATCATGAATATACTGAAACTATATTTTAATAATCAATTAATAAAATAAATATTGACTAAGCGCAAGATATGAGTTAGATTATAGACAGACATTTATGTGTGTGTTTGCGATTTCTCTGTATTCCTGCCCGGGGTGGTCTGTTGTGTGACCATCATATGAACGAGGAAAAAAGAAACAAGAAGAAAGTGGCAACTGCGGGTAGTTTTTCTTTACGTCTTGAGGAGTCCGCCAGAAAAGATATAGACGGAAAAATACCCGGCCAGGGGAAGCCAAAAGATTCTGCGACTTCTGTCATTTTTGAAAATAATGAGAATGTCGCGGACGTCTTCAACCATACGGTGTTTGCGCCGGTTCCTGTTGAGGCAGCGGACATTTCTGACGATAATATTAAGGAAGTTTCGCTTTTGCGGGTTAAGGAACAGAGCCATACGACGCTTACGAATTACCGCGATGTTATTAAGAAGCTTGGCTCTGATCAGGTGCTGGCTATTTTAGGGATTGAGAATCAGGAGAGAGACTCTTTCCTGATGCCATTCCGTGTGATGGAGCTTGATTTCATCAACTATGCACGGCAGGTTCGAATGATTACAGATCGGAATGCTGCCTTATTGAAAAAGAAAAAGGACTCTCTTCCGGGAGAGGATATTCCTGCGTCCGGAATGTCAGGCGGGGAATTTCTTGGAAGGTTTCTGGCAGAGGATCGAATCATTCCGTGTATTACACTTGTGATTTACTGGGGAAATGAACCATGGAAGGGTCCGCGGCGTTTGTCGGAGATGTTTTCGGACAGTCCATGGGCGCCGTATGCGTCCGATTATGAGATGCATTTACTCGAAGTCCACAGAATCAGCGATGCGGAGCTTGAAACATACGGCAAAGAAC
Source organism: Lachnospiraceae bacterium (assembly GCA_021202075.1). Taxonomy (GTDB): domain Bacteria; phylum Bacillota; class Clostridia; order Lachnospirales; family Lachnospiraceae; genus Choladousia. Next base: position 134,735 of record JAJQDT010000096.1, on the reverse strand, counting down.
TCCGCGCTGTATTTGGATTTGTAAAATATTCCCGTGATAAAGCAAAATTAAAGGATTACCTCGAACAAAACGAGGATGCATTTTCTGATTTGCCCGGAGTAATTGTAGACGCGATTGCGGAACTGACAGATTCCAGTGAACTGAAAAAAATGATAGCATTAAACAATCCGGAACAAAGCGCGAAAGGAGATGGAATAAATATGTGTGAAGCACTTAGAGACTGGATGGAAGATTTGAAAAATGAGGCGCTGAACGAAGGCATGACACAAGGATTGACTGAGGGCCTGGAGAAAGGAATAGCGGAAGGCCGGGAGAAAGGAATAGCGGAAGGCCGGGAGAAGGGAATGATTGAGGGCCGGGAGAAGGGAATGATTGAGGGCCGGGAGAAGGGAATGATTGAAGGCCGTGCAGAAGGCCGTGCAGAAGGCCGTGCAGAAGG
>JAJQDT010000096.1:0-134196 GCA_021202075.1 Lachnospiraceae bacterium | reverse complement strand
GAAGGCCGTGCAGAAGGCCGTGCAGAAGGCCGTGCAGAAGGTCGTGCAGAAGGTCGTGCAGAAGGTCGTGCGGAAGGAATTATTGAGGGAAGGAATGAGGAGCGAAAGAATACGGAGCGGGAGCGAAAAAATGCAGAGATTGAACGGCAGAGAGCAGACAGGGCAGAAGAACGTGCATTGCGGGCGGAAGCAGAGCTTATGAAACTGAAAGCGCAGCCGGGGTATGCCTGACAGGCTTAAGAATGGAGAAATAATACAGCAGAAATAATTCGGAAAATCACGTAAAAAGTCCATAAAATTTACGCTAAAAAAGTTCGGAAAATCGGGTGCAAAAGTGCTTGCATTTCCAATATCTGTATGGTATACTGACAAATGCTTTTTGCGGAGGCACTATCTCTGTGTCTTTTTGTGTCCGAAAAACACAGCAAAAGCCGCCGCCCTTGTGAGAAAAGTGCGGCACATGAGCGAAAGGAGGATTGAACATGAAAGTTCGGTCATCAGTGAAGCCCATCTGTGAGAAGTGCAAGGTGATCAAGAGAAAAGGCAGAATCATGATTATCTGCGAGAATCCGAAGCACAAGCAGAGACAGGGGTAACACGAAACAACTGGCGGTACCGGCACGGAATTTCTGTAAAGCACAGGATATCAATGCCGAAGAACAATAGAACGATGGAATAAAGAGAGAGTTGTGCAGCATGGTTGTCAGAGCACATCAGATTACAGTTCTGATTGTATCTGACAGCAGATTTGGCACAAGTTGGAACTCTTACTTATATATAGCAGGAACTGTTTGGCTGGATTTATTTAGCCGGAATGATGGTGAACGATAAGGATTCCGTTTTGCCCGTTGCCACTGTTTTATAAGTCAGGATCAGGCAGATTTATTTCGTTGTGATATTGCTTTTAATACCGGCACAGGAACAGGCAGTGTCGTTCTCTCCACTTAAGAACACCGCCGGAGAGAAGCGTCCGTTACAGACGATATAAAAGAGAGCGGATGCACAGACATATGCCGCGCAAGACAGGTTCGCGCTTAATGCGCAGGTGTTGCATCGCATTGCAGGAAAGCAGGGAATGGAAGATTCATGAGATCGATGGATTTTTGATTGCCTGTGTATTTGGAAGGTGCGGGATCGACAGAACCAGGGTCATGGCTTAATGGGCCGGAAAGGTCGCCGCATGGCGGCTGGGCGTACTGGTCTACGCCCCAGTTAGAAACAACATCAGGAGAGCATCTGCAAATAAAATTGCGTAGCAATGGCAGATGCGCAGGTAATACATCAGAAGTGCCATCAGAAACGTCATTGGAGATGTCATCAAAAATGGCATGGAGATGCCATTGGAAATGTTATCAGAAATGATACCGGAAGAGGAAGTGTAAGACTTCAGACAGAGCGTCAGCTTTTGTACTGCACATTGTCCGGGAAAGACAAAGACCGGCAGCGGTCGGGCAAGGGAGATGTATTACAGGGAATGGAGGAACAAAAAACATGGCACGTATTTCTGGTATCGATTTACCAAGAGAAAAGCGCGTGGAGATCGGTTTGACCTACATCTACGGGATTGGCAGAACGAGTTCAAACAAGATTCTCGCCGCGGCGAATGTGAATCCTGACACACGCGTCAGAGATCTGACAGATGAGGAAGTCAGAAAGATTCAGGATGTTATCAGCGAACAGTATATGGTAGAGGGCGACCTCAGAAGAGAGACCGCGCTGAACATCAAGAGACTTCAGGAGATTGGATGCTACAGAGGAATCCGCCACAGGAGAAGCCTTCCGGTTCGCGGACAGAACACGAAGAATAACGCGAGAACGCGCAAGGGTCCGAGGAGGACAGTAGCGAACAAGAAGAAGTAAAGTGACGCGAAACCAGGAATGCGCAGGGACATTTTGAGAATGAACCCGGCGCAAGGAGACTATTTTCCAGTTAAAAAAGAAAGCAGGTTAATTCAGATATGGCAGCTAAAAAAGTTACGAAGAAAGTGACAAAGAGACGTGTTAAGAAGAACGTCGAGCGCGGACAGGCACATATCAAGTCCTCCTTCAACAATACGATCGTTACGTTGACGGACGCGCAGGGGAACGCTTTATCATGGGCAAGTGCCGGCGGACTCGGATTCAGAGGTTCGAGAAAATCGACTCCGTACGCAGCACAGATGGCTGCGGAGACCGCGACCAAGGCAGCTCTGGTTCATGGCTTGAAGACGGTAGATGTATTTGTAAAGGGACCGGGTTCGGGAAGAGAGGCGGCGATCCGCGCACTTTCCGCTAATGGTCTTGAAGTTACCAGTATCCGCGACGTGACGCCGGTTCCGCACAATGGATGCCGTCCGCCGAAGCGCAGAAGAGTCTAATCAGGGAGGTCTATCGAAATGGCAGTTAACAGAGTTCCTGTTCTTAAAAGATGCAGATCGCTCGGCCTGGAGCCGACCGTTCTGGGATATGACAAGAAGTCCAGAAGAGAGCTGAAGAGATCCAACCGCAAGGTAAGTGAGTATGGACTGCAGCTCCGCGAGAAACAGAAGGCAAAATTCATCTACGGCGTGCTGGAGAAGCCGTTCCGCAACTATTATAAGAAGGCCGACAAGATGCAGGGCCAGACCGGTACGAACCTGATGGTTATGCTGGAGAGCCGCCTGGACAATGTCCTTTTCCGTCTTGGATTTGCCCGGACCAGAAAGGAAGCGCGTCAGATTGTTGATCACAAGCATGTACTTGTGAACGGCAAGCAGGTGAACATCCCGTCCTACCTTGTAAAAGCGGGCGATACGATTGAGATTAAGGAGAAGTGCAAGAGCTCTCAGAGATATAAGGATATCCTTGAGTCAACCGGCGGCCGTCTGGTACCGGAGTGGCTGGAGGCGGATCCGGAAACGCTGAAGGGTACGGTCAAGGAGCTTCCGTCCAGAGAAGCGATCGATGTTCCGGTCAACGAGGTGCTTATTGTCGAGCTCTATTCTAAGTAATACGTGAAATACCCTCAGTCAATTAACCCAAAAAGGAGGGGCTATAGAGTGCTTGATTTTAACAAACCGAAAATTGAAATTGCAGAAATGTCAGAAGATAAGCGATTTGGCCGTTTCGTAGTGGAGCCGCTGGAGCGCGGCTATGGAACGACGCTGGGCAATTCACTGAGAAGGATTATGCTTTCTTCTCTGCCGGGCGCGGCTGTGAGCCAGGTCAAAATCGAGGGCGTGCTGCATGAATTCAGCTCTATCCCTGGCGTCAAAGAGGATGTTACGGAGATTATCATGAATATCAAATCGCTGGCGATTAAAAATACCAGCGAGACCGATGAGGCTAAGATCGCGTACATCGAATTTGAAGGGGAAGGTGTCGTGACCGGCGCGGATATTCAGGTTGATCAGGACATCGAGATTATGAATCCGGATCAGGTCATTGCGACACTGAACGGCGGGCCGGACTCCAGACTTTTCATGGAGCTGACCATCACAAAGGGCCGTGGGTATGTCAGCGCCGAGAAAGGCAAGAGTGAGGATATGCCGATCGGCATGATCGCGGTGGATGCGATTTATACGCCGGTAGAGAGGGTAAACCTCACCATCGAGGATACACGTGTGGGTCAGGTTACTGATTATGATAAGCTGACACTGGATGTTTATACGAATGCGACACTGGAGCCGGACGAGGCGGTCAGCCTGGCGGCTAAGGTGTTGAGCGCACACCTGGGGCTGTTTATTGATCTCTCCGAGAATGCAAAGTCCGTAGAGATTATGAACGAGAAGGAAGATAATGAGAAGGAAAAGGTTCTCGAGATGAACATCGATGAACTGGAGCTCTCCGTCCGCTCGTTCAATTGCCTGAAGCGTGCCGGTATCAATACCGTAGAAGAGCTTTGCAACCGGACATCCGAGGATATGATGAAGGTTCGGAACCTGGGACGCAAGTCCCTGGAAGAAGTGCTTGGAAAGCTGAAAGAGCTTGGCCTGTCACTGAATCCGAGCGAGGAGTGAGCACAGAACGCATACATGGAAGCCGGACAGGTGGAGCCGGTTGCATGCGTAAATACCGAAAGAAATGGCAGGAAGATTGCAGATTCCAGACATTGCCGGAAGACAGCAGGAAGATTGCAGATTCCAGACATTACAAGAAGACTGCAGGAAGATTCCGGACATTATCTGCGGTTGTGTAAATGTATGTACAGGGCGGTAACTGCGAAGACATTGGACGGTTACCGGTTATGAAACAGGATATTCAGAAGGAGCGTTTTAAAGAATGTTCGTTCTCGCATCGCCAGTAAGACCGAAGCGCGTGGCGGTGTGTATGCGCGGTTCCGGCCTTTTCAGAGCCGGGGATCGGCGCCAGCCATCTGGCGGGTGAATCGATACGCCCGTGCACAGGTGAAGGACACAGGGAGGAATACCATATGTCAGGATATAGAAAACTCAGCAGAACATCTGACCAGAGAAAGGCACTGCTTCGCAATCAGGTGACCGCTCTGATTTACAGAGGAAGAATTGTCACTACCGAGGCGAAGGCAAAGGAAGTCCGCAGGATTGCGGAGCATCTGATCGCTCTGGCTGTTCGCGAGAGAGATAATTATGAAACCGTTACGGTTACCGCAAAGGTAGCGCGCAAGGATAAGGACGGCAAGCGTGTAAAGGAAGTACAGAACGGCAAGAAGGTTACTGTTTATGACGAGGTGGAGAAGCAGATCAAAAAGGATAAGCCGAGCCGCCTGCACGCGAGACGCCAGATGCTCAAGGTGCTCTATCCGGTAAAGGAAGTGCCGAAGGAGACCGCAGGCAGAAAGAAGAACACGAAGGACATCGACCTGCCGGCAAAGCTGTTTGATGAAATCGCGCCGAAGTACGCGGATCGCAATGGTGGTTATACCAGAATTGTGAAGCTCGGACAGCGCAGAGGCGACGGCGCTCCGACAGTTGTGCTTGAGCTTGTATAGTGAAAGCCGCGCAATTAAGAATCGGTACCGTTCTCGATTTTCTGCGAAAATCGGAACATTCTTCGCGATTGGCGCGGCCTTCGTCCATATTCGCTTCGCGAATACGGACATATAGTGAAAGCCGCGCAACAGAGAATCGGTACCGTCCTCGATTTCCGTTGAAAATCGGGACATTGCCTTCGTCCATTCTCGCATAGCGAGAACGGACCTGTTATTAATGCACATGGCGACGGACGCAATGGGCAGACGACAGCAACAGTGAAATGACGGAAGTTGTTTTACCATAGGTTTCTGATGAAAGAATCCGTCTGCCGGAGATGGCAGGCGGATTCTTGTCTTTAAGAGGGGAGATTCAGATAAGGGGGAATTTTGATGGAAAGAGGAACTGCTTTTCGAATACGATTACTTTTGACCCTGTTTTTGTTCTGCATGCTGAATCTGGCAGGGAGCAGGCCGGTAAAAGCGGCAAAATATGTGGATCAGGCGAACACCACGGTCAGCATTACTTCGAATACGACCGGATGGGTGCAGATCAATGGCAACTGGTACTATTATGACAAAAATGGTAAGATGCGTTGGGGCTCCATCAAGTACAAAAAGCAGTATTATTACTGTGCTTCGAACGGCGTCCGGGTAACCGGCTTTGTGAAGCGCGGCGGTTCGCTGTACTATTATTCCAAAAATACAGGCAGGATGTTGCATGGGAGATGGCTGGTGAAAAGCGGAAAGAAATATTATCTTTCGAGCAGCGGCAAGGCGCTCACCGGCGAATGGCTGTCCAAGTCCGGCAAGAAGTACTATTTTGATAATAATTCCCAGATGGTGACCGGTCTGACGAAGATCAGCGGAAAGCTGTATTATTTTAATTCCGGCGGTGCGATGCGCGTCAGCAAATGGTATACGGACTCGAGCACCGGGAACCGATATTATTTCAGCAAAACAGGCCGGGCGGCGACCAGTAAATGGCTGTCAAAATCCGGGAAGAAATATTATTTCGACGAAAACTCTGTGGCCGTGACCGGCTGGTATGAGATTGACGGCTATTATTATTACTTTAATAAAAAAGGCGTCATGCAGAAAAACAAATGGGTCGGGATCTATTATGTAGACGCGAATGGCCGGCGGACGGATCAGACGAAGGAAGGGGTCACGACCTCGAATGAGGATAAGTCGAAATATACTTATACGAGTTCGACACTGAATATTACGCTGCAGAAAAAGACAAAGCACAGTACCTCTTACTGGGTGGCGGAGATCAAGACGTCGGATGCCAGCACGCAGCTGAAATCCGCGCTTTCGCATGATTCCTATGGCGGCACCCTGCAGACGACATCCAGCGCAGTGGCGTCTCACAATGGTATCATCGGTATCAATGGCAGCGGTTTTGATTCGACGGGCAAACCGCGGGCGGACAGTATGTGCATCAAGAACGGCGTCGTATATTCAAACAAGTCGACCGGATACAATGTCATGTGTGTGACATCCGACGGAATCATGTTTGCCGCGGAGCAGGGGCTGATGGCAGCAGATCTGCTGGCGCTGAATGTAAAGGATACCTATGTGTTCGGACCGGTGCTGATTTCGGACGGGGTTGCACAGGGGCGTCTGGATGACTCCTATGATGAGATACTGAAGTATTATCCGCGCACCGCAGTCGGCATGGTGAGCCAGAACCATTATGTCATTGTAGTGACGAATACGGGAAGCTATAATGGACTGAACGGCTCGGATCTGATCAGCATTTTCCAGTCCTACGGCTGTCAGTTTGCGTACAATCTGGATGGAGGCGGCTCCTCCACGCTGTATTTTGACGGCCAGGTCATGAATGCGCTGCTCTCTGAGGGTGAGCGTGCATGTGCGGACTTCCTGTATTTTACGAACTGAGGAAATACCGTAAATAAATTGTTGAAAAAACGGGGTGCGCAAGCGGTTGCGCACCCCGTTTTTCCTATAGGTGAGCTTTCTACAGAATCACAAAATGAATTGTGCAATATTTACAAAAAATGAGTTGGAATACTGTCTAATTCGTATAGTTGACATGAACAAACAGATAGGGTATACTAACAACATGGGCAAAGGGTTGCGCAACAGTTGCGCAACAACGATTCTCTAATCGCGAAACGCTCTGAGTATTTCAGAAGCCGATCGCGGGATGACAGCGCAGCGAAGGCTGTGTCTGCCGTATTTTATCCATTTAATAAGGAGGACAAACAAATGAAAGTTAAAAAGGTTCTTGCAGTTGCACTGGCAGCGGGCATGGTTATGAGCATGGCTCCGGTTGCTTCGGCAGATGAGATCGAGTATGGCGAGGGTACCATCACGATCTGGGTAGCAGATGAGGTGACATCCTTTACACAGGAGAAGGCAGAAGAGTTCCTTGCTTCAAACGAGAATTATTCCGGTTATACTGTGACCGTTGAGTCCGTTGGCGAAGGCGATGCGGCGAGCAATATGATCACCGACGTTGAGGCCGGTGCTGATATCTATGGATTTGCGCAGGATCAGATGGCACGTCTGGTAAGCGCGGGCGCTCTGATGGAGCTGACCGGCGACTATGCGACATTCGTTGACGAGAACAATGACTCTGGCGCGGCAGCGGCTGCGAAGTCCGGTGAGTCGACCTATGCGTTCCCGCTGACCTCTGACAATGGTTATTTCCTGTATTATGACAGCAGTGTGATTACGGATGCTTCTACTCTGGAGCAGATCATTGCGGACTGCGAAGCAGCTGGCAAGGGCTTCTACATGGAGATCAACAGCGGCTGGTATCAGCCGGCGTTCTTCTTCGCTACCGGCTGCACCGCTACTTATGAATCCGATGAGACTGGTGCGTTTGTAGGCTCCGATATCACCTATGCTTCGGACGAAGGCGTAGCTGCTTTCAAGAAGATTATCGAACTGGCAAGCTCTTCCGCATTCTATAATGGCTCTTCCGTAGGCGATGCGACCAACGCGGCTGCAATCGTCAGCGGTACCTGGGATTCTTCGGCAGCACAGGAGCTGTTCGGTGAGAACTATGCATGCGCGAAGCTCCCGACCTTTACAGTAGATGATACCGAGTATCAGATGAGCGGTTTCGGCGGATTCAAGCTGATGGGTGTGAAGCCGCAGACCGAAGTTGGCAAGGCAGTTGTATGCATGGAGCTTGCTGAGTACCTCACCAGCGCAGAAGTACAGCTTGCGCGTTACAATGAAGTAGGTTGGGGTCCGTCCAACCTTGAGGCACAGGCAGATGAAGCGGTTCAGGCAGACGAGGCTCTTTCCGCTCTGGCAGAGCAGCTGGCTTTCACGATTCCGCAGGGACAGTATCCGGATGATTTCTGGACACTTTCTACCTCCTTCGGCGATGACATCATCGCTGGCACCTACAATGACAGCTCTGACGAGGATCTGCTCGCGGCTCTGACGACATTCCAGGAGACGCTGCAGAGCTATGCAGGCTGAGAGCTGCAGGATTGATTTTGAACATACACGGATGCCTGCAGTGATATAGTGAAATGTGTTTTACAGGTATTCCGTTCGCTGTGTATGGGAAATCGTCTGGGACGATGACCAAGTCTGGCGATCTGGATTTGCATCGCGAATTCAGAAAATATTGGAAATTATTGGAAAATAGTATGGTACAGACCGTCGCTTGGCGGTCTGTACTGATATATAAGTGTTTCGCAATTGTTTCAGGACAGCGCTCTGAGGAATGGGCGAAGGAGCTTTGGCTGTTCTGATGCGTTCTGTTTTTACCGAAAGGGAGGGTGAAGGCCGCAATGAGTGAGAAAAAAGGGCTTTCTTCTGGCGTCGGCCGGTTCTTTACGCAGCTGGGCCGAAACATCGCGGAGATTGGTACGACCTTCAAGGAAGGCGACTGGACTGCAAAGCTGTCCTTTGTGATTATGGGATTTGGACAGCTGGCACACAGGCAGATTCTGCGCGGCGTCCTGTTTCTGGCGCTGGAGATTTTGTTTATCTATTATATGGTATCATTTGGAGCCGCCTATCTGGTGAAGCTTCCGACACTGGGTACGGTGGAGTCTTACATTGATAAAAGCGGTATTGTGCCGGTTACGGTATACGGGGATAACAGCTTTCTGATTTTGCTGTATGGCATTTTGACGATATTTGTTATACTCGCGTTTATTTATATCTGGAGGATGAATGTCGGGCAGCAGAGGCGAATCCAGAAAACGCTGGAATCCGGAAAAGCACTGCCGACCGGCAGACAAGATCTGAAGTCACTTTTGAATGAGCGTTTTCATATCACGCTGCTGGCGCTTCCGAATATCGGTGTGTTTGTATTTGTGATTCTGCCGATTATCTTTATGATCTGCATTGCGTTTACAAATTATGACGCGGATCACCAGTCCCCGACGAACCTGTTCTGGTGGGTTGGCCTGGAGAACTTTAAGAACCTGTTCTCCGTTGGGACATCAGGTTTTGGATCTACCTTTGTCACGGTATTGGCATGGACCCTGGTCTGGGCATTCTTTGCGACATTTCTGAACTTCTTCCTCGGCCTGGGCGTGGCGATTATGATCAACAAAAAGGGAATTAAGTTCAAGAAACTGTGGAGAACGATCCTGGTTGTGACGATCGCGGTTCCGCAGTTTGTGTCCCTGCTGTATATGTATAAGATGTTCGCAAATGACGGTCTGGTGAATACCTATCTGCTACAATGGGGGATCATCAAGACGTACATACCATTCTGGTCAAATGCGATGTACTCGCGTGTTCTGATCATTTTAATTAATGTGTGGATCGGTATTCCATACATGATGCTGATGACTACTGGTATTTTGATGAACATTCCCGAGGATCTTTATGAGAGTGCCAGAATTGACGGAGCAAACGCATGGCAGATGTTCCGGAAGATCACGCTTCCGTATATGTTCTTCGTATTGGGACCGTACCTGCTTACGTCCTTTACCGGCAACCTGAACAACTTCAATGTGATTTACCTGCTGACGCAGGGCAATCCGACTTCGATGAATCTGTCAGGAGGCGCGGGCTACACGGATCTGCTGATCACCTGGCTGTATAAGCTGACTGTGAACGATACGAACTACCGTATGGCGGCTGTCATCGGTATCATGGTATTCGTGGTAACGGCTGTGATATCCCTGGTGGTATACCGGATCCTGCCGTCTGTGAGAGATGAGGAGGGATTCCAATAATGAATGAGAAGAAATTGAGATCACAAAGTGGGCACAACCGGATGATCAATACGATTATTTACCTCGTACTTATTCTCATCAGCATTGTCTGGCTGTTTCCCTTTGTAGGGCTGGTGCTTCAGAGCTTTCGCTCCTACGCGACGGAGTATGGCGGGATGGTCGCTTATTTCCTGCCCAAAGAGTTTTCTCTGGATAATTATACCTGGCTGTTCAGTTCAGACAGCTCGTTCCCGAAATGGTACCTGAACACATTGATTATTGCCATTTTCGTGGCGATTCTGAACACCATTATGATTGTAGGTGTGGCCTATGCATTGTCAAGAACCCGTTTTTCGGGAAGGCAGGCGATGATGCAGCTCTGGCTGATCCTGGGTATGTTCCCCGGATTCCTGACGATGATCTGCCTGTATTTCCTGTTAAAGCAGTTTGGCCTGATCCAGGCTGGCGCGATCCCGGGGTTAATTTTGGTGACAGTAGCAAGCTCCGGAATGGGTTATTATGTGTGCAAAGGCTACTTTGATACCATTCCGAAGGCACTGGATGAGGCGGCCCGGATTGACGGCGCTTCCAACGCGCGCATCATGATGACGATTATCATGCCTCTGACCAAGCCGATCATCATCTATACGGCTTTGACCGCATTCATGGCTCCATGGTGCGACTATGTATTTGCTTCCTACGTGGCGTTTGGCTACAGCGACAGCTACAACGTAGCGGTTGCGTTGACGCGCTGGGTATGGACGAACGACTATCAGGGCTACTATACAAGGTTCTGCGCGGGCGGCGTGCTTGTTGCTATCCCGGTGACTATCCTGTTCATGTGCCTGCAGAAGTACTATGTAGAAGGCGTGACCGGCGGCGCAGTGAAAGGCTGATATTTTATTCGGCTGTGGCTGTACGCTGCAGCCGCTGCGGAGGCTTTTCTCCCGCATTCAGGCGCAAGAAAAGTCTCCGGAGAAAGACAGAGGCTTCGAAAACAGAATGAGAACGAACGTAAGTGATGGGGTGTTTTCGGCTCTGTCTGCTGTTTTCCGGAAGAACCGGAATGTGACCCGCAGCGGGGGAAAGCACCTGCTGCTGATTATGTTTCTGGCAGCTGCGCTGTGCTTCGGGCAGACGATTCCGGCCCTGGCAGAGTCGGAGACGGAAGCGGCTGAAACCGATGAGACCGGACTGTCGGAGACGGAAATGGCAGAAGCCGATGCGACAGCTGATAATTATCGGAATTACTATGAGATTTTCGTCTATTCCTTTTATGACTCGGACGGAGACGGCATCGGCGATCTGAATGGCGTCCGCGAGAAGCTGGACTACATCGAAGAGATGGGGTTTGACGGAATCTGGCTGATGCCGGTAATGCCTTCGACGACCTACCATAAATATGATGTGACGGATTATTACGGTATCGATGAAGAGTATGGCACGCTGGAGGATTTTCAGGCGCTTGTGGAGGAATGCCACGAGCGGGGGATAAAGGTTGTGATTGATTTTGTGATCAATCATACCTCTTCGCAGCATGAATGGTTTCAGACGGCATGCGCGTACCTCGCCGCGCTGGAAGACGGGGAAGAACCGGATGAAAAGGAATGTCCTTATGTGGGATATTATCATTTTTCAAAGGAACAGGAGAGCAGCAGCTATTATGAGATTCCTGCTGTGAATGATGATAGTGCGGCGACGTGGTACTATGAGGGCGTGTTCTGGTCGGAGATGCCGGATCTGGATCTCTCCAATGAGGCGCTGCGGGAGGAGCTGGAGGAGATTGCCGCATACTGGATCAATATGGGCGTGGATGGCTTCCGCATGGATGCGGCGCTGCATTTTGAGGAGGGCGACACCGCGTTTAATACAGAGGTGCTGAACTGGCTGTATTCGTATTGCCTGAGCCTGGATCCGGATTTTTATATGGTGTCTGAGGTCTGGGCAAATGAGGCGACCATCGCGGATTATTACGCAAGCGGAACGCCGAGCATGTTTAATTTTGACATGGCGGAAGCGGAGGGCAAGCTGATCAAGGCGGCGCGCGGGACACTGAAGATAGCGAACCTGGTGGACTCTATGATCCAGTGGCAGGAGGATTTCTCCGCAGAGAATTCCGGCTATATTGACGCTGCTTTTATTTCCAATCATGACACCGGGCGTATTTCAAACGCGCTGGTCTCGGATGAGAACGATATAAAAATGGCGGCCGGTCTGCTGATGACCATGAGCGGGAACACCTTTGTCTATTATGGCGAGGAAATCGGCATGAAGAGTAAGGGAAGCGCGGATGAGAACAAGCGTCTCCCGATGTTCTGGTCGGATGTGGATACCGGAGGGATGACGGATGGTCCGGCGGACGCGGAGGAGGGAATTACCTCGTCCTTTGCGGCGGCGGATGAGCAGCTTGAGGATGAGACTTCCATTTTGAATTACTATAAGCGTGCACTTGCGCTTCGAAATGAAAACCCGGAGATTGCGCGGGGGACGGTTGAAAAAGTGGAAGAGCTCTGCGATGGTAGCGCGAAGACATCGTTTTCTGTTTCTTCGGCGGCGGATGACGGCAGCGCGGAGGAAGGCGTATCGGAGAGCGCATCGGAAAGCACTTCAGAAAGTGTATCGGAATATGCTTCGGAAAACGCGGATTCGATTGCGGCGATTCTAAAGACATGGAAGGACAGTACAATTGCAATTTTGTACAACACCTCGGATGACGCAGTGAATGTCGATCTGGCTGGAACCACGCTTGAAGGAATGGAAATCAGCGGGTATCTGACGCTGAATGGAGAGGAGATCACCCTCTCGGAGAATGTGGTGCAGATGTCGGCGCAGTCGATACTGGTGCTGCGGTGAGGCGACGGTATCCGATGCTGGTCTTGAGGTGAAGCTGAATTTTTTTGACTGGACAGAATCAGAAGTTATGAAATACCTTATGCATCTTGCATCGCCTGACGTGGCAATCGCAGATTATAAAAGCCCTGATGCAGTCCAGGGGAATGGAACACAGTCAGGAGAATAAAGAAGGTACTGCGCATGGCGCAGCTGTAATGAAAGGGAAAAAACATGGACAAATTTGTTGTAAACATTATCCACCGCCCGGAGATGGTGCCGGAGTATGCCGAGAAGGTGACCGGCCACGGGAAAGCGGAGGATATCGGGCGCAAGGAGCTGCTGACGGAAAATCTTGATATTTTTAAGACGCAGCAGGAATGCGCGCACAAGAATGGGTTAAAGACGACGATTGAGATGACTTACGCGAGCCTTTTCAACGACGAGGCAATTTCGCTGGCGAAGGAGCACCATGAGAAATACGGCGACGAGATTGCGCTGACGCTGCTCGGCCTGCCGTGCGAGGAGTTCCGCGAGAAATACAAGACGAAGGATTTCTGTATCTGGATGTTTTCCATGGAGGACAAAAAGGCGATCGTTCAGGATGTGTTTGAAAAATTCCTCGATTGCTTCGGCTTTTATCCGGAGTCGACCGGTTCTTATTATATGGACGCGGAGTTGACAAACTACATTAAAGAAAAATATCCGTCTGTCAAATGTGCGGTGGCGACCTGCTGGGAGGAAGGTCCGAAGGCGTATCATACCTGCAATAACAGCTGGTACACGTTCATGGACGGCGGCCCCTGGGCACCGTGGATTCCGTCGAAGCAGAACACGCACGCGCCGGCGGCGAACGAGGCGGAGGATTCCGGCATTGTGGCCATTCCGCATTTGAGCCGCGATCTGATCGCGTGCTACGACGGCAACGGCTCGAATTTCGGCACACACCCGCAGAACGTGCTGCGCGGCATGATTTACGACACGGAAACCTGGGAATATCCGTATCTCTACAATCTGATTGACCAGTACCGCTATCAGGCGAAGTTCAACGACGGCTACTCCTACAATATGATGTTCGTGGGCCCGGGCTGGATGAACAAGATGGGACGCTGGGAGGCTCCATATGAGCTGCTTCTGAAGTCCTATGAGGATGGCTGTGCGTATTACGGCAAGCTGAAAAAAGAGGGGAAACTCATCGATATGACGATGAGCGAGTTTGCGGATTATTACCGCCAGAAGAAGTCCTACACGGAGCCGGAATGCGCGCTCTGGAGAGACATTCTGTACGGAAGCAAAAAGCAGGTATTCTGGTACTGCGACCCGTATATGCGTGCGGGCGTGAACATGGATCAGGGCGGAGCAATTGTCGACCTGCGCCCGTATGTCGCGAAGCTGAACTGGCCGGTCGGCATTGGCACGCCGCATATCCAGGACGCGAGCTATCCGTTCCTGATTCAGGAAAAATACCGCGCCGGTTATTTTACTCATTACGCAGGCGAGGGCACCATCCGCAGCGCGAAGATCTGCCACAATGGCGAGGAAGTGGACCTCTGCCTCTGCCGTACAAAAGCACATTTCTCGGAGGAGGTAATCTCCGGTGATGGCACTGTAGCTGCAGGAACGGTTTCCGGCGCATATACAGCTGGCGCAGAAAACGATTCCGATATATGCGTGGCGCAGGAGGGTTCCGTTTCCGGTGAAAACGCAGTGGCTGCCGGTTCCGGAACAGATCAGACGGCACGCTGCGGCGCGGCGCAGAAGGCCGCGAAGAACCGCATCCTGACGCTGGATCCGGTGGACATTGAGTTTTCTGACCTGACTGTGAAGCTTCAGACGGTGATGACATTCATCGAAGGAACGGGAAGTATCCGCATCGACCGCAAAGTGCTGGAGGTGACGTCGACAGGCGACGATGGAGCAAATGCAGGCGGCGCGAATATGGAAGGAGCAGCTGCCGACATTACCATTAACGAATATATGGTGGGCTGCTACGGCACGACCGAGTACACAGAGGATATGTCGAGCCTGATACTGAGTCTGACAAAGGACAGTGATAAGACCGAGATTCCTTATGAATACAAATGCCGTGAGGCCTCTATGGCAGGAGCAGATCGGGCGGTCTGCATCGTACCGCCGATTGATACAAAGGTTTCCATGACCTGTGAAGGCCGGGACAAGGCAGGCTACATCAAAGAAGGATATGCGTTCAGCCCGATGTTCACGATTGGTTACACCGGAAAATTATGTGAGAAGGAGGTCTTCACGACATGGCTCAATCTGGAAAAGGCAAATTAAACTACCGCTGTCCGTCCTGCTTCATGCGCGACCTGGATCTGGATATGTTTTACGATAAGGAAAAGAAGGAGTATTATTGCATCCGATGCCAGTACCGCGGCAGTGAGGCGGACGTGCTGGAGAAAAACCAGATGGCGCGGTTCCGCTATGGCGCAATGATGCGGCGCTTTGAGGAGAAGGATTTTGAGGACTTCTCAGAGGGATGAGGAAGTATGTAATACTATATAAAAACCGGAGGGATTACCCCTCCGGTTTTTATATATAACTCACAAATCTCAAAAATATTAACATATCATATTTACAAAATAAAATTCTGTGGTATAATCGTTTCTACAACACATCAAATCCATATACAATGCATCATTTTAATACATCTGATTTATTCATAATCGTTTCGATGCACATACCAAATATGAAGATACCTGAAAGAATACGATTCCTGTAAAGGCCATTTGAATAAATTGCAGTCAGCTGCAGATGAACAGTGACAGGAAAACAGCAACCAAAGCAGTGCCGGAGAACAGGTACAGAAATCATTGACAAAAAACAGTAAAAAAATAGGGTCAAAAATAGTATCAGAAAGGTGGAGAAGGGAGACGGAAATGAAAAAAAGTATTTTTGCGGTTTGCGATCTGGATGCTTCGTACGCGTGCAATCTTACGGAGTATCTGAACGAGCGGAAGGTGACGCCGTTTGAGGTGCAGGCCTTTACGAATGTAGAGAGCCTGGAGAAGTTTGCAAAGGAAAATGAAATAGAGATTCTGCTGATTTCGACGCGGGCGATGTGCAATGAGATCCGGGAGCTGCCGATCAGCCGCACGATTATTTTATCGGAAGGGGAGCAGATTTCGGACCTGGGATATCCGCTGGTTTACAAGTACCAGTCGTCGGACGATATCCTTTCTGAGGTGATGGAATATTATGTGCAGGATCATCCGCAGCCGCATATTCTGTCGCTGAATAAGAAGAAGACGAAGCTTTACGGGGTCTATTCGCCGATTGGAAGGACACGGAAGACTTCCTTCGCTATCGCTATGGGAGAGATCCTGGCGGAGACGAAGAAGGTACTGTACCTGAACTTCGAGGAGTATTCGGGGTTTGAGGATTTGTTTCAGGTTCAGTACCGCATGGATATTTCGGATCTGATCTATTTTTCCAGACAGAAGGAGAGCGGACTGATCTATAAGATGAATTCGGTGATTCAGACATTCCATGAGCTGGAATATGTTCCTCCGGCGCTCTCTCCTGCGGATGTGAGAGACGTGACGGGGGAGGAATGGCTGTCTTTTTTGCAGCAGATCATGTCCTTTCGGGAATACGATGTGATGATCCTGGATCTGAGCGAGCAGGTAGACGATCTGTTCCGGCTTTTGAAAGAGTGCGACCGCATTTATATGCCGGTTCAGGATGATATGATTTCGCAGGCAAAGCTGAAGCAGTATGACCATCTCGTTCATATGCTCGACATGGAAGAGATTCAGGACCGGACTCTCCGGATCCATCCGCCGGTACAGCCGCTGGTACGGGACGGCGGAGACCTGACACAGCAGCTGGTGTGGGGCGAGATGGGAAACTTTGTCCGGAAGCTGCTCTGGGAAGAGGAAGGGAAACATGGATGAACGGAAGTTTACGGCGATGCGCAGAAGGCTTCTGGAGAGTCTGGAGGGCTGCCGTGAGCTTCAGGATTCCGATATATATCAGCGCATTGACGAGCTGATTCTTGAGACCGGAGCGGAGCATTATATCCGGCTTTCGGATAAAGTCAGTCTGCGCCAGGAGCTTTTTAATTCGATTCGCAGGCTGGACATTTTGCAGGAACTGATTGACGACGATACGGTGACGGAGATTATGGTGAACGGCACAGATGGCATTTATATTGAGCGCGGCGGGAAACTGAGCCTCTGGGGAAAATCCTTTCACACACGGGAGCGGCTGGAGGACATTGCACAGCAGATCGTCGGTCAGTGTAACCGCATCGTAAACGAGTCGGTACCGATTGTGGATGCGCGGCTGGAGAATGGAGCCAGAGTGAATATCGTCATGCCGCCAGTGGCATTGAACGGACCGATTATCACCATCCGGCGCTTCCCGGATCATCCGATTCTGATGGATCAGCTGATCCGATGGGGAACGATATCACAGGAGGCTGCGGATTTTCTGGAGAAGCTGGTGCGCACGGGATACAACCTGTTCATTTCGGGCGGTACGGGCAGCGGAAAGACCACATTTATGAATGCTCTTTCCAATTATATCCCGAAGGATGAGCGGATTATCACGATTGAGGATAACGCGGAGCTGCAGCTGCAGGGCGTTTCCAACCTGGTGCGCATGGAGGCGCGGAACGCAAATGCGGAGGGCGAGAAGGAGATCAGCATCCGGGATCTGATTCGCTCCAGCCTGCGGATGCGGCCGGACCGGATCCTGGTCGGCGAGGTGCGCGGAAGCGAGGCGATCGATCTGCTGCAGGCGATGAACACCGGGCACGACGGTTCCATCAGCACCGGCCACGCGAACAGCCCGCGGGATATGCTTTCGAGGCTGGAAACAATGGTGCTGATGGGGATGGAACTCCCGCTGCAGGCCGTGCGGCGGCAGATTGCCTCGGGAATTGATGTGATCGTGCACGTCGGGAGGATGCGGGATAAGACGCGGAAGGTGCTGCAGATTCTGGAACTGACCGGGTACGACAGTGTCAGCGGGGAGATTCAGACGCAGCCTCTGTATGAGTTTAAGGAAGAGGGGGAAGACGGATGCGAAAGAGTGACTGGGACATTACAGAAAGTAAACCTGCTGCGAAACAGGCAGAAGCTCGAACGGGCAGGGCTCTCACTGGAGAAGTAAAGGGAAGGGAACCGGCAGAGCAGCATTCTGGAGGTGTAAACGGCTTGCCGGAGGAGAAGTTTTCGCAAATAAATGCAGGAATAAAAGAAAAACCACGGTTTCATAATAAAAGCGGCTGGGAAGTATTGCAAAACCGGTCGGGAATAGAAAGAAATGGGAAAACGGCGAAGAATCCGCATGGACGGATCCAACGGAGAGAAGCGGCATGGAATCAACCAGAGAGAGTGAACCGTGGAAGAGCAGTGCGGAAGCTGCCAAGAGGCGTGAACAGACAGAATAAGCCACGGGATAAACCGGACGATTATTCCGTGTATTCTTTTTCTAATAGAGAGCGGGCAAAATATCTGGCGCTGTACGCGCTGCTGGACGCCTGTGTAAGCTACCTGTTTTTTTACTCTGTGATAGCATTTCTGTTGCTGCTGCCGGGCGCCCTGCTGTTTTTTCACGAGCAGAAGAAGGCACTTTTAAAAAAGCGAAGGAAGGAAATCTCACAGCAATTCCTGGATGCGATTGGGCTGATGCTGGCCGCTATGCAGGCGGGATATTCCCCCGAAAACGCTCTTTGCGAAGCAATCGTGGAGCTGAGGAAGATTTATCCTCCGGACGCAGTTATCGTGCTGGAATTTGACTGGATGGATGCGCAGATACGGATGAGCCGGCCGCTGGAGGATCTGATCCTGGATTTTGGGAGGCGGACGGATGTTCCGGATATTATAAGCTTTGGCGAGGTGTTTCAGACAGCAAAACGCACAGGCGGAGATCTGATTGCAATCATCCGGAATACGGTTTCCTGCATCCGGCAGAAGCAGGAGACACTCCAGGAAATTGAGACCTGCCTGGCCGGAAAGGTGATGGAGCAGAATATCATGAGCGCGATACCGATTCTGATACTGGCTTATGTGAAACTGTCTTCGCCGGGATTTTTGAGCGTCATGTATGAGACGACGACAGGCCTTGTGGTCATGGTGATTTGTTTCGGCGGGTATGTGCTGGCGTTTTTCTGGGGGCAGAGCATCGTGCGGATTGAGGTGTGAGCGGACAGACAGAAAAATGCGGATTTTGTTATTGCAAAGTCGACGAGCGCGGGATGCGTGGGCATAGTGTGATGGTAGCGCACAGGATGCGTGGCCATAGCGGAACGGGCGGGCGAATGCGGGATGCGTGGCCACAGCGGAACGGGCGGGCGAATGCGGGATGCGTGGCCACAGTGGAACAGGTAAGCGCGGGATGTGCGCCCATAGCGGAACAGGCGAGTACAGGATGTGTGTCCATAACAGAATGGGCGAGCACGGGATGTCCAGTCATTGCAGCCAGGAGAAAGTAAATGGTTGGGAGAAGAATCAGAAGGATTTTTGACAATGCGGGTGTGTTCCTGGTGAAACGGCTTGGGCTGGATCGGCCGGGAAAGGGGAAGCAGGACTTGCAGCAGGAGTTGATCGCCCTGTCAGCGGGCAGTAAATCAGCAATTACGGATTTTTACGCCAGAAAAGTGGCATCGGTTCTGGCGGTACTGATCTTTGGGGTCGTGTTGACGCTGCTCTGTTTTCTGGTATATGGCCAAAACAGCGGGCGGACGACACTGGCCTCCCTGCTGCGGCCCGGCTATGGGGAAGGCGACCGGATGGAGGAGCTGACAGTGCAGGTGGAGGATGATGACGAGGTACAGTCGCTTGAGGTTACAATTCAGGAAAGAAAGTACACGGACGAGGAAAAACAGCAATTTCTTGACCGTGCACTGGAAGAGCTGGACGGCCTTCTTCTCGGAGAAAATGAATCGCCGGATGTGGTGCGGACGAGTCTGGTGTTCCCGGAAAGTTTGCAGGATGGAGCGGTAGAGGTTAGCTGGATGACCTCTCCATACGGGGTGATCGGACAGGACGGAAGCATTATCCAGGCGGACGACGAAGAAGGAACTCTGGTGGAAATACAGGCGACTCTGGATTGTGATGGACTGGAAGCGATGTACAGCGCCGCCGTGATGGTTTATCCTCCGAATCTTACCGAGGAGGAGCAGCTTCTTGCCGCGATTCGCGAGGAAGTGACACGGGCGGATGAGGAGAGCAGCTATGAAAGTGAACTTGTTCTGCCGACGTCGGCAGCAGGAAAGGAGCTGCTGTGGCTGGACGAATCCGACAATCCTTCTCTCTATGTTCTGGCGCTGACCCTTGTTCTGGCGATCTGTGTTTATCTGGAGATGGACGACCAGGTACATAAAAAAGTGGAGGAGCGAAAGAAGCAGCTGCTTCTGGACTATCCGGATCTGATGTGGAAGATGACGATGCTGCTGGGCGCCGGCATGAGTATCCGGGGCGTGTTTTCCAGAATATCGGAAGAATACGAGCGTGGGAAAAAACGGGAAACCGCGAAAGGGAAAAAAACGGCCCGGATTCGGTACGTATATGAGGAGGTTACCCGTACCTGCCAGGAGATGCAAAGCGGAATCAGCGAAGCGCAGGCTTATGAACGGTTTGGGAAACGCTGCCAGCTGCCGGAATATATCCGCATCGGTTCGGTTCTCTCCCAGAACCTGCGCAAAGGTGCAAAAGGGCTGACGGCTCTTCTGGAATCGGAGGCGGAGGCGTCATTGACCGACCGCAGAAACCACGCCAGAAAAATCGGGGAACAGGCAGGAACGAAGCTGTTGCTGCCAATGATCCTGATGCTGGGGATTGTTCTGGCGGTTCTGATGGTGCCGGCGTTTTTATCCTTCTGATTTACTTGTTTTGTTCAGAAAAGGAGATGATGCAAAGATGGATCATGTAAAAGCATTTTTGCAGGAAGAAGAAGGCGTTGGAGTTGTGGAAATCATTTTGATTCTTGTCGTGCTGATCAGTCTTGTGCTGATTTTTAAAGAGCAGCTCACAAGCATCGTGAATTCCATTTTCAGCAAAATCACAAGTCAGAGCAACAGTGTGTAAAGGTTTGTCGGAGGCAGATTTATAAGGACCTGTGAAAGAACGTCACCGGATGGAGGAGGAAGTATGAACGGAAAAGCGTATAAAGGGTCAATCACAATTTTTTTAAGCCTGGCATGCATCCTGTTTCTTGCTCTGATCTGTGCGGTGACGGAATCCGCAAGAGTTCAGGGGGCAAAGGCACAGTCGGCCAATATAACGGGTATGGGGACATTTTCTCTGCTGAGTGAATTTGAGCCAAAGCTTCTGGAAAAGTATGAGATTTTTTCACTTGACGGGGCGTCCGGGGGAAGCTTTCGAATCCAGACGGTGAACTATCGACTGGAAGAATTCCTCACCCGAAATGCGAGCCCGAAGAGCGGCCTATTGATGTCGCTGACCTTTGACCCCTGGAATCTGGAGCTGGAATCCTGCGAAATCACGGGTTATGCACTGCTGACGGATGACAAGGGAGAAGCGTTCTATCAGCAGGCGGTTGCTTACATGAAAGCGAATGTGGGTGTAATTGCGCTGGAGGAGCTTCTGAAGCTGGCGAACAGCACAGAGGAGATTGAAGAGAACCAGGAGGCGTATGAGACAAGCCAGGACAGCAACGACGGGGAATTATCCGGACTGGAGGAGGAAAAACAGGAAAAACTGGAAGAACTGGAGGAACTGGAATCCGAATCGTCAGGATCCGGATCGTCAGAGTCCGAAGCGTCAGGAGGCGAATCGTCGGAATCCGGATCGTCGGGGTCCGAAAGCGACAAATCCGCTTCCGATCAGGAGACGGGAAATCCGCTTACCGAAATCGCGAAGCTTCGAAGGAAGAGTACGCTGGAAATCGTTACCTGGGATAAAACCCTTTCCGAAAAGAGTGTGTCACTGAATCAGCAGCCGTCGAAAAGCAGCCTGCGTTCCGGAAGTCTCGATCTGGAGGCGGAACACAGCGGCCTGGTATCGAATGTGCTGTTCCGGGAGTATCTTATGCGCTTTTTCCCGAACTTTGTAAGTGGGGAGGCGGGCGCGTCTCTGGACTATCAGCTTGAGTATATTCTCGGCGGAAAGGCAACGGATGAAAACAATCTCAAATATGTAGTGAACCGGCTTTTGCTGGTTCGGGAAGGCATGAACTATGCGTTTGGTGTCAGCAATGCGACCATGAACAGCCAGGCAGGAGCTCTTGCCACGACTTTGACGGGTTTTCTGGGAATCCCGGCTCTCACCGAGGCAACGAAGCACGCCCTGCTCCTGGCCTGGTCTTATGGGGAAAGTCTGGTTGATGTGCGCATTTTGCTGGACGGGGGAAAGGTTCCGCTTGCGAAGGATGAAAGCTCGTGGTCGCTGACACTGGAAAATCTCGGAAGGGTGACAGAGGTGCTTAAGGCCGGGGCGGAGGATAAGGAGGAGGGACTTTCTTATCAGGATTATATCCGGGTTCTGCTGAATATGGGGAACCTTTCAAATCAGAAAATGCGGGCGCTGGATCTGATCCAGGCTGCGATGCGCCAGGAGGAAGGGATGAGCGGGTTTCAGGTACAGAACTGTATTGTAGGCGTAGCGGCCAGCGCGACGTATCAATGCGGCCAGGTTTTCTGGGGACTGCCGGCTGCAGTCCTGGGCGCTTCCGGAGGTCAGCTTACCTTTACGCAGACGGCGGATATGGCGTACTGACTTATCTTTATGCAGCCGACGGGTGAGGCGTATGGATTGCGCTTTATGCAGTCGGCGGGCGAGGCGTATGGATTGAACTTTACACAGATGGCAGATATGGCGTGCGGATTGGGAAAGCGGGGTGAAAAAGAGTGCTTTTGTGCCGAAAGACTGAACATTATTATGAGCGGGAATTATATGACTTTCGTTGGAGAAAAGAGAAACAAACACAAATGCAGCAAACTGCGGAACAATTGAAAAGCAGGTTTAGATTTCAATTTACTCATTCTGATAGAAAGGAGAGGACGACCCCGGGTATTAAAATATTCTGTTTAAAGGGTGCAAAAACACTCTTTTTTGCCCCGCTGCGGGCAACGCTTACCGTGGAAGCAGCGCTGGTTCTGCCGATGTTTCTGTTTTGTATGGTCACAGCGCTGCAGTATTGCCGGGCGATGGAGACGGCAGTTGGGCTTGGCACGGCATTGTCAGAGACAGGAAAGAGCATGGCGATGGCTGCCTATGCAACTACATATACGGGGGAGACCGGGACAGGCGCACAGCTTGCAGTGAGTGCGCTTTCTCTGGCCTATGCGCAGAACAGCGTGACAAACCGGGTACAGGACACATCGGTGATAAAAAATACAAACCTGGCTCTGTCCTCTTTGATGCAGGAGGATGAAATGATTGACCTGGTGCTGACGTATCAGATTTCGTCACCGTTTGGCATATGCAATTTGCCGGGCAGCTTTTTCCTCCAGCGTGCAAGTGTACGGGCATGGGTTGGGAGGACGGAGGAAGAAGAAACGGAAGAGGAGAGCGGGGAGGACGATGTAATCGTTTACGTGACGCCGACCGGCACCGTCTATCACACGACAACGGAATGCACGTATCTGAAGCTTTCGATCCACACCATTGACTGGAACACGCTTTCGACACTTCGAAATAACAGCGGAGAGATCTATCGGGCGTGCGAACTGTGCAACGCACAGCCCGGCGGCATCGTGTATATCACGAATGAGGGCAATCGCTATCACAGCTCGCTTTCATGCAGCGGCCTGAAACGAACCGTAACCGCAGTGAAGCTCTCTGATGTCGGAGATCTGCATGCCTGTTCCAAGTGTGGATAATCAGAACTCCCGGCAAACTGTTTTTCAGACAGTATCCCACCTGAGAAAACACCTGGGGGCATTGCGAAGGCTGGAAAAGGGATGAAAAAGCAATACGATATATCTAAATAGAAAGAGAGGGAAAATTCAGCATGGTATATCAATATATTCTGACGGGACTTGTACTGATAATCAGTGCTTATACGGATATCCGGTACCGGAAAATTTACAAAAGTGTGATCGCAGCGCACCTGATTGCAGCTCTGATTTTGCATCTTGCGTTGCAGGACTGCACCGTATGGGCAGCGCTGATGGGGCTGGTGCCAGGGCTTGGTTTTTTGCTGCTGGCAGTTGTTACGCACGAGTCGATGGGACTTGGAGACGGTTTCCTTATGGTATCCTGCGGGTTTTCCCTGGGGACATGGAAGTGGCTGGCGATCCTGTTCACCTCATTTTTCTGTGTGGGTCTGTGGGCGCTGTATCTGATCCTGTTTCGAGGCGGGAAGCGAAAAACAACGATTCCTTATGTACCATTTTTACTGATGGGGGCTGTCATACAGGGGCTTGCGACATTGATCCTTTGAGAAATAAAATGGTGTGATGCGGCGGACAGCGGCAGAGTCAGGGAAAGGATTCTCTGATAAAAGAGAGGGAAGCCGTGCAATCAAAAATCGGTACCGTTCTCGATTTTTTGCGAAAATCGGAACATTGCCTTCGTCCGTATTTGCTTCGCGTATATGGATCTGTAATGGAAGGAGGCGCGTTTAACAGGATGGAAGAGATAAAAAGAACTGGAGTGCCGACGGATAATCTGAATCAGTCAGAAAGAAAAGGAACCGACAGAAGCGAAGAACGAGAGAGGGATCATGCGTATACAGGAACGATAATAAATCGGAAGCAGAAGAATGCAGTGTGGAATGGAAGCTATACAGTAGAAGCGGCCGTGATCGTATCACTCACCATCTTTGTGCTGGCGGCATTGATGATCGTGACTTTTTATGTGCATGATCGGGCGATTTTCCAGAGTATTGCCTGTGAAACCGCAACCGCAGGAAGTATCCATGCCAACCAGGAGGAACGGGCGGACGCCGTGAATTCCGCGAAGGAACAGGTGACCGCGTCGAGATTTTTGGGCAGCCAGAGCCTGTCGGGAAACGTCACATCCGGAGAAGAGGAGGTGACAGCGAGCTGGAGCGCGCTCTATCCGGTGCCTGGATTTGTGATGCGTTATCTGGCGGGCGGTACTCTTTCTATTGAAGCTTCCTGGAGCTGCAAGATTGTAGATCCCACGGATACCATTCGCCTGATTCGAGGCGCAGGTAAACTGATCACCGGAGGAGATGACTGATGTGAAAACGGAATATAGAAGAGATCTCCACAATAATTATCTGATACTGGAAATTCCCAAGATAGATGAGGAAGAGGATTATGGACTGAGGATGGTGCAGCAGAATCAGGTAAAGGGGCTGCTGCCAGTGCATGTGTCCGGAATGGATGGGAAGCGATATTTGAATTATGAAATTACGTCCCGCCAGACACTGGAGAGCCTGTATGAAAAGAAGGTGATGGGGTATCCGGACATCCTGTTTATTTTCTCCGGAATCTACGATACGATGGAAGAGATGCGCAAATATCTGCTTTCCTGGCAGCGGCTTCTATTTGCGCCCGAGCTGATCTATGTTCTTCCGGAGCGAAGAGGACTGCTGCTGTGCTACTATGTGAAAGAAGAGGAATGTCCGATCACAGCATTAGCGGAATTTATTTTAAAACGGCTTGACCACAGAGACCGCCAGGCAGTAGCGTTAGGCTACGGCTTTTATCAGCAGATATCCGAGACAAATTTCAGCCTGGCAAAGACGCTGAAAGAGATTCTTGCCGGGGCGAGGGAGGCTGCGCCGGGAAAGAACCTGCATCAGGGCGCTGCCGGGCAGTCGGCTTCTTACATAAAGGGGATGGAACCTGACCGTGTGGCTTTCCCGGATGGCAGGAGCGGAGTGAGCGCGCTCCGGGAATACGGTCGGCAGGCTGCGCCGGATAGCAGAAACAGACCGGGAGTTTTTCAGGAATACGGCCGACAGGCTGCGCCGGAGGACAGAAGCAGACCGGGAGGCATTCGGGAATACGGCCGACAGGCTTTTCCGGATGACAGGAGCAGACCAGGAGTTTTTCGGGAATACGGTCGGCAGGAGGTACCAGATGACTGGAGCAAACCGGAAGCCATTCCGGAATACGACCGGTGGGAGGCGCCGGATAGGAAGGACAGATCAAGAGCCGTCCATGAAGATGGCCGGTGGGGAGGATCAGACGAGAGAAGGATACCGGATGCGTATGAAGAGTCGGAGGATGGAAGAATTGGGTCAAATGACATGGAAAGCAGGGAACATATGCTTCCCCCGCGATTTGCTCAAAAAAAGAATCGAAAAAAGAATAAAGACAGAGATCTGGCAGACTGGCTGTTCTCCAGGGTTCATCCGGCAGTAATGATAACTTTTCTTGGCGGCATGGTTGTCCTGGAGCTGCTGATTGTCTTTGGGGTACTTGGGATAAGAGAAGCCGGGGGCTGTTTTTTTCTTGTATTATCTGGAGAAGTGCTGATTAACCGCCGGATTCTGCATAAAAATAATTACGCAACGGAGGAATGGGAGGAGGAAGAGGATGAGGAATATCAGAAAATCCTTCAGGAAGTGTATCAGGCTGAATCTGAGCCGGAGACGGCTCATGAACATCTGGAAGAGACGTGTTATCTGAATTCGAGTGAAGGCTCGGGTGAAGGAGAGGAAAAACTGAGCCTGATTTGCGTGTCGCCCCACCCGAACGGCCGGGTAAAGCCGGGGAATCCTTCCGGCCAGCAGGGATCAGATGCTCTTATGGCAAATTCCCATTATTTGTCGGGCACAGATATTCATGGGGCGAATTCTCCCGCCGGGAGGAATATGGAATTTCCGGATATTCACCCGGGAGAGACGCCGCTTTATATCGGAAAAATTCGTGGAGAAGCTGATATCCTGCTGGATGTGTCTACCGTGAGCAGAATGCATGCCAGACTGGAGGTGCGGGAGAATGTCTGTTATCTGAGGGATATGAACAGTAAAAACGGGACCTTTGTAAACGGCAGACGGCTGCAGCCGCAGGAGGAGTGTGAGATCCGGGCAGAGGACACGGTCGAATTTGCGGAGGTCGAATATCGGGCGGTACTAACAAACCTGGCGAGATGAAGCGGGTTTCGGAACAATCCAGTGCATCGACATGCAGCAGAGTCTCGGAGTAATTCTGCGTATCCGACATAGAGCGGAGTTGCGAAGAAATCCTGCGCATCAATTTGTGGCGGGACGACGATGATGCAATGTAGTGCATCAATGTGATATTTGCTTTGGCATAATAATAGGAACAGATGCAAAACAGGATATTACATGGACAAAGGCGGGTTTGCATGTACGCGGAACCAATACGTATACAGATCCTCGAAGCCGAGTGAAGTGTAAAGACTTTTGGCCGATGCGTTTCCCTGGACGACCTGCAGATACGCATTTTGCGCGCCCTTTTTGTGCGCTTCAGTAAGGAGCGTGCTGCAGATGGCGCGGGCAAAGCTTTTGTGGCGGCAGCTGACATCCACATAGATGGCGTAGAGGCCGACATGTTCGCGGTCGAGGATCCCAAGCCCGGAAGCGACCATACGGCCATCGATCTCAATGCTCGCAACGATGGTTTCCTTTGGGATAGCTTTGAACATAGAAGGTACGATCCGGCGGAGCGTCGGATTGGTGGTTCCGTTCAGACGAAACAGGGAATGAATCCATTCGTCTGTAATCCGGTCCTGAAGCATGACAATGGTATCCTCCGGATACACAACAAACGATGGCAGGCCGGAATTTCTGCCATAATATTCATACTCTGCCGATTCGGCAGGCCAGGGATGGAAATTTCGAAAATCCATAGTCATCACTTCGGTGGTATGCTGAATCTCGTAACCCTTTTGCGCCAGAAGCCGGTCAAAGGACGGGTCGATCAGGGGGCTGATTTTAAAAATCGAAGGAGTGTGATAATTCTGGTATATTTTTTCACAGTATGCGATTTTTTCTTCCACCGGAATCGAAGATGCACCCACCTGTGTGACACTGTTCGTACGGTGTGTGTAATTGTGGGAAAACCGAATCAGCCAGCCGTCGTAAAGCTCCATTTTATGGGAAGGCCAGGCATTCAGGGAAATCTCTTCAATCAGTTTGATATATGCGGTATCGCTCATAATTATACTCCTTGCGGTTCTCGGTGTATCATATGTCCGCGCTCTCCATTGCGCGGCTCTCACTGTATCATATGTCCGTTCTCGCGAAGCGAGAATGGACGAAGGCAATGTCCCGATTTCCAACGGAAATCGAGGACGGTACCGATTCTCCATTGCGCGGCTCTCACTGTACCACGAAACCGTTATGGATTGCAAGAGGAAATAAAATATGTTATTCTGTCTGAAAACAAAAAAGATGCATCCGGCGAAGGCAGGAGGATAAAAATGCAGGAAGCGATTGATTTTTTGAAAAACAGACAGCCGGTCAACCTGGCGATAGTCCTGACCAATATTATTGTGTTTCTGGTACTCAGCTTTATGGGGGATACGGAAAATGGATATTTTATGTTGCTGCATGGGGCGGATTATGCGCCGTATGTAGCGGAGTATGGGCAATATTACCGGTTGGTTACTTGTATGTTCATGCATTTTGGGGTGCAGCATCTGTTCAACAATATGCTGGTGCTGATTTTCCTCGGTGATGAGCTGGAACGGCTGGCCGGAAAACTTAGATTCCTGCTGATTTATTTTGGAGGCGGAATTGTCGGAAATATTCTGTCTGTCGCCTATGATATGCATACCGGTGAGTATAGCGCTTCTGCAGGAGCCTCCGGCGCGATTTTTGCCGTGATTGGCGCCCTGGCAGCGGTTATGCTTCTGAATCGCGGAAAAGTTCCGGTATATACCAGAAGGCGGATGCTTCTGATGGTTTCCCTGTCGGTCCTGCAGGGGCTGACCGCGTCCGGCGTGGATAACTGCGCGCATATCGGAGGGCTTATCTGCGGCTTTTTGCTGGCGCTGCTGTTCCATCGGAAGCTGACGTTTGAGACAAAAATTCCGGTGGAGGAGTTTTCAGAATAAATGCAAACTAATTATATTTTTTTGCATGTTAAAGTATAACGGTTGACCTTTTTTAATGAAAAGCAAAACATCCGACCTTTTGTAATGAAATTATGACAGCCGAATCCTTGCGGTGAAATCGGAACAGCTGATTTTTGCAGGGCAATCATAATGGCTGATTTATTGCAAAGAAGTCGTAAACCCCATTATTTGTGGTGAAATCATAATTGCCGGCTTTTGTCACTTAAATCAGAATACATGGTTGACAAATTTCGACAATTTTTTTAATATGTCTATATAGTGTGTAAAGTAAGTCTGAAACACAAGTACCTGTATTCACGCAACGCAGTCCGGAAACTGTATTGCAGCAGCTCAAGGAAAGAAGGGATTATTTTGGAAGAAAACTGTATTTTCTGTAAAATCGCGAGAGGAGATATTCCGTCAGCGACATTGTATGAGGATGAGGAGTTTCGTGTGATTCTGGATCTGGGGCCTGCCTCGAAGGGGCATGCGTTGGTGATCCCGAAGATTCACGCGGCGAACCTGTTTGAACTGCCGGACGAGACGGCGGCGAAAGCACTTGTGATAGCGAAGAAAGTGGCTGCGCAGTTAAAAGAGGGTCTGCAGGCGGACGGATTAAATGTGGTTCAGAATAATGGAGCGGCGGCCGGACAAACCGTGGATCATTTCCATATTCATCTGATCCCGAGATACGAGAACGATACGGTCAATGTGAAGTGGGTGCCCGGAACCCTTAGCGAGGCAGATAAGGAGGATATTCTGAAATTATTCCGATAAGCATACTTGATGAAAGATAAAGGTGGATTATGAAAAATCGCTTTGAAGGGTGTTTTCAGAAATATCAGGATTTACTTATGTTCATTGTCTGGGAAAGAACGTCGGATTACGAGCTCGCACAGGATATCCGGCAGCAGGTGTTTTTTGCGTTTCTGGTGCACATGGAGGAGGTATCGCCGGAGGAGGAAAAGGCCTGGCTGGTGCGTTGCACGAAGAATGCTGTGATCGATCATCTGAGAGAAAAAGAGCGGTGGGGAGAGTCCTTTTTGGGCGACGAAAACGGCGACTGGATGATGGCTGATTTTTTGGAGGAGTTCAGCATCGAATCTCTGGAACTGAAGCTTGTCATGAAGCAGGCGGTTGATCGCCTTCTTTGCACGGCAAAGGAAGTCAACATCCACTGGTATGAGGCTTTGAAGCTGTACTTTCTGGAGGAGTATACCTACGCGGAAACGGCAGAGCGTCTGAATGTGTCAGAGCAGCTCGTGCGCTCGTGGGTGTCCAGGGCAAAGGCATATATAAAAGCGAAACTCTGGAATGAGTATTTGATTTGGATCGAGTAGGTGAAAAGCGCTTCGTCATTTTGTGATGAAAATTGCATGGGCGTGGATGAAAAATCCCGATTCCCTCGGAAATAGTGGGGATCGGGATTTTTCTCTGATGCGCAGAATCGGGCGAGGGCATATCCCATGCGGAGCATGGGATGCCCTCGTCCACAATCGAAGATTGTGGACATAGCCCGCGCGAGCAGGATCCGGACGAGCCGCTCTCTGCTCGATTACAGAGGTACACAATGAAATTTATTGCCTGCGTAACACACAGGTTTATGTTTCGCTCTGTTTTTCTTATCAGACGAACTAATTCAGACCCCGACAAGTTCTTCAATCATAGCGGTTATTTTTGCGACAGCATTGCTGGCGTCGCTGTGCTCCATTGCGCTGATATAGGTTCCGCGGTTCTGATAGAGCGTCTGAATCCTGGAGAGCAGAAGCTCGGGCGTGATATCCTCTTCCATCATTACCTCGCTGAATCCCTGTTTTTCGAATGAACGGGCGTTTAGTATCTGGTCGCCGCGGCTGGAGGCAGCGGGCAGCGGAATCAGCAGGTTTGGCTTGTGCAGATCAAGAAGCTCGCAGATGGCGTTGGCGCCTGCCCGGGAAACGACTACATCGGCGAGGGCGAACAGATCCGGCAGCTCTTTCTGAATATATTCATATTGAACATATCCTGCGGTGTGTGTCAGGCTCTCGTCCAGGTTTCCTTTTCCACAGAGATGGATCACCTGGAAGGTCTTCAGCAGCTCTGGCAGGATTTGGCGGATCGCCCGATTTACCGCTACGGAGCCAAGGCTTCCCCCGATGATGAGCAGAACGGGCTTTTCTGCCGTGAAACCGCAGAACTTCATTCCGGCGAGACGATTGCCGGCGTGGAGCTCTTCGCGAATGGGGGAGCCGGTGACGATAGCTTTTCCCTCCGGGAGAGAGGAGAGCGTCTCCGGGAAATTGCAGCAGACTTTTGTAGCCGCCGGGATCGAGAGCCTGTTAGCCAGCCCGGGCGTCATATCCGATTCGTGAATGATAACCGGAATGTGCAGGCTTTTCGCTGCCTGTACTACGGGCACCGCAACAAAGCCGCCTTTTGAAAAAATAATATTGGGCCGCAGTTTTTTCAGCAGCTTTTTTGCCTCCGAATATCCCTTCAGGACACGGAACGGATCGGAAAAGTTTTTGAGGTCGAAATAGCGGCGCAGTTTACCGGAAGAAATTCCATAATAGGGGACGCCCTGGTCTTCAATCAGTCCTTTTTCAATGCCGTCATAAGAGCCGATGTAATGAATGTCATAGCCCAGCTCCCGCAGGCGGGGCAAAAGCGCAATATTAGGTGTCACGTGTCCGGCGGTGCCGCCGCCGGTAAGGACAATTCTCTTCATAAAAATCTGTTCTCCTTATTTAAATCCATTTGTTTTCATTCATATGCAGAAGGTTCATATGTTCATAGCCGCAGTCGTGTATTTATGCCGAAAGCTTTGATCCGAACGCTCTGATCCAGAAACTCGGATCCAGAAGCCCTGATCCTTCGATGACGTTGCTGTCAGGCTATTTATCCAGTTTACCCGTTCTCATAAAAATGTCAAGGAAAGAATCCGGCTGGAATTTTTAGATATAGAAAGAATCGGTCTGTTTTTGCCAGGAAAAATCAGCCTGAAAATTTTTATGAGAAAATGTCAGAATCTTTTGATAATTTACCAAAGAGGTGGTATGATATAAGTGACAATGTCAATTTGTCTGTCACCGTCAACAATGCGCATGGCCATTCGGAGAACGACAGTCGCCTGCATTCGTCCGGTCCTTCTCTGGAGATTCTTGAGGTTCTGCATCTGCTTTTATGATTTTAAAGTGCCGGGATATTGTTTATCTGTAATAACGAATGAGAACAGAAGAATACTGTTATATTACAATATGCAAATGAGAACAGAAGAATATTGTTATATTGCAATATGCGAATGAGAACAGAGGAATGCTGTTACATTACAATATGCGAATGGGAACAGAAGAATGCTGCTACATTACAATAAGCGATATCTGGTTCTGAGATTCACGGTCGGTGCGAGGCAAATGCCGACAAGGCTGTTTGCCGTCCTGATACAGGCAGATGGAAAGGGGGCAGGATTTGGCTGCCTGTATATGGGAGATAGTTCAAGCGGCAGAACCTGGTTACCTGTTGACTGATACGGGACTTGTAGTACATTTACAGTAGTTATTTAAATGGGCTTTTCTCCTGTAACTGTGAAGGTACTGAGCAGTTACTATTTACATACTATGCAGCATCTGTTTTTCCGGGCGGAGGCTGGATTTCGGTGGATTAAGGATAAGACGCATACGGTCAAGAGAATAATCCTGAAAATAGAATAGAAGTAAATCGGCAGGGTTTTGATTCCGGTAAGGATACAAAGCCTTCTTTCGCGCATCTGAATGCGCAGGGAATCTGAATGGATTACGCGGTATATTGGGGGGCCGGGGAGGAGCACCGGCCCAATCGGAAAGGAAAAATTGCCTGAATCTGGCCGGTCAGGAAATGCTGCCTGAGTTTAGTCGGAGACAATTACCTGTGGCTATTTTGACAGGATGATGATAGAATGACAGATAACACGGGTGAGGGACGTGGATAAGAAATCATGTCAGATGATGGTAGAATGGCAGATGACACGGGTTAGGGACATGGATATGGAATCATGGCAGATGATATCAGATGGAAGAGCAGGGAAACAGCGAATACGGAAAATCGAATGAGAAATAATCATATGAGAAAAGGACGAAAATCGAAAACGAAGTTTAATAATCATGATTATAATCAAGTTCAGGACTATAATCAGAGTTATAATCAGGGCTGTAATTGGGATAATAATCAGAGTTATAATCAGAGTTA
The DNA here is from genome assembly GCA_021202075.1 of Lachnospiraceae bacterium. Lineage (GTDB taxonomy): Bacteria > Bacillota > Clostridia > Lachnospirales > Lachnospiraceae > Choladousia. The sequence goes on along the minus strand of JAJQDT010000096.1, from coordinate 101,161 downwards.
TAATCAGAGCTATAATCATGGCTATAGTCAAAGCCATAATCACAGCTATGATCCGGATTATGGCGACGGACCGGGCGGGAGGGTGCGCCGGGAGAGTTCACCGCATGGACACTGGCTGCAGACGTTTGCGAGCATTCTTGTGCTGTGTGTGACGGTGGTGATCTGTGCATTTTTGCTGTCGGGATATGGAATTGTGACGCGGGTGAAGTATCAGCTGACCGGCAGTGAGTCGACGTGGGAGCAGGCCGCGGCTGATGAGGGGTATGCTTCTACCGTGGAGGAATATTATTATGATAACCTGCCGGAGGATTTGCATGAAGCGTACCGGGAGATTTACGTTCATCTGATGCGCTACGAGGATTCGGGGGATTTTCTGACAGCAGTGTCGGTGGATGATTTCTGGAAGACGTATTATGCGGTTCTGGCAGATCATCCGGAGATTTTCTGGACGGACACGAGCGCTCAGGTGGAGGAATCTGGCCTGACCGGGACGGTGGTAACATATCATTTTGATGTAACCGTGGAAGCGGAGGAGCGGGATGTCATGCGCCTGGAGCTTGAAGCGGCGGCGGATGCGTGCATTGCACAGATTCCTCCGGATGCGACGGATTATGAGAAGATCAAAGCGGTCTATGAATATATTATCGATACGACGGATTATGACGCGGACAGTGCGGATTCACAGAATATTCAGAGCGCTCTTCTCTATCATTCCTCCGTCTGCGCCGGATACTCGAAGGCGTTTCAGTATATCCTCCATCGGATGGGGCTGTTCTGCACGTATATAACCGGAACGACCGTCAGCGGCGGAGATCATGGATGGAATATGGTGCGCATCGCGGAGATGGAACAGTCTGAGGAGACGCTGGCCGGGGTTCCGGCGATTGAAGCGGAGGAAGCGTACTATTATGTAGATGTCACCTGGGGAGACCCGGTCTTTGCGAGCGGTATGGGAGAGTACAGTACAGAAAGCACGATCAATTACAATTATCTGTGCTGTACGGAGTATGATCTTTTTAAAACACATGTGCCGGATGACTCGATTGCATTGCCGGAGTGTAATTCGGATGCGTACGATTATTATAAACTGAACGGATATTATTATGAATACTTTGAATGGGATACGATCTATCAGGCGCTGATGGAATCGGTCCAGACAGGCGAGTCGCGCATCATGATGAAGTTCGGGAGCGAGGAGGCCTACCAGGAAGCACAGACAGAGCTCTTCGAAGGAACGCTGTTAAACGACGCGGGACAGTATCTGATGCGCCAGAATGACGTGACCAGCTGGAATTATCGCTATCATACGGATGATAATTTTTATCTGGTCACGATATACTGGAGCTGAGGAACTGCCACAGGCACATACTATCAGATACGCGGATTGAAAAAATGTGGTCGCAACCCCATTAGGAGCTGTCGAAAAAGAGCTTATGCAGATTGTGCCGAATAATTCGTGAGTCGCAGGTTCTAAAAACGTAGCCGTAGAGGACTACGGCGAGGCGTTTAGGATCTGCGATTCGCAGATCAGGCTGTGCAGGATGATGAGTTATCTGGCGACAGATCCACAGCTGTGTGGATTTTTTAAACGGAGAAAGAACTGCTTTGTGGAGTATTATTTCTTTTCGTTTGCCATCCGGGCGAGCATTCCTTCTACCAGCCGGACGCAGTGCCAGGCTGCTTCCCGCTCGAATGCCGGATAGTCCATGGTAGCACTGTCGTCTGCCTTATCAGAGATCGCGCGAAGAATCACGAACGGAATACTGTTCAGATAAGCGGTCTGCGCGATGGCTGCGCCTTCCATCTCTGTGCAGCTGCCGCCGAAGTTCGTGACAATCCGGTTCTTTGTCTCTTTGTCCGCGATGAACTGGTCTCCGCTGGCAATCCTTCCGTGAAATACGGAAATCTCCGGGTTCACTTCATGGCATATGCGCTCAGCCAGTGCGGTCAGATCCGGATCTGCCTTGAAAGAGAAGATATCCATCTGCGGAATCTGCCCGAGCGGATATCCGAAATTCACCGCATCCATATCGTGGTGCAGGACATCCGTCGAAATCACAATGTCGCCGATATCGATGTTCGCGTCGAGCGAGCCGGCCACGCCGGTATTCATCACACAGTCTACGCCGAAATCATCCGCCAGAATCTGTGCGCACACGGCAGCATTCACCTTGCCGATGCCGCTGCGCACTACGACTGCCGGCATCCCCGACAGCGTACCTTCACAGAAGACCATCTGTGCTTTTGTGACTTCGCGCGTGATGGCCATATCTGCCTTCAGGCGTTCTACTTCGATCTCCATCGCTCCAATGATTCCGACTTTCTTTACATGGTTCTTCATTTGAATGTCCTCTTTTCTTATTCTTTCTTTATTCTTGCTGTGACTTATATTATGGGAAGAAAACCACTTCCCATAATGCTCCAGAATCTGAAGATTCTGTCGCTAACTTATCGGGTGAGAGTACGCAAGCGTCCTCTCCTTCCGATAAGTTATATTGTAAGGAATGATTGCTGTCATATCCTGATCAGACATTTATGGCTGCCGCATGTAAAACAGGCATTTGTAATTGCTTTCGCACCTGGAAGAAATTTAGCTTGAATATCCCCGGAAAAAAGGATATACTCACATAAGAAAATACAGAAAGGAGACTTTCCTATGGATTACAGGCCAAAAGGTGTCTGTTCCCAGAACATTCACATCGACATGGATGGTGAGACCATCAAACATGTAGAATTCCTGGGCGGCTGCTCCGGCAACACGCAGGGGGTGGCACGTCTCGTCGAGGGGATGAAAGCGACGGACGCCATCGCAAAGCTTGAGGGCATTCGCTGCGGATTCAAACCGACATCCTGTCCGGATCAGCTGGCACAGGCTCTGAAGCTGGCGCTGCAGCAGTAATCTGCTGCAGCTTTTTCATTTTGTCAGGAAAGCATCTTGGTCCTTCATCTGTTTATCCCTGCAAATCTTCTTCTAAGTCCTTAAGCAGTTCGCTGATCTTTTTATCAGTATTTTCTTTGTCAGGCTCCTCTTTTGCGTCCTTCAGCCCTCTGATGATTTGCTTTATCCAGCTTTTGAACTGTAAATCGGTCATTCCCATTTCCTCCATGGCTCCTCCTCTCCCATATTCCAGTCTGCTGTGTCGGCAGGCTGCATCAGAAGTCCGGGTGAAATCTGATTCTGACTGATCTGTCGAAAGCACGATGCAAAAGCCCCGGTGCGGGCAGAATCGAACTGGTGATATGATTGTATAATATAGTGCGCTAAACTTCAATCGGCAGACTGCACAAAATTAGCGCGCTAACTTTGGCTATTCTGCTGATTCTCCGCTCTGCAGATTCTCTGTTCTGTCGACTCTTTGCTTTGCAGGCGCTCGACCTTTTCCTCCAGAGCTTCGATATAAAACTGCCGCATGCTCGGGTATCCGGCCGCCTTTGCCGCGGCCTCGTATTTTTCATATTCCTCGGGCTTTACGCGAAAGCGGATCTCTTTCAGCTTTTCGAGGTATTTCATCAGATACTCTTTTTTCTTCGCGTCGTATGCCATGTCTGCGTCCTCCATGCGGAAAGTATAGCATGATTTTTGCCGCTGCGCAATCTCTTTTTGCAAAATTAGCGCGCTATGCCGGAGACGGAGTCTTCACGGGAATCTCAGAACCATTTTCCACCCTTCCTTTCTGAACCTCACAATAGATTCCATGGAGAAAAAGTCGAACGATTTTGCTTTGCAAATGCCCGTTTTATGGCTATAATGGCGGCACCTGAGAGAACGCGGCAAAAGGCGCCAGACCGCTTCCCGGGAGGAAAATGAGATAAGGAGGGGTGCTGCGTGCCAGTGGCACGCGGTTCATGTCCCGATTTTCGCAGAAAATCGAGGACGCAGGCACCGACCGGAGCGGAGCGAAGACCGCTTGCGGGAGGATTCCTTATCTCCTACGCAAAGCCCGTCCGAACGAAGTGAGGATTTTGCCGGCTTTGCTCCATTAAAAGGGGGAAACAGCTATGTTACAATTCATCATGGAAAAAAATGTGTTGCTCTACGTGCTTGCGGCGGCCTGCGTGGTCGGCGTGATCAGTCAGATGATTTTGCGGCGGATTTACGAGGGGTTATTGAAGGATACGAGAAACAATGGGGAACCGGAAGGACGTTTTTTGCAGCAGCTGCGGCAGCGGTTTCAATACTGCAGCCATCTGAATGAGCGGGTAGGCGATGTGCAGGCGCTGATTCAAAAAAACCTGATTGAATACCGGGTATTTGGCTTAAGCCTGCATGGCTTTGCCCGGCTGGGCGGCGGATGCCTGGCGGTGAGCCTGCTTTGCGCGTTTGCGGGAACGATGGCGCGCGTGCAGGGCGGCGCGACGGTTGTGGCCGGGAATGTTTATTTCTGGCTTGGAGCCGGGGCAGTGCTTCTGATGGCGGCCGCGTATGGGATCGCGGATACGGGATACCGGAGCCGGGCGCTTCTGATCTGCCTGACGGATTACCTGGAAAATGGTGGCATTGTTTCGGTCAGTGAGGAGGACGAGCTTCCTGAAATGGAATATGAGACAACGGCAGAGCGCACACCGATTGTTTCTGTGGCGGAAGGTCGCCGGGCGAAGCGGCAGATGAAGGCGGAGACGGCTGTCGCAGCATCTGTACGTGGGCAAAGAAACAAAACGGAGCTGTCGCGGATTAAGAAAGATGGGATCGAGTCCCTGCGGGCACAACGCGATAAGGGCGAAGGCAGAGATTCCCTGGCCCGGGAGCAAAAGGATAAAAATGAAAATCAGGATAATCTTGCCCGGATGAAAGCCGGGATGAGGGAGAGCGCCGTTTCGGATGCGGAGCAATCGGGGGCGGAGCTGCTCCGCCAGATGGATCCGAAGGATCAGGAGCGGCTGGTGCGCGAGGTGCTGAATGAATTTTTGTCCCGCTGATGGGCGGACATTCCTACAATAGTGAATTTTCCAGACATGGCTCCATACGGCAGCGAATATTCCGGATGCGCGCATGGTAGTGGATTTTCCGGGCGAGTCCCCATATGACGGCAGATTTTCCGGGCGAGCCCCATATGGCAGTGGATTTTCCGGGTGAGCATCATATGACGGCAGATTTTCCGGATGAGCCCCATATGGAAATGAATTTCCTGCGCATTAACCCTTGCGAAACTGTGGATGGTCTGCTAAAATGAAATCCGAACGTGAATAGCGTGAAACAATCGGTTTTTACAATGCAGCGCAGTATGTGAAGCAGGCAGAAGCGTTGTCAGTATCCGGATTCATGTCATGTGCGCATGGCTGAGGGTATGGATGCAGGATGGGTCTGCGTGCCGGCGGCACGCGTTAAGGCTGGGCCAAAGCGGAAACTGACCGGGATAAGGCCGCGCTGAAAAACAAACAAAGATAAAAGGAGATGTGGACATGAGCAGTAAAGTGACATTTGATTATTCAAAGGCTGCCGGGTTTGTCGCGGAGAACGAAGTGGCTTCCATGAAAAAGATTGTGGCGGCCGCGAAGGATGAGCTGACGTCCCGGACGGGAGCGGGCAACGATTTCCTCGGATGGGTGGACCTCCCGGTGGATTATGACAAAGAAGAGTTTGGCCGTATTAAAAAGGCGGCGGAAAAGATCCAGAGCGACAGCGAGGTTCTGCTGGTCATCGGGATCGGCGGCTCTTATCTGGGTGCGCGGGCAGCGATTGAGTTTCTGCGCCACAGCTTCTACAACAATGTTTCCAAAGAGATCCGGAAGACGCCGGAGATTTATTTTACGGGCAACAGCATCAGCAGCACCTATGTGCAGCATCTGATCGAGGTCATCGGAGACCGCGACTTTTCCGTCAATATTATTTCCAAGTCTGGTACGACGACGGAGCCGGCGATCGCGTTCCGCATCTTTAAGAAGATGCTGGAGGACAAGTATGGCAAGGCTGAGGCCGCGAAGCGGATTTACGCGACGACGGACAAGGCGAGAGGTGCGCTGAAGAATCTTGCGACAGAGGAGGGCTACGAGAGCTTCGTAGTGCCGGACGATGTCGGTGGACGTTTTTCCGTACTGACGGCGGTAGGCCTTCTGCCGATCGCGGTCAGCGGTGCAGATATAGATCAGCTGATGGAGGGCGCCGCTTCCGGAAGAAAGCGCGCGCTGGAAGCGGAGTTTGAGGAAAATGACGCCCTTCAGTACGCGGCCATCCGCAACATCCTGCTCAGAAAGGGCAAGTCGGTCGAGGTGCTGGCCAATTACGAGCCGAGCCTGCACTATGTGTCTGAATGGTGGAAACAGCTGTACGGCGAGAGTGAAGGAAAAGACCAGAAGGGAATTTTCCCTGCTTCGGTAGATCTGACGACGGATCTCCACTCCATGGGTCAGTTTATCCAGGACGGCAGCCGTATCATGTTTGAGACAGTGGTCAATGTAGAGGAGTCCCGGTGCACGCTTACGATCGGCGAGGAGCCGGTGGACCTCGACGGCCTGAATTATCTGGCGGGAAAGACCGTGGATTTTGTAAATAAAAGCGCCATGAACGGAACTATCCTGGCGCACACGGACGGCAACGTGCCGAATCTGATGGTGAGCATTCCGAAGCAGGATGAGTTCTATCTGGGCGAGCTGTTTTACTTCTTCGAGTTCGCCTGCGGCGTGAGCGGGTATGTTCTGGGCGTGAACCCGTTCAATCAGCCGGGCGTTGAGAGCTACAAGAAAAATATGTTCGCGCTGCTTGGCAAGCCGGGCTATGAAAAAGAGAGAGAAGAGCTGCAAAAGAGACTGTAGGGCTGCCGTAGGATGCGCAACCAATCAAGAGATGCCGCAGGATGTGTTGCTTTTGTGCGGAAACGCTTACGAAGCAGCTTAAAATTCGAGGGAGGGATGTTGTGAGAGCACTTGTGCGTTTCATGATATCTCTCCTTGTATGTGGATTTGTTTTTGATACCGGGCGTGGCTCACAATGATATATGTCAGACATGTTTGATATCGGACGCAGGCTGTGTCCTGTGCGAAGTATAATTTTCATGGCCATGCTTATCTTGATATATGCCGGATATCGACGGGATCTCTGACACAGGTATGATAGTTAATGATAGTTACTAAGGAGCAAAGCCGACCAAATCCTGATTTTGTCCGGACGGGCTTTGCGCAGGAGGTTTTTTGGCAGAAAATGGCTGTACTGACAGAGAAGGCTCGCCTGCTTTCTGAAAAAATTTCCGGGAAAAAGCATTTTTTCAGGGCGGCGCCGATTTTATTTACACTGGGAATGCTGATTTATTATTGCACCCATCCGAAGCTGTATTCGTCGGACGGAACAAAATCCATCCTGATGAGCGTACGAACGTATGAGATTATGCTTTTATCCGCCGCGCTGATTTCGCTTTGGCTGGTGACAAATGAACTGAGCGACCGGATCAACCGCATTCTTTCCTGGGTCTGGTTTTTGATCGCGCCGTTTGCGGTTTATTTTTCGCTTCTTTACTTAAATGCGGATAAGTACAATATAGACTTTTTTGCGTTGGATAAAATTGCCCTTGCGCTCACATTCGCGTTTTTGTATCTGGTGCAGGGGATTTTGTTCGGGCTGACGGGCAGCATCCGATTTTCGGTTATTATTTACGCTGTGGCAGTCGCGGTGCTGGGGATTGCCAATTGCTTTGTTATTTCCTTCCGGGGGATGGCGATTTCGGCCGGCGACCTGTTTTCGCTTAGCACGGCGGCGACGGTGGCCTCGGAATATACATACAGCCTTGACTGGTATATGGTCATGGAGATTCTGTTTACGTTTCTGATCTGTACGATCAGTCTGAAGCTTAAAAGAGGCCGGATGATGCCGCTGGCGGCGCGCGGAGCTTTCCTCGCGGTATTTGTGATGCTGGCGGGCGGCTATTATTATCTGTGCGGGAAAACAACGTTCCTGGAGGATCATGATATCCGTTCGGAGGGCTTTACGCATCAGCTTCGCTATAAGAAATACGATATGCTGTTTACGACGCTTGTCACCTGCTTTTATATGGTCGTGGATAAGCCGGACGGATACTCGCTGGAGGCTGTGAGGGAGATCGCGGCGGACTACGTGGCGGATGACGCGGACGATGGCGGCGCAGATGGCGCAGACGGAGACACTGCGGTTGATGATGGCGCCATGGCAGATGACGGAGATGACGCGGCGGATAGCGCTGCCGCGGATGGCGACACCTCCGATGAGACCGCGACTCCGAATATCATTGTTATTATGAATGAGTCCTGGGCGGATTATACGGACATCGGGAACGGCCTGGAGCTCTCCGAGGATTATATGCCATATATTCGCAGCCTGACGGAAAATACGATCAAGGGCACTGCATACGCCTCCATTTTCGGCGCTAACACGCCGAATTCGGAATATGAGTTTCTGACGGGCAATACGATGGCGTTCCTGCCTGCCTCTTCGGTCGGATTTAACCTGTTTGTGCGGGGAAATCTGCCGTCGCTGGCTTCGCAGCTTGGAACGCTCGGGTATTATACGCTGGCGATGCACCCGTACCGGGGCACGAATTACCGCAGGAATATTGTGTACCCGCAGATCGGGTTTGACACCTATTACACGCGGGATGATTTCAGCTACCCTTATAAAATCCGGAATTACATCTCGGACCGGACGCTGTTTGACCGGATTACGCTGGAGTATGAGGCGAACCTTGATTCCGGGCAGCCGCTGTTTTCCTACAATGTCACGGTTCAGAACCACGGCGGTTATTATTCGTCAAACACGAAAAATCTGTCCATGTCGATTGAAGTGCTGAACACCGGATTCAGCACGACGCGGGCGGAAATCTATGTGAACCTGGTCAAGGCGACCGATGACGCGTTCAAGAGCCTGGTGGAATACTTTGAGGACGTGGACGACCCGACAGTGATTGTGATGTTCGGCGACCATCAGCCCGATATCGGCGACGGCGCGTATGAATATCTGCTCGGCGGTACGGAGGAGGATCTGACCAGCGAGGAATTGATGGAAAAATACAAGATCCCGTTTATTATCTGGGCGAACTATGATATTGAGGAGGAGATCATCGAGGGGACCAGCCTGAACTATCTGTACAGCATCATGGCGGACCGGCTGGGGCTTTCGATGACCGGCTACCAGGAGTATCTGCTGGATCTGAGCGAGCAGATACCGGTGCTCAATTCCGTCGGCTACTGGGGCGCGGACGGGAACTTTTACGAGCTGGACGATGAGGAATCTCCCTATTACAAGCTGGTGAATGAGTATAATATCCTGGAATATAATGATATTTTCGGTGGGGATAACCGCTATTACGAGTTTTTACCCTGGATGACGATGAGGCATCGGCAGGCTGAGAATTTTCTGCGAGGGCGATCAGAGCGAAGCATGCAGTATGCTGCAACGGAAGTGAAACCGCAGATATGGGACGGAGGCTTTATGGAAAAATCACCGCGAAATAAGAAAAAAAGAATCGGGATTCCGGTAAGGCTGCTTTTACCTGCACTGTTGATTGCTGCAGTGTCGGGAGGGAGCCCTGTCAGTCCCTGCGTGGGTATGGGGATACTGAGAGCTGCCGCCAGGGAGAGCGCAGTGAGCAAAACCGCCGCTGTTGCGGCAGAATCCGAGACGGAGGCAGCCACTTCAGGTGAAGCCGCCCCCAATGCGGCTGAGACAGAAGCTGCTTCAAAGAAGGGAAACGCGGGCAAAGCGGTCGCCGCCATTGCGGCAGAATCCGAAACGGAAGAAAGCGTTGCCGAAGATTCGACGGAAAACGAAACGGGAAAAACTGCTGCGAGTGAAAGCGCGGGCGAAGCCGCCGCCGAAGATACGACAGAGGCCGGGGCAGCCTCCTCATCCGCGCTGACGGTGCCGGATGAGCTGGAGCTGCGGATTGCGCAGATGACCGGCATTGAAACGGAGACCGAGACAGAGGCTGAGACGGAAACCGAGACAGAGACCGAAGTGGATCTCACTGCTGAAATTCACCGCGCGGTACGTAGCCAGATTTGGGAGATTCAGACGGGAAACGAATTCCAGGCGCCGATGGCGGCCTCGGATACGGATTTGCGGCCGACCCTTCCGGTGACCTGGTCGTGCGGCAGGCTGTTTACCTGGTATTCGGGAGGGCTGTACCCGTGGCAGCAGGAGCGGACAATGGAGAAGCTGGAGCAGCTGGTCCGGGCGACGGTGGAAGACTATGACGGCAGCTGGTCGGTCTATGTAAAAAATCTTGACACGGATGAGAGCTTTGTCATCAATGATGAGCCCATGAAATCCGCGAGCGTGATGAAGCTTTTTATCATGGGAACGGTGTATACCGCGTTTGACGAGGGCGAGCTGGAGCGGACAGATGAAATTATGTCTCTGGTGAATCTGATGATCAGCAACAGTGACAATACGGCATCCAACCAGCTGTTGTATATTCTGGGAGATTCCAGCTACGCGGACGGAATCGCGAAGGTGAATGAATTCATACAGAGCCACGGCTACAGCGAGATGACCGTGGAATATAACGGCTTCAGCAATTCGGCGACAAATTCCGGCGAGGGCATCAATCAGGTGGCCGCGAAGGATGTGGGAGCGCTGCTCGAGGATATTTACCGGCGCACCTGGATGAGCCGCGCACAAAGCAATGAGATGGAAGAGATGCTTCTGGCGCAGAATACGCGCTACAAGATTCCGGCGGGTCTGCCGGATGGGGTTCTCTGCGGAAACAAAACCGGCGAGATGAGCGACACGCAGAATGACGCGGCCATCATCTATTCGGATGAGTGCGATTATATTCTTGTCGTGCTCTCGAATGGGTGGAGCAGCTCCGACACGGCAATCCAGCGGATTAAAAACATTTCCACGCTGGTATATGAGTATTTTAATTAATTTGATTGAGGGGTTCCTATGTTCAAGCTTTGGGGAAAAATCTGGAAGGACAATCATATGCTGCGGGATACCGTGTATGCGGAAGAAAGCGACGATACGCGCACGCACAAAATCTTTCGCGGGCTGGATGAAATCTGCCATGAATTTGATTTGGAACGGCCCATCTGGCTGGATAAAACGATATCGGATTTTCAGCGGCATAGCAAAGCGCGCTTCTACCAGGACAGCTTTATCGAAGAAATTCCGTTTGACTATCTGGAAATACAGGTACTGGAGGAGGACTGAAAAATTGCCGCGAATCCAATGGCTTATCCGATGCACCCACCGGCCAGGGAGCTGTCGCAAAATGATACGCCCTTCCCGCGGCGGCTATGCGAATCGCAGGCGGTAAAATCTTCAGCGCAGCCTGCCTTTGGCGGTTCCGGAACATTCGGGCGGCTTTTAAAATAAGTCGACCGCAATCCCTTTAGATAAGGGCATTCAAAAATGTGGTTTTTACAGGAGATGGGGAGAGAGTATGAACGAACAGCTCAGTAAAGTAAAGGATATGACGGACCGATCCGTGGATCGGGGCAAACGGGGCGTCCTGCAGGTCGTTTTCGGGCGAAGCGGGATTCTGGTACTCTGCCTTCTGACAGAGCTTTTGCTGCTGTTTCTGGTGATTCGCTATGTAGCGCAGTACATCTATCTGTTTTTTGGCGGACATCTGGTGTTCGCGTTTCTGGTGCTTCTGCTAATCATCAATCACGTGGAGCATCCGGCCTTCCAGCTGGCGTGGGCCTCGTTGGTTCTGCTCTTCCCGATTTTCGGCGGACTGCTGTATCTGTATTTGAAGCTGCAGCCGGGCATGCGCCTGATGACGGGTCGAATGCAGGAAATCGACCGGCAGACGGGAGCGCTTCTGCACCAGGACGCGGAAACCATGCGGGAGATGTCGTTTGAGGATTCCCGCGTGGCACAGTTGGCCTGGTACATTCAGGAGCGGCAGGGATATCCGGTCTGCCGCAACACGGAGGTCACCTATTTTGCCACTGGGGAGGAAAAATTCGAGGAGCTGAAAAAACAGCTGCTCGCGGCAAAACACTACATTTTCCTGGAATATTTCATCATTTCAGAAGGCTATATGTGGGATTGTGTACAGGCGATCCTGGAGCAGAAGGTACGGGAGGGCGTGGAGGTGCGCCTGATGTATGACGGAATGAACGAGCTGAGCAATCTCCCGCATGACTTTTCCAGACAGATGAAGAATCTCGGGATTCGCTGTAAGGTCTTCTCGCCGGTATATCCGGTCATTTCCACCAGCTACAACAACCGCGACCACCGGAAAATTGTCGTGGTAGACGGACATACTGCCTTTACCGGGGGAGTCAACCTCGCGGATGAGTATATCAACCGGAAAGAGCGGTTCGGGCACTGGAAGGACGCGGCGATTATGCTGCACGGCGAGGCGGTGCAGAGCTTTACCGTCATGTTTCTGAAAATGTGGGATACCTCAGAAAATCTGGAAAACATCGCGGTCTATCTCAAGGAAGCTCCGGCAGTGGAAACGACGGGGCAGGGCTTTGTGCTTCCCTACGCGACCAACCCGCTGGCCGAGACACAGACCGCGGAGCGGGTTTATCTGGAAATTCTGAACAGCGCGACCAGATATGTCCACATCATGACGCCCTATCTGATCCCTGACCACGAGCTGCTGCAGGCGCTGATCTACGCGGCACAGCGGGGCGTCGACGTCAAGCTTATCCTGCCTCACATACCGGACAAAAAGTACGCGTTCGCGCTGGCCCATTCCTACTATAAAATCCTGGTCCGCTCCGGCGTGCGCATCTTCGAATATACGCCCGGCTTCATCCATTCCAAGGTTGTGGTCAGCGACGACGAAAAGGGCGTCGTCGGAGCCATCAACCTGGACTACCGCAGCCTGTATCTGAACTTCGAGTGCGCGGTATTCCTCTACAAAGTGCCGGAAATCCAGAAGATCGAGGAGGATTTTAAAAGAACGGTGGTGGAGAGTCAGCTCGTGACGGACTTCGACATCCGCCATGACAAAATCACGCGCAAACTCGCCGGGCACGTGCTGAAAATCATGGCGCCATTGATGTGATGGCGTCGGCATTGAGAGTGCGAAGCACGGCGTCAGGCATCCATCGGACATTCATTCATTTCGCGCGGACGGCAGCGGAGCGCAGACAGAGCCTTTGGATATTATAGAATGTAGAAGCAATCCGGCAGCAAACTGCCCTCGCCGGGAGGCATCCCACGCTTCGCATGGGATAAGCCCTCGCCGGGTTATGCCCCCAATCTTCGATTGTGGGGCGCGGGCATCCCACGCTTCGCATATACCTTGCCCGGCTCCTGTGCAACAAAAAACAGGGCTCCATCCCATGCAGATGAATCTGCTGTGGGGCGGCGCCCTGTTTTGTTTTCCTTCTATGAAATCGCTCGCAGGCTGTGCAGCGCATGCTCTGCGAGTATGGTCTCAAAATGCTCCTTAAAGTAGGCCTCCATGCCGGCTGTCGCGTGGCAGGGAACGGCGTACTCAGAAAGAATATTACATGCCTTATTAAACTGCGCCGGAGGAACAGAAGCATTCTTCAGCACGAGATAAAACGAGCCATCCTCATTGTTTTTAAACAGGGAGTTCGGTCCGTCGTAGACCGCATCCAGAACCTGCGCTGCGCGGATCGCATCGTCGAGTGTCTGAAACGAATAAGCCCGCATCAGATCCGGCGTGCTCTCCGGATCCGTGACATCCGCATCCTTTGTGGAATCCTCAAGCTCCTTGACAGGAGAGTTCTTTTCAGAAGAAGACTTGCGTCCCTCAGAAATCCGCCGGATCAGATCCAGGATGTCATCGGCCCCCTCGATATGCTCCCGGAGATCCGCGAACGAAAACCCGCTCTCCGATGAGGAGCTCTCCGGGGAAAAGCGCGAAAAACGGGTATCCAGCTCTTCCGGGTCCTCGACCTTTGTAACGATCAGAATAATCGTATCCATCGAAACCGGAATCGCCTCAATCACAAGAGGGATATTGTCCACCTCAAATCCGAAATCCTGGGCGGCAACGGTCATCATATCCTGAAAAAGCTCTCTCGCCTTGTCAGAACCGTAGGCAAATTCTTTCAGATTAATATTGCGGCTCGCCAGGTCTTCCGTCGTCAGTGTACAGCGAAGCTGTCGGTCATTAATTTTTTCAATCCTCATCCAATCACATCCTTTACATACTTGCCCCGCATGGTTCGCAAAAGATTATACTACATTATACGCATTTCGCACCAAATGTAAAGTGGTTAAATTTCACATATCTGCCGACTATATCTGCCTGTGGCAGGCTGAGGCTTCACGCTCTTCTCAGGCGAGGCTTGAGGCAGATCAATTTGCCCGTTGCCAAAACGGGGAAAAAATCAGTGAAACCTATGTTTCGTCAAGATTGCAAAAAAATGGAGGAACCATCCCTCACGTATTTTGTAAAAAATGCAGAAAAACAATTGCAAGAGCACAAAATACTTGCAAAGCAAACTCTCATTATATATAATACACAACAGAAAGGATATACACAAAAAAGAAAGGAGGGAAAACCTGGACCGTTGCTGTACTTCCCGGCCGCAAGCAGATTGTATACCCTTTCTGTGAAAGAACCAGGACGGAGCTTTCGGCTTCCGTACGGTTCCTTTGTACAGTTTCAGTATAATAAACTTTCCTTAAAATTGCAACAGAAAATACAGGCATAAAAAGCATGGAAATATATCACAAGCATCTCCGGACTTTTCTGTCTGTGAAAAAGAGGTACTTATGAACAAACGGATCAATCCCAAAAACAATGGCTGTCCGGCTGCACTTTTGAAAAAAGAGCTGCGCAGCTATGAGATGGCCGGAACACATTTATATCTGGAAGGCCGACGCTGTCATGCGAACGAAATCGTCAGCGCCTGCATATTCGCCGGGGAGGGCGGCTATATGCGGGACTTTATCGGCGACGACCAGAAAAAAATCACCGATATCAATTTCGTAAAAATCCGTCTGTAAGGATGCACGATATCAGAGGATGAAACCTGCGGGCTGTTTCGGTACCTGACAGCTTCATCCCCTGTACCATCTCAACGAAGAGAAAGGAGGAAGGTCTGGCCGCTGTTTCCCTGACCCGGTCAGAGCAGCACAAGTTCGATTGTGCTACTTCTTAATTTTTAGAGAAGAATCGCTCAAAAATAATGACGGATTTTGTAGAAACTGATATACTGTGGAAAAGAGAGCCGCGCAATGGAATCGCGCAAAGCGCGAGACATATCCCGCACGAAGTGTGGGATGCCCACATCCACAATCGAAGATTGTGGACATAACCCGGCGAGGGGCGCGGCCTGCGTCATGAATTCCTGAAGGAATTCATGACAAATCAAGGAGAGCCGCGCAACGGAAT
The DNA here is from genome assembly GCA_021202075.1 of Lachnospiraceae bacterium. Classification (GTDB taxonomy): domain Bacteria; phylum Bacillota; class Clostridia; order Lachnospirales; family Lachnospiraceae; genus Choladousia. The sequence continues at coordinate 85,916 of JAJQDT010000096.1, read as the reverse complement.
CGCGCAAAGCGCGAAGCGCGGCCTACGTCCTGGATTCCCTGCGGAATCCAGGACAATATAAGGGGGAAGTACAGCAATGATGGATAAGAATAAAATATTTCGGAGGCTGGCGCGGCTGATTGCCGTGGCCGGGCTCCTGTCGATTGTTCTCGTATGTGTTCAGAAATTTATGCCGAGCTCCGAGCGTATGAGCTCGGAATCTTATTTTGGCTTTGCGGAGGGAACGACCGAGCCGACTCTGGGAATCGAGGGGGAGACGGTGGCGGCTGTGATTATCGACGACCATATCGCGCAGGAGCGTGCGCTGATTGTCAGCGGAAATGTGTACATCGACTATACCCTCGTTCAGAGCGAGCTGAATTCCCGCTTTTACTGGGATTCGTCCGAGGCGCTGATGCTCTTTACGACCGCGGATCAGGTCTTTGAGATCGGGGTGAACACCTCGTCCTACACGATTGACGGCGAGAGCTTCGACGCGGGCTATGAGATTGTGAAGACCACCTCGTCCGGCATGTTCGTGGCGATGAATTTTCTGCAGCAGTATTCGAACCTGCATTTTGAGACCTGCGAGTCTCCGGCGCGTGTCGTCATCACATCGGGCAGTGAGACGGTGACGACAGCTGAGGTCCGGAAGGACTGCGTTGTGCGCTACCGCGGCGGAATCAAAAGCGAGATCCTGACTGATGTAGAGGGCGGCGCGCAGGTCACCGTGCTGGAGCAGCTTGAGAACTGGTCGCAGGTCGTCACCGCGGATGGATACATTGGTTATATCAAAAATAAATATCTGACGAACATCGAAGAAACGGTGCGCGATACTTATTATCAGGCGGATTACTCAAGTATCCGTCTGGAAAGCAAGGTGAACCTGGTGTTCCATCAGATCAATTATGCTGCGATGAATGACAATCTTTCTGAGGACATTGCGGACGTGACCGGTGCGAATGTAATTTCCCCGACCTGGTATTATCTGAGCGACAACAGCGGATCGGTGCTGTCCTACGCGAGCGCTTCGTATGTCGAGGAGGCGCACAACGCCGGGCTTCAGGTATGGGCGCTCGTCAGCAACTTCAGCGAAGACGTCAGCACCTCCACGCTCCTGGCTACCCGCTCCTCGCGCCAGACGGTTCAGAACTATCTGATCTCCCAGGCGCTGGAGCTGGGCTTTGACGGCATCAATATCGATTTCGAGAGCATCGCTCAGGAATCCGGCTATGATTACGTCCAGTTTTTGCGCGAATTGTCGATCCTCTGCCGCAAAAACGGAATCATCCTGTCTGTGGACGTCCCGGTGCCGATGGATTACTCGACCTATTATGACCGGGAAGAGCTGGGCATCGTCTGCGATTACGTGATTATGATGGGCTACGATGAGCACTATGTCGGCTCTGAGGCCGGCAGCGTGGCGTCTCTCGAATTCGAAGAGACCGGCATCCAGAATATGCTTCTGGAGGTACCGAAGGAAAAAATCATCAGCGCGATTCCGTTCTATTCCCGAGTATGGTACACGGAGACCCTGTCCGACGAAACCTCGACAGTCATCAGCGAGGTCGTCACCATGGCGGAAGCACAGGAGCTGCTCGCCAGCCTGGGCTTGACATCCGCCTACGATGAAAGCACCGGCCAGCAGTACGCCGAGTGGACCGACTCCGAAGGCCGTCTCTGCCAGATCTGGCTCGAAGATGCCGCCTCCGTCGCCGCGCGCGCGGCTCTCGTCAGCCAGTACGAGCTCGGCGGCATCGCCTGCTGGCGGCTCGGCTACGAGACCAGCGACGTGTGGAGCGCGATCAGCGGAAGCATCGCATAAAAAGGATTCAATCCGTAAGAAAAGTAAAAAATCGGAGGTAAAACGGTTGGCTGTTTTGCAAAAAAAGCTTGCATTTCCCCGGAAAGAATGATAAGGTGTAGGTACTCATACAACTGACGGAAGTGGGTGACCACAGGGGAGTATGAGTGTAGATGAGTCGACCGTCTGGGCAAAAGAGTATTTTTTGCCGGGCGGTTTTTTGCTGTAAAAGCGTTTTGTGCCGACTGAAGCGAAATGCAGATTCCGAAGGAGCGAAGCAAATACGCTTTTACAACGTGGTGGTGCAGCGAAAACTGCTGCATGGTATGCTTTACAGGAATGATGCTTGCGAAGTTATGTAAAGCACATTATTTATTATGTATGGGGCAGAAAAAGCCCTGCATGATGCGAGGAGGAGGAATGCGCGGATGGAATTGCTGAACCTGGAAAAGGAATTGAAATCGAACAGCTACCCGGGGAGAGGAATTGTGATCGGCCGGACGAAGGATGGCACGAAAGCGGTCACGGCATACTTTATCATGGGCCGGAGCGGAAACAGCAGGAACCGAGTGTTTGTGGAGGATGGCGAGGGCATCCGCACGCAGGCGTTTGACCCGGCGAAGCTGGAGGATCCGAGCCTGATTATTTACGCGCCGGTGCGGGTTCTGGGAACGAAGACGATCGTGACGAACGGCGACCAGACGGATACGATTTACGATGGAATGGGCGCGGGGAAGCTGACCTTCGAACAGTCGCTGCGCTGCCGCGAATTTGAGCCGGACGCGCCGAACTATACGCCGCGGATCTCCGGCGTCCTCACGGTAGAAAACGGACAGTTCGGGTTTGAAATGTCGATCTTGAAGAGCGCGAATGGCAATCCCGAGGCGTGTGACCGCTATACGTACTCGTATGAGAATGCCGTTGCCGGGGAAGGGCGATTCATTCACACGTATATGCAAGACGACAATCCGCTGCCGAGCTTTGAGGGTGAGCCGAAGCGCGTGGCGATTCCGGACGCGATTGACGCGTGCACGGATCTGCTTTGGAGCAGCCTGAACGAGGACAATAAGGTATCCCTGTTCGTGCGGTATATCGATATCGTGACCGGCGCGTATGAGACGAGGATTGTAAATAAGAATCAGAAGTAATTGAATGATAAAGCGGAATGCTCATTAGCTTTGGCATGCCCCGCGAAGGGGTAGTTTACAGAGGATATCAGGGACGGATACTCTTGAGCATATGTGTATCAGGAACGGTAATCGGGAAATGATAATCGAGTGGGCATGCGAATCAGAGAAAAATGATTGAGAAATACGAATCATGGATATCTGTACGAAGTGTGCAGCGAGTAGTAACTGTTAAAAAAGTAAATGAATGAAACAAAATCGAAGAAAGGATGAATTCCCATGAAAGAACTTGCTTTGAAATATGGCTGTAACCCGAATCAGAAGCCGTCGCGGATTTATATGGCGGATGGGAGTGACCTGCCGATTCAGGTGCTCTCCGGTCGGCCGGGCTACATTAATTTTCTGGATGCGTTTAACGGCTGGCAGCTTGTGCGCGAGCTGAAGGCGGCAACCGGTCTTCCGGCGGCGACTTCCTTTAAACATGTTTCTCCGGCGGGCGCCGCGGTTGGACTTCCGCTGACCGAGACCCTGGCAAAGATTTACTGGGTGGATGATTATGAGAACCTGTCGCCGCTGGCATGCGCGTATGCGCGGGCGAGGGGCGCGGACCGGATGTCTTCGTTCGGAGATTTTATCGCGCTCTCGGATGTCTGCGACCGCGATACGGCGCTTTTGATCAAGCGTGAGGTATCCGACGGTGTGATTGCGCCGGGCTATACGCAGGAAGCGCTGGACATTCTGGGGCTGAAAAAGAAGGGCAATTACAACGTCATCCAGATTGACGAGAATTACCGGCCGGATCCGATTGAGCACAAGCAGGTCTACGGCGTGACGTTTGAGCAGGGACGCCAGGAGCTGCCGATTGACGACGCGCTGCTTTCCAACATCGTGACGAAAAATAAAGACATCCCGGCGGACGCGCTGGCGGATATGAAGATTGCGCTGATCGTGCTGAAGTATACGCAGTCGAATTCCGTTTGCTTCGTCAAGGGAGGTCAGGCGATCGGCATCGGCGCGGGCCAGCAGTCGAGGGTGCACTGCACGAGGCTCGCAGGCCAGAAGGCGGACAACTGGTTCCTGCGTCAGTGCCCGAAGGTGCTGAATCTGCCATTCTCCGATCAGATCACCCGCGCGGAGCGCGACAACGCGATTGACGTCTACATCGGCGCGGAGTACATGGACGTGCTCGCGGACGGCGCCTGGGAGAAGGTATTCACCGAGAAGCCGGAGGTGTTCACTGAGGAAGAGAAGCGTGCGTGGCTTGACCAGATGCAGGATGTCACGCTTGGCTCCGACGCGTTCTTCCCGTTCAGCGACAACATTGAGCGTGCCCGCAAATCCGGCGTGAAATACATCGCCGAGCCGGGCGGCTCCGTGCGCGATGCGGATGTCATTGCGACCTGCGACAAATATGGAATGGCGATGGCCTTCACAGGGATCCGGCTGTTCCATCACTGATTCCATCACTTATGAGCGTAAATTTGCAGAAAGTCGGACAGGGCGAAGCAGCATGGGGGAGCTGCTTCGCCTTTTATGCGCAGGGCCGGGCAAGGTGTTTTGCGGCTAAAGCCGCACTTGGCTTTCAATTGTATTATTATGTCAAAATATGAGAGAAATTCGGAGAAATAGAATGCTATAGATGAGATAGAAGAAAAAATGAAATAGAAATTATCTTAAATATAGAGATTTTCCTTGAAAAAAAGTAAAGAGGATGTATAATGGAATCAGATAAACCGTGGATAGGAGTGGCTGGTATGACAAAATATATTGAGAATGTAAATACTTATTTGTCTCAAATGAAAATTAAGCAAATTTATGTGAGCCGGAAAGCAGAGATTGACGCTAAAAAGTTATCTCGTATTCTAACGGGGGCTCAGGATGTAACTGGTGTGGACATGGAAAAGATAGCGATGGCTTTAGGAAAGAATATGGAATTTTTCCTGCAGGAACCTTTCACTGTGCCAAAGAAGCAGGACTATATGACGGGAAGAATTGAATTTTATGCCGGGGATCCGACAGAAAAACAGGAAGAATTTGCCGGAAAATTAATTCGGCTGATGGAGAACGTAGACGAAATCATGAGCGCAAAGCAGCGATTTTTAAATCTGTCCGGAGAATAGAGATGAATATTGAACGTTTTAGAAGGATTATCCAATTTAGCAGCACAAACAGAGCGGATATGGAAGCACTGGTAAAAAAATACTATTCCTTTGTTGGAATGAATTGCGATCAGGATGTTCTGAATATTATGCAGATTGTACGTCCTTCTTTTCAAAGAAAGGGATTTCTGGTGATGGAAATGCCTTTCGCGGATAAAGAAATTGGTGCATTCAGCTATAAAGGAGATGCGCTTGGATATCTTGTGTTGAATAGTTCTTTGCCAAAAGTGAATGTAAATTTTGCGTTATGCCACGAGGTTTATCATGTTCTGTTTCAAAAACGGGAGTTTCGGTCAAAACTGGAATTCGCAAGTGAACAATACTATGAACAGGAAGAGGAGCTTTCTGCAAACTTGTTTGCGGGGACACTTTTGATGCCGGAAACGGGGTTTCGCTTCATGTATCAGAAATTTAAAAATGAGTCAAATGGTCTGGAAGAGGATACGCTGATTCGTCTGATGAATTACTATCAGGCTCCTTATATGGCAGTGTTGATTCGATGCTATGAGCTGGAGTTATCTGAAAGCAGCGAGATTACGGAAGATCTTTTAAATATGGATTCTGGTAGAATCAAAGATGATTTTTCCAGACTATGGCTGGATGTCAGTATTCTTGACGCGACCCAAAGGAATGATTATCCTCATTTAGAAGCAGCAGTGGAGCGATTCGGATGGGAATATATTCAGGAAGGATATACAGACAGCAGGACATTGGAATTGGTTTTGCGTAATATCCGCATGCTTTATTCTGAGATAAAGGGGGAATGATGGATGGCGGAGGTTGCTTATACAGACATTCCTCTTAATATTGATGAAATTATGTCCTTTGTGGTTGTGGATAAGGAGATGATTTCGGAACATATCCTTGAGAAACGGAGATGCTTTTTTTATGATGCCTGTTCCTTTCGGAGGCATGCAAAGCTGAAGGATCCGGAGAATTCTTACTTATTAAAATACATGGAAATGCAAGATGCAGTTTTTATCATAACCAAGACTGTTTTAATGGAGCTTGCTTCGCACAGCGGTATTTTGAATCGGGAATATGTGGAATACCTGAGGATGATAAAAGTATCTGGAATTACCAGTTTGCTTATTTATGAAGAAGATTTGTACTTCGCTATGGCTCAGTGCTTTGCTGCAAATGAAAAAATAAATGAATGTCTGATCTGGGCTGCCAGAGAGATTAAAAATCCGGTGAGTACGATCAGAACGACGATGGATCGGGATAGTGCTCTGACAGATATAATTATTAAGGGCAAAAATCTGGGGAATGGTAATGTGTATGAACGTTTTTTTAAGACAATCAGAGCAAATAAGGAGCCTGGAGATAATCTGGGGGAGGAATTGATTGCAATTTGCTTATATATATTGTCGGATTTACCGGGTGAAGAGGATGGAAAGTATTGTGTGATTACGGATGACAGAGGTGCTGCAGGCAAGTTTGGCGTCATGTTTGGGAAAAGATGGGAGCGGTACTGTGAAAGTAAAATTTCTGTGTTCAGTACGCCCAGGCTTGTACAGGTTTTGAAACGGGAAAATATTCTTTTGGACAGGGAACACATAAAGGCAATTTTAAGCTCTGGTACTGATGGAAATATAGCAGTATTGGGGATGCGTCTTTTTGACCTGAAAAACAATTTATTATCATTGAGCTGCGAAGAATTGACCGATCTGATCATGAGCCCGAATGGGATACATATTGTGTTTTAAAGAATAGTTAAGAAATAATATGTGCAGACTGTGCCGTTTAACGTGTGAAGCACATACCATAGAAACGCAGGTGCAGCGGGGCGTAGAGCGTCGAGGCTTTTATGGTATGTAATTCGCGCATCAGGCGGAAAACGCCTCTCGCAGCCGGGGCGGCTTTAGCCGCAAAACACCCTGCCCGGCCCAGCGCATAAAAAGGATAGGGTGAGATGGCTCCCCCTATCCGATTCTTTATTCTATCGAGGCGAAAGCTGTGCTCCGCCTGTGCCAGCCTTGTCAGCAGAAGTTCATCAGCCGAAATATCTCTTCAGCCGAAATTCATCAGCCAAAATACCTCTTCAGCAGTCCCTCGAACGCTCTGCCGTGTCTCGCCTCATCGCGCGCCATCTCATGTACGGTGTCATGGATCGCGTCGAGGTTCAGCGCTTTCGCGCGTTTCGCCAGGTCAAACTTGCCTGCGGTCGCGCCGTTCTCTGCGTCAACTCTCATCTCAAGATTCTTCTTCGTGCTGTCGGTAACCACTTCGCCGAGGAGCTCTGCGAACTTCGCCGCATGCTCTGCCTCTTCGTAAGCTGCCTTCTCCCAGTAAAGTCCGATCTCCGGATAGCCTTCTCTGTGAGCGACTCTCGCCATTGCGAGGTACATGCCTACTTCGGAGCACTCGCCCTCGAAGTTCGAGCGAAGGTCTGCAATGATATCATCCGGAGCGCCCTGTGCGACTCCTACTACGTGCTCAGCAGCCCAGGTGCGGTCCTCTGCCTGCTCCTGGAATTTGGATGCCGGCGCCTTGCAGATCGGACAGACGTCCGGTGCGGAATCTCCCTCGTGAACATAACCACATACAGTACAAACATATTTAGCCATAGATGTATTCTCCTTTTCTTTATTGTGTTAAATTAATAATAGTAATTATTACTGAAATTAATATAGCATTGTATCTCTGTTCTGTCAAGTACTTTTTTTAAATTTTCCGGGCAAATTTTTCCGGACCCTTTTTTGAAAAAAAATCCAGACTGTCTTATAAAAATTTCTGAGCGGCTTTTGCGGCTCCTCCGGCACAGAACAGACTGTCTGCAGACGGCCTGTTTTGATGAGGTTGATTAGAAACTGTCTTGAGACGGTTCCTTTTCTTTACAGAATCTACGAGGATGAAAAACCATGTGTCTGGATCAGGATTTCATCCGTACAGGCAGGGTGATTTTTTCATTTTCCCAGACATTTTTCGCAGATTCCATAGAAATTCGCGGTGAAGGTATCGATTCGTCCGGGACAGCTTTTTACGGCGGAACGGATTTGTTCGCCCATATCCTCGGTCTCCACGTCGTAGACGTTTCCGCAGCGGGTGCAGATGAAATGCTGGTGCTCGGCGGCATTCCCGTCATAGCGCTCCGGACCGCTTCCGGTGCTGATCCTGGCGATCTCGCCGGTATCGGTCAGCAGAGCCAGATTGCGGTAAACGGTTCCGAGGCTGATGTTTGGATATTCTTCGCGCAGATTTGTGTAAATCGTATCCGCAGTCGGATGGTCTTTGCGGCCGGCGAGGAATGTTTTGATGGCGTCGCGCTGGCGGCTGTGTTTGTGCATGGTTGTATTCATAGGTCGGCCTCCTGATATTCTGAATGGATTAACAGTTCATGATTTTTATTTCCGCGAAATAATGAACCCATATTGCTCGTGACGGGATAAAAGAAAGTCCCTGCTTTAATTAATAACAGTAATCATTACTATATTTAATATATAAGAATTTATCGCAGTTGTCAATACCTGATTGCAGGAAATCGAAAATCGAGTTATACTGGATGCGGAAATATTTTGGTTCTTCGGCAAGGGCGTAACAAGATGTTTCGGATTTATGTGTATTGATTTTTACTTATTATTAATCATGATTATCAATCATACAAGTATCGATCACGCGAGTATTAATTTTGCAGGCAGTGATCGTGCAGGTAGTAATCACGCAGGGTCAAGTGGTCTGAAATGGAGCGCCAGTGATTCTTTTTATGCCCTTGAGAGTTGCAATAACATAGGGAAAACATAAGGAAAAACATAAGGGAGTGTTTTTATGGAGATTATAGTCAGAGAGTGCAGGGACAGGGACATGCCGGCTGCGATCCGGATCTGGAATGAGGTGGTCGAGGATGGCATCGCGTTTCCGCAGGAGGAGCTGTTGACGGAAGAGACGGGAAAAGAATTTTTCCGGGCGCAGACGTACACGGCGGTAGCGGAGGAGACGGAGTCCGGGGAGATTTACGGACTGTATATCCTGCATCCAAACAATATCGGAAGATGTGGGCATATCGCGAACGCGAGCTATGCGGTGCGCTCAGACTTGCGCGGTCTGCATGTGGGAGAAAAGCTGGTGAGCGACTGTCTGGTGCAGGCAAAAATGCACGGCTTTGGCGTGATGCAGTTCAATGCGGTGGTGGCGACGAACACGCATGCGCGGCACCTGTATGAGCGGCTTGGATTTGTACAGCTGGGCGTGATACCGGGCGGCTTCCGGATGAAGGACGGGCATTACGAGGATATCTGTCCGTATTATCATGAGTTGTGAGCCATGGATGGACGATGTAAATAATTTTTGGATGCGGAATGGATGCTATGGTGGATGTTTGTCAGTACTTCCATGAAGCTGTGTGCAACGAGCTATGCTGTGAACTTTTGGATAATGAATGATGCTATGGAGGATATCTGCCCGTACTGCAAGGAACGATATGTACAGGCGCTGTCATGCAATGATGTCCGGAGAAAATCGTTCGTTTTCCTGAGCGGGCGCGGCATTGAGCTGCACACGATATTCAGATGATTTTGTTTATGATATTTATAATAAAGAAAGAAGGGATACCATGATTTATGATGTGATTATTGTCGGCTCCGGACCGGCCGGGCTCTCGGCTGCGATTTACGCGGTTCGCGCACAGCTGTCGGTTCTGGTGCTGGAAAAGGAGTATATGAGCGGCGGGCAGATGCTGAACACCTATGAGGTGGACAACTATCCTGGGCTACCTGGGATCGGCGGCTTTGAGCTGGGCGTAAAATTTCGCGAGCACGCGGAGAAGCTGGGCGTGAAGTTTATTAATATAGAAGTAAGACATATCGCCGAGGAGGAAGAAGGGCGCGTCAAGGTGCTGCATACGAACCGCGAGGAGTTCCACGCGCACACAGTGATTCTGGCGATGGGGGCGCGCCACAGTACGCTTGGGGTGCCTGGCGAGAAGGAATTTTCAGGCATGGGCGTCTCTTATTGCGCGACCTGCGACGGAGCCTTTTTTAAAGGACGGACGGTCGCGGTCGTGGGCGGCGGCGATGCGGCGGCTGAGGACGCGCTGTTTCTGGCGCGCGGATGCGAGAAGGTCTATCTGATTCACCGCCGGGACGAGCTGCGCGCGGCGAAGCTTTTGCAGGAGCGCCTGAAAAAATGTGGGAATGTGGAGTTCCTCTGGGACACTGAGGTGGCGGAGATCCGCGGCGACGACCAGGTGGAGAGTGTGAAGCTGCGAAATAAAAAGGATGGCTCCGAACGGATTCTGTGCCTGGAGGGTGTGTTTATCGCGGTCGGCATGAAACCAAATACCGGAATTGTTGCCAATTTGTTACATCTTGATAAAAATGGTTATATTTCTGCTTCGGAAGATGGTATCACAGAAAAACCGGGGATTTTTGCCGCGGGCGATATCCGGACGAAGCATTTGCGGCAGATCGTGACGGCCGTTTCGGACGGTGCGAATGTGATTTCTTCTGTCGAGGCATATTTGAATCGTCAATAAGTGAGACGCATTTACATGGATATTTCTGTAAATAGACGAAAGCACGTGCGAAAATACAGAAATACGATGGCTGATGCCGGAGCTGTGCGGGCAGGAGATTAGAGAATAGCGGGTTCATTCAGGGGTTCTATCAGATGATATCTTTGGAACCGTATTGAAGCGATCCCGGACGGTATTCAGAGAATCACGGACTGTACTTTAAATATGAATTTTGCAACCACAGGCTGGTGAGGCGATGAGAGCCGCTTCATCAGCCATTTTTTAACAAATGTTAAGAAAGAAAAATAAAAATATTAAAAAGTTATTGAATTCGCTTGACAACATCCCGGCCATTTGTTATTATAGGCTCGTAATAAATGTAATAAATTCGTAATAAGTTTTAAAGATTGTTTGGAGGCGGGGATAGATGATGAAAAAGGCTGTAATGCAGTTCACGGCCTGCTGCCTGGCCGTCGGAATGACGGTTTCGAGCTTTGGGGCAGTGGCTCTGGCAGATAAAAATAGCAGTATGACGCTGGCTGGCTTGAGCGAGAAGAGTACCGTCGTGACCAGTACGACACTGGCGGGCTTAAGTGAGGCGAACACCGTGGTGATCTCCAGGGGAGCGGAGAGCACGGCGGCTAAAGAAGATACGGAAGCAGAGACGGAAGAGTCAGCAGTGGAAGAGGCGGCTTCACAGACTTCTGTGGCTGCAGAGGTTGTTGCAGGCACAGAGGTTTCCGACGAGACGACTGCGGCGGATACCGAAGCGGAGAATGAGGACATGGCGGATACAGATGCCGACAGTTCGGCGGATGCAGAAAGCGCAGCGGATGAGTCAGATACCGGAAGCGAAACGGACGCGGCGGACAGTGATGGGACAACCGACGCGGCAGATGCGGATGAAGCGGACAGCGACAGTACAACCGATGCGGCAGATGCGGATGCGGCGGACAGCGACAGTACGACCGATGCGGCAGATGCGGATGCGGCGGACAGCGACAGTACGACCGATGCGGCAGATGCAGCGGATGAGTCAGATACCGACGCGACTGCTACGCTGGCTGGCGTAAGCGGAACGGCAAGTGCTTCAGAAACGACAGAAGAGACCGAGACGGAAACGGAGACTGAGCTGGTGTATGATTCCAGCATGAACGGGGAGCTCGCGTTTGCGCAGTGTGATAATTATATCAATGTCCGTGCGGACGCAAGCGCAGACAGCGAAGTCGTCGGCAAGGTTTATAACAACGGCTCCGTGACTATCCTGGGACAGCTTGGCGACTGGTACGAGGTACAGTCGGGCAACGTGACCGGCTATGTCAATGCAGAGTATTTCGCGACCGGCGAAGCGGCAGATGAGATTGCGAACGCGGTAGCCTACAATGTAGCTACGGTAAACGCGGAAGGGCTCTGGATTCACTCGGATGCAAGCGAAGATTCCGAGACCGTCGGCATGGCATATTCCTCCGATCAGCTGGAAGTCGTTTCCTATGAAGGCGACTGGATGAAGGTGGTCACCAGCGACGGTACATATGGATATATCAATGCATGGTATGTAGATTATGACACCTACTATTCGACGGCGGAGACGCTGGAGGAGGAGCAGGAGCGTCTGGATCAGGAATGGCTCGAGTACCTGGCTGAGCAGGAAGCAGAGCAGGCGGCAGCGGAAGCCGCGGCAGCAGCAGCGGCTGCGGAAGCAGAAGCGGCAGCGGCGGCCGAGACCGAAGCAACCTGGACTTATACGGAGACCGAGGCGTCGTATGATACTTACACATCCACCACGACAACGGATGTAGACGCGGCATATCAGGCATACCTCGAAGCGCAGGAAGCGGCCGATGAGGCGACGCATCAGGCGGACGAGCAGCTGGTATATGATACCTATGACGCGGCGGTGGCGGCATATCAGGATTACCTGGATGCTGTAAACGCGGCGAATGCGGCAGCGTCGGCCGAGACTGAAGCGACTTACACCGAAACGGAAGCGACCTATACTTACACCGAGACCGAAGCGACCTACACGGAGACCGAGGCGACTTACACAGAGACAGAAGCGACTTATACGGAGACCGAGGCAACGACAACCAGTTCCTCTTCCTCCTCGACAGGACAGTCCATCGCGAACTACGCAGTACAGTTTGTCGGTAACCCGTACGTATACGGCGGCACGAGCCTGACGAACGGCGCGGACTGCTCCGGATTCACTCAGTCCGTATTCGCGAACTTTGGAATCAGCATTCCGCGGACGGCGGCGGCACAGGCTTCCAGCGGCACATCGGTATCGTTAAGTAACATCCAGGCCGGCGACCTGCTGTTCTACTCGGACGGCGGCGGCATCAGCCATGTAGCACTCTACATCGGCGGCGGCCAGGTGGTACACGCAAGTACCTCCAGCACCGGCATCATCATCTCCAGCTACAATTACCGCACACCGGTATGCGCGAGGAGATACTGGTCATAATAAAGTAAAATCAGGAGACAGTAAGAGTGGAGCCGCGCCGGAAGGCGCGGCTCTTTTTTGCCTTCATTGATTTGCGAAAAGATGATGGTTTTTTCTCTCATTTAAAAACGGAAGAGTTGTTTTTAATATTCCAAAAACCGGACGAAACGCTACAGGAGGAGCAGGAAAAACCATACAAAGCAAAAGAAAGCTTGACATTGCCCGCCTGATTTAGCAGAATAGGTTTATCATGAAAAGGCCGTTTGGTTCGATTGGGAACGGGGAGTGGAAACATATGGGATTTTATTTAAACGGAACGGGCGCGTACAGCCTGTTCCAGTTAGACTATTCGCTTACTTATTTTGCTGATAAATCAGATATTATGAAGGAACTTGTGCCGATTCTGGAATTAAAGAATCCGGCTGAGAACGACGGGAAAAGGTAGTGATCCAAGGTACGTGTGCATTACCAGACCCCGTCGTTTTGGAAAGACCGTGATTGCAAATATGATTGCTGCCTATCTCGGGAAAGGGATCAACAGCAGTGCGGAATTTGATACGCTGAAAGTGGCGTCTTTTGACTGGTATAAAAAGCATCGGAACATGCATAATGTCATCCGCATTTCGTTTAATGAACTGTCGGAGGAACCTGTGACCTACGAAAGTTATATGGCCAGGATAAAGAAACGTCTGCTCAGGGATTTGAGGATGGCGTATCCAGATGCAGGAATTGAGAAAGACGATGCCCTCTGGGATGCGCTGACGGCTGTCTATGAATATTGCGGAGGTGAGAAATTTATTTTTGTTCTGGATGAGTGGGACTATATTTATCATCAGGCTTTTGCCACTGACGCGGACAGGGAAGCTTTTACAAAGTTCCTGAGCAATCTTCTGAAAGACAAAGCGTATGTGGAGATGGCATATAGGACGGGTATTTTGCCAATTGCGAAGCACTCCAGCGGTTCGAAGCTGAATATGTTTTTCGAGTATACGATGGCTTCGAAAGAGAAGTACAGTGAGTATTTTGGCTTTACAGATGCGGAAGTGGATGATCTGTATCAAAGATACCTGAAAGTACAGGAAAATCCGAGGTTATCCAGAGAAGATCTGGCATATTGGTATGATGGGTATCAGACGTTTTCCGGCATACGGCTGTACAATCCGCGTTCGGTAGTCGGAGCGCTCAGTGATAATCAGACTGGCAGTTACTGGACCAGTTCAGGGCCGTATGATGAGATTTATTATTACGTGAAGGCGGATATTGGCGAGATCAGGGATGAGATTTACTCTGCGATGGTGGTATACGGTTTCCTTACCTGCGCAAATGGATGTGTATCCATACCAAATAAGGAACTGATGGATAAGTATCTGGTGTATGAGAGCCTCCTAAACGTGGCCGGTGACGGCATTGTGGGTTATGTGGAGATTCCGAAGATTGACATAAAGATGCCAATTTACCACGGGACGGAGGATGAGGTGCTGACGAAAGGAGCCGGGCATCTGTATGGCTCGTCTCTGCCGGTCGGCGGGGAGGGGACGCACGCGGTGATCGCGGCGCACCGGGGACTGCCATCGGCGCCGCTTTTTACCGATCTGGATCTGCCGGAGACGCGCTGCGTGAGAAAGATAAAGACTTAGCAGAAGACGGAGATGTACTGTCTGAGAAGGATGGAGACTCAGCTGGAGACGGAGATGCGCCGCCTGAGAAAAATAAAGACTCTGCGAGAAACAAAGATGCGCTGCCTGAGAAGGATGGAGACTCAGCTGGAGACGAAAACGTGCTGCCCGGGGAAGATGAAGCTTTTGCGGAGGACGGAAATGCACTGTCTGAGAAAGACGAAGTCCCTGCGGGAGACAATGATGAGTTGACCTGAGAAGACCAGAGTTCCGTCAGGAGGCAATGGTGTGCGATTATGAAATTTGCAGTTTGCCTGCGGCAGGAAAAAAGCTGTTGAGATAGAAGAACAAAGCAGATATGAGGATGAAAGAGGGAAAGCCGGATATTTCGACTTTCCCGTTTTTTACATTGTAATGGAGATTGGAACCTTGCAAAACAATGGAACTGTGATATAATTTGTTCTGATTTTAGTATACGGCTGGTGCGGTGGCAGACAGGAAGACAGTCTGAAGATAAAATACTGGCGATGTATCAGGAAAAACAGATAAGCTGACAACTGCACAGGGAGCAGTGACGTATAGGGTATTTACGACTCGAATCACAGTATTGTATCCGTAAAGGGGCGGAAGCAGAATGGATGTATTGCTGGCTGGCGGCGCGAATGAATTGATGAATGCCATGATTGATAAACTGAACAAAGAAGGCCATCGGATTTATGTGCTGACAGAGCGGCGTTTTGAGAGCCCGGAAAACAGAAAGGTCTTCGAATATTATTATTTTCCCTATGACAATGACTGCCTGAAGGAGGTTTTTGAGAGCGTAAATCCTCAGCTTGTCCTGTGCATGGGGGCTTATGACGCCAATTATGACTGGACGGACGCCAGAAAGGAGTCGGTTCGCTTTTCGCTTGGAATGACGAATCTGCTGACAGTTTTTGCCGCGCGACAAAAAGGGCGGCTGGTTTATCTTTCTACAGAAGAGGTGTATGGTCGTTCGTATTCAACGAATATTGAGGAGGATGAGCCGACCAGTGCGCGGGGGTTCCGGGCGATGGTGTTTGCCCAGATGGAACAGCAGTTCAGAAATTACAGCAGGCAGATGGGGCTGGATGTTGTGACGCTCCGGCTGGATCATCTCTATGCGGTTCCCCGTTCCGCCGGGGACTGCACGCATATCAGTGCGAAAATGTGCCTGGAGGGGTTAAAAACCGGGAAGATATCCGCATCTGAGTTCTATCAGATTTCCCTGCTGCATTTGCAGGACGCGGTGGATTTTATTTATCAGGTGTGCGCATGTGAATCCCATCAGAAGCCTCTGTATAACCTTTCTTCTTCGAAGGCGATTACACAGATGGAGATTGCCCGAATTTTATGTAAAGAACTTGGATCCGGTACGGAGGTGGAGGATAATTCGGTCGGTCAGGTCAACCGGCTCATCCTTTCGAATGAGGCGTTTGCCGCAGAATTCCGGCAGAATATCCGGCATGAGCCGAGAGAGTCTCTTTCACAGATGGCCGCTTATATGAAAAAACACCGGAATACGTTTATTTCCGTGGATGGCGCGAGGGACAGTTTTCTGAACCGGTTCCTCGGCAGAACTGCCGCTCTGTTCTGGGCCGCGCTTCCTTTTGTGGAGAATATGGTCTGCTTTATTCCGTTTTTCATGATGAACAACCGGGCGACGGACAGCAAATATTTCTCGAAGCTGGATTTTTATCTGATCTACGTGCTGCTGTTCGCGGTTGTCTACGGGCAGCAGCAGGCCACGTTTTCCGCGCTCCTGGCTGTTCTGGGATATGTGTTCCGTCAGAGCTATCACCGCAGCGGTTTTGAAGTGATGATGGACTATAATACTTATGTCTGGATGGCGCAGCTTTTTATTGTCGGACTCGTTGTGGGCTACATGAAAGACCGGCTGAATGTGATGCAGCAGGAAAACCGGCAGGAACTGCAATACATGGAAAATCAGCTGGGTGACATAGAGGATATCAATACAAGCAACGCCCGGATGAAAAATGTGCTGGTGGACCAGATTATCAATCAGAGCGACAGTCTTGGGAAAATCTACGAAGTTACTTCCCGTCTGAATAAATATGAGCCGGAGGAAGTGCTGTTTTATGCCGCGGACATTGTGGCGAAGCTGATGGGCAGCAGGGATGTGGCGATTTATACGATCGCGAACCGGGAATACGCGCGTCTTTACTCGTCAACCTCGCAGCAGGCGCGCAGGCTGGGAAAATCCATTCAGTATCTGACGATGGAAGAGATGAGTACGGCTCTTACAGAACGACGCGTATACATCAATAAAAAACTGGACGAGCGCTATCCGTTGATGGCCTGCGCCATCTATTCAGAGGATGAGATGCAGCTGATTCTGATGGTGTGGGGGATCCCGTGGGAGCGTATGACACTTTCGCAGGCGGACACCTTAAATGTGATCAGTGACCTGATTCAGAATGCCGTGCTGAGTGCGAACCGTTATCTCGCGGCGCTGGAGGGCCGGCGTTATATCAGTGGGACACCGATTATGGAGGAGGAGGCTTTTACAAAGCTTGTGCGTGCGTATCTCACCGCGCAGACAAAGGGGCTGACGGAATGTGCGCTGGTAGCGGTCGATATCGGGGACTTTTCGATAGAAGAGGCAGCCGGGCGGCTCCGGGGAGTGTTCCGGCAGACGGATTATCTTGGGGTAATGGCCGAAAAGCTTTACCTGCTTTTGTCTAATTCAGACGAGGAGGCGGCCGGATTTGTCCTCGAGCGAGTGCGGAAGCTGGGGATGGACGCGCATGTGCAGAGAGGAATTGATTTGTAATGACGCCAATAGCGTCAAAACGATGGAAAGGAAATTTTCCCGTGAAACGAGATATGCTGCAGAACACGATACAGAATATGGAAAATATAGCACGAAATGTCGTGGCGCTGCTGCAGCGGTTTCCGCGCTGGTTTTTATTTCTGCTGGCGGTGAATGCGGCGGCGGCCCTGCTGTACCTGCTTTTTGGTATCTGTCTGCGCCGCAAAAAGGAAGGTGCGGCACAGTATGTGTTCAATGCGGTTGTCATGCTGCTCTGCCCGGCTGTGGGTGTACTTTTCTTTTTTTTCGGGACCTGCTTTCATCACCTGCTGATGCGCCGGGAAGTAGACCTGGCGGATGTGATATTCAGCAAGCAGCGGGTGCGTTCCCTTTTGCAGGCGGATGTAGAGAGGGAAAGCAATCTGGTGCCGATGGAGGAGGCGCTGGCAGTCAGCGACCAGGCCAGCCTGCGCGGTATGATGCTGAACGTCATCCGCGGGGATATCCAGAACTCTCTGGCCTCCATCGCGCTCGCGCTGAACAGCGAGGACTCAGAGACCTCCCATTATGCCGCGTCTGTGCTCCGCGATCAGCTGAATGATTTCCGTGCCTATGTAGGAAAGCTTTACACACAGATACAGGAGGCAAAGCAAAGCGGAGAAGATGCTTCGGAGGAGGCTGCTCTGCTGATTATTTATATGGATCAGGTGCTCGCGCAGCATGTCTTTACTGGTCTGGAGCAGGAAACTTTCGTCCGGGAGATGGATGAGGTCTGTGAAATTCTTTTTGAGGATCATCCTGAGAAGATGGAAAGCAGCGTGTTTGAATCCATCGTGCTGCGGCTGATGGAGATTGAAGCATATGAGCGGGCGGATATCTGGTGTACACGGGTTGTGGAGTGCTGCCCGGATCAGCTGGTTTCTTATACCTGCAGACTGAAGCTGTACTTTACCGCAGGGTGGAAGGACCGTTTCTTTGAGGCGCTGGAGCAGGTGAAGCATTCGGATGTGGTAATCGACAATGAGACGCTGGAATTGATCCGGATGTTTAATGAGAAACCGGCGGGATAAACGCGCTGCCGCATGGGATGAGATTTGCAGATCTGTCCGGGAAAAGAGTCCAGATGATCAGAAGGAAGGAGAGGGGCTACGCGTATGTCGATGGACGTGCTGACAATTTTACAGTTTGTGTCGGTGCTTTTCTGGTACCTGCTCCTGACTACGGGCATCCCTGCGCTGATTTTTCACCGGAAAGCGGCCGGATTAGGGCTGTCTGTGCGGTTTTTCTTTTATTTTCTGATCGGAAATTTTTCTCTGATGAATCTGGTCTTTGCCCTGCAGCTGCTCCATATCTCCAACCGGGTGACACTGGTGCTCGGGACCTGCCTGATCTACGGCATTGCGGAGCGGAGGCTGAACCATAGATCCTGGCATGTAAGCCTGAACGCGATGTGGCGCAATGTGGAACTGGTGCTTTCAAAACGAATGGGGATGAGGACATTTTTCCTGCGCATTCTGCAATTTTTGGGGGAGAAGATCCGCTGCGGGGTGCGTTTTCTGCGCGCGATGGTACGGGGCAGAAGCATAGAATGGATGTTTTTTCTGGCGGTGACGATTCTGGTGCTCTGGCAGTACGGCAGCAATCTGCTCGAGAATTATGCCTACTGTGCGTCGGATGTTGTTGTTCACAACTACTGGATCAACGGGATGAGCCAGGGAGAGATTTTTATCGCGGGCGTCTATCCCTTTGGGTTCCACTGCATCATCTATTACCTTCACGCGGTGATCGGCATGGACACCTATGTTCTGCTGCGGGTATTTTGCCTGGTGCAGACGCTGCTGGTACATTACTCGCTGCTTACATTCCTGAAGGTCTGCTGCAAAAACCGCTATATCCCGTATGTTGGCGTGGGAGCCTATGCGGGACTGGACGTCTATTCTTACGCGACATACTGGCGTTTCTGTTCCTCTTTGCCGCAGGAGTTCGGCATGATTTTTATTCTGCCCTCTATATTTTTCCTGTTCTTGTTTTTCCAGACAAAGAAAGAAGAGCTTGACCGTGCAGCCCTGCCGGGGCAGGATCAATTACCTGCAAAGGATTCCGGGGCGGCCACCTCTTTCAGCTGCCTGGCTGCGTTCGCGATTTCCTTTTCCATGACGATCTCCGCGCATTTTTATAATACGATGATTGCGGGGATATTCTGTGCCTGCATTGCGGTCGGATATTGCTTCCGGCTGTTCCGGAAGCAGTATTTCGGGCGCGTCATGATTGCCGGTATTCTGAGCGTGGTGCTGGCCGTTCTCCCGATGGGGATTGCCGTGGCGCAGGGGACTCCGCTGCAGGGCTCCTTGCGCTGGGGCATGAATGTCATCAGCAGCTCATCCGGCTCTTCCGATTCAGAAGAGGAAACTGAGACAGAAACGGAAAAGGATGCAGAGGAGGAATCCAGGACCGAAACAGAGACGGCTACAGAGACCGAAACGAATATAGGGGAGGAATCCGGGCCAGCGGAAGAATCCGCAACCGAAGTGACGACAGAGGACATTGATGGGGCGGAATCAGAAAGCGGCTCGTCAACTGATAATGATAAAATAAAATCAGAGTCCCAGAAGGAAGAGGAAGACCTGGCAGAGGAATCCGAATACGCGGAGGAAGAAAGTGATACCGGAGACGCGCGGCTGATTTCTAAGACTGATCTGTGGCAGGGCGGAATCCTCACGAAGTCCTCCGGGGCAGGGGACAGGGTCAGGAATGCCCTGACCCGGATTTACTACCGCATCAATGGCGTATTCACTTCGATCCGTTCTCAGATCAAATACTATGTTCTGGATACAGACGTGATTGACCTGTCGACGTTTCTGGTTTGTATGATTGCCGTGATTCCTTTCGTCGGCGTGCTGTTTCTGATGCGGCGCAAATCCAGGGAATATGGGGCAAGGCTGCTGTCCACCGGGCTCTGTCTTGGCTGTCTGGGAGCACTGCTCGCGGCGGGGATGCTTGGGCTTCCATCCCTGATGGATTCGTCCCGCAGCACGTTCTTTCTTGCCTATCTGTCAGTAGCTGCTGTCATGTTTTTCTTTGACGCGGTGTGGAGCGTGCTGACCTGCTGGCTGAAAAACGGAAGAACCAGAAATACGGCGGCCATTCTTGTGATCGTGCTGGCGGTCTCTGCCGTGATTCAGAAGGGGCTGGTGCGGAACGTGGAGATCGCAGAGGCGTTTGGCACAAATGAGGCGGTGATCTGCCTGACAAATATTATCCATGACAATGAAGACTTTACCTGGACGATCTGCTCCGCGAATGACGAGCTTCGGATGGGGGAGGATCATGGGTATCACTATGAGATCAGTGATTTCCTGTATGCGATGGAATATACCGGCGAAGACGGAGAAATCATTATCCCGACGCAGCATGTCTATTTCTTTATTGAGAAGACGCCAGTTGATTATAACTACACAGATTATCTGTACAGTGGGCGAACGATTTCAGAGGAGGGTGCCGAGCGGCTGCTGCCCTATGGTTCCACCGCGTCTATATATCAGTGGGAAAGCCGCTGGATCATGATGTCGCGGATGTATTACTGGGCGCAGGCATTTGCCGAACTGTATCCGAATGAATTTAAGGTCTATTATGAGACGGACGACTTCGTGTGTTATTACATTGAGCAGAACACCTATTATCTGTACAATTTTGCTATTGATTACGGCTATAACAATGTGTCGTGACAGAGAATGACAGAAGTGCGGCGTATGTATGCGCCGCGATGGTAAATATGCCGTTCCCGCGTTTTTACACGGTCGGGAAGAACCGGGGGAGGATGAGAAGACGACGCGCGCTTCGGCCGTTAACAGGCAAATGCGGGGGGCGGAAAGGAGGAAACATGATATCAAGGCGAAATTATATTACAATCGGAATCATGATGGCTGTCATATGTTTCCTCTTTTTGTTCTGCGGGGTGGCGAGAGATCAGTGGAATGATTATGACACCAACAGCCACGTCCCGGAAGGAGAACTCCTGACGCAGGCGGATGCCTGGGACGCGGGGCAGAATACTGTGGAGTATTCTGAGGCGGCGGGCAGCCAGAGCACCGGGGAAGATTCTGAGGCGTCAGGCAGCCAGAGCACCGGGGAAGACTCTGAGATGTCAGATGGACAGAACACAGAAAGTGGTTCTGCGGCAGCCACGGCATCGGATCTGGCGGTTTACATTGGGAGCCTGCGTGAGGACGCGCTGGGAGATACGGTGCGGGAATGGTGTACATATACGAAGCGGGAGCTTCTCTCGTACCAGAGCCTTTCGTCCTGGTATGCGCTTATGGAGGAGACACCGGAGATTTTACTGATTAATTCGGATTATCTGAATTATGACACGGATGTGGAGCTGCTGATGGAGATCGCGGAGGAAGGGATTTCCATGATTTTCTGCAATCTGCCGGACGTGAGCGTGATCCGGGACTCTGAGGAGCTGCAGGAGCTGCTTGGAATCCGCACCATACGTGCCGAGTCCTGTACGCTGGATGGGATACAGCTTTTTGAAGGCTTCCTGATCGGCGGAAAAGTGGAATATATTGCGGAAGACGAAGAAAAGGAGGAACGGCAGGATCTGGAGCTTACGGCTCCCTGGTACCAGACCGGGTCGAGGACAAAGGTTTATATGGCCGGGATGATGGAGGAAGCGGATTCCGAAACGGACCCCTATCCGGCCCTGATCTGGCGGTCATCGTATGGGAACGCCTATGTCTTTGCGGTATGCGGGGATTATCTGGAGGGGCTGGGCGGACCTGGCTTCCTGACCGCGATGGTTTCTGAAATGTATGACTATGATATTTATCCGATTGTCAATGCGCAGAATCTGGTAATTGTGAACGGGCCGGTACTGGCTTCGGAAAACAGAGCCGAAATGCAGACGGTCTACAGCCGGGATTCTATTCAGCTTTTCCGGGATGTGATTTTCCCGGGACTGGCCGCGATTTCAGAGGATTCCGGTTTTGTGCTGACCTGCCTGCTGTCTGTGCGGACAGATTCTTCTGGCATAAACGAGCCGGATACGGATGATCTGGTTTACTACCTGAAATATCTGAAAGAACAGAGCGCGGAAATGGGGCTGTCCCTCTGGCGGACGGACGGGGCGGCTCTGGCGGAGGCGTCCTCGCAGGATAAGGCTTTCTGGGAAGCATCGGGAAGTGCTTACCAGTATGGCGTTCTGTATGCTGCCGAGGGTCAGCTTGAAGAGGCAGCCGCGCTGACCGGGGAGGCGGCTGACGGGACGTATCTGGAAAATGTCACGACGGTGGTTACCGCAGACACAGAGGACTGCCATCTGCTCGATTATATCAATGAGACGATCACCGTACAGGGAATTACCAGCGACGCTTACAGCCATACCTTTTCAGAGGATCTGACGCTCCGCGCCCTGGAGACGGCACTGGGATATTCGACCATCTCCCTGGATCTGACGAGAGTGCTCTGGCCGGAGGATGAATCCGATCACTGGGAAAATCTGTATGAAGATTTTTCCGGCAACATCGGCACTTACTGGAAAGCGTTTGCTGACTTTGAGCGGACGACGCTCTCTGAGAGCGATGAACGGGTGCGTGCATTTCTGTCCCTGGACTATACGGATACGCGCGAGGGGGACACGATTTCTCTTACGACGATGGGACTTAGCGATACGGCGTGGTTCCTTCTTCGCACGAACGGAGAGGAAATCGTTTCCGTTGAGGGCGGCAGCTGGGAGGAAATCGAGACGGACGTATATTTGATTGAAGTAAATGAGCAAAATGTCAAAATAATACTGGAAAATTCGACAGATTTGTATTACTATTGACCGGAAGATCATGCCAGGGGAGGTGCCGGTTACGAAAATATGCATTGTAGCGGAAGGCTGCTATCCTTATGTGGTCGGAGGCGTTTCCGGGTGGGTACACAGCCTGATTCAGTCGCTGCCGAACCACGAGTTTATTGTACTCTCGGTGGTGGCGAACCGCTCCGTGGGAGCAGATTTTGCCTATACGCTGCCGGAGAATGTCACAGAGGTGCACGCAGTCTACCTGGAGGATCAGGACTGGAGTACCCGCCGGGGGAGACGCCATACGAAACGGTTGAAAAAGAAAGAATACCAGGCACTCCGCAGCATGATCCTGAATCAGGAGACGGACTGGAATACTCTGTTTGATCTGCTGCAGCGCAAAGTTCTTTCGATAGATGATCTTTTGATGGGGGAGGATTTTCTGCAGGCGGTGTCAGACTGCTACCGGCTGAATTATTCACAGATTGTCTTTTCGGATTTTCTGTGGACGATGCGTTCCATTTACCTGCCGTTGTTCCTCACAATGCAGTCCGAGGTCCCTCGGGCAGATCTGTACCATTGCGTTGCGACCGGTTATTCAGGCGTCCTTGGAAGCATGGCGAAGTATTTCTACGGCTGCCGCCTGATGATTTCCGAACACGGGATTTACACCAGGGAGCGCGAGGAGGAGCTGATCAAGGCAAAGTGGGTGACCGGGATTTATAAAAATATCTGGATTGACCAGTTCCATAAGCTATCAGATCTGGCTTACCAGAGGGCGGATCTGGTCACGAGCCTGTTTGAGCACGCGCGGGAGCTTCAGATGGAGCTGGGCTGTCCTCCGGAAAAGACCATGGTAACGCCGAACGGGATCAATACGCAGCGCCTGATGAACCTTCCGGGCAAGCCGGAGGAGGAAAAAGATACCGTCAACATCGGCGCGGTGCTGCGCGTGACGCCGATCAAGGATGTCAAGACAATGATTCAGGCGTTTGCTTTTGCGAAAAAGATGGAGCCTGGTATGAAGCTGTGGATCATGGGTCCAAGCGATGAGGACAAGGTTTACGCGCAGGAATGTTTTGACCTGGTAAAGGCGCTGGGCGTATCCGATGTGATCTTTACTGGCAGGATTGATGTGAAGGACTATCTTGGCAGGATGGATGTGACGATTCTGACGAGTATCAGCGAGGGACAGCCGCTGACGATCCTGGAAAGCTACGCCGCCCGCCGCCCGGTAATCGCAACAGATGTGGGGAATTGCTATGGCCTGATATACGGTGAGAATGATGATTTTGGCCAGGCGGGGATCCTGACCCACATCATGAACGTGGAGGAGATCGCGCGGGCGATGGTAGAAATGGCAAGGAATCCCGGGCGCCGCCGCGAGATGGGAGAGGCCGGATACCGCCGCGTGATGGCGAAGTATCGCATTGAAGATATGAAAAGAACCTATGAGACGATTTACCACGATTTCTCTGACAGCATGAAGCTGACATGGCCGACGGAGAAATTTCACATATAATGATACAAGGGATATAAGTCCGGGAATGGAATGCATGGAGGCTGTGGCTCTGTGCGAGAAGAGAAGAGGGGTAGCATGGCGGGGATTGGGGTTACGCTCAATAAAATATTTGAAAAAAATACGATCTTTACCAGCCTTGTCGGCTTCTTTTACAGTGCCGCGATTACAGCCGCGCCGATGTTTCTGGTGATCGGCAACATTCTGCTGATGGGGCAGATGCTGGGCTTTTCGAAGGCCGGATACACGGACCGGGAGCTGTTCTCCTGTACGGTTCTGTATATTTTTATCTTCGCGCTGCTGTCGGCTTCTCCGTTTAATACCGTGTTGTCGCGTTACATGTCGGACGTGATCTATGAAGAGCATTATGACGACATTCTGCCCTGCTTTTACGTGGGCCTGGTGCTGACGCTGTCTCTTGGCTGTGCGCTGGCGGTTCCATTCTGCCTGCATGAGTATTTCGTCGGGGGCGTGGCTCTTCTATATGTGTTTGTCGGCTACTGCGGGTTTATTTCCCTGCTGCTGGTATTTTACGCAATGCTTTACCTGAGCATCTGCAAGGATTACGGCAAGATTTCCCTGTTCTTCCTGACAGGGATGGCGGCGTCCTTTGTCCTGGCCTGGATTCTGGTAAAGCAGCGCTCGTGGGAGGTCACCTGGGCGATGCTGGTATCGCTGACGGCAGGCTTTTTCCTGACTGCCTGTCTGGAGCTTGGCGCAGTCAGACAGTATTTCAAGACGAACAGCCGCCGCTACCGGCGCGTACTCGGATATTTTCGCACGTACTGGAAGCTGCTGATGACGAATTTTCTCTACACACTGGGATTGTACATTCATAATTTTGTGTTCTGGTCAACGGATCTGAGGATTACCGTGGCGGACAGCTTTATCTGTGCGGAACCTTATGACATGGCGAGCTGCCTGGCGATGTTTACGAACCTCTCTGCCACCGTCATTTTCATCGCGCGGGTGGAGATGCATTTTCATGAGCGCTACCGCGCCTATTCCGAGGCCGTGATTGGGGGGCGGGGGATAGATATTGAGAACGCGAAGCGCAGAATGTTCCGGCAGATTTCTACAGAGCTGATGAATCTGGTGCGGATTCAGTTCATTATTTCGGTCGCGATTTTTCTGGTTTGCATGATTTTTCTGCCGCAGCTGGGGTTTTCCGGTATGGTGCTGCGGATTTATCCGTGCCTGGCGGCGGGATATTTTATTTTGTTTATCATGTACTCCGCGATTATTTTTCTATATTATTTTAACGATATGACGGGGGCACTGCTGACGGCTGCGGGATTTTGCCTCACTACGTTTGCGGGTAGCCTGGCGGCGACGCACCTGGCGGAGGTCTGGTATGGGGTCGGCGTAATCGCGGGCTCGTTCACGGGCTGGACGATTGCCTACGGGCGGTTGCGCTGGGTAGAACACCATCTGGACGCGCATGTGTTTTGCAGAGGGTCGATCCTGAAAAAGGGAAAAGGAAAGCGGCCTTCCGGAAAGGTATACGATGCCCGTATCTGACAGGGAGGGAATAAAAAGTGGATATAGTCATGTATATGAAGCTCGCAATGGGGGCAGCGGGGATTTTTTTCCTTTGCCTGTCTTTCTGGGAATACGTAAAAAAGAAGCTGACGGAGGAAGCCGGACTGGCGTGGGGGCTATTTGCAATTTTGCTCATCGTCTGGGCCATCTGGCCGGGAGCACTTTCCTGGTGCGCCGACCTCTCGCCGGCCGGTCTGGCGTTTCTCTCTATAACTGCGCTCTTCCTGGCCGCTGTCCTGTTCTGGCAGAGCATGGCAGTTTCGAAGCTGATCCGAAAAAATCAGGAGCTGGCCATGCAGGTCTCCCTTCTGAACCAGGAAAATGAGCAGATCCTGACGGAGCTGAAGATGATACCGGCCAAAGGCGGCAGAGGGAAAAGGGATGGAACAAAAGAGAAAGAAAAACCGAAAGAGAAAAAAGTACCGGAAGAAGCGGATTCTGTTCGTCATTAACACTATGGGAAACGCGGGGGCGGAGCACGCCCTGCTGGCATTGCTGCATTGCCTTGACAAGGAAAAATACGAGCTTTCTCTGTATGTGCTCCTGGGGCAGGGGCAGCTGATGGGGCATATACCGGATGGGGTGCGGCTATTGAACCGTGACTATTCAGATCTGCCGGTACTTTCTGAGAAAGGCCGGAAGCAGCTGCGGCGGACGGTATTGCGTGACGCGCTGACCGGCGGGGCTGTTTTTTGGCGGCTGCCGTATCTGGCGGGCAATTTCGCGGATATGTGCCGGAAACATAAAATCCTGCCGGAAAAACTGCTCTGGCGGCTGGTTGCTGACGGTTCCGCGCGTACAGAAAGGCGCTATGACCTTGCTGTGGCTTTTCTGGAGGGAGCCTCCGCATATTATGTCGCAGATTATGTAAATGCCGCGAAAAAGGCTGCGTTTGTACATATTGATTATGGGATGGCCGGTTATACAAGAGAGCTGGATCTGGACTGCTACCTCTCTTATGACCGGGTGTTTACCGTCTCCGATGAGGTCAGGGAAGCGTTTCTGAAGGCATATCCGGAGTGCGAGAGCCGGACGGCGGTTTTCCACAATATCCTGGACGTCAGCGAGATCCACCGGCTGGCCCGTGAACCGGGGGGATTTACAGACACCTATGAAGGTGTGCGGATTCTGACGGTGGGGCGGCTGACCGAACAGAAAGCGTATGATATTGCGGTTGACGCACTGTATCTTCTGAAACAGCGCGGGCGGAATGTCCGCTGGTATGTCGTGGGCGAGGGCGACCGGAGAAAACCGCTGGAACACCAGATTGCCGCGCTTGGACTGGAGAAGGATTTCCTGCTCCTGGGGCAGACGGAGAATCCGTACCCTTATTACGCGCAGACGGATCTGTATGTACATGCCACGCGGTTTGAGGGAAAGAGCATCGCGATTGAGGAGGCGCAGACGCTGGGCTGCGCGATTCTCGCTTCGGACTGCAGCGGCAATCGCGAGCAGATCACGGAAGGCTCAGACGGCAGGCTGTGCGATCTGACGGCTGAAAAAATCGCTGAGGGGATTGAGTGGATGCTGGATCATCCGAGAGAACGGCTGAGGTATGGAGAAGCCGCGTCGCGAAAGCAGAACTTCGATCTGGAGGAAATCGGACAGCTGCTGTCGCTGCTGGAATAGAGGCTTACGTAACTGTGAAGGTACTGAACAGTTAGAGCCTTACAAAAGAAATCTTGCGCATAACGGCAAAATTTTGGTTCCGGCTTGTCCGGGTCAGGGATATGTATGGGAGAATGAAAATGGGGGAAGAGAAACAGAAAGAATTGCTGATTATCATACCGGCATATAACGAAGAAGAAAATATTCCTGCGGTGCTGGAGGCACTGGAACAGCCTGAGATTCGCGCAATCGCGGATATCCTGGTTATGAATGACGCCTCCTCGGACAATACGAACTGGATTGTAAAAGAGCGGGGGCATAAGCTGGTGACGCATATATTTAATCTGGGCTACGGGAGCGCTCTGCAGCTTGGCTATAAATACGCGATCCGGCGAAATTACCGTTATGTGATCCAGATGGACGCGGACGGGCAGCATGATGTCTGCAATATTCCCCGGATTTATCAGGCGCTGAAAACACCAGATACGGGGGGGCACTATCCGGATATTATCCTGGCTTCCCGTTTTATGGAGGGAAGCGGCCGGTACCCGATTTCCAGAGTGAGAAATCTGGCGTTCCGGTTTTACCGGAGGCTGGTGTATCTCGGAACCGGGAAAAGGATTAGTGACCCCACGACCGGCCTGCAGGGACTGAGCCGCGCCGCGTTCCTCTATTATTCAAAATACAACCATTTTGACGATCGCTATCCGGACGCCAATATGGTGATGCAGATGCTTCTCCTCGGATTTCAGGTGAGGGAGATCCCGGCCGTGATGCATAGCCGGATGTCCGGGAAAAGTATGCATTCCGGGCTGAAGCCGGTGTTTTATATGTTCCGGATGGTGTTTTCGATTCTGGCAGTACAGGTTCGGATAAAGGTATTGAAAATTGATACGAATGTCAGGCAGACGATCCGTACAGATGGCGCAAACGGCAGACAGCAGTAAAGATGTATTCATTTCTGTTCACATACCAATACTTTTGCTGCGGGATAAGCCGACGAGGGCTGAGAACGTTGTGGCAGCTTTTCAAAGCGGAAAGACAGTTGTGTCATTCGCCAGTGGAAAAAAGAAATTGATATGTGGAAAAGCAGCAGGGAATGAGGGAAAGAATGTTTCGTCGTGGAAAGTGTCATTTTCATCCCGCCGCGCTGGCGGAGACGGCTGCCGAATTGCCAAATCCGGGTCGCGGCTGGTATCAGATGTACAGCTTTGATGTGCGGGAAAGGATCAATGAGGAAGAACTGAAATGGTGTCTGGATACGCGGGAGCGTCTGGCGCAGGTGATTCTGGATATTGGCTGCTGCCGCACGGATGATCTGACAGAGCGGGAACTGGGCAATATCCGGCAGATTTTCGATTTCTTTTCTTCGCACGCAAAGCAGATGATTGTCCGCACGGTGTACGACCGGGAAGGAAAAGGAATGGAGCGGGAGCCGGACGAGATTGCGCGTGTTCTGCGCCACATCCGCCAGCTGGGGCCGCTGTTTGCGGAATACTCCCCGTACATTCTTACGCTTCAGGGGCTTCTGGTAGGCAGCTGGGGGGAGATGCACTCTTCCCGCTACCTGTCTGATGAGAACATCTGCATCCTCGCGAAAACGCTCTGGGAGGCGACGGGCGGCGCCTGTTTCCTGTCTGTAAGAAAACCGGTGCAGAAACGGATTCTTCAGGCTGCACCGGCGTGTTCTGCTTTGGCGGTGGGCCTGTACGACGACGGCCTGTTTGCTTCCGCATCCCATCTTGGGACATTTGCCGAAGGCCGGTACGGCGAGATCAATTCCAGAAACGCACAGGGTGCTTTGGTTGAGAATCGGCCGTGGAGTTCATCTCTGGAGCTTTCTTACCTGGACGAGGCGTGCACACGGGTGCCGAACGGCGGGGAGGCGCCGGGCGGATGGGATTTTATCCAGGAGAGACTCCCCATAGACCGGGAAACGCCGGAAGATCGCGGACGCGGACGGATATACGGAAGGAACACGAAAGACAGAGAAGATAGAGAAGACAGAGAAGACAGAGAAGATGCCGGGACGCCAAATAACCGTTCAGATATCCGATCAGATAGCAGCCGCCATGATTTTACGGCGGATGATGTTTTAAATACGATGCGCCGGATGCACCTGACGTACCTGAACCGGGTCTATTCTGGGACGGTGATTTCAAGATGGAAGCAGCTGCGTTACCGGGGAAAAGATACCGCGTACCAGGGATGCTGCCTTTATGACTATATTGGCCTGCATCTGGGGTATCGGTTTGTCATAGAGAAAGTGACCGGGCGATTCCGCGGGGAGCGGATGTCATCCTCCCAGAACTGGGTGCCCCATTTCGGAAAAGTGCGGAAAGAAAGGGAAACCAGTGGCGGCAGTCTCACGCTGCACCTGGAAATTTGTGGGCGTAACGTTGGGTTTGGCAATCTGTTTCGTGCCGCGCGCCTGTCTTTGATCGCGAGAGGAGCTGACGGCAGTGAAGTGCGGCAGCCGCTGGATACAAATCCGTGGGAATGGGATGCGGGGCAGACATTCTGCATTACCGCAGAGTGCCACGGCGAGGCGGTCAATGGCAAAGATGGGATTCCGTGGAAAGAAGAACTTTTTCTGAGACTGCGGCAGGAAGACGGAGAGACCATCTGGTTTGCAAATCAGAATGCCGAAAACCTGCTGCCCATCGGCATCGTGTCCGGATGGCGGCCGGTAGTATGAATAGCGGGATGTGACGATTCAGAACAGGTTCCCGCACCTGCGGCGAAAACCGTATGAAAATATGTGAAATGTGCAGGCTATTCGCTGCCGATTGTGAGTGTTCCGAGCGGATATCCATATTCCGTTTTTTCCGGGCTGCTCGCAAGCGAGATCTCCTCTCCGGTGACCGGGTCTGTCAGCGTCAGATAAGCGGTATAGGTGCCTTCTGACAGGTCGCGGACAGGGATGTGGACAGTGCCGTCTGTGCTTTCTCCGGAGCTCAGGGAACAAAGGCCGAAATCAGCAGTGGAAGTGTCGGTTGTAACATCATCTGAATCTGGGTGATCAGATGCAGCATCGCTGCCATCGGTTTTCTGCAGTGTGATCATGGCTTCAAAGTCGCGTGTACTCGAGGCGAAGCCGACATTCTGAATCGTAAAGGAAAGGATGGCTTCCTCATCGAACCAGGTGCCGAATTCCAGACCGGTTCCGGTCAGGATATAGCGGTAGCCGAGGTGGGCGCTGATGTAATCGTATCCGCTGCAGCCATAGAAAACGTCATCACCCGTATAGGTGGTTTCTTTCCAGATATCCAGCACGGCGGTATCATATCCTTCATTCAGGTAGGAGATGTGCATTTGGGAAAGAGTGCCGATAGCCGCGTCAAGATCGCCGAGTGTATAGTCGCTGACAACCTCGCCGCCATTTGGTACATAGCGGCAGAGTTCGTCCTGAAAAGCAAGCTCTTCTGCACGGGTTCCCTTATTAGATGGTGTGGCAGAGCCCGCCCGAGAGGTGTCGCCGTAGGTGCCGAGGTCCGTCTCGGAGCCTAAGATGCCGTCATTGTAGAGGCCGAGCCGGGAGAGCAGGGAACCGTCAGATGCGGGAAAGGATTCCGGCAGAGAGGTCAGGCCTGTGACGGTGCGCCACTGTGCCGGCGTGCGCACGGCGAGGTAGATGGAAGGATCAGTCAGCTCGGCAAGACGCATGATCAGTGTGGTCATATCCTCCTCCCCCAGATAAGCGGATTCGTTCATTTCCCCATAACTGCCAATGAAAACTCCCTGCAGGATATGGACGGAGTCCGCGTAGCGGTTGACAATTTCCGCGACCTGTTCCATATGCTCCAGAATCTGGCCGAGCGAGGAGGGTTCACTGGTGCGCCCGTTGCCGTCCCAGTCATAAAGAAAGCGGAGTATGATCTGCCGACCGCTGTCGGCCCAGGCGGACAGGATGGTGTTAACCTGCGCAAGAGCGTTATCAGAAAGTGCACTTTCGGTATAGTTATTCAGATTGATTTCGACCAGAACGAGAGCCAGAGCTTCATTTTCCTCGATGTGTTTTTCCAGAGTTTCCGCAAGAGACCCGTTTTCCTCATTCAGGGAATATGCGTGGATCTGGTAAAAGCCGCGATAAGGGTTATCAAGGACGGCGTCCGTTTCTGAGAAGCTTTCTGAAGACCATGATACTGGAAGATACCGCTGCTGATAAAGAAAAAGGCAGAGATCGGCTGCTGCTGCCAGAATAAAGATAGCCGGAAAGAGTATGATAAAAATCCGTTTTGACCGCTTTTTCATAGTAGGTAACTCCTTGAAAGACTCGGGGTGATATTTTTCCCATACTGTGTTATCATAGCACAAAAAGGACTTTTGGGAAAGGCTTTCGCAGGCTGCAGAGGATAAAAGAATGACAGATTCAAAGAACCATGATATGAATAAAACTCCGGATTTCCCACCGACTAATGCACTGACCGGCAATCGCTACCAGATGCGCCATGCCGCGGGCATTTACTGGCTGCTTGATATGGAGCAGTCCGGGATGCCATATGTGAAACCGTTGCCGATGAATGAGATGGGAGCCACGATCTGGAATATGCGGCGGCGGGGACTGGACCTGGACAAGATCGCGGAAAAGCTCAGTGATTCATATGAAATTCCGGTAGAGCAGGCCAGAGAAGATGTGGGCTTGTTTTTGGCAGAATTGCAGAGGCAGGGGGTTCTGGTTTGATGTAGCGCGTCAAAACGGGCTGCGTCGAGACTTTTACAGAATGCAATTCTCGCGTCAGGCGGTGCAAGATGTGCGAGTTATTTTGCAACAGATTCTAACCCTGAAATGTATTATATAGCAGCGTTTTATGAGAAGAACAGAATATGCAGGAGGCTTTGTGGGCATGGGTGCGATAGATTTTGTGATTACCTGGGTAGATGGAGATGACCCGGTATGGCAGCGGGAAAAAGCGTGTTATGCCCCAGCCAAAGACGCGGACGCGCGCCCGGAGCGCTACCGGGACTGGGGACTTTTGCCTTACTGGTTCCGCGGAGTGGAAAAATTTGCACCCTGGGCCGGGAAGATTTACTTTGTCACCTGGGGTCATCTGCCCGGATGGCTGAACACAGAGCATCCGAAGCTTAAGGTGGTCAATCACCGGGATTATATTCCGGAGGAGTATCTTCCGACATTTAACAGCCGTGTGATAGAGATGCATTTTCACCGGATCAGGGATTTAAGTGAGAATTTTGTCTATTTTAACGACGATATGTTCCTGACCGGGCCGATTACGCCGGAGGATTATTTTGTTGGCGGACGCCCCTGCGACCTGCTGGCGTTTCAGCCGGTGGTGGCTAACCCCGCCAATCCGAGTATGTCGCACGAGTTTCTTAATATTTCACTGATCTTGTCGAAGTATTTTGACAAGCGGCAGAATGTGAGGCGGCATCCCGGAAATTATTTTCATATTGGATATCCGCCGCTTTACTTTTTTTACAATCTGCTGGAGCTGGCGTTTCCACTTTATACGGGCTTTTACACGCCCCACGGACCGTTCCCCTTCTGCAAATCCACTTTTGAAACCATCTGGCAGAAAGAGGGGGATTACCTGAGTGAATTTTCCACGCACCGTTTTCGCTCTAATGAGGATGTCGGCCCTTATCTGGTCCGGGAGTGGCAGAAGCTGAGCGGGGATTTTAATCCGAAAAACGTGCTGCGGGATCTCCGCTATTATAATGTGAGTGATGACAATCAGAAGCTTTGCCGCACGATTGAAAAGCAGAAAACGAAATGCGTCTGCATCAACGACGCGAATCATGCAATCGACTTTGTGGCCGCGAAAGCGGAAATCCGGCAGTCTTTTGAGAAGATTCTACCGGAAAAATCCGCGTTCGAACGGTAGCAGATGGCCATAGCCTGCCGTATGCGGACTGCAGATAAATGCTGCTGGCTGCAGAGATATGTGTTAAGACAGAAGAGAATACGGATGACAGGCTGCCCGGCGGGAAGAGGTCAGGATGACAGGAGCGGAGGAATGGCAGATCAGATACGCACCCGAACAGAATATTCGGTAAAGAATACGACGGTCGCCGTCGCCTCCCGGATGACAGCCATCCTGATGGGCTTTGTGACGCGGGTGGTGTTTACCCATGTCCTGAGCGAGAGCTACGTCGGTATCAATGGCCTGTTTACGGATATTCTGAATGTGCTTGCACTCTCAGAGCTGGGGGTCGGCACCGCGATTACGTATGCACTCTATAAGCCGGTCGCGGAGGAAGAGACGGAAAAGCAGAAATCCATCATGCGCCTGTACTGCTGGTTTTACCGGATCGTGGCGCTGATTGTGCTGATTGGCGGACTCCTGGTCGTCCCATTTATGGATGTGATCATGAAAGACAGGCCGCAGGTGGAGCATCTGACGCTGATCTACCTGCTGTATCTGGCGAATTCGGTGCTTTCCTATCTGCTGATTTACAAAAAAACGCTGATCGAGGCACATCAGCTGACGTATATCGGGACCTTGTATCACACGATTTTCCTTGTCATTCAAGATGCGGCGCAGATTGTAATCCTGCTTGCAACCGGGAATTTCCTTTTGTTCTGTATCACCGCCGTAGTCTGCACTGTGAGCGGCAATGTGAGTATCTCCCGGCGGGCAGACCGTATGTATCCGTTCCTGAAAGATCGGGAAATCGCGCCCCTGGGTCAGCAGGAAAAAGATGGGATCATAAAGAATGTCAAGGCCATGCTGATGCACAAAATCGGCGTGGTGATTGTCAATAACACCGATAATATCCTGCTTTCGGCATTGGTCGGACTCGGCAGCGTGGGGAAGTATTCTAATTATTATCTGGTGATCGGTTCCGTGCGGCAGGTGCTGGATCAGGTGTTTCAGGGGATTTCCGCCAGTGTCGGGAATCTCGGCGTCATGGAGGATGAAGCGCATATACGGAGGATTTTTGAGACGTCCTTTTTTATCGGACAATGGCTCTACGGATTTGCCGCAATCTGCCTGTATGAGCTGCTGAGCCTGTTTGTAGAGATCAGCTTTGGGGCGAATTATGTCTTTGAGCCGGGAGTGGTGCTTGTACTCTGCCTGAATTTTTACATTACCGGCATGCGGAAGGCCACGCTGATTTTCCGGGATTCGCTGGGACTGTTCTGGTATGACCGCTACAAATCCATCGCCGAAGCAGTGGTAAACCTGACGGTATCCATCGTGCTGGCATTGCGGTTTGGCACCGCAGGCGTATTCTGGGGAACCTTTATCAGCACGGTAACCACTTCCCTCTGGGTAGAACCATATGTGCTCTATAAGCATTGTCTGAAAGCACCGGTGCGCTCTTATTTTGCGAAGTACGCAAAGTACGCGGCTGTTCTGGCCGGTGTCTGGTTTGTGACAGACCGGATTTGCGCTCAGATGGGCGGGAACATTCTGGTGAAGTTTTTGCTGCGCCTTCTGATCGCGGCCATTTTGCCGAATCTGCTTTTTGTGCTGTTATATGGCCGTACGGGAGAATTCCGGGAGGTTCTAGCGATTGTAAAAGGGAGAATTCGGGGGAAAAATAGCATTCGGAGGAAATTGTGAAAGGGAGATTCGAGGGAAAAATGGCGTTCGGGAAAAATAGCGGTTGGCGAGGCAAATAGATGCCAAAAGACGAGGACAGCGGAAGGAGAAAAGACGGGACAGTGGAGGGAGAGAATGCAAAAAGAGAAATTGACATCAGAAGAAAAGGCACTTTTGCGGATATTAGCGGAGGCACTTTCTGCCTCAACAGAAAAATCTGCTGGATCGCCCTGGAACATCGATCAGAGGCAGCTGCAGCAGCTGTCCGTTGCTGCGCGAAAGCATGCGGTGCTGCCGCTGCTTTACGATGTCGCCTGCGGGAAATCCGGAGAGACACAGGACAGGGGACTGACAGAAAACAGTGAGAGCGCGGCGGCATGGGAAAGCTTTCAGCAGGAAACCAAAGCAGCCGCCCGTCATACCGTGCCGCAGGCGTATCATCTGCTGTTTCTGACAAAATATCTGGTTACGTTTCTGGAAACGCACGGAGTTTCTGTGATCGTATTAAAGGGCGTCAGCGCGGCTGCGGATTATCCTGTGCCGGAACTGCGCAAATCCGGAGACGTGGATCTGCTGGTCGCGGGAGTTCCGGAGGACGGGCGTTTGAACGGTACCTTTGATAAATCCGGCAGGGAGCATCCGGGTCAGCCTGAGGGTACGCCAAAGAGGGAAGACCTTCGGCGCATGATGGCAGAAGCCGGGTTTCATCTGACAGAGATACAGGATTCCGTCCACCACGACGCGTATGTCTCCTCCGAGGGAATTGAGGTGGAGCTTCATCTGCTCCCGGCGGAACCATTTGAAGACTCCGCCAGAAATGACGGCATGAAAACACGGATGCGGCAGTGCCCGGCGCATTGTATCCGGCGTGACATCATGGGCGTCGAATTTCCCGTACTCGACCGCCCATACCAGGCGTGGCATTTGCTTTTGCATATGCTGCAGCATTTTCTGAGAGCCGGTTTCGGTTTAAAACTGCTCTGTGACTGGTACGTCCTGTTTGCGC
Organism: Lachnospiraceae bacterium; assembly: GCA_021202075.1. Lineage (GTDB taxonomy): Bacteria > Bacillota > Clostridia > Lachnospirales > Lachnospiraceae > Choladousia. The sequence continues at coordinate 49,571 of JAJQDT010000096.1, read as the reverse complement.
GGCCGTGGAGCGAGAAAGAAAAGCTGGAGCTTACCGGGATCCTCAGAGAAGACGGGCTCTGCCGGTATGCGTCCCTGGTCACTGGCGCCTGCGTGAACTATCTTGGTCTGGATGCTTCCGATGTATCGTTTCTGAATCCGGACGCGGCGCACGCAGAGCAATTTTTGCGCGAGATTTTTGATTCCGAAGAATTCGGGCATTCAGACTCCGAGCGCATGGTGGCGATGAAAGGCGCGCGCCTGACGGACTACATCCGGGAATTTCATCACCAGATGCACCTGAACTATCCCCAAAAGGGGAAGCACGTGCCGCTCTGGCCCGCTCTGTGGACGCTCACTCTGCTCCGGTTTCTGCGCAACAACCGCAAAGTTCGGCATACCTCCACACTCTCTATATTAAAAGCAGCAGGGAAACGCAGCCGCAGGATGGAAGCGCTGCGGATATTTGACGAGTAAACCGGGACATGAAAAAGTCCACAAAAATGAATGTGAAATTTTGGTAAAATTTTGAGTCTCGAAATTGCTGAAAAATCCTTTACAATCGGCCAAAACTGGCGTATATTTATTACAAATATTGCAACGTTGATTTTCCTGCCGGGCGTGAAAAGGCGGGACAGAGAATTGGAAAGGTGAAAAGATATGAGGGATACATATATAAAACCTCTGATCCTGGCGGAGAATGATCTGGCGGAGGGCGTGTATACCGCGAGCGGAAGCGGAAGTGCCAGCTATAGTGTTTCGTCAGCTGGAAGCTGGGGAAATGGTGATTCTACTAGTACAGCCCAGTTCAGTGTGACGATTGAAAGTTCCGGAAGCGTTACGGATACATGGACGGTTACCTTGAGTGCGTCGGGAGGCAGTCTGCAGAGCATTAGTGGATCCTGGATATATAGCAATTCAGGTCAGGCATCGGTTTCCTGCAGTTCCAGCCAGGTAATTATCAGCGGTACCGGCACGTCAGCATCAGGAGGATTTCAGGTAGTTTATACCGGAGACAGTCTGACATTGAGCTGATTTGATCGGAGATTGTCGTGGCTTTTGAGAAAAAACAGAGAATCTGCGGATTATACATTTTAAATTTAAGAAAGAGGGCGCAATAATGAATAAAAGGTATGCAAGGCCAGTAGTTCTGGCAAATGACGAGATTTCAGAGGGCGTGTATACGGCGAGCGGTACGGACTGCTATACGGTGACTTACAATATTCACCAGACCCCGGAGACGGGCAGGGGTGATTATCGGATTCAGATAAACGGGACACACTCCGCGACACACCACAGCACAGCGCAGACGCTGGTGATTACCTTTAATCAGGCAGTTACTTATGTATCGTCGAACGGATCGCTTGCTTCCGGGGATGGGACAGCTACATTGTATGTCGACTATGCTTACCATAATAATGGGTCAGACAATATTGGTCTTGGCGATCTGGTTGTTGAAGCAGATCAGGGTCTTGCGGTTACCAATGCATATATTGTATGTAATATGACCTGCAGCCAGCATGATTCATGAATATCACATTTATGCCCTGCCCGCTCCATGGAATGGAGCGGGCAGATGAAAAAGGAAAGCTTCAGACAGAGGCTTTCTTTTTTTGTACTTTACCCCAACAAAATCATCTCATCCATCAGAGACTGGCGGATGCCGATTGTGACGAATCCATTTACGTCATAGCGTGGTTTTTTATCCTCTCTCACGACGATGATCTTTTTAAATGAATCCGGAATCTGGCGCAGGGTTCTGGTCTCCTGCTCGATCTTTTCCGGTATATCCATGCGAAACGTGGACTTGGACGTAAATTTTAAATTGCCTTTTCAAGAGCCACTTTGATGATATGGTCTTCTTTTACACCTTTATCAAGAAGATATATAACCTTTTTCATGAAAAATACAAGCGCAAGTGTGGTATTGCAGGATCATTTATGCTATACTCAATCCATATAAATGGCTTGCTGTTTTTACAGCATTCAGACAGAGGACTTTATGAAATTATTCAATACATCAGTTGTCTGCGTCCCGGAAAAGCACTATATGGCAGACATGACTGGCCGGGTAAACCAGGTTATTGCTTCACTGATTCGGGGAAATAAATATTTTCGATCAGCCGTCACGATCTGGAAAGTAATGGAAAAAGAATCCGTGAAGTGATTGTCTGATCAATGACAGGATGAGGCGGGCAGAAAACAAATGAGAGAACGACTGGCGTTTTACTGGGGGCGCATTAAGGCAGGGCGCCTGAAGGATTTTATCGCGCAGACGAAGTGGATTTACTCTTATGCGCGGCGCTATTGGCTGCCGATGGTTTTTTATACGGCGCTGGGACTGACGGGGACGGTGGTGTCGCTGCTCTCCAGCCTGGTGTCGCGCGATCTGGTGGATATTATCACCGGGCACGAGACCGGTCTGGTAGTGCAGACCTTTTGCATGATGATCGGGTTGAACATCGGCAATACGATTGTCAGTATGATCTCGAATTATGCGTCGGAATGGATCAGTATGAAGGTCGACGCGGAGATCAAATCCGAAATTTTTGAAAAGATTCTGGTGACGGACTGGGAGAGCCTGACGAATTATCACACGGGTGACCTGCTGACGCGGTGGAGCTCGGACGCGAGCCAGATCTCCAGCGGCGTGCTGAGCTTTATTCCGAACGCGATCATTTATGTGTTCCGGTTTTTCAGTGCGTTTGCGATGGTCACCTATTATGACTGGACATTTGCGGTATTTGCGTTTATGGGGATGCCGGTGTCGCTGCTGCTTTCCCGGAGGCTGATGCGGCGTATGGTGAATAACAACAAGCGCAGCGCGGCCATGGGTGCGAAGATGTCCGGTTTCAATCAGGAGGCCTTTTCAAATATCCAGACGATCAAGGCGTTTGGGCTGATCGCGATGTATGTGCAGCACTTAAAAGATCTGCAGAAAGAATACATAGATATGAAGCTGGACTTCCAGCGGATGTCCGTCTGGACATCGCTGCTTCTGACGACGGTCGGGCTGGTGGTCTCTTATGCCAGCTATGGCTGGGGCATTTACCGGGTCTGGAGCGGGGCCATCAGCTACGGCACGATGACGATGTTTTTGTCGCTCTCCGGCACGCTGACCGGCGCGCTCAGCAACCTCACCTCGCTGGTGCCGAGCGCGATCACGCTGACGACATCCGCCGGCAGGCTGATGGATATTGTGGAGATGTCGCGGGAGGATTACAGCAACGCGCCGGAGGTGCAGGACTTCATGGACCGCAACAGGACGGAAGGCATCAGTCTGTATGCCGAGCATATTTATTATGCGTATCAGAATGGCACGCAGGTATTTGAGGACGCGACATTCTATGCCCGACCGCATGAGATTGTGGCGCTGGTCGGCCCGTCCGGCGAGGGGAAGACAACGATGCTGCGGCTGGTGCTTGCGCTGATGCCCGTGAAGGATGGAAACCTGACACTGTATGGCGGAGGAGCGGCTGTGGCAGGGCGCTCTGTCAGCGAAAAATCAGCGGGGGTTGAACCTGTCGGCAATGATACAGCAGGGAACAAATCTGCCGGCGAAGAGACAGCGGAGAATGAACCCGCCAGCGAGGATACTGCGGAGATCGAATCCGTCAGTGCGGATGCTCATGTGCTGCGGGATTGTATCGAAAAAGAGGGCAGAGAGACTCTGGATTGCATCCCCATGAGCCCGGCTGCGCGGATGATTTTCTCCTATGTGCCGCAGGGAAATACGATGTTCTCCGGCACGATTGCGGGAAATATGCGCAATGTCAAGGAGGACGCGACCGATGAGGAGATTGTGGAAGCGCTGAAAATGGCCTGTGCGTGGGACTTCGTAGAAAAACTTCCGGATGGGATCTACAGTGAGATCAAGGAACGCGGCGGCGGGTTTTCCGAAGGGCAGGCGCAGCGGCTTTCCATTGCCAGGGCGCTTTTGCGGAAATCGCCGATCCTTTTGCTGGACGAGGCGACCTCTGCGCTGGACGTCGCGACTGAGCGAAAGCTTTTGCGCAACATCATGAGTGATGAATATCCGCGTACCTGCATTGTGACGACGCACCGGCCTACCGTGCTTACGATCTGCGACCGCGTGTACGCGATCCGGAACCGGAAGTGTGAGATGCTGGATGCGGAAGAAGTAGAGCGGATGATCAAGGATTTCTAAGTGTAGCGCGCACGCGTGCCGACTTAAAAGCCGCTGCGCCGTTCGAGCTTTTACCGGACGAGGACGGTTTGTTCCTGTTTGAACCGATTTTTTGCCTGGGCGAGGACGGATTACGCCTGTCAGCAGATGGATTCAGAATCCGGCGTCAATCTGTTTTTTCATATAAAGGGCAGCCTCATCCTCCTTTGTGCAGCTAAGATGTCGGATGGGTGCGAGAGATGTGAGAGCATGAGCGAATTGGAGATTGATCTCCAGCTGTTCGCGTGTCCATACCGGTGAGATAAAACGCTGTGAAAGAAGCAGCACCTGCCGATCTGGTTCCGGGGTCAGGCAGAGGTTGTGCATGGCTTGCTTTAAAAGAATAATTCCGCCGAGCGGATAGTCTTCTGTTGTCGAGATACCGGAGGTGCCGCACCAGGGAAGGCCGCAGACCATGGGCTGTTTATTTCGGATGGTGAGCAGGTTCAGGTCTCCATTTAAAACAGGTGTCTCAAACAGGCGATTCCAGATCTTTGTGTGTGTGGACTTTCCGGCGCCTGAATGTCCTGAAAAGAGCCAGGCCTTTCCCTGATACAGGATAGAAGCGGAGTGCAGGGCAAATATTCCGCGCTTTTGCGCCAGATACAGATACGCCAGGCGAATGGCGTGAAAAAGATCCGTGACGAGCGGTTCTTCAAAGGGCGGAGCACAGAAAAACCGCGCCGCTGCCCCGTCTTTTGTCAGATGGACTTCCCGGATCTGCGGCGCCTGCGGAAAATGAAGGAGGTATCTGTCCCGGCAGTCCTGCACGGTCAGCTCCGGATGACGGATAAGAAAGGGAGCGTCCGCGAAACTGTCGCGGGGAAACGCCGTGACGATTTCGACCGTCAGGTCAGTTTTGCTCCGGGGAGGGCTGGAGAAAGGCTCAAATTCCGGCGCAAAGGCAGATGCCGGGCCGACAAGGCGCACCGAGAGACCGCCGATTTCCGCAAAACGCACCGAGAGACCGCCGATTTCCGAAAAATGCTCCTGCGGTGAGGGGAGGGCGCCGGTAATTTCATGATTTTCTGCCGGGCGATCTGCGGGGGAAACAGGCGGAGCCGCGCAGGCTTCCGCTGACAGAATCCCAAGAGCAGTCAGCTGCGCCAGAAATTCGTCCAGATCTCTCTTAAACTGAGGCAATTCCTGTTCGGCTGCCTGATAATGCGCCGCGAACGCTGACAGGAGCTCCTCCCTGGTCGGATCATTCTGAAGCTGTTCCCAGAGGAAAGCGCCGGTTCCATTGACAAGAATTCCTCTTTTGAGATCGGCGATGGCCTGACCGAAGGGCAGGATGTAAGGGATTCCGGCTATGGTTTGCAGTGTCCAGCATTTGTCAGGCTTCATAATAATCTTCTCCCTCAGATAAGATGTTGTTTTAGCTGGCACGGATACCTGACTTGTTTCACATTGATATCATTATGCAAAAAACAGGAGATCGTATGCCAGATATGGAAAAACAGAAAGCAGATATCGAACAGCTTCTTGCCGAAGGGCAGGTCATTCAGTTAAAACCGCGGGGAACCAGTATGTACCCTATGTTTGTGGAAGGGCGAGATGAAGCGGTCATCGCTCCTCTGAAAAAGATAATTCAGGCAGATGGCAGCCTGCGCCTGCGGAGGGGCGATGTTGTTCTCTATCGGCGGGAAGACGGCATACTGGTGCTTCACCGGATTTGCCGATGTGCGCGGGAAGGCTATTATCTGGTGGGCGATCATCAAAGCGTGGAAGAAGGCCCAATCCGGGATGACCAGATCCGGGGGATTCTGACCGGTTTTATTCGAAGGGGAAACTACTGCTCAGTCCGTCATCCGGTTTATCTGCTGGCAGTCCGGATCTGGCTGATTCTGCTTCCTGTGCGTCCAAAGATCACACGGGCTTTGTACCGGATAAAACGATCTATCAGCGAGGAAAAATGAGAGAGTACATTTTTTCTGGAAAGTATGACAGGAACGGATACAGCGGTACATCTCTCTTTTTCTCCGGAATCAGCAGAAATTGTGTGAATCCGTCACTCGTAAAGAGATCAAAAATACAAACTCGTAAGCTGGTCAGTTATGGGTTTATTATAGCTGGCCTTACGAAAATGTCAAGCCGTGAAAATGACGGAAGCTATCAGGTATGTAACAAAAAAAGTACCCGACTTTTACATACTGGATACAATGGATTTGATTATATATGCACACATTAATAAAAAGAATCCAGGTTTTCTGTTTGATGATTATGCAGCAGCCGTCCTGGATATTGGCAGCTTCATGGCTGTTAAAATGTAAGAAAACGCTTGTTCCGATGAAAAGGCCGTGATATGATACAGAAGGATATTGAGGCAGGCCTGCATGCAGGACACTGTCCTGGTTTGATGCAAAGGACACGACGATATGGCTGCGTGCAGGACACGGCTCTGGTGTATTATAAAGGCACTATGGCGTGGCTGTATGATAATAAAAGCTCCGCGGCAGCGGAGCAGAGAGGAAACTGGTATGTATGATTTGGGTATTTTAGGCGGGATGGGGAGCGAAGCGACGGAGACATTGTTCCGAATGATTCTGAGCAGCACGGAGACACAGAAGGATCAGGACTTTCCGGAGATGGTGATTCTGAACAAGTCGAGCATTCCGGACCGCAGCGCATATCTGCTGGGACAGAGTGAGGAGAATCCGCTGCCGGTTCTGCAAAAGGGAGCCCGGGAGCTGAATCTGCTGCAGGTCGGCAGGATTGCGCTTCCGTGCAATACCGCGCATGCGTTCTATACGGATATTCAGGCGGTTTCGGACTGCCCGGTGATCAATATGCTGGAGTCTTCGCTGGAGTACATCCGGCGCACCCGGCCGGGGGCGAAGGTCTGCATTCTGGGGACACTGGGAACGGTGCGCACGAGGGTTTACGAGAAATACAATCATTTTTCACTGGATATTATCTATCCGGATGACGCGGGATGCGAGGAGGTTCATTCGGTTATTTATGATATTAAGACCGGGATTCATGAAAATATGGATGCGCTGATCAGTCGGCTGGCGCAGGTCATGCAAAGAACGGTTCATGCGATGGCGCAGGCGGATTCTAAGCAGGAACGCTCAGAGGAAATTGCAGAGAAAACGGTGTCTGACGCTGCCCGGACAGGAGCGGAAGGACCGGTTTTTTTGCTGGCCTGTACGGAGCTTTCCGTGCTTGGCGCGGAGCAGTTTTGGCAGTTTGATGTGCTGGATGCGATGGGGATTCTGGCGCAGGTGTCAGTCGCGGCGGGAAGCAAAAAGCTGAAAGATGGCGGTATTTATGATACTCGGGTGATTGAGGAAATTGCGCAGAAGTATGTATGATATTACGCAACAGCAGAGGTGCATGTGATTATGACAAGGAACGACTGGTATGAGGCCGGTGAGCAGATAAAGAATCTGGTGCAGGATGCGGTGGACACAGGAGATTTTTCGCAGCTTGGAAATACGATTTACGATGTGGTCAATGACGCGATGTACGGAATCGGGGATGCGCTCAGCGACAATTTAAATGGAAGGGGCAGCCGGAGATACGGAAATTCGGGTGGTGCAGAGAATTATGGAACCGGGAACGGATATGGCAGGACATATGGCGGGGCGGCCAGCGCTGGTGATCAGACGTATCGGGGATCAGCGGGGCGCGCGCAACAGGCATATGGGCAGACTTCCGGGCAGGGAAGCCGTGGCGCATACAGCCGTGGCGGTTCACAGCAGACGTACCGTCCAGTGGCGGCGGGGAGAAATGTGCCGGGTGAGCTGGGCAGCAAGGTAATGAAGTATGTCGGATACGGGATGGGCGCGTTTTTCGGAGCGGTTCTGGCTATAGAGTCCGCGGCGGCTATGACGGTCGGCAGCCTGGCGGTTTTGCTTGGAAGCGGGATACCGACCGGTATATTGTTTGCGGGAAGTATGATTATCGGTGCGAGCGGGCAAAAGCGGCTCGGTCTTTCGAGGCGGTTCCGGCGCTATCAGGAAGTGATTGGGACGCGGACATATTGTATGATTGAGGAGCTCGCGTCCGGAATAGGAGAAACCAGTAAGTTTGTACAAAAAGATCTGAAGGATATGATCCGAAAGGGTTATTTTCCGGTGGGATACCTGGACCGGAAGGAGACGCTTCTGATTACGGATCAGTCGACGTATCAGCAGTATCTCCAGGCGGAGGAAAGCTACGCGAAGCGCCAGAGTGCGCAGGGGGCTGACGCGGGCGGCAGTGGTGCATATGGACAGACAGCTGGCGCAGGCGGAAATGGCGTATATGGACAGGCGTCCGGCGCAGGCGGTGGTGGATATGGACAGGCATCCGGCGCAGGCGGCAGCGATGGATACGGACAGACACCCGGCGCGGGAGGTGCATCTGCTGCCGGAAATCAAAAGTCCAGACAGACGTTCAATACCGCTGGCTCCGGCGATTCCGCGCCGCATTCTCCGGAACATCAGGCGCTGATTGATGAGGGCCAGAAATACATTCGCTACATCCGCGAATGTAATGATCGGATTCCGGGCGAGGAGGTGACCGCGAAGCTTGACCGGCTGGAACTGGTTGTGACGAGGATTTTCCGGGAGGCGGAAAAGGACCCGGATTCGGTTTCCGATCTGCGGAAGATGATGAACTATTATCTGCCGACGACGCGGAAGCTGCTGGATGCTTACTGTGATCTGGAGGATCAGCCCGTGGCGGGTCAGAATATCGCGACGACGAGACGCGAGATTGAGAGCGCACTGGATACGATTAATACCGCGTTTGAGAAGCTGCTGGATGATCTGTATGAAGAACAGGCCTGGGACATCTCATCGGATATTTCCGTGCTGAATTCCATGCTGGCGCAGGAAGGACTGACCGGGAAGGATTTTGACCGGGGGAAATAAAATTAAAACAATAAAACAATAAAACAACAGTAAGAGGAGGAACGAGCGATGGATGAATTTAAGGAGTTCGCAGGGGCGCCGACGCCGGTGCTGACGTTCGGTACGCCGGTGGAGGAGGCGAAGGCAGTGCCGGAGGTCATGGGGACGGAGGCAAAGCCGGCCCCGGCGGATCCGCAGCTGACGGAGGAGTCTCTGACGCCGGAAGAGCGGAAGATGGTGGATGAGTTCAGCAAACAGATTAATCTGCATGATTCGAACGGCATCCTGCAATATGGCGCGGGTACGCAGAAGAAGATGGCGGATTTTTCAGAGACAGCGCTGAAAAATGTGCGCACGAAGGATCTCGGGGAGGTCGGCGATATGATCTCGAACCTTGTGACGGAGCTGAAAAGCTTTGACACGGAGGAGGAAAAGGGCTTTCGCGGGTTTTTCAAAAAGAATAGCAATAAAGTGGCCTCGATGAAAGCGAAATATGACAAGGCGGAGGTCAATGTTGAGAAAATCTGCACGGTTCTGGAGGATCATCAGGTGCAGCTGATGAAGGACGTGGCGGTGCTGGACAAGATGTATGGCCTGAATCTTTCTTATTTTAAAGAGCTGTCCATGTACATTCTGGCCGGGAAAAAGCGGCTGGAGGAGGTGCGCACGACGGAGTTGGCGGATGCGTACGCGAAAGCGCAGAAGAGCAATCTGCCGGAGGACGCGCAGGCCGCGAAGGACCTGCAGGAGCTGTGCGACCGCTTCGAGAAAAAAATCCACGACCTGGAGCTGACGCGCATGATCGCGATTCAGACCGGACCGCAGATTCGACTGGTGCAGTCGAGTGATACGGTGATGATTGAAAAAATTCAATCGACGGTCGTCAATACCATTCCGCTCTGGAAGAGCCAGATGGTGATTGCGCTTGGCGTGGAGCACGCAAACCAGGCGGCAAAGGCGCAGAAGGAAGTGTCCGACATGACGAACGCGCTTCTGAAAAAGAATGCGGATCAGCTGAAGATGGCGACGGTAGAGAGCGCGAAGGCCTCGGAGCGCGGCATTGTCGATCTGGAGACGCTGAAAAATACAAATGCGACGCTGATATCGACGCTGGACGATGTGATTAAGATTCAGGAGGAAGGCCGCCAGAAGCGCCGCGCGGCGGAGGACGAGCTGAACCGCATGGAGCAGGAACTGAAAAACAAGCTGCTGGAAGTGAGCCGGTAGGACATTGTAGTAGTTTAGCATATTGTAACAGAGCAGCAGATGGTTCCTGGTCTGCTGTTTTGAAAAGATACAGGATATTATTTTATCTGGGGCGGGACAAAGTATAAAATCGGGGAACACTCTTGATGAAATCATTTTCGACAGACAATGACAGGAGCTGATGTACATGGAGATTTACACATTTTCCCAGTGGGTCTTGTTTTTTTACATCTACTGTTTTCTGGGGTGGGTGTTTGAATGCACATATGTATCCATCTGCGAAAAGCGCTGGGTGAACCGGGGTTTCCTGAAAGGACCGCTTCTGCCCATCTATGGGAGCGGGGCGCTCTGTATACTGATCGTCACGATTCCGTTCAGGGATAACCTGACGCTGATGTGTCTGACAGGGATGGTGTCGGCGACTTTGCTGGAATATGTGACCGGGGCCGCCATGGAAAAACTGTTCCATGTGCGCTACTGGGATTACACGGGCAGGCTCTTGAATCTGAATGGGCATATCTGCCTGGCGTCCGTGCTCTGCTGGGGCGTAATGACAATTCTGGTTGTGGATGTTCTGCAAGTGCAGCTGGAGAAGGCGGTACTCGCGGTCAATGAGCAGATCGTCACGATTTTTGTCTTTGCGGTGACGCCGTTTGTGACCGGTGACATTGTGACCTCGTTCCGTGCGGCGATCCATCTGCGCGACATCCTCATTCAGTGGGAGCGCATGCAGGAAGAGCTGGAGAAGCTTGGAGAGCGCAGGAAAGAACTCGAGGCTGTGCTTGGCGAACGGCGGCAGGAGTTTGAATCGGCTGTTGGCGAGCGACGGCAGGAGTTTGAGGCATCGGTTGAAAAGCGTCGACAGGAGCTGGAAGCGTCCATGGAAGAGCGAAAACAGGAGTTGGATGCGTCGATCGAAGAGCGGCGGCAGGAGTTTGAAATGTCGATTTTGTCAGCCGGTGTGAAGGCGAATGAAAAACGTGCTGCCGGGAAACGGGAACGGGCAGACCGGATGGCAGCTGGCCGCAGGGAAGAAAAAAGCAGACTGGCCGGGAAATCGGAAACTGGGAATACTTCTGCGCAGAAGCTCTCAGACAGGATCGCATCCATGCAGGAGCTGGCCGAAAAGCTGGCGGCTCTTCAGGAGCGGACAAATCGTCTGATGGCAGAGAACGACATGATGCGCAGACTGCACGGGAAATCCATCCGCGGTCTGTTAAAGAGGAATCCGCGCGCGATGTCCTATAGCCACAGGGCGGCATTTGCTGATCTGAAGAAGTTTGCGGCAAAGAAAACGAACGAGACGAAGCCGGAGGACGATCAGGAAAGTGACGAGTAATGGTTGTGGGCCGGGAGGTGGCCGTATGCAGGAAACGGAAGAATTTATCAGCGGATTTTGCAAAAGGCAGAACCAGACGCGCACGGTCCTTTGTGAGTTTGAAATTGCGGAGGATGGAAGCCGGAAGCTGGTGGAATCGGACTGTGACTACGGCAGATGCGAACACAGCCGGAGCTGCCGTCTGATGCAGGAGGCACAGCAGGGCTGACAATGATTTTGAACCTGCATTTACGCCGCATGGTTTATAATATATATGGGGGTCTGTCTGTTATTTGCATAATGTTGCGGTTTCGAAGACCGGGCTGCGCTGTTTTTACATTGTGCGATCGATAAAACAGACAGGCAGAATGCATATGGAATTACAATGCGGGCTGTCAGGATGAAGGATATTCAATATCATGACATTTGAAAAATTTGAAAATGCCGCATATGAGATTGCGGATACCTTTCCGGCGGATTTTTACCGGGAATTAAACGGCGGGATTATCGTGAAGGAACAGGAACTGATGCATCCGGCTGCACGGAGGGGCGACCTGTTTATTATGGGGGAATATCATCTCGACCGGTATCTGGGGCGCTTTATCGTGATTTATTATGGCTCTTTTCGGCGCTGCTGCGGTTCTTTTAGTGATGAGGCTCTGCGCGAAAAGCTGCGCAGGGTGCTGCTTCACGAGTTCCGGCATCACCTCGAATCGCTGGCCGGAGAACGGGATCTGGAGGTGGAAGATGCGATTAATCTTTCCCGCTATGTAAGTGCGGCCGGGCATATGGACCGAAATTTACGGGAAGCAAAGAAGGATGACACAATATGAATAATTTTAAAAATATGTGGGATTAATTTTTTTAAAAAGAAAATCGGGTAGCCCGGCGGAGGGCGCTGGATTCAATGAATTAGTCCTTGACGAATATTGCAGACGGGTCTAGAATGAGTAAGGCAAAATTATGTACGCGGACATTTGTACGCAACAGAGAGACATCACGGGCATCCGAATGCGATGCAGGATATGACATGGAGAGCCGCGCATGAAAGATTGCGCTGAAGCGCAATGGCGCGGTACCGTCCTCGATTTCTGATGGAAATCGGGACATTGCCATCGTCCTGCATCAAAAAACGATGCAGGACATGACATGAGGAGGAGGACATTATGAAACCTTATAGGGAAATGAGCCGTGAAGAGCTTCTGGCAGAGCATGCGGCTGTGGAGACCCGGTATCAGGAGATGAAAGCGAAGGATCTGAAGTTGGATATGTCGAGAGGAAAACCGTCGAAGGCGCAGCTGGATCTTTCCAATGGCATGATGGATGTGCTGAGCAGTACGGCGGATCTGACCTGTGAGTCGGGTGTGGATTGCAGGAACTATGGCGTGATGGACGGAATCCCTGAGGCGCGGCAGCTGCTGGCGGATATGTCGGAGGTGCCGGAGAAGGATATTCTGATTTATGGCAATTCCAGCCTGAATGTGATGTTCGATACGGTGGCTCGTGCGATGTCGATGGGGGTCTGCGGGCATACACCGTGGGGATTGCTGGAGAAGGTGAAATTCCTCTGTCCGGTTCCGGGCTACGACCGGCATTTCGGGATTACGGAGTTTTTTGGGATTGAGATGATCAATGTGCCGCTTTTGCCGACCGGACCGGATATGGACCTGGTGGAAAGTCTGGTTGCGAATGATCCGCTGATTAAGGGAATCTGGTGTGTGCCGAAGTATTCGAATCCGACCGGTATTTCGTATTCGGATGAGACGGTCCTGCGCTTTGCAAATCTGAAGCCGGCCGCGAAGGATTTCCGTATTTTCTGGGACAACGCATACTCCATTCATCATCTGTATGACGACGATCAGGATGTGATTCTGGAGCTTCTGACGGAAGCGGCAAAGGTCGGAAATGAGGATCTGGTCTTTAAATTTATTTCAACGTCAAAGGTCTCCTTCCCGGGATCGGGAATCGCGGCATTCGCGGCGTCTGAGGCAAATCTGGCGGATGCGCGGCGCGCGCTGTTTTATCAGACCATCGGACATGATAAGCTGAATCAGCTGCGCCATGTGCGCTTTTTTAAAGATATAGATGGCATCCATGAGCATATGAGAAAGCATGCGGCTATCCTGCGCCCGAAGTTTGAGGCGGTTGAGAATGGCCTGTCACAGGAGCTCGATGGCCTGGAGATCGGTACCTGGACGAAGCCGAAGGGAGGCTATTTCATTTCCTTTGACTCGCTTGAGGGCTGTGCGAAGAAGATTGTGGCGAAAGCGAAGGAGGCCGGCGTCACGATGACAGGCGCGGGCGCGACCTACCCTTATGGAAAGGATCCGAAGGACAGTAATATTCGTATTGCCCCCTCGTTCCCGGAGCCGGAGGAGCTGGCGCTGGCGACAGAAATTTTTGTGCTGAGCGTGAAGCTCGTCAGCCTGGAAAAATATCTGGCGGAGCAGGATATTAAGTTCTGAAGCATTAAATTTCGAAGCATTGAGTTTTGAACGATAAGTTCTGAACGCATAAGCTCTGAACATTTACAAAATTCCAAGTTTTTCTTGCTCTGTCACTTAGAATGGGTTATAATACCATAAGTGTTGTGTGCTCTGAGGATGGAAAGCCGCGCATGCAAAATTGCGCAGTGCGCAATGGCGCGGCCTTCGTCCTGCATCAAAGAGCGATGCAGGACAGGTAGTGGAAAGTCGCGCGTGCAAAATTGCAAAACTGCTTTTTGTGAGACTTCTCAGGGGACGAGAGAGAAAGATGGCTGAAAGTGACAGAGACTGGTTCCGCAAACAGCCAGAACAGGAGGAACAGATCAGGAATGAAACGCTGTAACGTATGTGGCAATATAGGAGATGATGAATGTACCGTTTGCAGCATATGCGGGAATCCGCTTACGGAGGCGGATGTGATAACAGATCAGGAAGGAGAATCTGTACCCGGGCAGGCGGTGGAGCCTGAGCCGGATCTGATGGTGACGTCTGAAGAGGTCGGGCCGGCTGCCGATGACTGGAGAACAGAGGGGGCCGGCCTGCCAGGACAAGGGACTGTGTTAACGGACCAGACCGTGGAAACACCGATTCGTGACGCGGCAGTATCTGCGCAGGGAGCTGTGCTGTCTGCTCAGGATGCGGGGACACCGATTCGTGATGCGGCAATCTCAGCGCAGAGAGCTGCAGTTTCCGCAAAAGCGGCCGCGGAGTCTGCAAGGGCTGCCGCAGCATCTGCAATGAAAGCGGAAGCGTCTGCGAAAGTGGTGGCATCGATGCCGGAGGCTGCACCAATGCCGGAGGCGGCTTCTCCGAACGCGGCTGTGACATCTGCAGAAAAATCGGGTGCCGATAAACGAGAGTCTTTTGTATTGAATGATGGTTCGGAATTCGTTCCGCTGCAGTCATACGGCATGGAATCGTCAGGACAGTCTGCCGGTGCGATGAACTCATCCAGGCGGCCGGAGGGAGCAGTTTCTTCTACGCAGCAGTCAGGCGAAACGGCTTCATTTGTACAGCAGTCAGAGGAAACAATTGCATCTGCGCAGCAGCCGGGCGGAACAGCTTCTTCTGCGAATCAACCGGTGAGAGTGCGGCGATCGAGGAGCGGCCCGCAGATATATGGACAGGATTCTATGGCTGGCTACAGCGGTGCACAGGGAGTGATTCGAAGAGACGTGCAGGGCGGGCATCTGTCAGATGGGACACAGAGCGTTTCCGGAGCTGCTTCGTCTGTGAACCGTACTGCAGTGGATGCGGGAACCTCCCGCCGGGCAGTGCGGGGAGACAATGCATCAACGCAGAGCCGGTCGGCCGAAACGGGGAAGGTGCGTTCTTTCCGCAGCGAGTCAGCAGCGGTTATGCGGCAGGGCCGTTCGGCGAATGGACAGTTGAACACGCCGGGCGGAGCGGCAAATGCGCAGCCCGGTGCTCCGGTGAATCGACCGATGCAGGGGCAGCCGCAGGCACAGCGCCCCGGCGTCCCGCCATACGCGCAGGTCGCGCAGGGAGACCGGCAGCAAGCCATAAAAATAACAACAGCCAGGAAGGTCATGGAGATCGCGAGGGATGCGCTGGCTTCTCCGATGATGATTCTTATTGCTCTTTTTTATATGGTATATTTTGTCAGTAATATAGCGGCGATTTTTCTTCGTCAGCTGAATTTCTCGCAGATTGCGCGGCTGCTGACGATGTTCAGCTTTCCGTCTCAGCTCAGTGGATACATCAGTATGTTCCAGGCTGCGATGTCCTGGCTGGATAAAGGCGCGCTTGCTCTGAATTTGCTGATCCGGGTTCCGGAGCTTTTGTTCTGCATCGGCCTGTGGCTTCTGATTGTCCTGGTGAGAACCGCGGATGAGCAGATGTCCGGCGCGGGCTTTTTGTTCATGAGAATTTCGGTCATTCTTACGATGATCGCGGCGTGCGGGATCCTTCTGGTCGTGCTGGTGGTATCCGTTACTCTGGTGATCGCGGCATGGAGTGCGGGAACGCAAAGCGTGATTGTAGTTGCTGCAGTGACACTGGCCGCTACGATTGCGGTGACGATGGCTGTTCTCATGTATTACTTCTGCTATCTGGCGACGCTTAAGACCGTTCGCAGGAGTGCCGGGAACGGTGAGCAGTATGGGAAGGCTTCGGCATATGTGGCGGTGATCCATATTATCATTGCATTTACGGGTATCATTAATATACTCTCGGGTATTGTGAATCTGGAGATTACCGGAATTACCGGCGGAGCGGGCCAGATATGCTGGATGGTTCTGTTCGGCATCTGGATCCTGCGCTACAGAAGCTCGATGAACGAATATGCGGAGTAGAGATCTCTGGTACACAGTGACAGATGTATCCGGTATGGCCTGAAGCGCGAATTGCAGGTCATAAAAGCCTCAGCACAGTCTGATGAATAAGGCGGAGAATGTATGGCTGCAAAGTCACAATGAATGGGAACCCGGATGAAAATGTCTGGTGAAAAAGGCACACGAAACAGGTCACATGAAAAAGGTGACACGAAACAGGTCACACGAAAACAGGCTCTTGCGGGAGCCGGGCACAAATCATAATGCGAGGAGGATTTATTATGAAAAAGAAACTGATGGCGGCAACAATGGCAGCGGCGATGGCTCTTTCCATGACGATGGGAACGGTCAGCATGGCGGATGAGACGACAACGTTTACCGTTGGATTTGACGCGGAATATCCGCCGTATGGCTATATGGACGATGACGGCGAATATACCGGATTTGATCTGGAGCTGGCGCAGGCGGTCTGCGACCTGCTCGGCTGGGAGCTGGTAAAGACGCCGATTGACTGGGATGCGAAGGATATGGAGCTGGAGTCCGGCGCGATTGACTGCATCTGGAGCGGATTTACGATCAACGGCCGCGAGGACGACTACGCGTGGTCCTATCCGTACGTGGACAACAGCCAGGTGATTGTAGTTTCTGAGGAATCCGGCATCACCAGCCTGGATGATCTGGCCGGGAAAATCGTTGGCGTACAGGCGGCTTCCGCAGCGCTGGAGCTGCTGAGCGATGGCGGCGACCAGGCGGATCTGGCAGTGACCTTTGGCACGCTGCAGGAGTTTGCGGATTACAATACTGCGTTTGTAGAACTGCAGGCGGGCAGCATTGATGCGATTGCGATGGATGTCGGAGTGGCGCAGTACCAGATTAAAGAAAAAGAAGGCTATATCATTCTTGATGAGGAGCTGAATTCTGAGCAGTATGGCGTTGGATTCCGCACTGACGACGAAGAGCTGCGCGACACGGTGAATGAGGCGCTTCTGGAGCTCGTCGCGGACGGCACTGTGGATGAGCTGGCTGAGAAATACGAGCTTAGCGACATGGTATGCCTGGGCGAAGGGATTGTCGACGAGGCGGAGACCGAAGCAGAGACCGAGTAAGGGTTTGCTGGAAAAGCTCTGACACAGTCCGGTAGCAGGAAATGAGCAGGAACAGCAGATAAAATCACACAGAGATTCGATCAGGCGAAGCGCAGAGAATTCCGTAGTACCTGTCTTTACTGATGGAGGGAATGTGGTCACGATTCCATCAGCTTCAGATGATGGGTAATTGGTGGAATATGGGATTATAAAGATAAGGGCGTCTTGCGAAAACGAGATGCCCTTACTGTGTATATGGACTTGATGATTGCAGCATTTGAACTTGTGAATGCAGTGTAAATGCTTGAATCGGATGCGTTTTCCTGCCGGTGGATTCCTTATGACTCTGGCTGCCTGACTCGTCGCTTCGAGGGAATAAAAGTACATGGCCGATGTGCAGGAAAGAGAGAAAATGCGCGGCGGTGCGCGGAGGAAATGATTTATGAAATTTTCTGTAATGTTAAGCCAGCTGAGCAGCGGCATGCTCCGGTCCATGGGTATTTTTGCCCTGACCCTGATCTTTTCCCTGCCGCTGGGGCTGTTGATTTCGTTTGGCAGGATGTCAAAAAATGCCCTGCTGCGCACGATTACAAAGGTCTACATTTCAGTCATGCGCGGAACGCCGCTGATGCTGCAGCTTCTGGTGGTTTACTTTGGTCCCTACTATCTCTTCGGCATGAAAATCGGCGGCGGATACCGCTTTACGGCTATTATTATAGGATTTTCGTTAAACTATGCGGCGTATTTTGCTGAGATTTACCGGGCGGGCATCGAATCCATGCCGGTCGGGCAGTACGAGGCGGCCGAAGTGCTGGGATATGGGAAAATGCAGTGCTTTTTCCGCATCATTTTTCCGCAGGTCATCAAGCGGATCCTGCCATCTGTGACAAACGAGGTCATTACGCTGGTGAAGGATACCTCACTGAGCTTTTCCCTTGCGTATGCGGAAATGTTTACCATTGCAAAGCAGATCGCGGCGTCGCAGACGACGTTCATGCCATTCGTCGTAGCGGCCATTTTCTATTATGTATTTAACCTGATCGTGGCGATCGTCATGGAGCAGATCGAGAAGCGGCTGAATTACTACCAGTAGAGCTTGCGGAAAAGGAGAATCAGATGAAGCTTTTGGAAATGAACCATATTAAAAAACAGTTCGACGATCTGGAGGTCATCCACGATATTTCTCTTTCGGTGAGCGAGGGCGAGATTCTCTCGATCATCGGTCCGTCCGGCTCGGGTAAATCGACGCTTTTGCGCTGCGCGACCATGCTGGAGCAGATAGACGGCGGCGAGATCCTCTATATGGGTGAAAAGACGGCGTGGGTCGGGCCGGATGGGAGACGGGTCTATCCGAAAGGCGCCGGGATGAAAAAAATTCACACGTATTTCGGGCTGGTGTTCCAGAACTTCAACCTGTTCCCGCATTTTTCTGTCATGAAAAATATCACAGACGCGCCGATCACGATTCAGAAGCGCCCGAAGGATGAAGTGTATCGGGAGGCGCGGGAGCTTTTGAAGAAAATGGGCCTTTCCGACAAGGCGGACGCCTATCCTTGCCAGCTTTCCGGCGGCCAGTGCCAGCGGGTCGCGATTGCGCGCGCGCTTGCCCTGAACCCGAAGATTTTATTTTTTGACGAGCCGACCTCAGCACTCGATCCGGAGCTGACCGGCGAGGTCCTGAAGGTCATCAAATCTCTGGCAGAAATGAAAATCACAATGGTCATCGTCACGCACGAAATGTCCTTCGCCCGCGAGATTTCCGACCGCGTGATTTTTATGGACAAAGGGGTCGTGGCGCTCGAGGGAAAGCCTGACGAGGTATTCGATGCCGATCATGTGCGCATCCGGGAATTCCTCGGAAAATTTGCGCGGTGATGCGGGGACTTTCAAGCATGGCCTGATTTACATGAAGATGGAAGAAAACAAGTCGTACAATAGAACAACAGCACCGCAGGGACAGTATTTTTAAGAAGCGTATTTGGCTTTGTTAAATATGCAGGCGATAGGGAAGGCTTACGGGGATTCGTAGAGGAAAACAGAGATGAGTTTGCTGATTTACCAGGAACGGTAATAGCCGCAATTGCGGAGCTGACCCATTCTCCGGAATTAAAGAGAATAGCGACTGATGATTTTGAAAGTGAGGTGACATACGATATGTGTCAGGCATTAACAGAAATGATGGAAGACAGTAAAAAAGAAGGCATAGAGGAAGGAATCAGAGAAGGAATAAAAGAAGGAATAAAAGAAGGAATAAAAGAAGAACAAGCCAATACGGAACGTGAACGTCAAAGGGCGGACACGGCAGAACGATTGGTGAAGGAAATGCAGGCTGAGATTGTGCGCCTGAAGATGCAGCTTCAGTATGCCGCTGGACAGGGATGACGAAGAAACGGATCTGACAGTTTGAACGGAACGGTAACTGCTTCAGAGAGAAAAGCAGAAAATCCCTACTTGTATATTTTGCGCGTTTGGTGTACTATAACAAGGCAGCGAGAAGACCGCTGCCTTTTGTCGTACAGAAATTTTGGTATCCGATTTTCAGGACTCAAATGCATTACTGTGCAGTTGGATTTCGTTCGAATCGAAGGATGCGGGATCGAACGATAATACGATCATTTCTGAAGGACAGAAAAGAATTTTTGAAAAGCTGGTATTTTTATAGAAAGAAGGATGGATATGATTAAGGTAGATATCGTTTCAGGATTTCTTGGCGCAGGAAAGACGACGCTGATCAAGAAGCTGATCGCGGAGGTATTTGCGGGCAAAAAGATTGTGCTGATTGAGAATGAATTCGGTGAGATCGGCATTGACGGCGGGTTCCTGAAGGACGCGGGCATCAATATCACGGAGATGAATTCCGGCTGTATCTGCTGCTCTCTGGTGGGCGATTTTGGCAAGGCGCTCAAAGAGGTGGCGGAGCAGTTTTCGCCGGATCGCATTATCATTGAGCCGTCGGGTGTCGGCAAACTTTCGGATGTGCGGAAAGCAGTTGAGGATGCTGCAGCCTCGCTCAACGCGAAGCGTTTTGGAATGAGCGAGGCAACCTGCCGCCGAGCGGAGCGAGGGGGCGATTCCACGGAAGAGGCGGGGCTGGAGTTGAATGCCCTGACTACGGTGGCTGACGCGTCTAAGATTAAGATGTATATGAAAAATTTCGGTGAGTTTTATAATAACCAGATTGAGAGTGCGGCGACGGTGATTCTGAGCCGGACACAGAAGCTTTCGGAGGAAAAGCAGCTGGCGGCCGCGGCGATGATCCGCGAGAAGAATCCGACTGCGACGATTATTACGACGCCGTGGGATGAACTGACCGGCGAACAGATGCTTCAGGCGATGGAGGGGACCGATGCACTCGCGCAGATGCTCCTGAAAGAAGTCGAGGAGCATGATGAGGATGATGACGAATGCTGTTGCCATGAGCACCATCATGATCATGGCGAAGAGGAGGAGCATGGGCATCATCACGGTCATGAGGATGAGTACTGTCATGGTGATCATGGGCACGATCATCATGACCAGGAAGAGGATGAAAGCCACGAGCATCATCATCACGAACATGAGGAGCATGACCATGACCACGATGAATGCTGTCACGGCGAGCATGAACATCATCATGAGCACGAGGAAGACGAAGGCCCTGAGCATGAGCACCATCATCACGACCATGAGGACGAGTGCTGTCACGACCATGACGGCCACCATCATCACCACCATCATCACGCGGATGATGTCTTCACTTCCTGGGGGAAGGAGACTCCGCGCAAGTACACAAAGGATGAGGTAGAGGAGATTCTGAAAGCGCTTGGCAGTGAGGAGACCTATGGAACGGTGCTGAGAGCGAAGGGAATGCTGCCCGCGACGGATGGCACATGGATTCATTTCGATTTTGTTCCGGAGGAATATGAGATCCGTACGGGAGCGGCCGATTATACCGGACGGTTCTGTGTGATTGGCGCGAAGCTGAATGAGCAGAAGCTTGAGGAGCTTTTTCACCTGGCATAACACAAGAGCAGATCGATCATTTACGCGGATGAAGGAATCTGCGAGTGGTCTACCGCTGACTGAAATAACGAGAAGCCAGAGTGACAGTTCAAAATGGTATGGAACCGGAGCGGATAGCAGCAATGGTGGGGAACCGAAACAGCTTGATAGATAGAGAGAGTGATATAGTATGCGGCAAATACCGATTTATTTAATAACTGGTTTTCTGGAGGCAGGAAAGACCTCGTTTTTGCAGGATGTTCTGGATGGCGGAGATTTCGCGGACGGACAGAGGGGACTTCTGATTCTCTGTGAGGAGGGCGAGGTCGAGTATGATGAAAAAGCGCTTGCCAATATGAATATCTCCATCGTGACCGCGGATGAGCAGGAGGATTTTAACGTCGAGTTCCTGCGCACCTGCGTGAAGCATTACCGTCCGAAACGGATTTTTGTTGAGATGAACGGGATGTGGGACTGCAAATGGATGTACGGTCCGGAGCTTCCGATTGATATGGCGATTGCGCAGGTTATTACGGTGATAGATGGCAGCACGTTCCCGGTATATCTGAACAATATGCGGAGCATTCTGAGCAATCTGTTCCAGTACACGGAGATGGCCATTTTTAATCGCTGTACGCAGGACATGGATCTGTTGTCCTACCGGCGCACTGTGCGCGGGCTGAATCCGCGGGCGATGGTATATTTTGAAGACAAGGATGGGAATCCGATCGATCCGGGGAAGGATGTGCCGCCGTTTGATTTTGATGCGGACGTGATACAGGTGGACGATATCGATTATGGCCTCTGGTATCTGGACGCGTTTGAGTCGAAAGAGCGCTATGACGGAAGAAAAGTGCGTTTCCGCGCGAAGATTATGAAATCCCGCAGGCTGGCATCGAACCAGTTTGTTCCGGGGCGAAATGTCATGACCTGCTGTGTGGAGGATATCCGGTTTGTCGGCTATATTTGCAAGGCGGATTTTGCCGGATTGCTGAAATCCAGGCAGTGGATCTGGCTGACGGCTGAAATCCGCTATGAATATCAGAAGGAATACGGCGAGGAAGGCCCGGTTCTGTACGGGATCGGGTATGAGCTGACAGGCCCGCCCGAAGAGGATACGGTGTATTTTAACTGACAGGCAAATGGATGAGGGTAGTCGAGTATGAAACGACAGGGAAGCCTTGAAGAGATTTCGGACGGTCGCCTGTATGGCCGCCATGATATGGTTCGGGCGGGCTGCGGCGGCTGCCGCGGCTGCTCGTCCTGCTGTCATGGAATGGGCAGATCAGCGATTCTGGATCCGCTGGATCTGCATCGGCTGACGCAGGGAACCGGGATGCCTGCCGGAGAGCTTCTGGCGGGGAAGCTGGAGATGAATGTGGTGGACGGAATTATCCTGCCGAATTTGAAAATGAATGGAACAGACGAAGCATGCGGATTTCTGGACGGAGACGGACGATGCTCGATTCATCCGTATCGCCCGGGCGTCTGTCGGCTGTTTCCACTGGGAAGATTTTATGAGAAAAAACGGGGGCAGCAAGAAGAACAAAAGGCTGCTTTGGAGAACTTTCGGGAAGCTGCCGGATTTGCATCGGAGAAACACCGGGAGTACGCAGTGAATATACCGGAGGAAGCTCCGGAAGAATCGCGGGGAGCGGTTTCCTTCAAATATTTTCTGCAGATTCATGAATGCCCCGCGCCGAACAAGACGAAGGTGCGTGTGGAAAAGTGGCTGGATCAGCCGGATCTTGCCCGGTACGAGGACTACATTCTGAAATGGCATAATTTTCTGGAGCAGGCGGAGGCGCTTGTGGCACGGGAATCGGACGAGGGAAAGGTCAGAGACATCAATCTTTACCTGCTCAAATGGTTCTTCTTAAAGCAATATGGTGCGCAGGAAGATTTTTATACACAATTTAAAGCCCGGCTGGAAGAGGCGTGTGATGTGTTGGACTTGCGGTAAGGCTTCTTGATTCATTTGGGGCGGGGAACTTTTCAATGAAACACAAATCGACGAAACGCAAGTCGGCGAAACATAAATTGGCGAAACGCAAATTGGCGAAATGCAAATCGGCGGAACACATATCGACGAAATATGAATCCGCCGGATGACAAATTGAGCAGGGAAGAGAACCCCCTGCTCTTGCTATATACTTATATAGAATGAAATGTGTATAGTTGTATGTTAATTGTAGATAGGTGCTTTCGCTGCATGGTTATTTAGTGCGCAGGAGCATGACAGGAAATAGGTCGCTTTAGTGGCAGAGCCACGAGCAACGGACAAGATGAGAAACCCATCCGATTGTATAATCATGGATTATGACAGCGCTTCTTTCGCCTCAAGCAGTAGCGCAATGTTCGCGTTTTCATAACTGTTCAGCACGCTGACATCGAAATCCTCCGGCTCGACGGTGCCGTAATACCAGGATTTGGAGTTGAAATAATCCTGAATGCTTGCGGTGTTGAATTT
The DNA here is from genome assembly GCA_021202075.1 of Lachnospiraceae bacterium. Classification (GTDB taxonomy): domain Bacteria; phylum Bacillota; class Clostridia; order Lachnospirales; family Lachnospiraceae; genus Choladousia. Next base: position 25,727 of record JAJQDT010000096.1, on the reverse strand, counting down.
GCGTCCATGTCTTGCGTAGATCTCATTGATCGCCAGCTGGAGCTCGTCAGCGGTCATCCCGGCAATGTCGCTCGCGGTCAGGTAGCTGGAGGAGCTGTCCGGAAGAATGTATTCGGAATCCGTAGCGCCATCGGAATCGAAATCATGCGTGTCCCGATAGTTTACGAGAAGCGCGAGGTTCGCGGATTCATAGACATTCATCACGCTGGCGTCGAAATCCTCCGGCTCAATCCAGCCGCTGTACCAGGATTTGGAATCAAAGTATTCCTGGATGCTGTCGGTATCGAACAGGCGGTGGTGGCGCGCGTAGATTTCATTGATTGCCATCTGCACCTCATCATAGGTCATCCCTGTCAGATCAGAGGTGGTCAGGCAGGCGTAGGAGCTTTCCGGGAAGATATAGTCTGAATCAATGATGACGATGATATCAGTGGTAAGCGTCATATTAGCCTTTACCCATTCGATGCTGTCATAGAGAGCTGTGTATTCGGCGCTGATGTCGGCGTCGTCAGTGTAAGCCTGCACATCGGTCGGAAACCACGCGTAATACGTTCCATCGTCGACCGTTCCGATGACCATATAATCCGGGAGGTCGGTATAGTCGTCCTCTTCGGTAAAACAGATGGTAAACAGGTGGCCGCCGTTGTCGTAGCCGAGCTCCTCGGTCCACTTCTCACGGGAGCTGATGTGGTAAAAGCTCACGCTGTCCGTGGATATGTTCATCTGAACCTTGCCGCCCCAGTCAGACGGGAGCACGACCTGTACCTCTTCGAAGTCGATGCAGATGTTGTTGTCGTCATCCCGGGAGGTTGTTGCCTCCCAGCGCTCATTCGCAGCCGCGGCTGACATGGAAAAAGCACCGGTCAGACAGATGACAAACAGAAGCATCAGTGTGTGTAAAAAATGATTCTTTTTCATAAAATCCCTTCCTTTCCTGTTCTGCATGCGCGTTTTTTCTTCGCACAGTCGCGCAATTTCAATCATCCATTTCTCTCATATTTCATGGTGTCATTCGGCTTAATGGAAAGCCGCGCCTGATATTCCGTATTTTACCATAAGTGACGTTCTGAAAAATGAAGGTATTCTTATTTCTTTCGCGGAATTTCCTGTGTTTTTTGTAAAATGTTTTTGCAGTTGCATCGATAACAGGTCGCTTATAAACGATCTTTCACGCAAAATGACAAAATTTTGGTTCCGGCCTGTCCGGGTCAGGCGTTACTTATGAAACACTTATTCCCGCGAAGCAACGAGCCAAGTAGCCGTGCTTGCACGGATATTTGGCGACTGCCGCGAGGGTCAAATACCCCGATGCTTGCATCGCTGCAAATTTGATGCCCCGTATGCTTGCATCGGGGTATTTGACTGTGCCGCCTGTTCGTGTCGGCGCAGGCTCTTGCTTTTATGTGCGGGAATTTTTTTGCTTTTACAATTCCCTGACTTCGAATTTATACCCGATGCCCCATACGGTCTTGATGGCCCAGTATTTATTTTCTTTAAACTTTTCGCGCAGCCGTTTGATATGCACGTCTACCGTGCGCGTGTCGCCCATATAGTCAAAACCCCACAGCCGATCCAGAAGCTGCTCTCTGGAAAACACCTGATTGGGGGAGGAGGCAAGAAAATAGAGAAGCTCAAGTTCCTTGGGCGGCATTTCCACGCTTTCGCCCCGGTAAAGAACCGAGTAGTTTGTCAGATTGATGACCAGCTCGGGATATCTGACACACTCACTGCCCGGCAGATCCTGCGGCTTTGGGTCGGCTGCCGGATGGTAGCGGCGCAGAACGGCGCGGATGCGGGCGATCAGCTCGCGCGAATCACAGGATTTTGCAAGGTAATCGTCTGCACCCTGATCCAGAGCGTATATACGATCGGCCACATCATTTTCGTTGGAGAACAGAATGATGGGAATATCCGTCTGCTGCCTTATCTCTTTTAGCACCTGGAATTTTTCTCTGCCCGGGAAACTTGCTTCGAGAAGAACAAGATCCGGGAAAAGAGCTCCGCATTCGGCGAGCACCTGATCGGCACTGGCGGCGATTTTTGTCTCGTAAAGCGCCTGAGTCAGATAAAACATTGTCAGCTGTGCGGCGGTCTCATCACTGTCCGCAATAAGAATTTTCTGCTGCGGTTCTGTCATGATAATCATTCCCTTCTATACCACATGTGTTGGTTCGTAGCCTGTCGCGTGCAATACCTCGTGCGTCCGTGTGCATCCTTTATAGTGAATGACAAAAGAATTTTGTCGTTCACTATAAAAAGCTTCCGGAACGTGGTTATTTTAATTCCGCAATCGTGACGCCGGAGTCTCCCTCGCCGAATTCGCCCAGGCGGAAGGAGGCGATATAGCTCTGGCGGCGCAGGTACTGGTGCACGGCTTTTCGCAGAGCGCCGCTTCCCTTGCCGTGAACAATCCGCACCGGCGACAGGTGAGCGAGGCAGGCGTCGTCCAGATACTTATCCAGCTCCGCGATGGCTTCATCGGTCGTTTTCCCGATCAGGTTGATTTCGGAGCGGATGCTGTAGCTTTTGGCGCTGCTCACACCGGAGTCCCCGGAACGTCCGGAGCCATTGGATCGTCTGCCGTCCGGGCGTCCGGAACCGGCGGCGCTGTCATTGCTGCTGCGTCCCATGCGGCCGGATCCGGCAGAGCTGCCGCCGCTTGTGCGGCTGAAGTGACCGGAACGGTTGGAAGAAGTCCCTCCGCCGGAGCGATTTCTGGATGCGGATGAGTCCAGGAAGCCTTGCCCCAAAAAGGAGGTGAGCGATTCGTCGTTTCGTTTTTCCAGATCCTTTATATTTACCTGAGAGCGGAGAATGCCCATCTGGACAAAAAGATTTCCCTTTGCATCCGGCAATGTGCTGACCGTGCCGTTCAGGTTCATGGTCGTCACACGCACACCGTCGCCGATGTGCAGATCCTTTGCCGTGAGTTCTTTTTTCGGCTTTTTGCTGCCGACGAGTCCGAGGTGTTTGTCATTATCGGAAATCTTTTCGCGCAGCTTCGTGCGTTCCTGCTCCATCTTGCGGGAAGCGTCGGATTCTTTGCCCAGCTTATTGTATTTGCGGATGGTTTCGTCCGCGTACTCCTTTGCGTCGCGCAGGATGTCGCGGGCCTCCTCGCGCGCCTTTTGCAGGATGGCGTCCCTGCTCTCGTCCAGGTTTCCCTCCTTGCGCGAAAGGCGCTGTTTCAGTTCCTCGACTTCCTGCTTATAGCGGGAAATCTCCTCCTGTTCCTGCTCGACCGTTTTGCGGCTCTGCTCCAGGCTGGCGATTACATCTTCAAAATCCTCATCCTGGGTGGTGAGGTGTTCTTTCGCTTCATCAATGATATACTCCGGCAGACCAAGCTTTTCGGAAATCGCGAAGGCGTTGCTCTTGCCCGGAACGCCGATCAGCAGCCGGTAGGTCGGCCGCAGCGTTTCTACATCAAACTCACAGCAGCCGTTCTCCACGCCGGGCGTGGAAAGCGCGTACACCTTCAGTTCACTGTAATGCGTCGTGGCGATGGTGCGTACGCCGCGGCTGTGCAGGTTCGAGAGAATTGCGATGGCCAGCGCCGCGCCCTCGGTCGGATCCGTGCCCGCGCCGAGCTCATCAAACAGGACTAAAGAACGCTCGGCGGCAGTGCGGGTATCCGCGGATCCCCATGAGACCGTCCGCCCGTGCAGGGAGGTGCGCACGGAAGGTTTTCGTTCCGCAGCGGGATTTCCGACTCCGGAAATGAAATTCTGTCCATCTGTGGAAGTTCCACTTTTGGAGGCACCATTACGGGAACCGGAAGCGGAATTTTGCCCCTCCGTGGAAGTCCCGCTTTTGGAGGCACCATTACGGGAACCGGAAGCAGAATTTTGTCCATCCGTGGAAGTTCCGTTTTCGGAGGCGGAACCGCGTGAAGCGGATGAGGTTCTTCTTCCGTTCATAGAGGGATTTGCGGAATCCATTGAATTCCAGGCCTGCGCATCCTGCTCGTCCATTGCCTTCAAAAAAGATACAATGTTCGTCATATGGGAAGAAAACGTGCTCAGACTCTGCTCAATGCTCTGCTCGTCGCCGATATCCGCGTATACCTCGTCAAAAACCGAGAGCTCGGAGTGGTCGAGCGCCGGAATGTGCAGCCCGGACTGGCCGAGCAGCGTAAACAGCCCTACCGTTTTCAGGGAAACCGTCTTGCCGCCGGTGTTTGGTCCCGAGATGACCAGCAGAGTAAACTCGTCGCCGAGCCGGATGTCGACCGGGACGACCTTTTTCGGATCCAGCAGCGGGTGACGTCCCTTTTTAATATTGATGCGTCCTTCCGTGTTGAAATCCGGCTCGGAGCACTTATAAGCAAGGGAGAGCTGTGCACGCGCGAAGATAAAGTCCAGCTCGGTCAAAAGCAGCATGTCATAATTCAGCGCTTCCGCGTGCTCCCCGACGGAGGCGCTTAGGGACGCCAGGACAATCTCGATTTCCTTCTGCTCGCGGATTTCCAGCTCGCGCAGATCGTTGTTCAGCCGGACGACCGCTATCGGTTCCACAAAAAGTGTAGAACCGCTCGAGGACTGGTCGTGGATCATGCCGGGCACCTGCCCGCGGTGTTCGGCCTTCACGGGAATGCAGTACCGGCCGTCTCTCTGCGTAATGACGCCGTCCTGCAGATAGCTGCGTGCCGGGCCGTTCAGATAAGAAGCCAGCTGAGAGCGGATGCGCTCGTTTACCGATTTCATCTGTCGGCGCACCTGGCGCAGCCCGGAGCTGGCGTCGTCACTGATTTCCTCCTCGGAAAGGATGCAGCGGCGGATCTCATTCGCGACCTGTGTCATCGGCTGCAGATCCGCGAACATCTGCGCGAGCGAGTCCTCGAGGATTCCGTCCGCAGGAAGATTCTCGTCGGTACGACGCCTGCCGGGGGTGTCAGGCATCTGCGCACTGCCGCGCCGATGATCCTGCGGCCTGGAGCTGTCGGCTTTCCGGGAATCGGTTATTCTGGAGGAACTGCCCTTCCGGGACTCGCCGCCGCGCAAACCGTCCTGAGCGCCGTCCACGCCTGTATATCGTCTCGCGGGAACCGGGATCTCGCTCCTTCGCCCATCGGATTTCGCCCAGCTTTTGACATGGGCGGTGGTTTCCATCACATCGCAGATGCGCAGCAGCTCGGCTGCGTTCAGAGAGCTTCCGATTTCCAGCCGCCGCAGGGAGTCGCGGATGTCACTGAGCCCTCCAAATGAGACGCGTCCTTTCCGCAGGATGCGGCTTACCGCATCCGTGGTCTCCTGCTGCATCCGCCGGATTTCAGACAGATCGTTTGACGGAACAAGAGCAAGACACCGCTCTTTGCCCGGCTGCGACCCGGCCATGTCCGCCAGACGCTGAATGATTTTATGATATTCCAATACCTTTAAAGCTTTTTCGTTCATGGGAAAGCCCTTTCAAAAAATATCGCAAGTCCGGACAGACTTTTGATTTTCTTAATTCATGCCGCTATTTTAACGCATAATGTTTATTTTGGAAAGTAATAAATAAAATAAATAACTCATTGTCCGGCTTTAGCCGCAAAACACCTTGCTCGGCCCTGCGCATAAAAAGCGGGTACAGGGTACCTGTACCCGGATGGTTATTGGCTTATGGTTTACAAAAAACTCAGGAGTGTGTATTTCGATAATCCTTAGGGCTCTGACCAATGATTTTTTTAAATACGGTAAAGAAATAACTGCTGTTATTGAAGCCCACTGCTTCGGCAATTACCGCTGTCTTTGAAGAAGTGGATGTCAGAAGCTGAGTCGCTTTTGTGATGCGGAACCGATTCAGAAAATCATTAAAATATTCTCCTGTGGCTAATGAAAATTCTCTCCCCAGGTAGGCTGGATTGACATTCAGCTGTCCGGCAATCGTTTTGAGCGAGAGGCTGCTGTCAGAATAATCGGACCGGATGGTGGCGAGTACTCGTTGAACCAGTGGAGAATATCCGCTCTCTTCGGATTGCATAAAATCGTCGGTAAGGGAAGAGAAAAAAAGAATCAGATTATCTTCCAGCTTTTGAATTGAGTCCGTGTTTCCGATAATGGAAAATGCACGAAGCTTTTTCCGTTCCAGTTCAGGGCTGAAATACGCATTCAGATAAATGGCGTGCAGTACGTACGTGACCAGATCAATCATCTGATATTGAAAAAAGCGGATGTCTTCCTGCTCTTTTTCCTGCAAAAACATGCGGAAACACTGGTGGAGGGCTTCCGCGATTTTATCCCCGTCAGAGGTCTCGACGTAATTGACGAATGCCCGATAATCTATGGAGAAGGGGGAAATCTTTTGTGAAATTTCAGCTTCCACCTCGTCTCCCAAAAGCAGCTTTTTTTCCATTTTGAAGATACAGTCCGTATAAGAGTCGCAGAGGCTTCCAGAGTGGCTGACCTCGCGTCCGAGCATAGAAAAGCTGTCGCTTCCGAGTTTTTTTGTAATCATGTCCGTGCATTCAGACAGCGTTCTTAAATACTGTTCTTCGCTGATTACCTGTGAGCTGTCTTTAAAAATAATTCCGATGTTCGCATGGATATCCGGGATGACATAGCTGGGGCAAAGCCTTCCGCAGATTTTCTCGCACAGCTTTATCGCAGCAGAAACAGGCGGAACAGATTTTGAATTTCCGGTTGGAAACGCAATCATTCCGACACGCATTTTCAGACAATGCAGAGAGACATGAAACATTCGTGCCTTTTCACGGAGTTCATGTGTATCGACCTGGTTGTGAAGGACGCGCCGCAGCAAATCGTTGCGCAGTACCAGCATGCTTTCCTGAACCTGCTGCTGGTGAGCCTGTGTTTTGTCCAGCATCTGTACGCAGGAACTGATCGCATGAATCAGCTCGTTCTGATCGACCGGCTTAAGAAGGTAATTGACGGCGCCGAGCTGTAAGGCTTTCTGCACATATTCAAAATCATTATACCCGCTCAGGATAATGAATTTTGGTTCCGCGTCCAGATGTGTACACAATTCCATCAGCTCCAGTCCGCTCATATTCGGCATGGAAATATCTACCAGCACAATGTTCGGATGTGAGGAGCGTATATTCAGCCAGGCTTTTGCACCATCTTCCGCCAGCCCCGCGAGTTCAATCCCATATACTTCCCACTCGATAAGATTGGAAAGGCCGTTCCGGATCCTGGCTTCATCATCGACAATTAACAGTTTGTACATATGTTTCCAACTCCTTTTTTCCTTTTGCAGGTAAAGTCACCGTGACCGTAGTGCCCAGGCAGCAGCTGCTGCTGACAATAAGCCCATATGAGTTTCCGAACAGAAGAGCGATACGGGTATGAATATTTCGAAGAGCCACGCCGAAATCCTCATAGGAACAGACATTTTGGATGTGGTCATTTAATCGTTTTACATCTTCGGCGGCGATGCCTGGCCCATTGTCTTTTACGACGACCGTCAAAGTGTCGTGCTTTACTGAGAATTTTACCGAAATATCCATTGGCCGGACGTTGGGCGCACCGTGAGAGAGCGCATTTTCCAGAATCGGCTGAAGTGTGAACCTTGGAATGCCAAACAGGTAAATCTCAGGTGGCACATCCAGGCGGAAGGATAAGCGATCCTCAAAGCGGAATTTCATCAGATCCAGGTAGGTTTCGATATATTCGATTTCATCTTCCACATAAATAATATCCTGATCAAACTGGATCATCCATCGAAACAGATTACCGAGTTCCCTTAACATTTCGGAAGATTCAAAGTCGTCATTTTCCAGCGCGCTCATCCGGATGCTTTCAATCGTATTTGCAAGAAAGTGCGGATTAATCTGCGCCTGCAGGGCGTACAGCTCCGCAGTACGGCGCCGGGTCTGTGCGAGGTAGGTTTTATTAATGTATTCATTCAGTGTCGTGCTCATCTGATTGAAAGCAGTGCTCAGGGTTCCGATTTCATCCTGTGAGCTGACCGGAAGCTGGACAGAAAAATTTCCGGTACTGATGTCGCTCATCGCATCTGCCAGATTGTGAAATTTGCGCCCATAGTGCAGATGCAGAAGGAAAATGGCAATCACCATGATGATAACGCCAAAACCGGCAATCAGGATTGCGTTTCGACTGATGAGCAGGGTGGTCTGACGCAGCTTTTGTGTATCCAGAGAACCCATTACGGCGATTCCGGAAAGGCTGATTGTTTTATCAAACAGAACATCTGGTTCGGAAATCCATTCCGCATTCCAGATTGCGCCAAAATGCTCTGCACGGTTCGTGTAGATGACCTGAGAGTCGCCGTTCAGGACATAGTAGTCGCCATCAGAAGCCTGGCTGAGCGTGTCATAGGAGTTCTCTACTGCATCCAGCGAGTAATTGACCATCATATAGCCGATCGGATTTTCAGGATTTTGGCCAAGCTGAGCATATATTTTTACCAGAAAGGTGAGAACCGGCTCCGCGTTTGGAGAGGAACTGAGAGTCAGATAATCAGGCGCCTCATCGTAGATCACCGTGATGGAAGCGGAGGATTCCTTAAATTCTTTGATAAAGGAAAGCTCATTGAAGGAATACCCGGAATATATTTTCTGGTTACTCTCGGCATAAAAGGAGAAGGCGTTATATCCGTCTGATGTAAACAGAACGGCTGATTCGATCGAATCGTCCGAATAAACCAGAGCGGTCAGATATTCTGTGATCTTATGAAGGTTTTCCGTATCGTAAAGTTCGGACGGATCATCACGGGTCTCAGAAATAATATCCGAAATATATCCGTTTGAATGAAGCAGCGTCCGCTGATTGTACATATTATTATAGGCGGATTGAAAAAAATCAAAAAGTGCACTGGCTGCTTCCTGAATAATCAGCTTGTCACGGTTCTGGATCTCCCGGGAATAAGATCTGGACAGAAACGCGGTTGAAATGATTGATATCAGAATAATGACAACAGAGGTCATATAGGATATTTTTGTGAAAATGCTGGCACTTCGGAATGCATTTTTTAATTTCATAATAAAGCCCCTGCCTTAAAGAGATCAGATCAGACCGATCGAGTACAGACGGCTGTACCTGAACGGAACTATTATGAAAATTTTATAACAAATGTAAAATAATTGCAATGCGAGATATGAATTTTAAATAAAAAATGCAATTTTTGAAATTGAGCAGAAGGATAAAGGATTGTATAATTACACCAACAAATCCAAAAACAAGGAGGAAAAAGTAGTGAAAAGATCAAAAATGATGGCGCTTGCAATGAGCGCAAGCCTGGCGGCTTCTGTTTTTTCGGGAATTGGGGTGCAGGCGGAAACGGAGCAGACAACGATTACCTTTGGCGTGTTTGAGACGGACAACATTACGTCAGAAATCTGGCAGGGCTTTATTGAACCGTTTGAGGAGGCACATCCGGAAATCAAGGTGGAACTGGTACTGGCCAGCGGCGATGACCGGGATTCTTTCTGGAGAACAAAGCTGAACAGCGGAGAGTTCCCGGATGTTCTGGTGGAGGCCAGCAAGCTGGCGACGATGGGAATTTTTGCTGAAGTGCCAGAAGATGTACAGGCGCTGTTTAACCCGGATCTGATTACAGAAATCAGCGGAACAGTAGTAGAAATTCCGGCGAGCGTGCAGTACAAGGGGCAGTGCTATTATAACAAAGAGGTGTTCGAGGAGCTTGGGCTTGAAGAACCGGAGACATGGGATGATTTCATTAATATCTGCGAAACCATTAAGGAAGCCGGACTGGTTCCTCTGATGTGTGGCGGAACCGGAGATACCTGGGCGACAGGCGGAATGTTCTGGGTAGCGGAAGGCGATACACAGGTGCAGAACGCATATCCGGACTTTGTGCAGGGACTTGCGGAGGGCACCTATACCTGGAATAATGAACTGATTCAGAATATTCTGACGACTTATCAGGACATGGTAAATGCCGGATATTATTATGAGGGCGGACTTTCCTTAAGCTACAGTCAGTGTGCGGATGCGTTCCTGAAGGGCGACGCGGTGATGCTGATTGATGGTTCCTGGATGAATGCGACCCTGGACAGTGCCGGAAATGAAGATTTTGGAGTATTCATCGTTCCGGCGATGGACGGAAGTGAAATCGCAATCGGCAATGCATCCACATGGGCGGTCTATAAGGACAGCAAAAACCAGGATGCCGCATGGGAGTTTATCAAGTATATCTTTGGAGAGGATACGTCAGGCTATCAGGCATGGCTGGAATGTGACGGGTTGTTCTCAACGACCGTGGAAGCGGTGACTTATGAGATGGGACCGGTTACCACCAAATTCCTCGAGAATATTGAAGGTTATACAGTAAAATCAGAATTGAATGCCATTACCGGAGACTATGCGTTCCCGTCAGGGATGTCTTCCTTCATGGACAAATCCTTCCAGAATATTTTCAGCGGGGCGGATGTGTCGTCGGAGCTTGACAGCTGGGATACCGAATATCAGAGACTGTTAGACGAACAGTAATCTGTCTGATGCATGAAAACCTGATATATGCATATATGGCGCCGCATGATGCGCATATCTGCTGAAGGTCTTTCTGCGATGAATGGGGACAGATGGGCAATGGAGATTGTTGTAGGCTCCTTTTGAGACTTATGGCAATCTCCTTTTTTAAGGAGATTTGAAGCATTATGAAAAAGAATAAAGTATCTTTTGCTTTTGTCTTGCCTGCTTTTGTGATTTATACCGCTCTTCTGGTCATTCCGATCGTCATGGCGCTGGGAATCAGCTTTTTCAAATGGAACGGTTTTAACGAGATGACCTTTGTAGGCGTGAAGAATTATGTGAGCCTGTTTCACGACGCGCGGCTGGGCAATGCTGTAATCAATACCGTAATTATTGCGGGAACCGTGATTGTTACTGTGAATATACTTGGCCTTCTGCTGGCAATGCTGGTGAACCGGCCATCGAAAGGAAACAATTTTTTCAGAACCATCTTTTTTATCCCGTTTGTCCTGAGCGCGGTTGCTCTTTCCTTTGTCTGGAAAAGCATCCTTTCCTACAATGGTGTGCTGAATGGTCTTCTGGAGGCGGTGGGGCTCGGGGAGCTGGTTGGAAACTGGCTTGGAAAGAGAAATTCCGCACTGGCCTGCATCATCATTATCGAAATCTGGAGAACGCTCGGGTATCATATGATGTTGTATCTGGCGGCACTGCAGACCATCCCGGAAGAACTGTATGAGGCCTGTACCATGGACGGAGGAAACCGATGGGATAAATTTCGAAATGTGACGCTGCCATTGATTGTCCCGGGAATGTCGGTCAGCCTTCTGATGAGTATTATCAATGAGCTGCGAATTTACGATGTTGTAAAGATTATGACGGATGGCGGCCCCGGATACGCGACAGAGACAATCGTTTACAACATTGTAGCGCAGGGCTTCAGCAGTAATATTGTCGGATATTCTTCAGCAATTGCGGTGGTGCTGTTTTTGGTAATCGGAACACTTTCTATTGTTGTGGTGACGCAGATGGGGAAGAGGGAGGTGGAGGTTTGATGCATTCAAAGAAAAAGAATGACAGAACAGCTAAGATCATCCAGACGATAATTTTGATGATTGCAGGACTTTTTGTGCTTCTCCCGATCTATATATCGGTGATTAATACATTTAAGGATTCAGATGTGATTCTGAGCAGCCCGCTGTCGATTCCGATTCCGCCGATTCTGGATAATATCCGTGCGGTACTGGAAAGTCCGAACACCAATTTACTGGAACTGTATAAAAACTCTCTGCTTCTTGTAGTAGCGGGTACCCTGATTACGATTCTTGTATCCTCGCTGGCTTCCTATTATCTGGCCAGAGTGAGAACACGATTTTCCTCGGCGCTGCGCATTTACTTCCTGATTGGCCTGATGGTGCCTTATGTGATTGTTTATCTGCCTCTGTGTATTTTTATGAGGAAAACAGGAATTCCGTTTGGGGTCCCAAGCCTGATCTTTATTTTTGTATCGGGGAATATTTCGTTTTCTACCTATATGTACACCAATTTTATTCGGGCTCTTCCGGTAGAACTGGAGGAATCGGCGTCATTAGACGGCGCTTCCGCCCTTCAGCGATTCTGGATGATTCTGTTCCCGCTTCTGAAGCCGACTACCGCTACGGTAACTATTTTTGTCGGCATGGGAATCTGGAACGATTTCCAGACGCCGCTTCTGATGGGAAATGTGCAGACGATCACCGTGGGTATTTATACGGCAGTAGGTCCTTACTCGGCAAGATGGGGAATTGTATTCGCTTACGTGTTTTTTGCGGCTGTTCCGGTGATTATTTTGTATCTTCTGGCACAGAAGAGTTTTGTGGCAGGACTGACATCCGGGGCATTGAAAGGCTGATGCGGGTTTGTATAGAGGAGAATGGATTGCGATGGCTATCTTAAAATTAAAACCGGCATACAAGGAATATATCTGGGGAGGAACCCGGCTGATGCGGGAATTTCACAAAGATTACAGGGGAGAAAAGCTGGCGGAGACCTGGGAGCTCTCCTGCCACCGGGATGGGCAGTCGGTGATTCAGAACGGGAGCGATTCCGAAAAGCCATTGGGACAATATGTAGAGGAGCATGGAAAGGAAGTTCTGGGAAGCAATTGCCGGGAAGAGACCGAGTTTCCCATTTTGATTAAGCTGATTGACGCGAAGGAGCGGCTGTCCGTACAGGTGCATCCGGACGACCATTATGCCCTGGAGCAGGAGGGGCAGAAGGGCAAGACGGAAATGTGGTATATCGTGGATTGTGGGCCGGATGCCTGCCTGTACTATGGATTTTCACGGCGGATTTCCCGGGAGGAATTTGAAAAACGGATAAAAGAAAATACACTGACGGAGGTGCTCAATAAAATCCGGGTGCGGAAAGGTGATGTGCTGCTGATTGAGGCAGGAACCATCCACGCAATCGGAGAAGATATTCTGGTAGCGGAGATTCAGGAGAATTCCAATGTTACCTACCGGATCTATGACTATGGACGGGTAGGAAAGGACGGAAAGCAGCGGAATCTTGATGTAGAGAAAGCGCAGAAGGTTCTGAAGATGAATCCCATCGTTTTGCCGGATTCATTCAGTCCGCACCTGGCTGTCTGCGATTACTTTACGGTGGATAAGCTTTATCTGGACGGAGTTCATATAAGAACCATGAGCGGATTTGCGGGGCAGGATTCTTTTGTCCATTTTCTGATTCTGGATGGAGAAGGGATAATCTCTACACTGGACGATATTCAGACCATTCGAAAGGGCGACAGTGTACTGCTGCCGGCCGGGACCGGAGTTTTTCAGGTAGAGGGCCAAGTAGAAGCGCTGATGACCAGAATCTGAAGAAGCGATAAAGAATAAACGAACGGAGGAGAAATGGCATGGGAAAGAAAAAGATGGGCTATGTGATTCCTCATACGCATTGGGACAGGGAATGGAGATATCCGATCTGGGAGAATCGGATGTATCTTCGCGATATGATGGAAGAATTAATGGACAATCTGGAGCAGCATCCGGATTATAAAACATTTCTTCTGGATGGACAGACAGTGGCTGTACTGGATTTTCTGGAGGTTTGCCCTTATGAGAGGGAGCGGCTGGAGCGGCTGATCCGGGACGGAAGAATACAGGTGGGTCCATGGTATACACTGCCTGATTTGTATCCGGTTTCCGGAGAATCCATTATCCGGAATCTCCTGAAAGGGAAAGCGGAGGCGGAGAAGCTCGGCGGCTGTCTGAATGTTGGCTATGAGTCCTTTGGCTGGGGACAGCCCTCTCAGCTGCCGCAGATTTATCAGGGGGTTGGAATCGATACGGTTATTATTTCCAAGAACGTGGATAAGACCAGAGCGCCGGAGAGTGAGTTCCGCTGGATCGGCGCGGATGGAACGGAAGTGCTTGCCACGCGGCTTGGTGATGATGCGCGGGCGAATTTTTTTATGAATGCTTACCTGGAAATCATGACAGGAAAAGCATACAAGACGGAGGAGTATGAGTACCGGTATGCGGCGGATGGACAATTCTATCATCAGGCGGATGAGCGGAATTGCGTTCAGGATTATTTCCGCATACAGAATACCGAAAAAATTCACAGAGAAAAAATAAAGGCAGCGGTTGAAAAGGCCTGGAATGGGATGCGTGATTCGTGGCTGTCGGATGACCGGGCGATGATGGATGGGACCGATTCTACGACCTCTCAGCCCCAGTTGATGGAACTGCTGGCGGAAATAAATGCACAGAGCGAGGAAATAGAGTTCCTGTCTTCTTCTATTACAGAATACGTGAATATTTTAAAAGAGAAGCTGCCGCATGATCAGCTGCGCAAAATTCACGGGGAGCTGCGCGACGGTCCAACGACCTCACTCTCAGGCAATGCGCTGATGACGAGGCCGCACATCAAGATGCGGAACAAAAAGGTACAGAGCAAGCTGTTTTCGCAGGCGGAGCCAACCTCTGTGGTTTTATGGATGCTGGGGGAGCGGTATGAGCAGAACTTTCTGGATAAAGCACTGGATTATATGCTTTTGTCTCATCCGCATGATTCCATTAATGGCGTGACACAGGATAAGACGGTTGATGATGTGATGTACCGGCTGGCTCAGGCAGAGGAGATTGCGGATGCGGTTTACAATCGGAATCTGCAGAGGCTGATTGGCAGGACAGATTTCTCCGGATATGATCCTGATGACATTTTACTGGTAGTGTTCAATCCATCGGCAAAGCCGAGGAGCGGGATTTTAAAAGCATATATTGATACGCCGCAGAATAAAAACATCTGGGATTTTCAGATTGTTGACAGTGAAGGGATGCATTGTGAACTGCAGGAAACAGAACGAAAAGAGGCGGTGTCGCCGGTGGTGCATTTGCACTCCAGGCCGTATCCCTTTTATACGGACAGGCACGGCGTGTGGTTTGAGACTGGCCTGATTCCAGCCGGGGGTTATCAGGTGTATTCTCTTGCAGAGTATGACACATTTAACAGAAAAACAAAATTTTGGGCGAAAACAAGAAAAACAAAAGGAGACGAGATTGGCCTGGGCTGTGACCGGATGGATAACGGCATTCTGGATGTGTATGTCAATGGGGATGGAAGCCTGACGGTTCATGACAAAAGGATCGGGCAGACTTATGGACCGGTAAATTACTATGAGAGCACGGGGGATGTGGGAGATTACTGGATGTATTATCCGCCGTATCAAAATGAAACATATACAAGCAAAGGCTGTCAGGCACTCATTTATATGAAGGATAACGGCCCTCTTTCGGCGACTGTGGCGGCGGAGATCCGGATAGAATTGCCGAAGCACGCATATCGACCGGAAAATTATATTCACGGAGAAAGCAAACGAAGCAGTGCAAGGGAAGTAGTGGCGATTACGACCTGCTATACCCTGCAAAAGGGGAGCAGCCAGGTAGACGTAGAGGTAAAGGTGGATAATCGCTGTGAAGATCATCGGATGAGCGTTGTTATGAATGTAGGAGCTGAGACATCCCAGGCTGAAGCGGAAGGGCACTTTGCAGTGGATCGCCGCTGTGCAGCCCCCTTGAGGGATCCGAGTGGTGCGTATTACAATGAACTGACGACTCAGCCGATGCAGAATTTTGTCTCGATTTATGACGGAACAAGGGGAATGGGGGTTCTGACAGATTGTCTTGGTGAGTATGAACTGAGAAATTCCGGTGAGCTGGCGTTGACGCTGTTCCGCGCTGTAAGAACGATTATCTGCACCGAATTTCGGAGTGAGGGATATTTTCCCGGTCAGAAGGGCGGGCAGCTGCAGCATGTGCTGGAATACCGGTACGCGCTGGCATTTCAGGCCGGGACTTATGAGGAGGAGAATTTTGCGGATCGCGCAGAGTGGTTTCGGGTTCCGCTGAAACCGGTGCAGACGACGGTTCCGAGTGTATCGGAAATGGAAAGCAATGGAACTTATGATAAGAAGCCGGGCAGGAGCCAGCACAATCTTCCCCGGAAATACTCCTTCTATGAAGTGAAGGGAAACGTTTCCCTGTCCTGCCTGAAGAGGGCGGAGCAGGGCGATGCGGTTATTCTGCGCCTGTATAATCCGGGTCGAAAAGCAGAGGAGGCTGCAGTTACGTTTGCCATGGCGCCTGGAGAGGTATTTCTTACCGATTTAAAAGAAGATGTACTGGAAAAAGTGGATATTCAGGGGAAGACGGTATCCCTGACGATTGGGGCAGGGAAAATCTGCACATTGAAGCTTGTTTTTTCGTGAATTTTTTTCTGTTTGCGAGACGCGCAAAACAAAACATATACGAAATCAGGATAAAGACTGTTGGTAACGAGGAGCGTGTGCTGTGAAAAATAAATATCCGGGAATCGGAAAAACAGAGAATATGACAGAGCTGGCACAGACTTCTGACGGAAGCTTTGTGTGCGGAAAGGAGGGAGTGGAAGCAATCTTCACTCCGAAGGACCGAAAGGTGGAATTTGTAGCATTTGCGGATAAGACGCTATGCTATGTGAAATCGGCTATGGGCTATCCGGCCTGGTATAAAGTACCGGAAGTATATTATGAAGGTCCGGCAAAGGCAATCCTGATGGACCTGGACGGAACCAGCGTAAAAAGTGAGTCATTCTGGATGTGGATTATTGAGCAGACGACAGCGAAGCTGATGAATAATCCGCATTTTGAACTGGAGGCTGCCGATGAGCCTCATGTATCGGGTCATTCGGTATCGGAGCATTTGCAGTATTGCATTGACAAATACTGTCCGGGCAAAGAAATTACAGAGGCGAGACGGATTTATTTTGAGACGACTGAGCGTGAAATGAAAGAAATCCTGGAGGGGAGAGGGCGGCAAGGCGCGTTTACACCCGCGCCCGGGCTAAAGGAATTTCTGGAGGAGGTAAAGGGGAACGGAATTCGCATTGGGCTGGTCACTTCCGGTCTGTATACAAAAGCGATGCCTGAGATTGTCTCCGCGTTTCAGACCTTAAAGATGGGGGATCCACTGGAGTTCTATGATGCAGTAATTACGGCCGGGCAGACATTCAAAAAAGGCCAGAGCGGCACCATTGGAGAGCTGGCGCCAAAACCACATCCGTGGCTGTACTCGGAGACTGCGAAAGTGGGACTGGGGATTACAGAGAATGAGAAACGCCACGTGGTTGGATTTGAGGATTCCTCGGCAGGTATTATGTCCATTCGTCTGGCGGGCTTTGCGGCTGTTGGGATCCGGGGCGGCAACATTCACGCCAGCGGCATGGATGCGCTGTGTATGTGCCAATATGATCTTCTGGGCGACGCGCTTCCGCTTCTGCTTGGCAGATAAAAAAAGATTGACCGTTTTTAGAGAGTCACTTGATGGCTCTCTTTTTCATTACCCAGGATACAGTCCATGAACAGCTGCTGCAGCGGGCTGATCCACCTAAAGGGTAAAGGCTGACTGGGAATAACAAAGTGGTTTATGTGCTGTCGTGGTGAATTTGTGTCTGCGGCAATAACCGCGGCTTCCATCGACCGGCTTAAAGGGGACTGAAAAAAGGTGCTTGCGTTGCAGTATATTTTCGCCTATAATGAGATTGCACAAATGATAATTGCACGAAAGAAAACTACACCAAAGATAAACGATGGAGCATTGCTCCAATGAAAGTTGTGCAGGCAAATAATTCCTTTGCGTGGCTAAAAAACAATTTAATTCTGGTAGAGGAGCCGTCGTCCGTATGGACGATGAACATTATTGTGCGGGCGTTGTTTTATATTGACCAGACGCTGCAAATGTATCTGGATGAGAGAAAAGCGGATCTCTATGGCAGCAAAAAGGTGAAATTGCCGGAGACAGAGTTGTATGTTCTTTATGTAGGAGATAGGGCAGACAGGCCGGACGAAATTACCCTCAGGAATGAATTTTATAAAAATCGTAAGAGCGCGATTGATGTCACGGTGAAGATGCTTTATGGAACGGTTCATCCGGAAAAAACGGATGGAGAAGATATTGTCGGGCAATACGTTTTATTTACTAAAGTTTATAATGAACAGGTTCGTCTGCATGGCAGAACTGCCAGGGCAGTTTCTGAAACGATCAGGATATGCGTGAATCAGAATATTTTGAAGGAATATCTGGAATCGAGAGAACAGGAGGTAGTGACGATGATGATGGATTTGTATGATCAGGATCGGATTTTGGAGATTCATATTGCAAGTGAGAAAAGGATTGCTGCAGAGAAGGCAGAGAAAAAAGCAGAGAAAAAAGCAGAGAAAAAAGCAGAGAAAAAAGCACGGGCGGCTATTGAACGAATGCTTCGGTCTGGGAAGTTATCAATTGATGAGATTGCGGAATATCAGGATGTTCCGGCAGAAAAGGTGCGCAAAATAGAAGCGGAAATGCTGCAGGAAGCATAATGACGGACCAGACGGTTTTGCTGTGCGGATTTTGACTCTTGAATAAAATTTACATTTTTTTGCAAGATTTTCCTGTATCAGGTGTATAAGTATTAGGAGAGGAACGGATGGACGAGGATATTGTTGTGCTGCTTCGCGAGCGGGATCAAAAGAGCATAGAGCTGGTTGCTGAACGCTACGGGCGTCTGCTCCGGTACATAGCGGTGACGATTCTGCGCGACCGAGAGACGGAGATTGAGGAGTGCATCAACGATGTCTATCTGAAAATCTGGACACATGGCTGCGAGTTCGATTATGAAAAGGCGTCCTTCCGCACTTATATCAAAGCAGTCACGCGCAATACGGCGCTGAATTATCTGCGGAAGCTGCGCCGGCTGGAGGAGCTGGAGGGCCTGGATGAGGAGGACACGCTGCAGTCAGAATATATCGATTATGCGCAGAATGTGGAGCAGCGGATGATTTTTCAGGAGGAGATACAGACGCTTGAACGGATCCTCGGAGATATGAAAAAGAAGGATCGAGAGCTGGTGCTGAGGCGGTTTTATTATCTGCAGAGCAGCCGGCAGATTGCGGAAGCGATGGGAATGTCGGAAAACGCTGTGGACAGCAAGGTGTCGCGGCTGAAGAAAAAAATACGAAAGCGTTTTGAGAGGGAGGCAGAGAGATGAGCACGCAAACATCAGAAAAAAAGGAGCCGGATGTGTTTTCCGGACGGCTCATTGATTTGCTTGGTGAGGTACGTCTTTCTTATCTGACGGAGGAAATTCCGGAAACGGATCTGGAGCGGATGAGCGTGGAGCAAATTCGCGCAGAGAGTTCGGAGAAGATGGCCGGAGAGAGAATTCGGGAGCAGGAGCCGGGAGAGGAGAGAACTTCGCGCAGGCCTCAGCGCGTCGGCTGGAAGCGTGTCGCAGTGCTGTCCGGCTTTGCCGCCGCGGGATCGGCCGCAGTGACCGGGATCATCGTGTTTGCGTGTATGAGACATTCTTATAGCTCTGTGGGAGCGAAATAAAAAGTTTAGTTAGGAAACGGCATATACAGCCGTTTACTATATATGATGCACACAGATGCGCAAGGAATGGCTGCTTGCGCAGCCACGCGTCTGGCGCGAAGTAAAACGACGAAAGTCGTTTACTATATTAAAAAAGGAGAAAATTTATCATGTTGGAGAAATTAATTTCAATCGTAGCGGAGCAGCTTCATGTATCAGAGGAGGAAGTAAAGCCGGATACCGATTTTAAGGCGGACCTGAGCGCGGATTCCCTGGATCTGTTTGAACTGGTGATGGCTCTGGAGGAGGAATATGACCTGGAGATCCCGACGGAGGATCTGGAGCAGCTGACGACGGTGCAGGCCATTATGACCTATCTGAATGGGAAAGGAATTGAGGAGTAATGAAGACGGCAATTACGGAATTACTGGATATCCGGTATCCGATTATTCAGGGCGGCATGGCCTGGGTGGCGGAGAATTCCCTCGCTTCCGCGGTCTCGAACGCGGGCGGACTGGGAATCATCGCTGCGGGCAACGCTCCGGCGGATTATGTGCGCGAGCAGATTCGCCTGACAAAGGAAAAGACAGATAAGCCGTTTGGCGTGAATATTATGCTGCTGAGCCCGTATGCGGCGGAGGTCGCACAGGTGGTCACAGAGGAGAAGGTCGCAGTGGTCACGACCGGTGCGGGCAATCCGGGCGCGTACATGGAGCAGTGGAAGGGCGCCGGGATCAAGGTGATCCCGGTGGTCGCTTCGGTGGCTCTGGCGAAGATGATGCAGCGCGGCGGCGCGGATGCGGTGATCGCGGAGGGCTGTGAGTCGGGCGGCCATATCGGCGAGAGCACGACGATGACGCTGGTGCCGCAGGTCGTGGACGGCGTCACGGTTCCGGTTATCGCGGCAGGCGGGATCGGCGACGGCAGAGGCTTTGCGGCGGCGATGATGCTCGGCGCTTCGGGCGTGCAGATGGGAACGCGTTTCCTGGTCGCGAAGGAATGCGTGATTCACCAGAATTATAAGAATCAGGTACTCAAGGCGAAGGACATCGATACAGTTGTTACGGCGCGTTCGGTCGGTCATCCGTGCCGTCAGATCCGCAACCAGATGACGCGAAAATATCTGGCGATGGAAAAAGAAGGCTGCACCTTTGAGGAACTGGAGACATTGACCGTGGGTTCCCTGCGCAAGGCTGTGCAGGAAGGCGATGTGACAGGCGGTTCCATGATGTCCGGACAGATTGCCGGAATGGTGAATAAAGAGCAGACCTGCCAGGAGATGATTGAGGAAATCATGAGCCAGGTGGAGGCGCTGCTTTACAAATGATAAGGCAGATTGTGCAAATTGCAACATTATCCGCATGAAAGTCAATGCAGGACATGTAAGGAGATACGAATGAGCAAAATTGCATTTATTTTCCCGGGGCAGGGCGCTCAGTGCATCGGCATGGCCCGGGAGTTTTACGATACCTGCGAGGAAAGCCGCGCGGTCTTTGAGACCGCTTCCGAAGCGGCTGGTTTTTCGGTTGAGGAGCTTTGCTTCTCGGAGACCTTGCCGGATGAACGTGCGGCCGGGTCGGAAAAACAGACCCCCCAGGCATCCAATGAAGAGAATGACGGCCGTGTTCCGAATACGAAAATCCATCAGACCCGGTATACGCAGCCGGTTCTTCTGACCGCGAGCCTCGCGATTCTCGCGGCGGTGCAGAAGGCGGGGATACAGGCGGATATGACGGCAGGACTGAGCCTTGGCGAATATTGTGCACTGACGGCGGCTGGGTCATTCTCTGTGGCTGACGCTGTGAAAATCGTCTGCCGGCGTGGGATTTATATGGAAGAGGCCGTGCCGACAGGCGGCGCGATGACCGCGATTCTCTCCAGAAAGCCGCTGCCGATTGAGGAGATCTGCGCGGCGACCGAGGGACAGGTCAGCGTGGCGAATTATAACTGTCCGGGGCAGCAGGTGATATCCGGAGAAAAGGGTGCGGTAGACCGGGCGGCCGCGAAGCTTCTTGAGGCGGGCGCTTCCAGAGCCGTGCCGCTGAAGGTGAGCGGACCGTTCCACTCGCCGATGCTTGCGGGGGCGGGTGAAAAGCTTGCCGCGCTGCTTTTGCATCAGGAGATCCGGCAGCCGAAGCTCTCTTTTCTGTCAAATGTGACCGGCGACTTCGTCAGTGACCCGGAAGAAATCCGCATCCTGCTCGGACGGCAGGTGTGTTCGTCCGTGCGCTGGCAGCAGAGCATGGAGCATATGATCGCGGCCGGGGCGGATACGTTTATTGAGATTGGGCCGGGGCAGACGCTCTCGAATTTTGCGAGGAAAATCGATCGCTCGGTAAAGGTGCTGCATGTAGAGACGCCGGAGGATCTGGAGAATCTGCGGCAGTCATTATAATGATTGCTTTCGCCTATATTCACTTGCAAGAATGGACATGGGACGGAACAGAAAAGAGGAACAACGAATGTTAAGTGGAAAAATCGCGCTCGTGACGGGCGCGGGCAGAGGAATCGGGCGCGCGATTGCGCTGACGCTGGCCGGGTATGGCGCAGATGTGGCGGTGAATTACTGCGGCTCCGAGGCGAAAGCGTTGGAGACGGCAGAGGAAATCCGGGCGATGGGACGACGCGCCATCACCGTGCAGGCGGACGTCTCCTTGCAGGCGGATTGTGAGCGGATGTTCAAAGAGGTATCGGAGCAGCTCGGCGTGCCGGACATTCTGGTCAACAATGCCGGCATTACGCGCGACAACCTGACTCTGCGCATGAGCGAAGATGATTTCGATAGAGTCGTCAACACGAATCTGAAAGGAACGTTTTTCTGCATGAAGCTTGCGGGCAAGCAGATGCTGCGCAAGCGTTATGGAAGAATTATCAGCCTTTCTTCGATTGTGGGACTGCACGGCAACGCCGGACAGATCAATTACAGTGCGGCGAAGGCGGGCGTGGTCGGTATGACAAAGAGTCTCGCGAAGGAGCTGGCCGGACGCGGCATTACCGTCAACGCGGTCGCTCCCGGATATATTGATACCGACATGACAGCGGCACTTTCCGACGCGCAGAAGGAAGCGATCCAAAAGCAGATCCCGCTTGGAAAAATCGGTCAGCCACAGGACATCGCGGAGACGGTCGCGTTTCTGGCATCCGATAAGGCGGCCTACATCACCGGACAGGTGATATCCGTGGACGGCGGCATGGGGATCTGATGCGAAGAACCTGTTAAAAAATTACTTATGCATCTTGCATTGCCTAACGCGCGAATTGCAGACTATAAAAGCCTCGACGCAGCGAAGGAGATGGTGCCATGGCATGCGTTTCATGTTCCGATTTTCGCAGAAAATCGAGGATGCAGGGACGGACCGGAGCGAAGCGGAGATTATAGAGTGCATAAGCACGAAGGAATCCGTAGCATTATCAACAGACAGATAACCTGACAGGACAAACATTACTTAAGGAAGGGAAACAGAATGCGAAGAGTTGTAGTGACAGGTATGGGCGCTATTTCTCCGATTGGAAATTCAGCGGATGATTTCTGGAACGGGCTGAAGGAAAAAAAGGTGGGAATTGCGCCAATTACTCATTTTGATACGGAGGGCTACAAGGCGACGCTGGCGGCGGAGGTCAAAGAGTTCGATCCGCTTGCGGTGATGGACGCGAAGGAAGCCCGGCGCATGGAGCTGTTCAGCCAGTATGCGGTAGCCGCGGCCGCGGAGGCACTCGAACAAGCCGGAATCAGCGACCTGGCGGAAGAGGAAAGCTATCGGACAGGAGTGTCTGTCGGAAGCGGTATCGGCAGCCTTCAGATTTTCGAGCAGGCTCACACGAAGATACTCGAGAAAGGGCCCGGCCGGGTGCCGACGCTCTTTGTGCCGCTGCTGATTTCCAATATGGCGGCGGGGAATATCGGGATTCATTTTGGCCTGAAAGGGAAAAATATCAATGTGGTGACCGCATGCGCGACCGGCACCCACTCAATCGGCGAAGCTTACCGCTCGATCCAGGTTGGCGACGCGGATGTGATGGTAGCCGGAGGCACCGAGGCGGCTATCTGCCCAATGGGCGTGGCCGGATTCACGGCGCTGACCGCGCTGAGCAAGGAGACCGATCCGCTGCGGGCGTCTCTTCCGTTCGATAAAGATCGAAGCGGCTTTGTCATGGGCGAGGGCGCCGGTATTCTGATCCTCGAGGAGCTTACCCATGCGCTTACCCGCGGTGCAAAGATTTATGCGGAGGTGGCCGGATATGGCGCGACCAGCGATGCGTATCACATTACATCCCCGGTGGAGACCGGCGAGGGCGCAGCCCGTGCGATGAAGCTGGCCATGGACGAGGCGCATCTTTTGCCGGAGGAAATTCAGTACGTCAACGCACACGGCACCGCGACGCATTTGAACGATCTCTGCGAGACCCGTGCAATCAAGACCGCGTTTGGCGATGCGGCGTACCAGCTCAACATCAGCTCCACGAAGTCCATGATCGGGCATTGCCTCGGCGCGGCCGGCGGCCTGGAAGCAGTCGCCTGCGTAAAGACCGTCGCAGAGAATTATATTCATGCGACTGCGGGCTTCCGGGAAGCAGAGGAGGAAATGGATCTGAACTACACGCCGGAGGGCGTGGAGCGCGAAGTCACTGCATGCCTCAGCAACTCGCTCGGCTTCGGCGGGCACAACGCGACGCTGCTTTTCAGAAAATACATGGGTTGATATTAATATATAGTATATATTGTGGCGTCAATGGTAAAAGTACGCTAAATAACCAGGGGGAAAATACAATGGTACTGGATACAAAACAAATCATGGACATACTGCCTCACCGCTCCCCGTTTCTGCTCGTAGACCGGATCGATGAGCTGGAGCCGGGAAAGCGCGCGGTCGGGCGCAAGGCAGTGACCTACAATGAGCCATATTTTGCCGGACATTTTCCGCAGGAGCCGGTGATGCCGGGCGTACTCATCTGCGAGGCGCTCGCGCAGGTGGGCGCGGTGGCGATCCTGTCGCAGGAGGAATACAAGGGCAGGCTCGTCCTGTTCGGCGGCATCAACAAAGCACGGTTCCGCCGAAAGGTCGTACCGGGCGACGTGCTGCGTTTGGAAATGGAAGTCATCAAGGTCAAAGGGCCGGTCGGCGTCGGCAAGGCGACCGCATATGTGGACGATAAAATCTGCACGGACGCAGAGCTGACGTTTGTGATCCAGTAAGAGCCGCGCATTTTATGGCGCGGTACCGTTCTCGATTTTCTGCGAAAATCGGAACATTGCCTTCGTCCATACTCGCTTTTCGAGCAGGACATATGCTCCAGTGAGAGCCGCGCAATGGAGAATCGCTTTGCGAGAACGGATATATGATCCATTAAATAAGAAAGCCGCGCAAGGTATAGCGCGGCTTTCTATGTACACGGGCGCGAGTGAAAAACAGTAGCTTCGCTGCTTGCGCCCGGCATACTGGCGGACAGGGGAGAAGGGCGTTCCACTATCTGATTTCCGCGTTCAGTAAAGGAAGGATCTCAGGCATCAGGTTTTTCTTAAAATCATCGGCCATCACCTTCCTGAATTTGTATTTTGGCAGCGGATTTTCTGTATGTTTGCAGTAGGAAGTATAATCTGCCTTATCTTTCAGGTTGTTTTCGCTGGCAAGGACGCCATCTCTGTAGTTATATGCCTCATATGCCGCGACGGCCGGATCCAGAAACCATCTGGCAGCGTATGCCCTGATTTCTTTATCAATGGCCTCCTGACGCATCTGATTGACGATCACAGAAATATCCTGCCCATGGTACCGATCCCTGTCTGATGCCATTTCATCCAGGACAGAAGACAGCAGCGCGCCCAGTTTGTCATTTTGCGCGGAAAATTCAGCGACAAGACCACGCAGTGTCTGAATTTTTTTCTGAAAATCAGTATCTTCCGGCGAATCTTTGGCCGGATGGATGGAATCGGCCACATCCTGCAGCAGTTCAAGAAGATATTCAAAATCAATCCGCAGACGATGCCAGGCGACCAGGTCGTAATCCTCGATGACCGGATCTTCTGCACCCTGCTCGGGCGGATCTTTTTTCAGCTCTTCCAGTACATTTTTGTACATGGCGGCGTAATCCTCGTACTGTTTTTCTGAAAAATGGTGTTCGGCAAGGATGGCTTCATTGTAGGTGGAAAACGCTTTCAGGTGCGCGAAGTCGTGATCCAGGGCGCGGAATAAACGCAGAAATGCCCGCTTCTGATGTCTGGAGAGGGCGGCAATCTCCTCCTCTTATCCTGGATTTTAATGCCTGCCGGGTAATTATGCAACAAAAACTGATATTGTTTTTCTTCAATATTTCACCTGAACATGTTTTTGATGAGAGAAGTTTCACTGAAATGACAGGTTTCACTATATTGGTGAAAACTGCCATTTCAGTGAGATATTAAAGTTAGCGTAAAATTTTTGTAGGAAAATAGTGAAGGGAACACCCGTTCGTGTTA
>JAJQDT010000049.1 GCA_021202075.1 Lachnospiraceae bacterium | reverse complement strand
TGGTGCGGTATTGTATGATCAAAGGTGACTACCTTTTGTCGCCCGAATCATTAAATTAAATCAAAGGTAAATATCGGAATGGAGTTGCGGCATGGGGAAGGTAAGAATGGCGGATATCGCTGAGCATCTGGGTGTAAGTACGGTTTCCGTACACAATGCATTGTCAGGGCAAAAAGGAGTAAGCGATGAGCTGAGGGATAAAATAGTAAAAGCTGCGGATGAGTTGGGATACCGGCAGAGACCGGCGCCTGCGGTAAATGGAAAGAACGGCAGGTCTCTGAAAAATGTTGGCGTACTGATATCGGAAAAGTTTCTTGCCAGCTACACGACTACCTATTATTGGAAAATGTATCAGGAGATTGTCCTGGCAGCGTCGGATAAAAATTGTATTGTGGCGGTAGAGGTTCTGAAGCATTTTGGAGAAGATAATCGGATCCTTCCGAATCTCGTGACGGAAAATGCGATAGAAGGGCTGATTGTGCTCGGAGAGCTGGATAAGGACTATCTTCGGTTCCTGAAAGGGAAAACGGAGATGCCGATTATTTTTCTGGACTTTTATGATGAGGAGCTGGCAAATGATGCTGTGATCGGCGACGGTTTTTATGGGATGTATCTGATGACAGAATATTTGTATGCGCGGGGATTTCGTAAGATGGCTTATGTCGGTTCCATTTATGAGGTAAGCAACATTATGGATCGCTATTGCGGGTTTTATAAATCTCTGACGAAGCACCATCTGACTCTTCCGCCGGAATGGCTGATTGAGGATCGGATCGCCCATGGCGATATGAGCATTTCGCTTCCGGATAAGCTGCCGGAGGCATTTGTCTGTAATTGTGATCTGGCGGCAGGAATGCTGATTCAGGAGCTGGAACGCAGAGGATTACGGGTTCCGGAGGACATTTCGGTGGTTGGATTCGACAATTATCTGTATCCGGGGTTCCCGGATATGCGTATCACGTCGTACGAAGTGGATACAATGGCTATGTCGAAGGTTGCCCTGGAGAAGGTGCTGAAGCGCCTGAAAAAGCCTCCGCAGGGGCATAGCCTGGATGTGATTTCGGGACGCATTGTGGAGAAGGACAGTGTGAAAGCAATCGAACCGGCTGATAAATGAGGAATTTGCTGAAGTAAACAGAAAAAGGATGCGCTGTAATCGGACAGGATTACAGCGCATCCTTTTTGAAAAAATGAGAAGCGGGAGAAGAAAAATGAAACTCCTGCTTTTTTTGCACCCGGCTCTATTTGTGAAAATTCACTAAATTCCTAACTTAAATATTTTACATAATTAACAGAATTAATTATTTAAGCAAATAAAGGTTGAAATTTAAGTTAAATATGGTAGAATGCAGGTAGCTTAAATATGCTTAATTATTAATTAAAAGGAGGAACAAAAATGAGTCAGATTTCAAAAAGAGTTTTTCGGGGTGCGACTGCAGGTATGGCAGGCATTGTTCTGGCGGGTGCGCTGGGCGGCGCTTCGATCGCGCTGGCAAGTGAGGATACCGTGCCGTCGATTGATGAAATCGTAATCGGCGAGGATTATCTGGATCTTACAGCATCCATCACGGTCCTGACAAACCGCACGGACATTGTGGACACGGTTTATGCGGGATATGCAGAAGAGTTTTCAGAGCTCTACCCGAATATCACTGTGACCTATGACGCAATCACGGATTATGAGGAATCACTGACGCTTCGCCTGATCACAGGAGACTGGGGCGATATCTGCTTCATCCCGACCAGCGTTGATAAGGATGAATTGTCGGATTACTTTATTTCCCTGGGCGATTACGATACGCTGAGTGGGATTTATAATTTCCTGCAGGACAGCTCATACGGCGGAGAAGTATATGGAATCGCGAATGGCGGGACCGCTACCGGTATCGTATATAACAAGAGAATCTGGGAAGAGGCAGGTGTAACGGAAATGCCGACGACGCCGGAAGAGTTTCTGGAGGATCTGCAGCTGATCGCAGATAATACCGATGCGGTGCCTCTTTATACGAATTTCTCCGCAAGCTGGCCGATGGGCGCATGGGATGCCTACATAGGGATCGCCGCTACCGGTGATGCTGATTACATGACGAACACCATCGTGCACACTTCAAATCCGTTTTCGTCCAATGAGGATATGACCGGTCCGTATGCAGTTTATTATATCCTTTACGAAGCAGTGGCGAGAGGCCTTGTAGAAGAGGATCCGGCAAGCTCTGACTGGGAATCTTCAAAGAGCATGATGAATACCGGCGAGATTGCGACCATGGTTCTTGGCTCCTGGGCAGTGGAGCAGTGCAAGGAAGCCGGCGATAATGGGGATGATGTCGGATATATGCCGTTCCCGATTACGGTAGACGGAGTACAGTATGCAAGTGCAGGCGGAAATTATGCGTATGGCATTAATAGCCAGGCTTCTGCGGATAACCAGATTGCCTCTCTCATCTACACGAAATGGCTGCTGGAGGAATCCACAATCTTTGATGATGAGGGAAGCATCCCTGCGCTAATCGATGGCGAGTATCCGGATTACCTCTCGGAATTTGAAGGTGTAACGCTGCTTTCCGACAACGCGGCTCTGGAAGGAGAGGAGACGCTGTTTGATGATATCAACAATGATTCGGAAGTAGGAATCAATAACAACGACTATCCGGACTGTGAGATTCTGGAAGCGGCTCTGTACGGTACGTACACGCTGGATGAAATTATGGATAACTGGAATGCGGCCTGGACGGCTTCGCAGGAAAAATTCGGAGTGGAAATTTACGAATAAGGAAAGCTTTAATAATACGAATAACGGGCGGCTGTGAAAAGGCGGCCGCCCGTTTTTTTTAGAAAACTGTGGTTAAAGCGATTCCGGGCCCAAGCAGGCCTGCTGCTTATGGCTGACGGAATTGCGGGGACGGTACAGGAAGGAGATTTAGAATGCAGGCAGTGTCAGCTTCTAAAAGAAAAAAGCCGTTTATGGAGCGGCTAAAGGGCAGCGAAGGGCAGAAATGGCTGGTGATTGTAACATTTTTATTTGTGCCTCTGCTTTTGCTGGTAGTGTTTACGTATCTTCCGTTTTTTAAGATGGTACAGTTCAGCTTTTATGATATGAAATACATTGGGAGCAGGACATTCGTCGGACTGCAGAATTACATTGATGTATTCAAAAGGGATGATTGCTTCGCGGCGCTCTCTGTCAGCCTCTATTATATGGGCGGATCGGTTGTTCAGCTTTCCCTGGCGTTGTTTTTCGCGTCTCTCATGGTATTCAAAGTAAAGGGCGCCGCTTTTTTTAAGGGCGCGATGTTCTTTCCCTATCTGATCTGCGGAATCGCGATCGGATTCATTTTCAAATTTTTCTACGCGAGGGGTTACGTCCTGGATTCCATCCTGATGATGTTTGGAATGGCGCAGGAGGATATTCCGCTGTGGCTGCAGGATCGGAGCATCAATAACATTTCTCTGGTGGCGACGTCTGTATGGCGCTATACCGGACAGAATATGATCCTGTTTCTGGGAGCGATGATGTCGGTGGATAATGATCTCTATGAAGCAGCTTCTCTGGACGGGGCAAATAAATGGCAGCAGTTTCGCTACATCATTCTTCCGAGCATCAAATCCATCGTTACTCTGAACCTGATCCTTTCTATCAGCGGCTCCTTAAGTGCATTTGAACCGCCGTACGTTATCACAAACGGCACCATGGGAACCGGAACCTATTTTGTTATTATGAACCGCCTGGCGCATGAAAACCAGAAGGTCGGGCTTGCCTGTGCGATGGCGATTGTTCTGCTTGGAATTATCATCATATGTACGGTAGCACAGAAGCTCTTCTTCAAGTATGTATTTGACGATGGAACCTCGGATGAGTCAAAGGCAGCGGCAAGAAAGAGGAGAAAAGCCGAAAAGCAGGCGCTGAAAGGGGGACGCGCGTAATGAGAAAAAAGAAAATAATTTCTTATGCGTTTACATTTTTTAAATATTTTATGCTGATTGCGGCGGCCATTATCTCTCTGGTCCCAGTGTGCGTGTGCGTTCTGGCTGCGTTTAAATCAACGGAGGAATATAATGCCTCCTCGGTACTGGATCTGCCGGAAAGCTTTCTGAATTTTGATGTTTTTATTGAGGCGTTCACGACTGCGAGCATGCTGCAGAGCTTTATCAATACGGCGATTGTGCTTGTCGTCGTGCTGACGGCGTCTGTCTTCATTGGTTCTATGCTTGCTTATGTATTGAACCGATTCAAATTTAAAGGAAATGCTATTATACAGAATCTGTTTATGTTTGCGGCGCTGATTCCGGGTATTGCAACACAGGTAACGGTCTACCAGATCATGTATTCGCTGGGGCTGATCAATAAACTGTATGGTTATATGATTGTGCTGATGGGCACAGACATTATCTCCATTTATATCTTTCTGCAGTTTTTTGAGAACCTGTCCGTGGCATTGGATGAATCCGCAATTATGGACGGATGCACCTACTTTGGCGTGTTTTTCCGGATTCTGTTTCCGCTGTTAAAGCCGGCCATTGTCACATCTCTGGTCCTGAAAGGCGTGAGCGTGTACAACGAATATTATATGTCGAACCTGTATTTGCAGTCGAATGAGCTGAAGACCATATCGACCGCGCTCTACAAATTTACCGGGCCGTATGGGAATCAGTATAATTATATCTGCGCGGGGGTGTTGATTACCATTATACCGATTTTCATCCTGTTCCTGGTTTTCCAGAGACAGATTTACGGCGGAATGGCAGCCGGAGCAGTGAAGGGGTAATATCAGAAACCGATGCAGGACATGAAGTGGGGAGCCACGCCATGAAAAATTGTTTCGCAATGGCGTGGCCTGCGTCCTGCATCAGAAACCGATGCAGGACATGAAGTGGGGAGCCACGCCATGAAAAATTGCTTCGCAATGGCGTGGCCTGCGTCCTGCATCAGAAACCGATGCAGGACATGAAAAGGAAGGGAGCCGCTATGCACGAGCAGATACATATGATTCGATTGAGGACTGCTGATATGACAGGCAAAGAGAAGGTATCCTATATTGCCAATTATTACTGGTATCACATTCTCGGGCTGGCGGCTCTTGTCTTTTTCCCGGTGTTCCTGGCAGTGCACGTGGCAGGCGCGGCGGAAAAGACGGAATTTACCTGTGTGCTTGTCAATCAGGCAATCGATTATGAGCGGGACAACAGCTTAGGGGAATCCCTTGCAGACTGGTTAGGACTGAAAGCTTCCCTGGTCGATGTGGATTCGAACTACAATATTTCTTATGGAGATATTCAGCTGACAGGAATCAATGAAAGCTCTTATGAAAAATTTTTCTTTAAATGGAACAATAATGAGCTGGATGCGGTGATCCTGCCGGAAAGCTTTTATGAATACTGCAAAGAGCTGGGCGGAACGTTCCGGAACCTGGAGGAATTTGATACCGGTACTCTGCCTCTGTATGAGAATGACGGAGCGGCAGCTGGTGTGCTTATTGAAGGGAGCGGCCTGCAAAGCATGCTTCCAAATGAAACCGGAGAAGAGCTGATTCTTGTGTTCCCGGAAAGCGCTGACCGGGCGGATTATTGTCAGGAGTTCCTGGACTTTATAATGAATATGTCATGATTAATAAATTGAAATACGAATAAAAATCGGTTGTATGTACAACCAAAAAATGCTGAGATGGTTATCAAAAAAAGCAGATATGCGATAGATGAGAAGGAGACAGCATGGGAAATATAAAAATAACAGGGACAGAAACAGCGGCAGTTCCCTGGCAGGAAGGACCGGAGCATTTTCAGGGAGCCCCGGTATGGCGTTATGACAGCAACCCGATCATCGGGCGGAATCCGGCGAAGGAAGTGGCGAGAATTTTCAACAGTGCGGTACAGCCGTGGAAAGACGGATTTATTGGCGTATTCCGCGGGGAGCAGACAAACGGGGTTCCGTATATTTACCTGGGACAAAGCGGGGATGGGATTCACTGGGAATTTGAAAGCGAGAAGATTCGTTTTGAAGACGAAAAGGGAGACCCATCCATGCCGGTGTATGCGTATGACCCGCGCCTGGTAAAGGTGGAAGATACGTATTATATCATCTGGTGTCAGGATTTCTATGGGGCATCCATTGGAATGGCCTGGACAAAGGATTTTCAGCAGTTCGTGCGTCTGGAGAATCCCTTCCTTCCATTTAACCGGAATGCGGTGCTTTTTCCGCGGAAAATCAACGGGAATTTTGTGATGCTATCCAGACCCAGCGACAGCGGGCATACGCCGTTTGGCGATATTTTCCTTTCAGAGAGCCCGGATATGACCTACTGGGGAAAGCACCGTCATGTGATGGGGAGCAGCTTTGAGTGGTGGGAATCTCTGAAAATCGGCGGCGGGGCGGCTCCCATTGAGACGTCGGAGGGGTGGCTCTTATTTTATCACGGAGTGTCCGGCACCTGTAATGGTTATGTGTACAGCATTGGAGGGGCAATTCTTGATCTGGAAAACCCATCCATTGTGAAATACCGATGCCAGAATTTCCTGCTGACGCCGGAGGAATGGTATGAGGAGCGTGGTTTTGTACCGAATGTGACATTTCCGTGCGCGGCGCTGTATGATTCGGAGAGTGGAAGAATCGCAATTTACTATGGGGCCGCAGACACATATGTGTGCCTGGCGTTTACGACGGTTGACTTGATTGTTCCGTATATTATGCAGAACAGCGTAGTTCGGGACTCGGACACGGAGATCGGGATTCGATAGAGGAGGCCTCAATGGTTCACAGAAGGTATTTTGAGGAACAGGCGAAGCTTGAAAGGCTGGTAAAACAAAAGAACAATAAGGCAGATTTTTACAATGGTATTTATGACCGGTATGAAAATCCGGTTCTGACCCGGGAATTTATACCGTTACACTGGCGTTACGATTTGTGCAGGGAGACCAATCCGTTTTTTATGGAGCGCCTTGGAGTAAACGCGGTGATGAATTCCGGGGCAATCTGGATGGATGGAAAATATTATCTGGTGGCGCGTGTGGAAGGGAATGACCGGAAGTCTTTCTTTGCTGTGGCTGAGAGCGAGAGCGGAACAGAAGGCTTTCACTTCTGGGATTATCCTGTGCAGCTGCCGGACACCTGCCCCGAAGAGACCAATGTTTATGATATGAGACTTACGAAACATGAGGACGGCTGGATCTATGGCGTTTTCTGCTCTGAGAGCAAGGATCCCTCCGACCCGGATCTCTCTGCCGCAGTGGCTGCGGCGGGAATTGTACGCACGAAGGATCTGAAAACCTGGGAACGGCTGGATAACCTGACGACTTTGCACTCCCCGCAGCAGAGAAATGTCGTC
Organism: Lachnospiraceae bacterium; assembly: GCA_021202075.1. Lineage (GTDB taxonomy): Bacteria > Bacillota > Clostridia > Lachnospirales > Lachnospiraceae > Choladousia. The sequence goes on along the minus strand of JAJQDT010000049.1, from coordinate 54,387 downwards.
CTGCACCCGGAATTTGTAAATGGGAAATATGCGTTCTACACCCGCCCGATGGATGGCTTTATCGAGACGGGAAGCGGCGGGGGCATCGGGTTTGGCCTCTGTGATGACATCTGCCATGCGGTAATTGATGAGGAAAAAATTATCAGCAAACGGATTTACCACACGCTGACTGAGTCCAAAAACGGGGCGGGAGCTGTGCCGGTCAAAGGGAAAAAATGCTGGATCCATATCGCGCACGGGGTGCGCAATACAGCGGCGGGACTGCGCTATGTGCTGTATGCGTTCGCCACGGCGCTCGATGATCCGTCCAGAGTGATTGCGCAGCCGTCCGGAATCTTTCTGGTTCCGCTGGGGGCAGAGAGGGTCGGCGATGTATCGAACGTCGTATTTACGAATGGGGCAATCGCGCGGGAAAACGGAGATGTCTATATTTACTACGCCTCGTGTGATACCAGACTGCATGTGGCGACGACAACTATTGATCGCCTGGAGGATTATCTATTTTCAACGCCGGAGGATCCGCATCGATCGGCAGACTGTGTGAAGCAAAGGTGCGGGCTGATCAAAGAAAATCTGGAAATGCTTCGTAAAGAATCACCTTATATTATGAAAGAAATGAGCCATTACAGGAGCTGATACAGGAAACTGGACAAAGAAAGAATGGATGTAACTATTCAGGACAGTACCTCGCACTTGCTGCGAGGTACGTATGAAAGTATAGAGCATGCGGGGAAAAGCCCTCGTAACTGTGAAGGTACTGAACAGTTACGAATGGATTTGCTGTTTTTGAACGGTTGAATAGAAATTAGATGCCGGACCAGACTGGGAATGGAAGGCAGGAATTCTATGTGGAAACCGGATAGCCGGGAGGGAGAACACCATGAACGCACGGGAGACCTGGGAATTTTGGTTGAAGGATCCGTATTTTGATCAGGAAACGAAAGCGGAACTGAGAGGTATTGCGGAAGATGAAAAGGAAATTGAAGATCGTTTTTACCGCGATCTGGAATTTGGCACAGGCGGATTGCGCGGGATGATCGGAGCCGGTACGAATCGTATGAATATTTATACGGTTCGAAAGGCAACACAGGGGCTTGCAAATTTTATTCTGAAGGAACAGGGCGGCCGGACAAGCGTGGCGATCGCCTATGACTCGAGAAACTACTCGCCTGAATTTGCGGATGAGGCGGCACTCTGCCTGGCGGCAAACGGAATCCGTGCTTATGTCTTTCCGTCGCTGCGCCCTACGCCAATGCTTTCTTTTGCCCTGCGTGAGCTGGGCTGTATCGCGGGTATTGTGGTGACGGCGAGCCATAACCCCAGAGAATACAACGGGTACAAGGTATACTGGGAGGATGGCGCGCAGATTACAGCTCCGAAAGACAGACAGATTATCGCGGAGGTGAATGCGGTTACGGATTTTTCCCAGGTAAAAACCATGGGGATGGAAGCGGCAAAACAGTCAGGACTCTATCAGATTATTTCAAAGGATATTGATGACAAATACATTGAGGCGATTAAATCGCTTGTCATCCATCCGGAAATGCTTCGCGGAGAGTCCGGGTATCTGCGTATTGTATATACGCCGCTCCATGGAACCGGGAGGATTCCTGTCAGGAGAATACTGGAGGAGCTTGGATTCTGGCAGGTTTATGTTGTCAGGGAGCAGGCAGCGCCGGATGGAAATTTTCCGACGGTGCCTTACCCGAACCCGGAAGATAAGGCGGCGTTTTCCATGGCGCTGCGGCTGGCCCGGGAAGTGGATGCGGATCTCGTGCTGGCGACGGATCCGGACGCGGACCGGCTCGGAATCTACGCGAAGGACACATTAACAGGAGAGTATGTAAGCTTTACAGGAAATATGTCCGGTATGCTGATACTGGAATATATCCTGTCACAGAAGAAGGAAATGGGAACCCTGCCCGCAGACGGCGCCGTGGTGACAACGATTGTATCGGGCAAGATGTCGCGGGAAATTACAAAGGAATACCAGGTGGAGCTGATCGAGACACTGACCGGATTTAAATACATCGGCGAGCAGATCAGATTGTTTGAACAGAACCGGAATCATACGTTTCTGTTTGGATATGAGGAAAGCTATGGATGCCTTGTAGGAACTCACGCAAGGGATAAGGATGCGGTCGTCGCGGTGATGGCTCTTTGTGAAGCGGCCGCTTACTACCGGAAACAGGGTCTGACGCTCTGCGATCAGATGAGGATTCTCTATGAAAAATATGGGTACTTTAAGGAAGGGCTTCGGACCGTGACGCTAAAGGGGAAGGAAGGCGCAGCTAAAATACAGTCTGTGATGGAACGCATTCGAGGCAGTGTTCCGGAGAAAATCGGAGAAAAATGCGTACTTCAGTTCCGGGATTACCGCGAAGATGTATTGAAAAACTTCGCCACCGGGGAACGAACGATTACAGGGCTGCCGAAATCCAATGTCCTGTATTTTGAACTGGAGGACGGCGCCTGGTGCTGCATCCGTCCGTCCGGGACGGAACCGAAGATCAAGCTTTATGTCGGAGTGAAAGGATCGGATGAAGCAGACGCAGCAGGACAGCTGGAAAATCTGACAAAAGCAGTGGAGGAGCTGGTATGTGTATCTTAAAGCTGCGGCCCGCCTGCAAGGATTATATCTGGGGCGGACAGAGGCTGAAAACAGAATATGGAAAAGAATGCGGAGGAGATATCCTGGCGGAATCATGGGAGCTCTCCTGCCACCCGGATGGTCCTTCTGTGATAACGAATGGAATCTATGCGGGAAAAACACTGACCGGGTACATAGAGGAAAAGGGCAGAGACGTTCTGGGGACAAACTGCCGGAGATTTCGCGATTTTCCGATTCTGATCAAATTTATAGATGCGAAGCAGAACCTGTCCATTCAGGTGCATCCGGACAATCGCTATGCTCTGAAAAATGAGGGTCAGTATGGCAAGACTGAAATGTGGTATGTGATGGATGCCGGCAAGGATGCGTTTCTGTATTATGGTTTTCGACAGGAGATTACAAAAGAAGAATTTGCGCAGCGGATTGAGGATGACACGCTTCTGGACGTTTTGAACGCAGTACCTGTCCGAAAAGGCGATATGCTGTTTATTGAACCCGGAACTATCCATGCAATCGGAGAGGATATCCTGATTGCCGAAATTCAGCAGAATTCCAATGTCACCTACCGGGTATATGACTATGGCAGGGTTGGAAAGGATGGGAAAAAGAGAGATCTTCATATTGAAAAAGCCCTGGCCGTGACAAACCGGGTTCCCCTGCAAAGGGGTGACAACAGCTATCCCCACGTAGCGGATTGTGACTATTTTACGGTGGATAAGCTGAATCTGGACGGCGTCCATATGAAGCGAATGGAAGGAAACGTGGGGGCGGATTCCTTTCTGTCCGTTCTGTTCCTGGATGGGCTTGGGGAAATCACCTGTGGGAGCGACAAAGTCCGATTTCAGAAAGGGGACAGTCTGTTTTTGCCGGCAGAGAGCGGGGAATATCGGATTGAGGGAAACTGTGACGCTTTGCTGACATCCATTCGCGCGAATGAATAAGACGGGAGAAGACATTTATGATTCAGTATGACGGGACACATCAGGTTTTTAAATTGGATACACCGCATACCAGCTATGTGTTTGGACTTGCCGATGGCAGATATCCCGGCCATATTTATTATGGAAAAAGGCTGGGGGACATTGATCTTGCGTATCTTCTGAGAACCGATGAGCGTCCCTGGCCGCCTTCTGTTTTTTCACGCGAGAAAGTGAGCTTCTTTGATTTTTATCCGATGGAGTATCCGTTTGAAGGAACGGGAGATTGCCGGGAATGCTGCATAAATATCCGGACAGAAGAGGGGCAGGAGGGTTTGGAGCTGACGTACCTCTCGCATCGGATTTACGCGGGGAAAAAAGAACTGGAAGGGCTGCCGGCGACATGGAGCCGGGGTTCTGCACATAATTTGCCGGCTGCGGATCGTTCTTCCTCCGGTGATGGACGGTTGGAAGAAATCGCTGATTGCAGCACGCTGGAGCTTACGCTGCAGGATGAGGTAACGGGTCTCCGGGTGATTTTATCGTATACGGCCTTTGAGGAAGCCGACGCCATCACCAGAAGTGTCCGGGTGGAAAACGGAGGTGTGCGGAGCGTTTATCTGACGAAGGTGCTTTCCGCCTGCCTGCATGTGGAGCAGGAAGGGCTGGAAGTGCTCACGCTGCCGGGCTCCTGGTCCAGGGAGCGGATGATGCAGAGACAGAAGCTGGGGTACGGAAGCTTTGTCACCGAATCCATCCGGGGTATTTCGAGCCATCAGGATCACCCGTTTATGGCGCTGATATCGGAAAACTGCACGCAAACCACCGGCGACATCTACGCGATGAATTTTGTCTATTCCGGGAACTTTATTGCAAAAGCAATGCGGGATCAGTTTGACCAGGTTCGAGTGGTGATGGGAATCCATCCGGACCGATTCTGCTGGAAGCTGGAGCCGTCAGCGGCGTTTCAGGCGCCGGAGGTTGTGCTGGTATATTCCGACGGGGGTCTCGGAAAAATGACGCGAAGCTTCCACAGGCTGTACCGGGATCATCTGATTCGGGGATACTGGAAGGACAGAGAACGGCCAATCCTGATCAATAACTGGGAGGCGACCTATTTCGATTTCAACACGGAGAAGCTGCTGGAAATTGCCCGGGAATCGGCAAAGGCAGGAATTGAGATGCTGGTTGTGGACGACGGATGGTTTGGGTATCGGGATAACGATGACAGCAGCCTGGGAGACTGGCAGGTGAATGAAAATAAGCTGCCGGGCGGATTCGGCTATCTGGCGGAGGAAGTCAATAAGCTTGGAATGAAGCTTGGTATCTGGGTGGAGCCGGAAATGATTTCAGAGGACTCCGATCTTTACCGGGAGCATCCGGACTGGGCACTGCAGCTGAATAACCGGGGTCCGGGGCAGTGCCGGGCACAGTATGTGCTGGATTTAAGCCGTAAAGAGGTGAGGGATACGGTATATGACAGACTGAAAGCAGTCCTGTCTTCCGCAAATATCGAATACGTAAAGTGGGATATGAACCGCCCGTTGTCTGATGTGGGAAATACAATTCTGCCGCCGGACCGGCAGGGGGAGATTGCGCATCGATATATGCTTGCGGTTTATGAAATGCAGGAGCGCCTGCTCCAGGATTTTCCGGGGCTGCTGCTGGAGAATTGTGCCAGCGGCGGCGGCAGATTTGATCCGGGGATGCTTTATTACAGCCCGCAGATCTGGTGCTCAGATGATACAGACGCGATGGAGCGCCTTGCTATTCAGGAGGGAACGCAGCTCCTTTATCCGCTGTCTTCCATTGGGGCGCATGTTTCAGACTGTCCGAACCATATGACCGGAAGAAGTGTGCCGCTTGAGACAAGAGGTACGGTCGCGCTCGCGGGGACTTTCGGCTATGAGCTGGATATCACACGGCTTTCTGAGGAGGATAAGTGTCAGATCTCGGAGCAAATAGAATTGTATAAAAAATATAACAGCCTGATCCGGGAGGGAGATTATTACCGCCTGGAATCCTGGCAGCACAATCACGTCTGCGACGGCTATATGATTGTGTCAGAAGACCGGTCCGAGGCTCTGCTGACCTATGTACAGGTACTGGCAAAAACAAACCAGAAAAGCCGCAGACTGCAGCTGCAGGGGTTAAATCCGGAGGCCTTTTATGATATAGATGGAAAAACATGCCAGGGAGCAGTGCTGATGTATGCCGGACTTTTGATTCCGCCCATGTCAGGAGATTTTCAGGCGAAGCTTATCCCAATCAGACAGATTCAGAAATTTAAACCTGTCTGAAAGTCAGCAGCAGAATAAAACTTCAACCGGAAGCCATAAACGTTGTGGCAGCCGGCTGGAGTTTTTTTGACTGGCTCCTTTTTGCTCCTGCTGACAGGTTGTGTAAGAGCTATTCCATATATGGACGCGCGTCGAATTATAGGGAATACAAATTATTTTTTGCGCTTACGATAGAATGAAAACTTTCATGCTAAACAGACATATTTTCGTTTTATTTGGAGATTCTATGGAGAGAAGATAATGATAAGAGGACCGCGCCATCATGCTTTAGCATGATTCGGAATGGCGCGGCTCTCCATTAGATTACGAGGAGGTCGGTTGTATGGTCAACCAGATGGTGGGGAGTCAGAGCGTGGAGTTTCAGAATGCGCCGCGTATCATCAGCAGCGCGTCGGTGGTCGGACCGAAAGAGGGAGAAGGGCCGCTTGGAGCGGCATTTGACCTGGTCTCGGATAAGGCGGAGTTCGGTGAGGATACCTGGGAGATGGCGGAAAGTACGATGCAGAAGGAGGCACTTCAGACGGCGCTCGGAAAGGCTGGCCTGGAAGCCTGTCAGATCCGGTATTTGTTTGGCGGCGATCTGCTGGCGCAGCTGATCGCGACGTCATTCGGGAACGGAGAGACGGACATTCCTCTGTTCGGCCTGTATGGCGCCTGCTCGACCTGCGGGGAATCGCTGATGCTCGCTGCGATGGCGGTGTCCGGAGGCTATGCGGACTATGCGGCGGCACTTACCTCCAGCCATTTCGGCAGTGCCGAGAAGGAGTTTCGGTTTCCCCTGGGATACGGGAGCCAGCGTCCCCTTTCAGCTACCTGGACGGTCACCGGAAGCGGAGCCTTTTTATTGTCCGCCAGAGGCGGAGGCACCTCCGGAGCCGATGTGGACAATGTCGGACGGACACTTCTGAACAAAGGGCGAGGGCCTGCTCCGGATGGTAAAAAATCTGTCTCTTCGCGGGGAAACCAGTGTTCCGTGGGCGAAGAAGGAAGCTCTGACCCGGTAGACGCCGGGCGTACTGCTGCGAAATGTAAGGGATTCACACAGAGTGCAGAGAATGGCTATGGACATGTGAGAGTGCGCGGCGCCACACCTGGGAAGATTGTGGACATGGGAGTAAAAGACAATATGAATATGGGAGCCTGCATGGCGCCGGCGGCGGGAGATACGATTTATCAGAATCTGACGGATTTCAATTTTCAGCCTCAGGACTATGACCGGATCATTACCGGCGACCTTGGGCTGATCGGAAGGCATATTCTGATTGACCTGATGAAAGAAAAGGGATATGACATCTCCGCGCAGCACATGGACTGCGGAATCGAGATTTACGACCGCGAAAAGCAGGATACCCACGCAGGCGGGAGTGGATGCGGCTGCTCGGCGGTCGTGCTCTCGGCGATGATTCTGCCGAAGCTCGAGTCGGGCGAGTGGAAACGGGTGCTGTTTGTGCCGACCGGAGCGCTGCTCTCAAAGGTCAGCTTCAATGAAGGGCAGCCCGTGCCCGGCATCGCGCACGCAGTCATATTGGAACATGTTTAACAGTTCTGAACAGCATGATATGGAAGCCACGCCATGAAAAATCGCTTCGCGATGGCGTGGCCTACGTCCAGCATCAGAAACCGATGCAGGACAAGAAATGAAAAGCCGGGCCATGCAGATTTATCTGCAATGGCCAGGATTTTCATTTTGGGATGGGCGGGTGTTGCGTGCCAGTGGCACGCGTTTAGCACCGACCGAAGTGGAACGTAGACGCCCATCAGTCACAGACATATGACATCGAAGATGGCATATAGCCCGTAAGGGCGGTCTGTGACATGCGTTCAGAACTGGTGAAGACTTGAACAGCATGATGTGGAGGAGAATTTTTATGGACTATATCAATGCATTCTGGGTGGGCGGCCTGATCTGCGCCCTTGTACAGATTTTACTGGAAAAGACAAAGCTGATGCCGGGACGTGTAATGGTCATTCTTGTGTGTCTGGGCGCTGTCCTCGGATCGGTCGGCCTGTATGATAAACTGATTGATTTTGCCGGAGCGGGCGCGTCGGTTCCGCTGCTGGGATTTGGAAATACGCTCTGGAAGGGCGTGAAGGAGGCGGTGGATGACCAGGGGCTTCTGGGACTGTTCGCGGGCGGCCTGAAAGCGAGCGCGGTCGGCATCAGCGCGGCGCTGATTTTTTCCTATATCGCGAGCTGGATTTTCAAACCGAAGATGAAGGAGTGAGGCGATTCTGTGATTTATACCAGCCGCCTGCCGCGGATGCGTAAGGTTTCGTATTGTTTGGCGATGCGAGGTGTAACAAAACACCCCATAGGAAAGCGGTATCTTTTGGAACAGTTCTTGCCATTTCATCCATTGCATGGTACAATGAAAGCCGCGCAACGGAGAATCGCTGCGTATGATATGTGCCGGAAAGTGAGGATGTTTATTTGATATCGAAACCCATGAAAGCAATTCTCCACGCGCTCTCTTACGGGGGCATTGAGGTGGATGCGTCGAGGCGGCTGGCGGATTTGAAGAAGCTGGATCTGGTGCGGATCTTCTGCAGAAAGCTGGATGCGGAGATTTATAATGAGGAGTACAAGGTTCCGATCCGCCTGTATTTTGCGTCGGAGGAGGATATGAGAGGCGCGGGGGAGCGGAATGCCGGAAGCGCTGCGGCGGCCCGGCGTTCTTTGCCCGCGCTTTTGTTTTTTCATGGCGGCGGCTGGGTGACAGAGAGTGTGGAGAATTATGACCGCGTCTGTGCAAGGATGGCGCAGGCGACCGGACGCCTGGTGATATCAGTGGAATACCGGCTGGCTCCGGAGCATCACTTCCCGGTGGGGCTTAAGGATTGCTATGCGGCGGCCAGGGAGCTGTACGCGGGCAGGTTTTTGCCGGAGGTGGATCCGGCGCGGATTACGGTGATGGGAGACAGCGCAGGAGGAAACCTGGCTGCGGCTGTGTGCATGATGGCGCGGGATACCGGGGATTTTCAGGTCAGGAAGCAGATCCTGATTTATCCGGCGGTAAACAATTGTTATACGGAGAAATCAGCGTATCCTTCTGTTCGTGAGAATGGGGAGGATTATCTGCTGACGGCGAAAAAGATGGAGGATTATCTGAGCCTCTATCAGAGTTCGCAGGAGGATCGTACGAATCCTTATTTTGCACCAATTCTGGCGCAGAATTTGCGCGATATGCCGCGCACCCTGATTTTGACGGCGGAATACGATCCGCTGCGCGATGAAGGGGAGGCCTACGGGAAGAGGCTTTTGGACGCGGGGAATGAAGTGGAGATGCATCGGATTCCTGATGCGCTGCACGGGTTTTTTGCGCTGGGGATTCAGTTCCTCCATGTGCAGGAGAGCTTTGAGTATATTAATGGTTTTTTGGGTGAGGCGGGCTGAACTGTTTGCCCGGATGCGGAGATGAGTTTATATTACGGATTTTGATTATGAAATTCACAGGGGTGTACGCAGAGAGATAAGAGGTTATCCGCTTACATAATATGTCGCGAATGGATGAAGTTGATATGTCAACAAAAATTGCTGCGCTTTGTAACAGGAACGCAGCGTTAGTGTGCATATGCAATGATTGTGCAACTGTGCAGATGCGTAAAACATACATTTTTTTTACAGGGGAAAAGAATTGTCAGAATTTGAATATTCACAGTGGAGAAAACTGGATAATGCAGCGCTTGCGTTTCCGGCCGCGACCGGCAAGAATGACACCAGAGTGTTTCGTTTTTACTGTCAGCTGAAGGAGCAGGTGGACGGGGAGCTGCTGCAGAGCGCTCTTGACCGGACGATGGAGAAGTACCCGCTGTTTCAGGCGGTTCTGCGAAAAGGCCTGTTCTGGTTTTATCTGGAGAGGCGGGACATCCGGGCGATGGTCTCGAGGGAGCAGAAGCCGCCCTGCAGCAAGCTGTATATTCGTGACCAGAAGTCGCTTCTGTTTGAGGTTACCTATTTTGAGGATAAGATCAATTTTGAGGTGTTTCATGCTCTCACGGATGGAACCGGGGCGATGCATTTTCTGCAGGAGCTGGTGAAAAATTATCTCATGCTGGCGCATCCGGAAACGGAGCTTCCGGAGCTGGAGCAGGACGCGGAGGTGACCGGAAAGGATCAGGAGGAGGACAGCTTTTCGCAGTATTATTCCACGAAAAAGGCCGGAGAGCGGGAAAAAGGACATATTAGCGCCGTCCTGCGCAACGCGCATCGGAATGGACGGCGCGATCTGCCGCCAAGCGAAGCGAGGGGGCACTTCCACGCGGTTCAATTGAAGGGGGAACGGCTGGCGCAGGATGAAATGCGGATTACGGAGCTGAAAATCCCTGTGAAGGAGATTCTTGGGAAAGCGAGAGCATATGGGGTCTCCATCACCGTTTTTATTGCTGCGGCGCTGCTGTACGCGATCCATGAGGAGGTACCGGTCAACCGGCTGCGCCGCCCGATTGCGCTGATGGTTCCGGTCAACCTGCGTAATTATTATCCGTCCCGGTCGATGGCGAATTTTTTCGGCTGGATCGAGGTAGGGTATGAATTCAGTGAGGATACGGTCTTTTCGGATGTGGTCGCCGATGTGAAAAAACAGTTTGAGCGGGAGCTGGCGAAGGAGCGGATTGCCTCGCGGATGAACGCGCTGGTCCGTCTTGAGAAGAATCCGTTCCTCCGAGTGGTTCCGCTGGAAGTGAAGCAATTCTTCCTGATGGCCGGGACCAGCCTGGGGGCAAGAAATTTTACAGCGGTCTATTCAAATATGGGGATCGTGAAAATGCCGGAGGAATATTCCCCTTATATCGACAGCTTTCACCTGTTTGCGAGTACGGAAAATCTGCAGCTCTGTTCCTGCTCCTACGGAGATGAGCTGATGCTTGGATTTACCTCAAAGCTTCCGGCGGAAAACATTCAGCGGAATTTTATGAGGCTTCTGAAAGAGGAGCATCTGCCGTACCGGGAGCAGGAGAACCGTTTTCCGGGTTATAAAAAAGAACACTCTGAATCGGGGAAGACGATATTTCAGATTTACACGTTTGTGTGTATTGCCGCCGCTGTGCTCTGCGGCATGATCAATGTGATGATCGAGGGGCGGATGAGCTGGAGCCTTCTGGCAGCGGCAGGCATCGTTTCCGCCTGGCTACTGACCATCGTGGCGTACAAAAAGCGGCGCAATCTTCTGAAAAATGGCATGTGGCTGCTGTTGTTTGCGTCGGTCATCGGGATTCTTTGGGATTCTTCTACCGGATGGCGGGGCTGGTCGGTGGATTTCCTGCTGCCCATTGCCTCGCTGACGGTGCTCGGCTCGATGCCGGTGATTATTAAAGTGCAGCATCTCGAGAAGCAGGAGTATCTGTTTTATCTCGTACAGTGCTGCGCCTTCGGATTTATTCCGCTGGTTCTGCTGCTGGCCGGCGTGGTGCGGATCCCGTACCCGTCGATTCTGTGCGCAGGCATCAGCATTCTGGTGCTGGCGGGGCTGTTTATCTTCGAGAACCGTGATACGGTGCGGGAATTACATAAAAAGTTTCGGATGTGAGCTTTCTCACTTTGTTCAAGACCGGATGATTTGACAATGCCAGGCCGTTATATTACAATAAAACACGTTATCGAGGGCGGAATCAACTGGCGCCGGATAAGAATAAGGCGCCGGAAGGATGCATACAGATTAGAAAACGATGGGAGAGTGCGCGATGGCGTTTATGCCGGATAATAAAATAGCGGGGGAAGAAACAGATTTGGGGAAAAGATTTGTGGATGCAATGGATGAAGATAAAAATGAACAATCTGCCGAAGAAGCAGACACGGAAGAATTATGTGCGGATGAGGTGAAATCAGCGGAACCGGAAGAAATTATAGATATGGAAGCGGCGGAGCAGATCGGCGAGCGGCGCTTTTATCATGGGATGGTTTTTGGCGCAGTGCTGGCGGTCGCGTGCATGATCATTGTCATGTTTGTCCCGGGGATCATCCGGAAGCTGACGGGAACGGGCAATCCGGGAGCGAAGGTTCTGACGCAGAGCAGTACGCTCTCGAAGCTTTCCGAAGTGCAGCAGATTATTGAAGACTATTACCTGGACGAGGTGGATGGCGAGCTTCTGGAGGCGTATCTTTTTAAGGGAATCGCGGCGGGTCTGGACGATGACTATGCCAGCTATTATACCGCTGAAGAGCTCTCGGACGTGGTGGATTCCACCAAAGGCGAGTATTATGGGATCGGAGCGTCCATTGGCACAGATACGGATACCGGTGCGTTTTATGTCGCGGAGGTTTACGCGGACAGTCCCGCCGAGGAGGGCGGCCTGCAGGCGGAGGATGTGGTGCGCGCCGTGGACGGGGACGCGGTCGATGACCTGACACTGACTGAGCTGGTGACACTGATTAAGTCAAAGGATACGTTTGTCCTGACCGTGTACCGCCCGGACACGGAGGAGGAGCTGGATCTGACGATTACCTGCAGCGACGTGATACCGACCTACGTAACGTATGAGATGATGGAACATTCGATTGGCTATCTGAAGCTGACCGAGTTTACCGAGAGCGCGGTAGAGCAGTTCCGGGAAGCTGTGGAAGATTTATACGACCAGGGGATGGAAAAGCTGATTGTGGATCTGCGTGACAACCCCGGCGGCCTGCTTACATCCGTATGTGATATTCTGGACGAAATATTGCCGGAGGACAGCCTGATCGTTTATACGGAAGATAAGGATGGAAACCGCGACGAATACAATTCCGATGACGAACAGAGCGTGACCTGCGAGGTGGCCGTGCTGGTCAACGGCGGCTCTGCGAGTGCGTCCGAGATCTTTGCCGGGGCGATTCAGGATTACGGGATCGGACCGGTGATCGGCACACAGACCTATGGCAAAGGGGTTGTGCAAAAGACGTATAGCTTGTCGGATGGCTCGGCATTTAAGCTGACGGTCGAACATTACTACACGCCGAACGGGCAGGAAATTGACGGAAACGGAATCACGCCGGATATCGTTGTGGAGAACACGGCATCGGAGAATCTGGAGGAGGAAAGCGGAGCCACTGATGCCCCGGTTCTGACGCGGGCACTGCAGGAGATGTCCGACTGATGCCGGGCGCTGTCTGTGCCTCGTTTCGGCTGCCGTCGTTGCCCATACAAAGATAAAAGCGCAGAGAAATACATGTAAAACAGGCATCCGTTTGAAGCGGGTGCCTTTTGGGTTTTAAAAATTCAGGGATTGTGTTATAACTGATTTATGCTAAAATAAATTATCCAATTGGCGCGGCCGGCTCTTATGGGAGGCAGAAGAGCCGGCCGGATGGAAGGGAGAACGTGAAAGTGGAGAACCGGATTATTTTCAGGGAAATGCTGACGGAACTGAAAGCGGCGGCGGATCAGAGAGGCGGCGTGCTGACACGGGATGAGGTGCGCGGGACGTTAAAGGATATGCCGCTGGAGGAAAATCATTTTCAGCTGATCTATGAGTACCTTGCGGAACAGGGGATTCGTGTGATAGAATCCAAAGAGGGGATGAGAACAAAACTGTCTGCCCAAAAAGGCGGCGAAACCATCCGTCAGGAGAATGCGGTAAATGCAAATATGGATGCGGTTCCCGATCCCGATCCGGAGTCTGAGGAAGGGATGGCTTCGGAAGCGGACAGGCGCGGCCTGTCCTTTTACCTGGATGAAATCGCGGCGCTCGCCGATGGGAGCAATGAGGACGAGATCCGGCTTGTGGAGCGGGTACGAGACGGTGATGCCAGTGCAAGAGAACGTTTAATTGAATTGTATCTTCCTCTGATCTGTACGATGGCAGAGGAATATGACGAGGAGACGCTTGCCTCGGAGGATCTGATTCAGGAGGGAAACATGGGACTGCTGGATGCGCTGGAGTCGCTGGATGAGCTTGACAGCGCGGCGGCCTGCCGGGTGCATATTCTGAACACCATCCGGGATTCGATGGAAAACGCGATCCGTCAGGGCCAGGAACAGGGCAGGATGGACGCCGGGCTTGTGAGCCGGCTGAATCATTTGAATGAGGCGGTGCACAGCCTGGAAAAAGATCTTGGCCGCAAGGTGTCCGCAGAGGAGGTGTCCGCCTATCTGGAGATGCCGGTGGAGGAGATTGGGGATCTGCTGCGCGTGGCCGGAGACCAGATTGAGACGGACGCCGGGTGACAGCGCACGGGAGACATGAGACAAAGAGTCTGATGATAAAGTCCGGAAAGTACGAGGTGAAAGACCGGAATGCAGAACCCGGGAGGCACGATATGAAAAGCATGACGGCTGAGCCGGGAAGTGCGAGGTGAAAGACCGAAATGCAGAGCCCGGGAGGCACGATATGAAAAGCATGATGGCAGAGCCGGGAGGTAAGAGCCAGAATGCTGTGTGACAGAGAGTGTAACAAGTAACAGAAAACAGGGAAACGGAGGGAACTTGCAATGAAGAAGACGAAGATTATCTGTACGATGGGTCCGGCGACGGATGACCGGGAAGTGATGAAAGCGCTGGCTTTGAATGGGATGGATATCGCGCGGTTTAATTTTTCCCACGGCACATACGAGGAGCAGAAGGCGCGTTTTGACCAGCTCAAACGTGTGCGGGAGGAGATTAAGAAGCCGATTGCGATTCTTCTGGATACGAAAGGGCCGGAGATCCGCACGGGGCTTCTGAAAAATGGCGGGCCGGTGACGCTTCAGACAGGGGCGGAGTTTACGCTGACATCGGAGGAGATTGAGGGGGATGAGAACAGAGTCTGTCAGACCTATCCGCAGCTCTCACAGGATGTGAAGGCGGGCGATACGATTCTGATCGACGACGGCCTGATCGGGCTGAAGGTGAAGGAAATCCGGGGCACGGATATTGTCTGTCAGGTCGAGAACGGCGGCAGCCTGGGACAGCGCAAGGGTGTGAATGTCCCGAATGTGAAGGTGAATCTTCCGGGCATTACCGAAAAAGACCGCGAGGACATTATTTTCGGCATTCACGAGGGAATCGATTTTATTGCGGCCTCCTTTGTTCGCGACGCAGATGCGATTAAAGAGATTAAAAATATCCTGAGAGAAAACGACGGCGAGAGAATCAGCGTGATCGCGAAGATTGAAAATGCCGAGGGCATTCAGAATATTGACCGGATCATTCAGGCCGCGGACGGCGTCATGGTGGCGCGCGGCGACATGGGTGTGGAAATTCCGGCCTACGAGGTGCCTCACGTGCAGCGGCTGATCGTTCAGAAGTGCAATAAAAAGTACAAGCCGGTCATCATCGCGACGCAGATGCTGGACTCGATGATCCGCAACCCGCGCCCGACGCGGGCGGAGGTGACGGACGTGGCGAACGCCATCCGCGAGGGCGCGGACGCGATCATGCTCTCCGGTGAGACCGCGGCCGGCAAATATCCGCTGGAGGCACTGAAGATGATGACGCAGATCGCGGAGACGACGGAGGGCTACAACCAGGAGAACTACACGCCGAAGGAGTACCGCGGACTGCGCGGGGACGCGAACGTGTCGAATGCGGTCGGCCTGGCGGCGATCCAGACCGCGGTGAACGTGCAGGCGGACTGCATTGTGACGCCGACGATGTCCGGGCAGACGGCCCGCCTGATGTCGAACTTCCGTGCGCCGATTCCGATTTACGCGATTTCGCCGAACGCCTGGGCACTGCGGAAAATGCAGATCTATTGGGGCGTCACGCCGCTTCAGGGCTATGAGGAGGATACGACGGAGCATATTATTTCTCATGCAATGTATATCGTGAGAAGGGATGGCTATGTAAAGCCCGGCGATATGGTGGTGCTCACTGCCGGCGATCCGGCGACCAACGAGGTCAAGGGCAAGGGCGCGATGACCAACATGATGCATGTTATCCAGGCGAAATAAGAAAACCTTAATGATTTGTTGACGTAAATTTAACGCTCTTCTGATAAAATTACAAATATATTATGGGTTCAGGCGTGTAGACGGGCTGCGTTGAGACTTTTATGGTCTGCGCTTCGTGCGTCAGGCGGTGCAAGCAAGATGCATAAGCGATTTTGTAACAGATCCTGAATACGAAGATGAGGAACAAATGTTTGGCTGTCCAGTCGGTACAAATAGCCTTATGTGTGGTATCTGGAAGGCCTGGAGCAAATGCGGGAAAGGAGCGGCGATATGTATAATATTCTGGTCTGTGACGATGAAAAAGAAATCGTGGATGCGGTGGAGATTTACCTGGTGCAGGAGGGATTCCGGGTGTTTAAGGCATACGACGGCGAGCAGGCACTGGAGCTTTTAAAAAGCCAGAAGATCCATCTGCTGATTCTGGACCTGATGATGCCGAAGATGGACGGGATTCACGCGATTATGAAGATTCGTGAGGAAAGCAGTATCCCGATCATCATTCTTTCCGCGAAAACGCAGGATACGGATAAGGTGCTCGGGCTGAACCTCGGTGCGGACGACTATGTGGCGAAGCCATTTAACCCGCTGGAGCTGATCGCCCGCGTGAAATCCCAGATCCGCCGATATACGAATTTTGGCTCTGCGGTCGATACGGCCATCTCGGAGCAGATCTATCAAACGGGCGGCCTGGTGATCAATGACGACCGCAAGGAAGTCACGGTGGACGGCGAACCGGTGAAGCTGACCCGGATTGAATACAATATTTTGCTGTTCCTGGTTAAGAATAAGGGAAAGGTGTTTTCCATTGACCAGATTTATGAGGAAATCTGGAAGGAGGAGGCCTTTGGGGCGGACAATACGGTTACCGTGCACATCCGTCACATCCGGGAAAAGATTGAGATTGACCCGAAGAATCCAAAATACCTCAAGGTCATCTGGGGGATTGGCTACAGAGTGGAGAATATTTAGTGGGGCGGCTGATTTATAAGCGACTGATTTATAATAAGAAGGGAAAAGTGCTTCTGATTCTGCTGCAGGCGGCGGCCATCGCTGTGATTGCCTTTTGTCTGGTCAGCATCAGCTTCTGGATGGAGGATTCCTGGAGCCTGGACAGTTTGTCGCAGAGCTATGAGGAGTCCGAGCTGTTTTTTCGAAGGACCGGCATGATTCTCTCGAATAAAATCCGCGGGCAGGATAATGCGCGTCTTCTGGAGACGGACGGAGAATTTGACCGTCAGAAGCAGATCGACATTCAGTCCTATGATGAGACCGGGTATACGGTTCAGGATCTGAACACGACCTATCTGCTCGGCGATTTGCTGGACTTTTATGAAAACGGCGGCTGGCAGGCGCTTCATGACGCGATTGAGGCGGCGAATGCGAGTGAGAATGACCGGGAAGCAGGGGAGCAGCTGGATGAACAGTCCCAGACGCTCGAGACGATTCTTCCGGTGACAGGCATTTCGCTGGCGGAGTGCTCGCGCTGGTATTCGGACGCGGCCGGCTATGTCGAGGAAATGTATACACAGCTGGATGAGGCCTGTGAGGACCTCTATGAGCGCTATGTGGAATATACGACCGTGCAGAATGAGAGCTGGTCCGCCGAGGCTCCGTCCAACCTGCTTTACTGCATAGAAGATACCTCTTCCGGGGAGCTCTATACGAACACCGGGGCAGAGACCTATGAGGAAGCGGTCGAGCTTGCGGAGGCCGAGGAAGAATTTACGAGCCTCTATGAGGGAGAGCGCAGCTTCAACATCATGGTATCGAATCCGGATCAGATCCTGAATGCCGAGGCAGCGGAGTGGTTTCTGGAGCAGCGCTTTGTGGGGACCAATGAGAAGGTTTACGTAGCGGTGAATACCAGTTACCCGGTCAGCGACGAGCTGCAGACCGGGCTGGAGTTTTACGCGCAGCGGGAGAATCTCATTCGAAATGCCGGCATCGGGGCGATAGCCGCATTTGCGCTCCTGGTATTTTGTTTTGTCTGCTCGCTGCTTGGCACTGGGAAAAAGGAGGATGGCACAGGCAGGAACCTGCAGCTGGTTGATGCGATACCGACTGAGCTGGCAGCGGGCATTTATCTGATTCTTGCCATTGTGTTTTCCCTGATCGCATCCGGATGGGAACAGATTTCCGGATTTTTGCCCGGGGAGGAACGAATCCAGGTGGCGGTTGTGTTCACTTCCGCCTGGCTAATCTTTTTGTCCGCGTGCATGGGGTTCGCGCGAAGGTTTTCCGCGGGGACGCTCTGGACGAATTCCGTGATCCGGACGCTGATCCGCACCTGGCGGCAGGTGAATTCCTCCCGCGCGGCTTCCGGGCAGCTGATATTGCAGTATATCGGGTTTTTTGTGCTGAATTTTCTGTTCCTGCTTCTGTTTGGGCGCGCTGGATTGGTGCTGGTGGTGCTGCTTGACATGGCCGTGCTGCTGTATTTGATGCGCGATATGGCCGGGAAACAGAATATCTATGAAGGGATCCATCAGCTTTCGCAGGGAGATCTGCAGTACCGGATTGACACGACGGCGCTTCAGGGAGAGTCGCTTCGGATGGCAGAGGCGGTCAACGAGATGGGAGACAGCCTGTGCGCGGCTCTGGAGGCGATTGTAAAAAATGAGCGCCTGAAAGCGGAGCTGATCACGAACGTCTCGCACGATCTGAAGACGCCGCTGACCTCGATTGTCAATTATGTAGATCTGCTCAAACGGGAGAATCTGGAAAATGAGCGCGCCAGAGGCTATGTCGGGATTCTCGAGCAAAAATCCCAGCGGCTGAAGCAGCTGACGGAGGATCTGGTGGAAGCCAGCAAGATCAGTTCAGGGAATGTGGAGTTGGAGATTGTGCGTATGCAGGCGCAGAGCATGCTGATGCAGGCCTGCGGCGAGTTCGAGGAGCGCTTCAAGGAGCATGGCCTGACTTTCATCTGGGAGATGCAAAAGGAGCCGGTATACATCATGGCGGACGGCCGCCAGCTTTGGCGCATATTGGAAAACCTCCTCGGAAATATCTGCAAATACGCAAAAGAGAATACGGACGTGCGGGTCATTCTGCAGCCGGTCTTTCGCACTGCCACAACGCCTGCAGTATTTTCTTCACAGGGAAACAGCGGCAGTGGGGATGCTTCGCAGGAGACGGACGGAGTCAGTCGTGCCGGGAGTCCGTCAGCCGACAGCGTCGCTCGAACGAATGCCAGAAATGCACTGGAAGGAGCCACTGAGCGAAATAAAGGCGGGAAAGCTTCGGCCGAACCGGATGAAGTGATCATCGAGCTGCGGAATATCTCCCGGGAGGAAATCACGATTGAGGCGGACGAGCTGACCGGGCGGTTTGTGAGGGGCGACGCAAGCCGCAGCAGTGAAGGAAGCGGACTGGGGCTGTCGATCGCGCAGAATCTGGCGGAGCTGCTCGACGGAAGCTTGCGCATTTCCCTGCAGGACGGCGTATTTACGGCGACGCTCCGTTTCCCGACGGCGTGACAGATACCGGAAGCGCTCATGCGCCGTTCATTCGCCGCGCGGTCGCTATATGGCTTTCTTCTGTCTGTTCCTGGCAGTAAGAGGCACTTTCTTAACGAAACAGTATATCTCTAAAATTTCTGTGAAATAAGACCGCCATCCGTTGACATTCTTTTCAATCTGGCGTAAATTCTTTTAAGATATCTGTTCAGAGCGGGAGATTGCAGAATGCCTTTTCCTTTTGAACCGGTTCTGAACGGTTAGAATAAGTTAGTAAAAAGAAATGCGAGGCGGATTTTAACATGAGAAGAAAAATTTCGGACTTTTTCTTGGACTTTATGTATGGAAGATACGGCACGGATGATCTTTCCAAATTCATGCTGGCGGTATGCCTGGTGCTGCTTGTGATTAACATATTTACGAGCCAGCCGCTGATATACCTTCTGGCTCTGGTGCTTCTCGTGCTCAGCTATTTTCGGATGTTTTCGCGCAACGAGATGAAGCGCCGGGCGGAGGACGATAAATACCATGAGATTCTGGACAGTATTACAGGTCGCTTCCGGAAGGCGGAACGGCGTGCGAAGCAGTCGAAGGATTACCATATTTATAAATGTCCGTCCTGCGGACAGAAGATCCGTGTCCCGCGGGGGAAAGGGAAGATCTGTATCACCTGCCCGAAATGCCGCAATGAATTTCAGAAGAGAAGCTGATGGCATATGTTTGGTTATATTTATATAAATGAACAGGAACTGAAGCTGCGGGAATACACGACCTATCGCAGCTTCTATTGCGGATTGTGCCAGGAGCTGCACCGCCGCTACGGCCGGAGAGCGCAGCTGGTGCTGAACTATGATACGACCTTTCTCGCAATCCTTCTGACCGGTCTGTATGAGCCGGAGACGACCGTTGATGAGAGCCGCTGTCTGCTGCATCCGGTGCATAAGCATCAGATGGCGCGCAACGACGCGATCGGGTATGCGGCGGATATGTGTGTGCTGCTGGCTTATCAGAAAGGGCTGGACGACTGGGAGGATGAGCACAGACCTTCCGGGCGCATACTTTCCTCTCTGCTTGAGAGTGCGTACAAAAAAATAGTGGACGAGTACCCGAGGCAGGCGAAAGCGGTCGAAGAAAATATCGGCCGTCTTCATGAAATCGAGGCTGCATGGAAAGCCAGAAGTGCGGCTTCCGGCTCAGATACCGGTTCTGAGGCTGAGGCTGCACGGGAAGAGTCTTCTGACACGAAAAAGGTTTACGGGGCTGAGCCGGTCTGTGACGGACGGGGTTCCGCGCCGGACGCTGCGACCGATATTGACTATGTGGCGGGGCTGACCGGAAATTTTCTGGCGGAGCTGTTTGTCTGGAAGGATGATCTCTGGCAGGATGACCTGCGGCAGATTGGTTTTTATCTGGGAAAATTTATCTACCTGATGGATGCCCTTGAAGATATTGAAAAAGATAAAAAGCATGGCAATTACAATGTATTTGCGGCGGCGCTGGGGGATCGGACAGCGGAAAAACCGGTAGAGAAAGAAAAAGGGGCGTCTCCGGGGCAGGATGCTTTGAACGATATGCCGGATGGCGGCGGACGCAGTATATGGGCTGACCCGTATCGGGAAGAGATTCAGAAAATCCTGACCGGAATGATGACCGAGGCCTCGCGCGCATTTGAACGGCTGCCCGTCCTGATGTATGCGCCGATTATACGAAACATCCTGTATTCCGGAGTCTGGTGTAAATATTCTATGCTGCAGGAAAAAGCCGGAGGGAAGAAGAAAGACCAGGCTAAAACCGGTGTTGGAGGAGATTATGAAAGATCCATATGAGGTCCTGGGTGTATCGAGGAACGCTTCCGAGGAGGAAGTAAAAAAGGCCTACCGCAAGCTGAGCAGGCAGTATCATCCGGATGCGAATATTAACAATCCGAATAAGGCGCAGGCGGAAGAAAAGTTTAAGGAAGTGCAGCAGGCGTATCAGCAGATCATGTATGATAAGGAGCATGGCGCCGGCAGCTATGAGGCAAAGCAGAATGGTGGCCGATCCTCATCATCATCTTCTTCAGGCGGATACGGCGGCTTCGGCGGTTACGGGCGGTATGGCGGGTATGGAAACGCCGGAGGGACCGGCAGCAGCTCCGGATCCTCAGCAGGCGATGACCCGCATCTGCGCGCGGCGGAGAACTATATTCGAAGTAACCATTATGATGAAGCCATCAACGTGCTGAACGGCATTCAGAACCGCACCGCGCGCTGGTACTATCTGAGCGCGCTGGCGAATTCCGGGCGGGGCAACAACGTCCTGGCGCTGGATCACGCACAGAGGGCGGTTCAGATGGAGCCGAACAATCTCCAGTACCGCCAGCTCCTCTCAGAGATGGAAGGCGGCGGGCGCTGGTATCAGTCGATGGGAGAAGAGTACGGCAACCCGATGACGAACGCGAACAATTACTGTACGCGGCTTTGCCTGACCTGGCTGGTCTGCAGCTGCTGCTGCGGCGGCGGAGGCGGCATGCGCATGGGTGTGCCAATTATATGTTGCTAATTGTCCCGCATCGCAATTGGATGCGGGACGCAGGCCGCGCCATCATGCTTTAGCATGATTCGGAATGGCGCGGCTCTCCATAGAGCAGCAAAACGAAAGAACAGCCCTTGCGGATTTATCCGCGGAGGGCTGTTCTTTCGTTTTGGGATGGGCGTGGAACGCCCAATCAGCCGCAGACTGCCTTTTCATTACTGATGATCTTATAAGACTGCGGATGTGCAGTTCGGGCATTTGGTCGCGTCTTTATGTATTTCCGACTTGCAGAACGGGCAGATCTTGGTTGTTTTCTCCGGCTCGGGAGCTGGCTTGTGGAGCTTGTTGATGGCCTTGATCACGGCGAAGATGACCAGCGCGGTCAGAAGGAACTCGACGACCATCTGAATGAAATTACCGTATGCAATCACAGAGGCTCCTGCTTCCTGCGCGGCGGCCAGGGTGCTGTAGCTGTTCCCATCCAGCGGAATCATCAGGTCTGTGAAATTGATGCGCCCGGTGATCAGTGTGACGATCGGCATGACGATGTCATTGACCAGTGAGGACACAATGTTACTGAACGCGGCGCCGATGATTACGCCGACTGCCATATCAATGACATTGCCGCGCATAATAAAGGCTTTGAACTCGTCTACTATTTTGCTCATGTTTTTCTCCTCCGTTTTTTTAATAAAGGTGTTGGTAACCGCTCCGGACACGGATGATGCCAGGTTCCCGCTCATACCCATGCTGTCCGCATGACGGCATGGGTATGAGCGGGAACCTGGAGATTGTTCGTGACCCGGGTGACAGCTTTTTAAAGATTACATGTCCGTACTCGCACAGCGAGTATGGACGAAGGCAATGTCCCGATTTCCAGCGCCAGCGGAAATCGAGGACGGTACCGCGCCCCTCGCCGGGGTGGCATCCCGCACTTCGTACGGGATATGCAATCGCGAAGCGATTTTTAGTTGCGCGGCTTTCATTATATCATAGCCTTAACAAAAAAACTATGGTATACTGTAAAAAAATTTGGGGAGGAACAGCACGTTGCGTTTTATGCATATCGCGGATGTACATCTGGGCGCCGCGCCGGATCGCGGCTATCCCTGGTCAAAAGACAGGGGGAGAGAATTGTGGGAAAGCTTTCGGCAGTGCATTGCCGACGCGAATGAAAGGAAAGTGGATCTGCTGCTGATCGCGGGGGATTTGTTTCACCGGCAGCCGGAACCGAATGAACTGAAGGAGGTCAATTACCTTTTTTCAACGCTAGAGCAGACGGCGGTGGTATTGATGGCAGGTAATCACGACTGCCTGGCGCCGGGGTCGGCGTATCTGACTTACCCGTGGAACGAGAATGTGATCTGCCTGTTTTCGCCGGAATGTGAGCGGGTGCGGCTGCCGGATCTGAAAACAGAGATTTACGGGTTCAGCTATCAGCGCCAGGAGATCACTGCTCCTCTGTACGACGCCATTGTGGCTGAGAAGAGCGATTATTTTAAGATCCTGCTCGCACATGGCGGGGACGCCTCACATATCCCGATCAGCAGGGAAAAACTGGCAAAAGCCGGCTTTGATTATATTGCGCTGGGGCACATCCACAAACCGCAGGTGTTTATCCGGAACCTGGCCATGTACGCCGGCGCGCTGGAGCCGATTGACTGCGACGACATCGGCCCGCATGGCTACATCATTGGCGAGGTGCAGCGGAAAAAGGTCCGCCTTTCCTTCGTGGAAAAGGCCGGGAGGCAGTACCGGAAGGAAGAGGTGGCTGTGACAGAGGGGGACACGGCATTTTCTGTGCGGGAAAAAATTGCGGAAACGGTGCGTGTAAATGGCAGCCAGAATACCTACCGGATCACACTGGTCGGGGAACGGCATCCGCAGTTTCGGCCTGACTTCCGGGAATATTTAAAATGCGGACGGATTCTGGATATTGAGGATCGGACCGTACCGGCGTTTCATTTAGAGGAGCTGAAGCGGCAGTACCGCGGACAGCTGATTGGAGATTATATCGAGAGCTTCGGAGACGGCCCGAAGAATCTGACAGAACAGAAAGCGCTTTATCTGGGGCTGGAGGCACTTTTGTATCCGGATAAATGAGCGTCAGCCGGGATAACGGGGAAGGGGAGCTTATGGAAATACAGGAGCTAATCATCAAAAAGTACGGAAAGTTTTCCGACTATCATATGGCATTCCGTCCGGGCATCAATATCATCAGCGGCGGGAACGAGACGGGAAAAACGACGATTCATTCCTTTATTCGGGCGATGTTTTATGGACTGAACCGCGCGCGGGGGCGGGCGGCCCGGATGGATGAATATCAGCTGCGGCAGCCATGGGATTCCCCGGGGGCGTTTCTGGGAAGCATGCGTATCCTGGAGGACCAGGAGAGCTATCGGATTGACCGCTGCTTTGACCGGAGCGCAAAACCTCTCGGCCTGGTCTGTGAGACGAGGGCGCTGGAGTCGGAGCACCCGCAGGAGGATCTGGAGGTTTTACTGGGAGGCCTTAGTGAGACGGCTTTTCTCAATTCCGTTTTTATCCCGCAGGCACACAGTGAGACCGATGACGGGCTTGCGGCGGAGATACGAAATTATATGATGAACTGTGACAGCACCGGAAGCGGTGAGATTGATGTGACACGGGCGCTTCAGGGGCTGCGGAAAAGAAAGAAGCAGCTGGAGCAGCAGAAAAAGAAGGAGGACGCCGCACTGGAGGAAAAAATCGCCGCAAAGCAGGAGCAGGCCGATCAGCTGCGGCGGAATCTGGAGATGCTGAAACGGCAGGCCGGAACAGGCATGTCCAGAGGCTTTGGGGCTTCAGGCGGCGGATCGGGTATGTCCGGAGACTTTGGGGCGTCAGACGGCGGAGCCGGGCGCACGTATGGCGTCGGCGCAGGATCTGTCCCGGGGAACGACGGGAACGGGTTCGGCCGCGGGGGTTCTTGGGAGGCGGCTTGGGGAAATGACCGGCAGGATATCCCGTCAGGGAACCGGAAAAGGAGCGATTCTGCTGTGTCCCCAGCGATGCGCATTCTGCTTATCGTGATGCTCGCGATTGCCGGGGCGCTGACACTTGGCGGTATTTTTCTGGCCGGGACCGATGCGCTGCGCATTTTTCTGGGCGTGTTTACCGTGATTTTCTGGGGAATGGCGATTGGGGTTCACGCGCTGTTTGCCCCGGTAAAAAGCGATGGGGAGAAATCAGCCCCGGAGCAGGCAGAGGAACCATCTCTTCCGCCGGGGCTTCTTGAGGAAATCGGCAGAGGGGAGGACGCGTACCGGAAGCTGCAGGACGAGCTGGAGATCCTCTACCAGGAGCATGTCCGCCCGGAGGGCTCCGGCCAGGAGATAGCGGCACTGACGCTGGCGATTGACCGGATCTGTGAGCTCTCAGACCGGATTTACCGGCAGAACGGCGGACGGATCAACGAGCGCGCGTCTGAAATCCTGGGAGAAATCACGGGCGGCCGGTACCGGCGCATCGTGATGGACGACACGGGGGAAATCCGGATCCATACGCCAGACCGGGTGCTCGGCGTCAGTCAGGTCAGCGGCGGAACCATGCAGCAGATTTATTTTGCACTCCGCATGGCGGCGGGAGAACTGCTGGGCAATGGCTCGAAGCTGCCCCTGATTCTCGATGAGACATTCGCACTGTACGACGACCGGCGGCTGGAGGCCACATTGCGATGGCTGAAAAAAAGCGGGCGGCAGGTGATTTTATTTACCTGCCAGAGCCGCGAGCGGGAGATGCTGAAGAAATTGTGACAGGCAGCGGTACCGTTACGAACATTTTTTGCACATCCCAAACCCCTGATGGCTGCTGATTTTTTTAAAGTTATCCACATTATCCACACTTTTATGCACAGCCGAGGTGGAAAAAACAGGGGGATTTTCTGTGAATGGATTGATTTACATAATATTTTGACAAAATCTTCTGTTTTTCGGCATTTGCAGGGAAGGAAAATAATTATTGTCAACCACTTATCCACATTATTCACAATATCCACCGGAAAACCACTGTGACCGAAATGGGATTCCGGTGGAAAAGTTGATATTCTCATTTCGCGGGAATTATGCTATACTGCTAAAAAGACAGTCTGCGGCGGCAGTTCCTAAGAAAGGCGTGCGTGATGAAGATTTATACGGACACACCGGAAGGCTCTACGGTGGTGCAAAATTCTTTTATTGATCAGTATATGCCTCAGGCGAACGGGGAGTTTGTCAAGGTCTATCTGTACCTTTTGCGCTGTGCGAACAGCGGGCGTGAGCTGTCGCTTTCTTCGATTGCGGATGTGTTTGAGCATACAGAAAAGGACGTCCGGCGGGCGATTATTTACTGGGAGCGGCAGAACCTGGTGCGGACGAAGCTTTTGCCGGACGGAACCGTGGAGTCGCTGACCTTTACGGAGCCGGGCTGTTATTCGACGCCGGTGATTCTGGCGGGAGAGCTGCAGGAGCCGGCGGATCTTTACTCAGATGGGATGTCGTCCTGTCAGGACGCATACACAGCTTCGGGCAGCCGCGGCAGTGATCTCCAGGCGGAGCGTGGCAGGCGGAATACGGCGGACGCCGGTCATTATGACTGGAGTGCGGCGGATCGGGACGGGCAGGAGCCGGATGCAGGGGATGAACAGACGCCGATGCCCGGGGAGCTTCCGGATTACGCACAGCAGGATCTGCGGGAGCTGTTTTTTGTGGCGGAGCAGTATCTGGGCCGTCCGCTCTCCTCGACCGAGCAGAATGATTTCGTCTATTATTATCATACACTGAAGTTTTCAGCGGATTTGATCGAGTATCTGCTGGAATACTGTATTACGAAGGGAACGACCAGCCGCCATTATATGAAGAAGGTCGCAGAGGGCTGGGCGGAGGCCGGGATTACGACGGTTCAGGCTGCGAAGAAGGAAGCCGGCCTCTACAATAAGAATTATTTCCAGATCATGAAGGCGTTCGGCATCCGGGGACGCAATCCGGCTCCGACGGAGCAGGAGACGATGTCGCGCTGGATCAATGAATATGGGTTTACGATGGATATGATATTGGAAGCATGTGCCCGCACGATGAAAAAGCTGCATGAGCCGAACTTTGACTATGCGGATGGTATCCTGGAGCAGTGGCACAAAACAGGCGTCCATACGATGGCGGATGTGGAAGCTGCGGATCGGACCTGGGAGCAGAAGCAGGCAGAGAAGAAAGCGGTACAGAAGTATTCGTCCAAAAGCGCACAGGGCGACCGGCGACCGGGGCAGGGGAACCGGTTCAATCATTTCGAACAGCGCAGCTATGACTATGAGACGCTTGAGAAAAAGGTATACGGCAAAAAATAAAAACGGAGACTGTTTCAGCAGTTTGGAAAGCGCAAAGGAAAACGACGAAAGCCGTTTATACCATTGACCGGGATGGAGCAGGCACAGAGAGGATATGCTTATGGGACTGACAAATACGCAGTATGATGAAATCATGCGGGACTATCAGCGGCGTCAGAATCAGGCCAGGCGGGAGCGCTCGGAGCGCGAGCAGGAGGTATACCGGCGGATTCCCAATCTGGCGGATCTGGACGCGCAGATTGCCTCGGCGGGGACTGCCTGCGCACGTGCGATGCTGGAGGGCGATCTGACGAACCCGGCTCCGGCACGGGAGCAGGCTGCTGCACAGACGGAGCGTGTACCCGGAAACGAATCACCGGAGCAGAGTCTGTCGGCCGCCATCGAAGATGGCCGGAGGATAGCACAGCCGGAGATTCAGAAGCTCCGCGCACAGATTGCTACAATCAGCGCCCAAAAAACAGCACTTTTAAAGGAGGCTGGATTTCCGGAGGATTATCTTTGCCCGAGATATCAGTGCCCGGACTGTGAGGACACCGGTTACATCGGAAACGAGAAATGCCATTGCTTCCGGCAGGCGGAGATTGACCTGCTCTATACGCAGTCGAATCTGCGGGACAGCTTCCGGGATGAGACGTTTTCGGCGTTTTCGCTTGACTGGTATTCGGATGAGGTGATAGACTCTGGCACGGGGCTGACCGCCGCGCAGATGGCCGCGCAGGCGCTGGATACGTGCCGCCGCTTTGCCCGGGAGTTTGATCAGGGCGCGGGGAATCTGTTCCTTACCGGAAATACGGGGCTGGGAAAGACGTTTCTTACCCACTGTATTGCAAATGATCTGCTTTTGCGGACACATTCGGTCATCTATTTTTCCGCCTATGATCTGTTCGAACTGCTGGCGGACTCCTCCTTCGGACGCGTACAGCCGGACGAGGCGGGGGAGCTGGAGCGGCACATTTTTGAGTGCGATCTGTTGATTATCGACGATCTGGGCACCGAACAGGTCAATTCGTTTGTCGCCTCGGAGCTGTTCCGTATCCTGAATGAGCGGAGCCTCCGGTCAGGAAGCACGATGATATCGACGAATCTGTCCCTGGCGGAGATCGCGGACCGTTATTCCGAGCGGGTCGTCTCGCGCATCACGGGAAGTTATGAGATGCTGCGGCTGATCGGGGACGATATCCGCATCCAGAAACGCCTGAATATAACATCGTAGCGAAGCGCAGACGAATGCTGCGGATAATTGAGAGGACGTATTGGGAGGCACAACAAAAGGATAGCACTTCGGGAGGAGAAGAAAATGGAATTCCAAACAGGCTATGAGCGGAATCTGGAGTCGATTCCGGTAGGAGATCTGGGAATTATTGCGTTAAAGAGCTGTGAGGACCTTGGCAAAAAGATTGATCAGCATATTGTCAACTGGCGCTCGGAGCGGGTGCATGAGCACCAGGGAAGCCCACTTCTGCAGGGCTATGACAAGGAATCCTATCTTGTGAGCACAGCTGTGCCGCGCTTTGGCTCCGGCGAGGCGAAGGGGCAGATCAATGATTCGGTGCGCGGGAAGGATATTTACATTCTTGTAGATGTCTGCAATTACAGCCTGACTTACAAGCTCGGAGGCTATACGAACCGGATGTCGCCGGACGATCATTACCAGGATCTGAAGCGTGTGATTGCCGCGATCGGCGGGAAGGCGCGGCGTGTGAATGTCATCATGCCGTTCCTTTACGAGAGCAGACAGTTTACGCGGATGGGCCGGGAATCCCTGGACTGCGGGCTGGCCCTGCAGGAGCTGGTGAACATGGGCGTGGAGAATATCATCACGTTTGACGCGCACGATCCCCGGGTACAGAACGCGATCCCTCTCCACGGGTTTGAAAACATCCTCCCGGTCTACCAGTTTATCAAGGGACTGTTCCGCGCGGCTCCCGATCTGAACATCGATCCGGATTCGCTGATGATCATCAGTCCGGATGAGGGCGCGGCCGGGCGCGCGATTTATATGGCGAACCTGCTCGGCGTGGACATGGGGATGTTTTATAAACGGCGGGATTACGCGCGCGTGGTGAATGGAAAGCACCCGGTGGTCGCGCATGAATTTCTCGGCAGGGATTTAAGCGGAAAGGACGTCGTTCTGCTCGATGATATGATCGTCAGCGGCGGCAGCATGCTGGAAGCGGCCAAACAGCTGAAAAAGAGACATGCGAACCGCGTGCTGATCTGCGCGACCTTTGGCCTGTTCACGAAGAGCCTGGAGAAGTTCGACAAGGCTTATGAAAAAGGGCAGTTTGACGCGCTGGTGACGACAAATCTCGTCTATCAGACGCCGGAGCTTCTCGCGCGGCCGTATTACACCGGCTGCGACCTGAGCAAGTATATCGCGCTCCTCATCGATACGCTGAACCATGACAGCTCCGTCAGTGATCTGCTGACCCCGACCGGCCGGATCCAGAAGTTTTTGGCGAGTCATAAGAATTAAAAATCGGGCAGGGGGCGTTTTTGCCTCCTGCCCTTTGTGCGGGCTGCGCCCGGCGAAAGCCGGAAAACTCCCTGCGCAAAAGTAAAAAGGGGCATCACTGTCCCAGCAGCTTTTCACCGATCCGTACGACGTCGCCCGCGCCCATCGTGATCAGAAGGTCGCCGGCAGTACAGTTTTCCAGAAGAAAGGTTTCAATCTCATCAAAGGTAGGGAAGTACCAGGCTTCGCTGCCTTTTTCATTGAGCTTCTGCCGGATCAGGTCGGAGCTGACGCCGAGGGTATCCGTCTCTCTGGCTGCATAGATATCCGCCAGGACGACCCTGTCCGCCAGCGTGAGCGCGTCGACAAAGTCATCCAGCAGGGCTTTTGTCCGTGAATAGGTATGAGGCTGGAAGACACACCAGATCCGGTCGGCCGGGTATTTCTTCGCCGCGAGAAGCGTTGCCCGGATTTCGGTCGGATGGTGCGCATAATCATCGATGATCGTCACACCGGCGATTTCGCCTTTTTTCTGGAAGCGCCGGTCCGTGCCGGTAAAACCGGAGAGTCCGGCCGCCATGTGCTCCGGGGAGACGCCGAGCAGATCCGCGCAGGCGATAGCTGCCGCGGCATTCCCGATGTTGTGTTCTCCGGGAACCTTCAGGGAAAAATGACCAATACAAAGCTCCCCGCAGGCATCTGCGTCGTTTCCGTTTCCGCCCGTGCGCAGGGTCTTATAGAGATCAAAGCCGGCGCAGCCGAGCGCGTCCCAGGTCACGTTTTCCGCGTGATAATCGCCGCAGCTTTCCCCAAATGTCACGATATGGCAGCGAAGTCCTTCCGTAAAACCATACAGATCCGGAACCTGCGCGTGTATGACCAGCGTGCCGTTGGCAGGGATTTTTTCCGCGAACCGGCGGAAGGAATGGCGGATATCGTCCAGATCCTTAAAAAAGTCCAGATGGTCCGCGTCGATGTTCAGAATCAGCCCGATGGTCGGCGTCAAATGCAGAAAGCTGTTCGTATACTCGCAGGCTTCCGTCAGGAAATAATCCGATCGGCCGACCCGCACATTTCCTCCGATGGAGGGGAGGATACCGCCGACGGAGATCGTCGGATCCAGATCCTGCGCCATCATAATATGAGAAATCATGGAGGTTGTCGTCGTCTTGCCATGTGTGCCGGCCACTGCCACGGAGATGGGATAATTCGCCATCAGCTGTCCGAGCAGCTCGGCGCGCGTCATCATGGGCAGCCCCGCAGCTTCAGCTGCCGCATATTCCGGGTTGTCCGGGTGAATGGCCGCCGTATAGACGACCAGATCAATATCGGAGCGGATATTCGCGGCGCACTGCGGAATCGAAACCTTCGCGCCCAGCTCCGTGAGCCATTCAGTCAAAGCGCTTTTCCTGGAATCCGAACCGCTGACCGGAAAATTCCGGTTCAGAAGAACCGCGGCCAGCCCGCTCATGCTGATGCCCCCGATGCCGATGAAATGAATGTGGATTGGCTGATTGAAATTGATCTGATACATTTCGGAAATCTCCTTATACTATAATGATACGAAGAGTATGGTTGATTATCTTCGCGTTTGGCACATCTGTTTTGTCAAATGTCGTCTGATATGAAAATGCCGGTACTGATTATTCATTGCGCGGCTTTCTTATGGACATTCACACCGCAAAACTGATTATACTCATTTTCCGAAAAAAGTCCATGAAAAAAACAGACAGGAGAAAAGTGTCGGAAGAATGACGGGAAAAGGAATATCTATATTCGATTAGCCTGTTATTTCGGATAAAGAATCCAGAAAAAATATAAAAATAATTGTAAAAAATGTTCACTATTTCAAAAAGGTGTGCTATAATGGCTCAAAAGAATTCGGGCAGGCACAAGTATGTGAGCGATTGCGTACAGCAAAAAAGATTGACAGCAGAGGTGATAACGTGATTAAAAAAGAAATGATAGCGATGCTGCTGGCCGGAGGGCAGGGAAGCCGCCTGGGCGTGCTGACATCGAAGGTGGCGAAGCCGGCAGTGGCTTTTGGCGGGAAATATCGGATTATTGATTTTCCATTGAGTAATTGTATCAATTCCGGCGTGGACACGGTGGGTGTGCTGACGCAGTATCAGCCGCTCCGTCTGAATTCTCACATTGGGATTGGCATTCCGTGGGATCTGGACCGGAATGTCGGGGGCGTGTCGGTGCTTCCTCCTTATGAAAAGGTGGGCAAGTCGGAGTGGTATACCGGCACGGCGAACGCAATCTATCAGAACCTTACGTATATGGAATCCTTCCATCCGGATTATGTCCTGATCCTTTCCGGCGACCATATTTATAAGATGGATTATGAGGTCATGCTGGATTTTCATAAGGCGCACAATGCGGACGTCAGCATAGCAGTGATGCCGGTGCCGCAGGAAGAAGCCGGCCGCTTTGGTATTGTGGTGACGGATGAGAGCGGACGCATCCTCGAATTTCAGGAAAAGCCGGAGCAGCCGAAGAGCAATCTGGCGTCTATGGGTATTTATATTTTCTCCTGGAGCGCGCTTAAAGATGCGCTTCTGGCTCTTTCGGAACAGAGCGGCTGCGATTTCGGCAAGCATGTGATTCCGTACTGCCACGAAAAAGGAGAGACGCTTGTGGCCTACCAGTTTAATGGCTATTGGAAGGATGTCGGCACACTTGGCTCGTACTGGGAGGCCAACATGGAGCTGATCGATATCATCCCGGAATTTAACCTTTATGAAGAATTCTGGAAGATTTATACGAAAAATGACATTTTGCCGCCGCAGTATCTTTCCTCCGATTCCGTCGTGGAGCGCTGCCTGGTCGGAGACGGATCCGAGATTTACGGAAAGGCATATAATTCCATCATCGGCTGCGGAGTGGTGATTGAAGAGGGCGCTGTGGTTCGCGATTCCATCATTATGCAAAATACGGTGATCCGGGCAGGCGCGGATCTTTATAAGGCGATCCTCGCGGAGAATGTCACTGTGGGAGAGAACGTGCGGATGGGGGTCGGCGATGAGGTGCCGAACCGCCTGAAACCATCTGTTTATTCGTTCGGTTTGGTGGTCGTCGGAGAGAATTCTGTGATTCCGCCGAATGTCAGCATCGGGAAAAACACAGCGATTACGGGAACGACGCTGCCGGAGGATTATCCGGGCGGATGGCTTCCGGGCGGAGAGACGCTGGATATGGAAAGCCGCTCCATTCCAAATCGCGCTGATTGCGCGATGGAGCGGCCTGCGTCCTGCATCGGTGAAGCTGATGCAGGACAGGATATGGAAAGCCGCAGTGCCGTCCTCGATTCACTCCGTGAATCGGGACATTCCGTGCAAAATCGCCTTGCGGCGATGGAGCGGCCTGCGTCCGACACTGGCTTCGCCGATATCGGATATGATGCGGAGAGCCGCGTATATGGAGAAGAAAAGGCAGGTGATGCGCTATGAGGGCAGTAGGGATGATCCTGGCTGGGGGCAACAGCTACAGGATGAAGGAACTTTCAAACAGACGTGCCATCGCTGCCATGCCGATTGCCGGCAGCTTCCGGGCGATTGATTTTGCGCTAAGCAGTATGTCAAATTCGGGCATACAGAAGGTCGCAGTGCTGACCCAGTTTAATTCCAGATCGCTTGACCAGCATCTGAGCTCGTCCAAGTGGTGGGATTTCGGAAGAAAGCAGGGCGGATTATTTATCTTTCCTCCAATGCTGACCACAGACAACAGCCACTGGTACCGCGGAACGGCGGACGCGATTCACCAGAATCTGGATTTTCTGAAGCAATGCCACGAGCCTTATGTTGTGATTGCATCCGGGGATGGCATTTACAAGCTGGATTATACCAGAGTGCTTGAGTATCATATTGCGAAGAAAGCTGATGTCACAGTTGTCTGCAAGGAGTTTCCCGGCACAGAGGATGTCACCCGGTTCGGGCTGGTGCAGACAGACGGGGATGACCGGATTGTCCAGTTTGAGGAGAAGCCGATGACAGCCGCGTCGCGCACGGTTTCCTGCGGCATTTATGTGATCCGGCGCAGACTGCTGATCGAACTGATTGAGCAGGCCGTGTATGAGGGCAGGCATGATTTTGTAAGAGACGTACTGATTCGTTACAAGGACGTTAAAAGGATTTACGCATACCGGATGGAAGGCTACTGGAACAACATTGCTTCCGTGGCCTCCTATTATCAGACCAATATGGACTTCCTGAAAAAAGAGGTGCGGGATTACTTCTTTCGTGAGCATCCGGATGTACTTTCTAAGGTGGATGACAATCCGCCGGCCAAATATAATCCGGGGAGTCATGTGAGAAACAGTCTGATTGCCAACGGCTGTATTATTAACGGAACCGTGGAGAATTCCGTAATTTTTAAAAAGGTGTTTGTCGGGAACAACAGCGTGATTAAAAATTCAATTGTACTCAACGACGTGTATCTCGGGGATAATGTTTATCTGGAAAACTGCATTGTCGAGAGCCGCGGCACGATCCGTGCAGATTCCCGTATTGTCGGCGAGGATGAGATAAAAATTGTGATTGAATCGGAGGAACGCTATGTTTTCGCATAGAAAAGGGATTGGAGGACCGCGCGTAAACGATCCTGCCGGCGCGGCGTTCGTCCCATATCAGGGGGAATGATCAATGACAATTACCGACGTAAGAGTTCGAAAAGTGGCCAAAGAGAGCAAAATGAAAGCGATTGTGTCCATTACGCTGGATGAAGAATTTGTAGTGCACGATATCAAAGTGATTGAGGGAGAGAGAGGCCTGTTTATTGCCATGCCAAGCCGCAGGGCGGCGGATGGCGAATACCGGGATATCGCGCATCCGATCAATTCTGAGACACGAGAGAGGATCCAGCGGATTATTCTGGAGGAATATGAGAAGGCTCTGGCTCTGGAGCCGCAAGAAGAATGAGATGAATGAGAGTGAAAAGGGTGCGCCGGATGGCGCACCTTTTTGCGTGGTGTCGCATACGTTCATAAGAATTGCGGGAATGGAGGGAATGCTCGCGGCGTCTCTCGCCTGTTATTAGGAACTGTCGCGAAATAACTTACCCATCTTGCACCGCCTAACGCGCGAATCGCAGGTCATAAAAGCCTCGACGCAGCCCGCTGCGCCTACGTTTTTATGACCTGTGCTTCGCTCGTTATCCGGCACAATCTGGGCATGTTATTTTGCGACAGTTCCTTAGATTCCGGAAGCTTTGTGCGATTCCAGCATTCTGCGGATTTCTCCCTGCACGTATTTGCCGATCGCCTTCTGATCTTCCCTGGAAAGCGCCGCAGGGTCGATGGGCGTCCCATATTCCAGCGTCACGTGACCGCGGCGCACATAAGGGACGTGGTCCTCAAAAATCGCGGAGGAGCCGGTGATGGCAATCGGAACGATGAGGCAGCCGGATTTTGCCGCCACCTTAAAGGAGCCTTCGTGGAAGGGAAGCATCTCGAGTTCATTTTTTCCTTTGCCGCGCGTACCCTCCGGAAAGATGGTGATAGAGATTCCTTTTTTCACAAGCTCAATGCACGCGAGGATCGTCTTCAGCCCTGCACGGATATCGCTCCGGTCGAGGAACTGGCAGTGCAGAAACTTCATCCAGCGGGAAAGAAGCGGGATCTTCAGCATTTCTTTTTTGGACACATAGCCGGTCGGCCGGGGGCATCGCGCATAGGTAATGACAATATCGAAGTAGCTGCGATGATTGCTGATGTACAGGACGGGAACATCCTTTGGCACATGCTCTTCCCCGATGACCGTGAGGTCAATTCCGGCTAGCCAGGCGATGACTCTCAGCGCCCACTGGACAATCCGAAGCGAACTGCGGTCCCTCAGATCGGGGTGTGATTTGCCAATCAGCCATTCCACGAGAAAAATCGGGATGGACGCGATCAGAAAACACGTCACAAATGCAATAACCAGAACAAAACGTATCATAAGTATGCCCTTCTTCGCATGGAAACCCTCTCAAACGCATATGATAAGGGGATAACTATTGCGCAGTATGTGAGTGACCTTACATACTGTTCCCTTTCATCGAATGCGGCAGGCAGTAAAACGAATAAATCACGAATATCTCCCGTACAGCTTTGTCGTTTCCAGAAGCCATTTGGCAAGGCCTTCATGCAGGTCGCCTTTTTTAAACCGGAAAGCCCAGTTTGCCATTGCGACGCCCGGTGTGTTCATGCGCGCCTCGCTGCCGAGCTGAAGCACATCCTGAAGCGGGAAAATCACATACTTTGCGATGCTGTTCATGGCAATGCAGATAAAGTCGTGCCCGACGTTGCTGCCATCGGCATTCACCATCCGGCGGATGCGGTCCTGCACGATATCCGGCTGCGCCTGATACCAGCCGACCGTCGTGTCGTTGTCGTGCGTGCCGGTATAGCAGATGCAGTTTGTGGTCGTATAATAAAATGGAATGTAGGTCGTGTCGTTCATGTCGCCGAAGCCGAACTGCAGCACCTTCATGCCCGGGAAACCGAGCGAGTCACGCAGGTGCTCAACCTCCGGCGTGATGACGCCGAGATCCTCCGCCCAGATGGGGAGGTTTTCGCCGAGCTCTTTTTCAATGGCCCGGAACAGTTTTTCGCATGGTCCCTTGACCCACTGGCCATTGATCGCGGTCTCCTCATCGGCAGGCACAGACCAGTACGCTTCAAATCCGCGGAAGTGGTCGATGCGCAGATAATCCGTCAGGGAAAGCTGACGGCGGACACGGCGGATCCACCAGCGGTATCCGGTCTCCGCGTGATAATCCCAGTCATAAAGCGGGTTGCCCCAGAGCTGTCCGGTTGCGCTGAAATAATCCGGCGGCACGCCCGATACCTGACTGGGGTAGCCCTTTTCGTCCAGCTGAAACAGCTTTTTGCCGCTCCAGACATCCGCACTGTCGGTGGACACAAAAATCGGGATATCGCCGACAATCCGGACTTTTTTTTCATGCGCATACGCACGCAGCTCATCCCACTGTTCCTGGAATAAAAACTGCAGGAAGCAGTAGTACTGAATCTCTTCCGAATATTCACTGCGCAGCGCTTTTTTCTGCTTCTCGGTGGGATCGCGGTACTCC
This sequence comes from Lachnospiraceae bacterium, assembly GCA_021202075.1. Classification (GTDB taxonomy): domain Bacteria; phylum Bacillota; class Clostridia; order Lachnospirales; family Lachnospiraceae; genus Choladousia. Next base: position 17,882 of record JAJQDT010000049.1, on the reverse strand, counting down.
GGCTCCCACTCCAGCCAGGAAACGCCCTTCTGCGCATTCTTGCAGGCCATGAACAGGGCGTAATCATCAAGCCAGTCCTTCTGCTCTTCACAGAACTCCTCAAAATTCTCAATCATGGTCTTGTCCGGGGTATGCAAAAACGACGCCCACGCTTTTTTCAGAAGGGAGGTCTTAAATGTAATCGCGGAACCGTAGTCGACCTTGTCCTCCTCCCATTTGGGCAGATATGCCACGTCCTCTTTGGTCAGCAGATGCTGTTCGATCAGCTTGTCCGGACTGATCAGAAGCGGCTGTCCGGCGAACGCGGACGGACCCTGATAGGGGGAGTCTCCGTAGCCGGTCGGGCCGAGCGGAAGCACCTGCCACAAATGCTGGCCGGAAGCCTCCAGAAAATCAATAAAATCATAGGCGCCGGGACCGAGATCTCCGATCCCGTAAGGGGACGGGAATGAGGTCGGATGCACCAGAATACCGGAAACCCGGCCATATTCCGGCAGATCTGTCATCTCAGCCGGTGCAGAAGCTGTTTGAGTGCTCATAAAAAATCTCCTTTGTGTTTTTGGTACCGCGCCCATCGCGAAGAATGTTCCGATTTTCGCAGAGAATCGAGAACGGTACCGATTTTCCATTGCGCGGCTTCCATTATACCGAAAAAACAAATGAATATCAATGATAAAATGATACTGCCGGGGTTCACGCCGGGCTCAGGAACCAGCGGGTTCAGGAACCGGCGTCAAAAGTCAGGGATGTGCAAAGTCCGCTTTCATGAGGATGGATGCATAGAAGATTCCGTTCTCCCAGCGGTAATCGGCCTCCCCATGGTGACGCTTTGCAATCGCGCGGACGGAAGCGGTGCCCAGGCCGTATCCTTCATGGCGTGAGGAGAGAAAACGGCCATATTTGACCGTCGGCTCTTTCACGGCTGTGTTGTCGACGGTGAGGAGAAGCTTCTGGTTCTCCAGCTTTGCAAGCACACGGATAAACGGGGCGGATCCGGTCGTGTCCCGGCAGGCGAGCAGTGCGTTTTCCAGCAGGTTGCCGATCATGGAGCAGAATTCCGGCTCACTGACCGGCAGGCGCTCCGGAAGCTCCAGCTTTGCGGTAAAATCGATGCCGGAGTGCTCCGCTTCCTCGAAATAATAGCTGATAATGGTATTGACCGCATAGTTTTTGCACCAGGAGCGGCTGGTATCCGGCGGGAGATTCTGCTGATAGTTTTCTATGTATTCTTTCAGCATATCCTCATTGCCCGTGGAAAGATAGCTGTTGATGACGCGCAAATGCTGCCCAAGGTCATGGCGGGCCTGCCGCGTCTCCTCCATATGGCGGGCGAGCTGGTTGTACTGGGTGCGCTGGAGTGCGAGGAGATTTTCCTGCTGCACAGCCTGCTCAGCGAGCGCCGCATCCTGGCGGATGATATCCAGCGACTGGAGCAGAATACTGAAAACGCCAAACATGGCGATAAGCAAAAGCACACGGCCAATGAAAAAGCGCAGCTGACGCACGTTATCCGGAGAAAGATCAGCGGTATACATCATGACGATCAGAGTGGAGAAGGCGGGCAAAATCCAGATGACGCGCCACAGGGAAGGCGCTTCCGTCTCCAGTACCGTATCCCGGATGCGCTTCAGGAACGCTACCATAAAGGGAACCGATGCGCAAAGCACCGCCAGATTCAGAAGAAAGCTGCGGAGCGATTCGAAACTCATATCCGGGCTGTAGAAAAGCCGCGCCTCGATGAAAAATGCGACACCGCGCACAACAATGATGTAGTCAAACAGAAAAATATAGATAAAGAGCATTTTCCACTTATCCGCATCTATGCTGTTCAGAAAAATGCAAAGGCAGATTGTTGCAAATACATACTCCAGCAGACGGGCGCCTTCCATATCATGGACAATCATCCAGGCATAAAGAGAAGAATGGAGAAGCTGCGTGCTGCAGATCAGCAAAAGGATGGTCCAGAAGGGGTAGCGGAGCCGCCGGCGAAACGGGTAGTAGCCCAGCAGACGATAGGGCAGTGTCGTAAATGTTTCATATAAAAAGCTGACGATAAAAGCAGTATTTAACATCCCGGTCCCTCGTTTCGCAGCACCATGAACTGATAATTGTGAAAGGCGTTCCGCGTCTCTTTTATTTTTCTCCTGCTGCAAAATATTTTTTGATCATTATTCAGACGAATTTCGCCGCTGTCGAGCACCTCACTGACAAAAGAAAAATTGACGGCAAGCCCTCTGCTGCACTCGAAGAACCGCCCGGATTTCGGTATCTGCTGCACAAACTCCATGTAGCTCTGCCGGGTTTTGACGTCACCGTCCGTTGTGTGGATCAGAAGCCCGTTGCGGATGGATTCCGTGTAAATGATATGATCCAGTAAAACAAGACGATTGCACGTCTGCCCATCCTCATCCACCGTGCGGACACTCAGTGTGACCGGGGCTGCGAGTACACTGCGAAGCCGCTGCATGCACCAGCCGAGTGCTTTTGCCTGGACCGGTTTTACCAGAAAATCCATGGCGTGGACGCCATAGCTCTCCAGCGCAAAGCCGCTCTCCGTAGTCGTAAAAATAATCGGTATATCCTCGTCAAGCTCACGGATTTTCCATGCGGTGTCAATTCCGGTCATCCCATCACCTAGCATGATGTCAAGAAAGACGGCGCTGCAGAACCCGCGCCGAAACTCCTTTAAAAAAGCTTCTCCGCTGCTGTAAATGGATAAATCCGCCGTTTCACCGTGGGCGGCAAGGTCTTCACGCAGATGACCGGCCAGATTTTCCTGATCCGTTTTCAAATCTTCTACTATGGCAAAATGCATGAATATGCCCCCTTCCGGTACCGATTTTCCGTTGCGCGGCTTCTATTACATGTCCGTACTCGCAAAGCGAGTATGGACGTAGGCCGCGCCAATCGCGAAGCGATTTTCCATTGCGCGGCTTCCATTATAACACTTCATTTTAATAAAGTCATTTTCTTTTTTTATAATTTCAGGCTTTTTCAGCCTTTTTTCAGGATTTGTTATGCGGCTGCAAAAAGGAATGGAAAACGTGGAATACTTTGAGGACTCCTGTAATAAAAATAAGTGATACGAATCCGAAATGCGTGGTTGAGAGTGGGGAGTGAAAAACGGGATGAAAAAAGAAAAACAGATGCGTACGCGCAGAAAACGGAACCGGTCCGCAGGTCTGCCCCGGAGGGTCAGTCTGGCTGCGGCCATGGTGCTGCTGGCCTTCGCCGCCCTGACAGGCTGCGAAAAGACGGAAGAAGGGGAGCGGGTCGAGGTGGATTTTACTGTGGTGACGCCCGATGAAATTCCGCAGGAGCTTTTGACGATCATTGAAGAAAATAAGGAAAATGAGATGCGGCTGACCTGGATGGACGGGGAGGAGATGTATCTGATCCGCGGCTATGGGAAACAGGCGACCGGCGGTTACAGCATCGGGATCGCAGAATGTACGGAGGATGAGGAATGTTTGTGGTTTGACACCAGGCTGATTGGCCCGCAGGATGAGGAAACGCTTTCGAAGGAACCTTCGTGGCCGTATCTGGCCGTAAAAATCGCAGCTACGGAAAAGGAAGTGATCATTGAGTGAGCTTCTGAACCCTCATGCACGGCGCGAGCCTGTTTATTGACGACACTTTCATAATCTGACAGGAATGTTCTTCGATATTCCTGTCGGACAAAATTTTCGAAATTAGTTTAGGAACTTAAGAACAATTTCTTGCGCGAAATGGCAAAATTTTGGTTCCAGCTTGTCCGGGTTAGGAACTGCAGCAAAAGAAGGAAAGGAAGGCGGATCATGGATTTATTAATGAAAAAGATTCATATGTGCAGACAGACGCAGTCGGTCCAGACACAAATGACACTGGATGAGGATTTTAATGTACCGGATGTGAGCCCGGATGTGGGAATGATCATCTGGACCCGGGAGAAGGTGGTGATGGAACATACGAGAATTGCGAACGGAATGGTTTTTGTGGATGGCTTTCTGGAAGCCGGGATCCTTTATATGGATGATACAAAGGAGCGGCAGCTCCATCGGATGAACACCAGAATCCCGTTTGACGAAGAGATTGCGATGGAGGGTTTGAAGGCAGAGGACGATTCTTTGGAATCCGGGCGTGTGACGGTGAGTGTCCGCCATGAGACGGAGGATCTGAGTGTGACGCTGATCAATTCCAGGAAGCTGGCAATCCGCGCGCTGATCAGTATAGAAGTTCTGGCGGAGGAAACCGCCGACCTTGCTGCTGCTGTAGACATTCAGAGTTCACGAAGCTCATCAGAATGGGGCGCAACGGAAACAGCAGGGAGGGCAGATGCCCCGGCGTGGCAGGCCGGAACGGAACCCGCAGGGAGGACAGATCCCCTGGCGCGGCAGGCCGGAACGGAACCCGCTCTCTGTGAGAGAAAGGAGAAGCTGGAATACCTGCAGCTGGAGGTGCAGAATAAAGATATCCTGCGCCTGAAGGAGGATGTGCAGCTGCCGTCCAACAAGCCGAACATCCGCGAGATTTTGTGGGAGGATGTGCAGCTGCGCGGCTGCCGGACGCAGATATCGGAGGGGAAGCTTGCCGTGCGCGGCAGCCTGTTTTTGTTTGTTCTGTACCGCGCGGAGGATGAGAAGCAGAGTCTGCAGTGGATCGAGCAGACCGTTCCGGCGGAGGGGGAGCTCGCGCTGCCTCCCTCTGATGTGCCGCGCACGGAGGCGGACGATGCCGGGCTGGTGCCGGATATCGAGGTGACGCTTTCGGAAGCGGATCTGACGGCAAAGGAGGATCTGGACGGCGAATTGCGCACACTGCACCTGGAAGGCATGCTGGATTTGAATATCCGTATTTATGGAACGGATACGGTTGAAGTTCTTTCGGATGTTTATTCGCCGGATAAGGACCTGGAGCTGGTGTCATGCGAAGAGACCTTTGAGACGCTTGTGGTTCGCAATGAATCAAAATGCAGGGTGCAGGGGAAAATCCGGATTCAAAGCGCCAAGCCCCGTATTCTGCAGATTTGTCATGGCAGAGGAAGTGTGAAAATCGACAAGACGGAGGCGGTCGGCTCCCACAATCTTCGGATCGAGGGAGCCCTGCCGGTCTCAATTCTCTATATTTCCTCTGACGATACACAGCCCTTCGCTGTACTCGAAGGAACCATTCCATTTTCACATGAGGCCCAGGCGCAGGAGATAGACGAAAGCTGCCGCTATACACTGCGGGCGGCCCTTGATCAGCTTTCCGCTACCATGTCCGACAGCGAGGAGATTGAAATCCGCGCTTCTGTCACGCTGGATTTGTTCGCAGTCCGACCGGGAAGGCAGAGGTGCATTCATGAGATCCATGAGAAGGAATATGAGCCCGGGCAGCTGGAGGCTGTGCCCGGCATGACCGGGTACATCGTCCAGGAGGGAGAGACACTCTGGGATATCGCAAAGCAGTATTTTCAGACGCCGCAGCAGATTATGGAAATGAACGGGCTTTCGTCAGAGCAGGTCAGGAAGGGCGATTGCCTGATTTTGATGAAGCATGTGCGTCCGGCGGGCGTTTAACTGATTTTGCAGCCAGACATTTTTAGCGTTCAAGTATTGACAAGTTTTTGTGTACCAGTTAGAATATTGGATATTGTATACAAAAGCAGAGAGATCAGAGGCGCATACGACAGGGCGGTCATGATGGAGAACGTGGAGAACGGAGAATGCGGGAACGGAAGCTGAAGGCGAGAGCAAAAATTAATCTGGGGCTGGATGTGCTTGGCAGACGGCCGGACGGTTACCATGAGCTGCGGATGGTGATGCAGACCGTGAATCTTTATGATGAGATTACACTGCGGGCAGACGACGGCCCGGGGAAAGGCCCGGAGAACGGCTGGCCGGAAGACGACTGGCCTGAGAATGCGAAACCGGAAAACGCAGGATCAGAAAAAACTGAAATAGCAGCAGCCAGATCAGAAGAAGCTGAAATGGCAGCAGTCCGACCGGAGGCATGCAGATCCGATGCAGCCGGGCAGAGGACGGCTAAAATGAAAGCCGCAGGAAGGAAAGCACAGATTCGCATGACAGTCCTTTGCGATCAGGCACTTTCTTTGCCGGATGCCGGCCTGGATACAGATCTCATCCCTGCGGATGCGCGTAATCTGGCTTACCGGGCGGCACAGCTTTTGATGGAGGAATTCGGAATCCGGCAGGAGCTGGAAATCATTCTGAAGAAGCGGATCCCGGCGGCGGCCGGCCTGGCGGGCGGCAGCGCCGACGCGGCGGCGGTGCTGGTCGGGGTAAATGAGCTGTTTGGCCTGAATCTGACAATGAAGGAACTGATGGAGCGCGGCCTGAACATCGGTGCGGATGTTCCTTACTGCATCATGCGCGGGACTGCGCTCGCGGAGGGCATCGGAGAGCGGCTGACCCGCCTGCCGAACGCCCCGGATGCATATGTGGTTCTTGCCAAACCGCCGGTCGCGGTGTCAACGAAGTTCGTGTATTCGAACCTGAAGCTGGAAGGGGAACCGCGGGATGGCTCATCGGACCCGGAGAGGCGGGGAGACGGCCGGATCCGTCACCCCGATACTGACGGGCAGGTTCAGGCCATCCGTGACGGCGACCGGTACCGGATGGCGTCTCTGATGGGAAATGTGCTGGAAACCGTGACAATTCCTTCTTTTCCGGTCATCAGGGAGATTAAGGGACAGATGCTGCAATCCGGCGCGGTAAACGCCATGATGAGCGGAAGCGGACCGACGGTGTTCGGGCTGTTTGACGACCGGGAAAAGGCAGAGCTGGCATATGATAAACTGAAAAGAGGCAATCTCGCACGGGAGGTTTTTCTGACGACCTTTTTCCACCCGCATGAATCAGTGAACCGGACAGCATTGGAAGAAAACAGATAACCGGGAAGACGCGCAAACGCTCTGCGCCGGTAAAAAACAGGAGAAAACGCATGATTGATACATTACAGCTGGAAGTGAATGAATATCTGCCCCTGCGGGACGTTGTATTCCAAACGCTCCGCCAGGCGATTTTAAGAGGCGAGATTTGTCCGGGGGAGCGCCTGATGGAAATTCAGCTGGCGCAAAAGCTGGGCGTTTCCCGGACTCCGGTCCGGGAGGCCATCCGGATGCTGGAGTTGGAGGGACTGGTGACGACTATCCCGCGCAGGGGCGCGGTGGTGGCGGACATCACGGTTTCGGATCTGGAGGACGTGCTGGAGGTGCGCCTGGCGCTTGAAGAGCTGGCAGTCCGGATTGTCTGCAAAAAGCTCACACAGGAGCAGTTGAAGGAGCTGAAAGATCTGGCCGCAGAGTTCCGCGAGACGCTGAATGACGACGATGTGGTAAAGTGTGCGGAAGCGGACATGAAATTTCACGACGCGATTTACAACGCGACCGGGAATAAGCGTCTCATACAGATTTTAAACAATCTCCGGGAGCAGATGTACCGCTACCGCATGGAATATCTGAAGGACAGGAATTCGCACCAGATTCTGGTTCGGGAACACGCGGAGATTCTGGAAGCGCTGGAGCAGGCGGATGAGGAACGGGCGCTCGAAGCGACGAGCCGCCACATCGCAAGGCAGAAGGAACATATTCTTGCGGAGTTGAGCAGGAAAGTCTGACAGAAAGAGTGAGTGAAGGAATGAATAAGATACTGGATGTAATCAGTCAGGAGGTATCAGCCGTTTTTACATCATGCGGCTATGACGCTTCTTATGGAAGAACGGGCATTTCCAACCGCCCGGATTTGTGTGAATATCAGTGCAACGGGGCGATGGCAGCAAAGAAAAAGTATCAGAAGGCGCCGATAGCAATTGCAAGCGAGGTAGTGGAAAAGCTGGCGGACAACCCCATGTTTGAGCGCGCGGAAGCGGTAAATCCCGGGTTTATTAACCTGCGGCTGTCAGGGGATTATCTGGCGGGATACCTGAATGAGATGGCCGCGGACGCGAACCTGTCCGTCTTCAAGGCCGAACAGCAAAAGACCATCATCATTGACTACGGCGGGGCGAATGTCGCGAAGCCGCTTCACGTCGGCCATTTGCGCTCTGCCATCATTGGCGAGAGCGTGAAGCGCATCTGCCGGTTTGCCGGTCACCGGGTGATTGGCGACGTGCATCTGGGAGACTGGGGGCTGCAGATGGGCCTGATTATCACAGAGGTACGCCATCGTTCGCCGCAGCTGCCGTATTTCGATCCGAATTTTGAGGGCGAATATCCGAAGGAGGCTCCGTTTACCATCTCGGAGCTTGAGGAAATTTACCCGACGGCGAGCGCGAAGTCAAAAGAGGACGAGGCCTACAAAAATGAGGCGCTCGAAGCGACCGCGATGCTGCAGGAAGGCGACCGCGGCTGCCGGGCGCTCTGGCAGCACATTCTGAACGTCTCCATCGCGGACCTGAAAAAGAATTATTCGAATCTGAATGTGGAGTTTGACCTCTGGAAAAAGGAGTCTGACGCCCAGCCCTATATACCGGATATGGTGGAGTATATGAAGCGGGAGGGGTACGCGTATCAGGATCAGGGAGCGCTGATTGTTGATATTAAAGAGGATACAGACACGAAAGAGGTTCCGCCCTGCATGATTCTGAAGACAGACGGAGCGGCGCTCTATACAACGACCGATCTGGCAACCATCATCGACCGTGTGAAGACCTGGGACCCGGACGGGATCGTCTACGTGGTGGACAAGCGCCAGGAGATGCATTTTACCCAAGTATTCCGCTGTGCGCGCAAAACGAAGCTGGTCAAAGAGGAAATGGAGCTGAAGTTCCTGGGCTTTGGCACGATGAATGGAAAGGACGGGAAACCGTTCAAGACCCGCGAGGGCGGTGTGATGCGCCTGGAAAATCTCATCGCTGAGATTGAGGATGAGATGTACAAAAAAATCATGGAGAACCATGAGGCGGACCCGGACGAAGCCCGCCGGACGGCAAAGCTGGTCGGCCTCTCCGCAATCAAATACGGGGATCTGTCCAATCAGGCGTCCAAGGACTATGTGTTTGACGTGGACAAGTTTACATCCTTCGAGGGCAACACCGGACCGTACATCTTGTACACAATTGTCCGGATTAAGTCCATCCTGAATAAATACCTCGAACGGAATGGGCTGGCGCGCGAAAATCTGCCGTCCTCCATTCTCCCGTCGGCGAGTGAGAGTGAAAAAGCTCTGATGCTGGAGCTCGTGAAGTTTAACAGTGTGATGGAGCAGGCCGCCCTGGAGCTCGCTCCGCACAAGATCTGCTCCTTTATTTATGACCTCTCAAACGCGCTCAATCGTTTCTACCATGAGACGAGAATCCTGGCACAGGAGGACAAAAAGCAGCAGGCGGGCTGGATTGCGCTGCTGGAGCTGACCAGGCGGGTGCTGGAGACCAGCATTGATCTGCTCGGGTTTGAGGCGCCGGAGCGGATGTAGGAAGCATGTTACTATTTGCGGCGAGTATGACATTTGCTGCCAGGCTGTGCCAGGATAAGTTTCGCATGATTGAACGGTTTTGCTGTAAAAAAAGGTTTGTATTTTGTTTATCACTGTGCTAGAATGGGTTCTGGCTGGAACAAAGGGGCTTCGAGTGATGAGTTCCCTTTGTTCTTTTTTGATTGTGCTCTGTATAATGGGCGCAGCCTGCGTCCTGTGTCATAAGGGCACTGAGTGCCGGTGGCACTTGGGGCGGCATCCCGTCCAAAGGCGGACGGGATATACCCTCGCCGGGTGGCATCCCGTCCAAAAGGCGGACGGGATATACGCCAACTGAAGCGGCAGCGAGGCCAGAGGAATTCTTTTGATACAAAGTATCGCAGGCAATGCCAAACATGAAATGACAGAAGAAGGAGGAAATCGATTATGAAAAGAACAGGAAAGCTTGCAGTCAGTCTGCTTTGCGCGGCTGCGATGGCCAGTTCGATGGGAACCGCAGCGTTTGCGGATGAGGAGACGACGACGCTCCGGGTGGCGATGGAGTGCGGCTATGCGCCGTACAACTGGACGCAGGCGACCGATGAGAATGGCGCGGTCCCGATTAAGGACAGTACCGAGTATGCGTATGGGTACGATGTTATGATGGCGAAGCATATCTGTGAAGAGCTTGGCTGGGATCTGGAGATTGTGAAGCTGGACTGGGATTCTCTGGTTCCGGCGGTGGTTTCCGGCACGGTTGACTGTGTGATCGCGGGGCAGTCCATCACCTCTGAGCGGCTTGAGGTGGTTGACTTTTCGGAACCGTATTATTATGCTTCCATCGTTACGCTGACCACGGAGGATAGCGCGTACGCTTCCGCGGAAGGTGTGACGGATCTGGCGGGGGCGACCTGCACCTCTCAGATTAATACCGTCTGGTATGACACCTGCCTGCCGCAGATTGAGGATGCAAACATTTTGTCCGCACAGGAGTCCGCGCCTGCGATGCTGGTAGCGCTGGAATCCGGCAAGTGCGACATCGTTGTGACCGATATGCCGACCGCTATGGCGGCATGCGTGGCTTATTCCGATTTCGTGCTGCTTGATTTCACAGAGACGGACGATGATTTTGAGGTTTCTGATGAAGAGATCAACATCGGCATTTCCATCCAGAAAGGCAACACGGAGCTTCTGGATGCGATCAACGGTGTGCTCGCAGAGATGACCGTCGATGATTATGAGGAGATGATGAACGAAGCCATCTCCGTGCAGCCGCTCTCAGACGCGGAGGAAGAGACTGAGTAATATAAGATCAGTCGGCAAAGACCGGGTAAAAAAGGCAGCTGGAATCTGGCAAAATTTGGGTTCCGGTTTGTCCGGGTCAGGATGACGTACAGAAAAAGAGATAAATCGAGGGAAAGCTATGCCACAGGATTATTGGGGCAGGATTGTCTATATCCTGCAGACGCGCGGGATGTCCTATCTGGACGGCGCGAAAAATACGATGATCATCGCGGTCATCAGTACGCTGATCGGATGCATCATCGGATTTGCGGTCGGGATTGTGCAGACCATCCCGGTCAGCAAAAAAGACAATATTGTGAAGCGGGCGCTGCTGTTTGTGGCGCGCCTGATCCTGAATATCTATGTCGAGGTATTCCGGGGGACGCCTATGATGGCACAGGCTATGTTCATTTATTTTGGGTCGGCCGCTGTCTTTAATATCAATATGTCAATGTGGTTTGCCGCGTTTTTTATCGTGTCCATCAATACCGGCGCGTATATGGCGGAGACCGTGCGCGGCGGCATTCTCTCGATTGATCCCGGGCAGACCGAGGGCGCGAAGGCAATCGGTATGACACATGTGCAGACGATGCTGCACGTCATTCTGCCGCAGGCGCTGCGCAACATTATGCCCCAGATTGGCAATAACCTGATCATTAACATCAAGGACACCTGTGTGCTCTCTGTCATCGGCATTGTGGAGCTGTTCTACGCGACCAAGAGCGTGGCGGGCGCACTGTATACCTATTTTGAGGCATTCACCATCGCAATGGTCATGTATTTCGTGCTGACCTTCGCGTGCTCCCGGCTGCTGCGGCTCTGGGAGAAAAAGCTGGACGGCGCGGACAACTACGACCTGGCAACGACCGACACGCTGGCGCACACCAGCGGTCTGTACAATTATCCCGGAGAAACGGCCGCAGAACCGGCTGCGGCAGCCGCAGAAGCGGCGGTGACGGCAGCACCGTCCAATGGAAATTTAAGTGAATCGGCATCTGCGGCCGGCCAGGGGCAGTCGGGCGCAGCTCACAAATCCGGCAATCAGGCCGGAGAGGAGGTCATCCGCATCCGGCATCTGAGCAAGACATTCGGGAAGAATGTGGTTCTGCGCGATATTGATTTTTCCGTATCAACCGGCGACGTGACCTGCATCATCGGCGCGTCCGGCTCCGGGAAATCCACGCTGCTTCGCTGCATCAACCTCTTGGAGATGCCGACCAGCGGGGAGATTCTTTACCACGGGGCTGATATCGCGGGTCCGAAGACAAATGCGGCCGCTTACCGGGCCAGAGTCGGTATGGTGTTTCAGAATTTTAATCTGTTCAATAATATGACCGTACTTGACAATTGCATGGTTGGTCAGACGAAGGTGCTGAAAAAGGACAAAGCGGCGGCGAGAGAAAGTGCGCTGTTCTATCTGGAAAAGGTCGGCATGGGACCTTATATCAACGCGAAACCGCGCCAGCTCTCCGGTGGCCAGAAGCAGCGCGTCGCGATTGCCCGGGCACTGGCGATGGAGCCGGAGCTTCTGCTGTTTGATGAGCCAACCTCCGCACTCGACCCGCAGATGGTTGGGGAAGTGCTGGATGTAATGAAACGGCTCGTGCAGGAAGGCCTGACCATGATTATCGTGACGCACGAGATGGCATTTGCGCGTGACGTCTCGAACCATGTCGTTTATATGGCGGACGGCATCATCGAAGAAGAAGGCACGCCCGCACAGATCTTCGGCAGCCCGAAGAATCCAAAGACAGTCGAATTCCTCAGCCGATTCCGGCGCGGGTAATCACAATATTGATTGCAGAAAAAGACCTGATGTGTTATGATACACGCCAGGTCTTTTTTTTATGCGCAGGGCCGCGTAAGGAAATTTTCCGGCTGAAGCCCACGTCATAAGGTTCTACACTTCGCTCTCCGCTGCCGCTCCGGTCGTTGCTAAACGTCTGCCACTGGCACGCAGTACCCTTATGACATTGGACGCGCCCCGCGCGGCGGATAGGGGAGAAGGAAACGTAATATGCTGGATGTTTTGCTGGACAGCTTGATAGATTGTGTGAAGCTGCTGCCATTTTTGTTTTTATCGTACCTGGCAGTGGAATACATTGAACACCGGATGAGTGACCGGAGCAGGGAATGGATTTATCGTGCGGGAAAAGCGGGGCCGCTGCTTGGAAGCCTGATAGGGGTAATCCCGCAGTGCGGATTTTCCGCGGCCGCGGCGGGCCTGTTTGCAGCGGGAATCGTATCGCCGGGGACTCTGCTCGCCGTTTTTTTATCTACATCGGATGAAATGATGCCGATCATGCTTTCCGAGGGCATACATCCAGGCGTCATTTTCCGGATCCTGGCGGCTAAGGTTGTCGCGGGCGCCCTGGTTGGTCTGCTTGTGGATTTTGCGGCTGCGCAGCTGAATCTCTGGAGACCTGCCAGGTCGGAGCGCCTCCGGATTTTCCCAAAAGCCCGCCGGAACGGAAACCGGCCTGTAGCTGCGGGCTCGGCAGGAAGCCGCCCGGAGGCGGCACAAGCTGAGACAGCTCATTCTGCGAAAACGCAGGCTCCACCGATGCGAGACGCGCGAAACGGTTCCGGGAAGATGACGTCTCCTCCTTACGCCGTGCGTTCAAATGAGGGAACGTCCGGGAAGTCCAGGAGGACGTCAGGGAAGCGTTTCCGTCTGGTTCCGGGGGAGACGGAGCACAGGCCGCGCCAGCATATGTGTGAGCAGGATCACTGTCACTGCAGCGAAGATGGAATTTTTCGCGCAGCGCTGCGCCACACGGCACAAACAGCGGCCTTTCTCTTCCTGATTTCCCTGGCGCTTGGATTTGGCATGGAGTGGTTTGAAGGAACCGCATTTTCCCGGAGAGTCTTCTCCATCCCCGGGATACAGGCGGCAATTGCAGCACTGATCGGCCTGATTCCGAACTGCGCGGCTTCTGTGCTGATCACGGAGCTGTATCTGGAAGGAATTTTAAGCAGCGGCGCACTGTTCGCAGGACTGCTCTGCGGGGCCGGTACCGGGCTTCTGGTTTTGTTCCGCGAGAACCGAAACCGCAGGGAGAATCTGGCGCTCATGTTGACGCTCTATGCCAGCGGGCTGTTGATGGGAGGATTAATTGGAATTATTAATACTTTGTGACACATAAACATGTGAATTTAATTTTATTTAAACATTAATTAAATGCAAAATATAAATATGTAGAAAATAATCTGCTTAAGTGATATTATAATGATGTTACCGAACCTACATATGGTACGGAGGGGAGGTGATATCATGAAAATTGCTGTTTCTTTTATGGTTGCCGTTGCGGTTGAGATAGTGAGTCACTACATATCCATATTCGCGAAGCGGATATGGATGAAGGCCGCGCCCCTCGCCGGGGCGGCATCCCGCACTTCGTACGGGATATGCAATCGCGAAGCGATTCTCCTTTGCGCGGCTTTCCATTCCTCATCAAATGGTTAGACGGCGATAAATAGCTCGTGATAAGCCTCGTGGAATAAGCCGCCACGATAAAAAAAGGGAATAGAAAACCCCAGAGACCAGCCCTCTCTGGGGTTTTCGTTTGATAAAATTGAAAATCGCTGTTTCTTTACAAAAAAGAGTATAACATATTTTGCTATGAAAGCAATATGGAAAAGAACAATTTCATTATTTCTTAAGAATTATGTTTCCAGCTGTTGTATTATGGGAAGAAACCACTTTCTATACTTCTTCAGAATCAGATGATTCTGTCGTCGGCTTATCGGAACATCACCAGTCTGAAGAGGATTGCCGGATAATTATCAGAAAAATTATGAATATTTTTGGTGACAAATGGGGCAGGCATGTGCTAAAATCGGTAACAGTGTGTGTTAGAAGCGTACGTTCCGATTTGCGAAGCAAATCGAGAACTCCGGATAGGGTGAGAGGATTCCACCTATCCGATTGGAAGAGAAGAGGATGGATTTAATGGACAGGATCATAAGGGCTACGGCTGCGGACGGGCAGATCCGGGCGTTTGCTGCGACAACCAGAGAGCTGGTGGAGACGGCGCGCGTTTATCACAATACCAGCCCGGTGGCTACAGCTGCGCTGGGGCGGCTTCTGAGTGCAGGCGCGATGATGGGCGCGATGATGAAGGGCGAAAAGGATGTTCTGACGCTGCAGATCCGGGGAGACGGACCGATCGGCGGTATCACGGTCACGGCGGATTCTGCGGCGAATGTAAAGGGTTATGTGAATAATCCCGGTGTGATGCTCCCGGCGACCGCCGCGGGGAAGCTCGATGTGGGCGGAGCAGTCGGAAGAGGGACGCTGAACGTGATTCGCGACCTCGGATTGAAGGAGCCCTATATCGGGCAGTGCAATCTGCAGACCGGAGAGATCGGGGATGACCTGACGTATTATTTTGCGATGTCTGAGCAGGTGCCTTCGTCCGTGGGACTCGGTGTCCTGCTGGAGAAGGCGGATGTGCGTGTCCAATCACCCGGTTTGCGGGAAGCTATCCTGTCTCAGGGAAAAGACAGTCCGCACCCGGATTGTTCGCGGGAGGAAGGCTCTGCGTCTCATGTAACAGACGGCTCCCGGCCGGATTCCCTGCTGCCGGCCGGATCCGTGCGTCAGGCGGGCGGTTTCATCATCCAGCTGATGCCATATACGCCGGACGAGGTGATCGACCGGCTGGAGAAGAAGCTTTCGCAGGTGCGGCCGGTTACGGCCATGCTGGATGCGGGGATGGGACCGGAGCAGATTCTGGAGGAGCTGTTGGGTGAATTTGGACTGGAGATTCTGGACACCATACCAACACAGTATCACTGCGACTGTTCCCGCGAGCGGATCGAGCGTGTGCTCATCAGCCTTGGGAATAAGGAACTGGAGGATATGATCGCGGAAGGGGAGCCGATCGAGGTAAACTGTCAGTTTTGCGATAAGAAATACCAGGTGAGTACAGAGGAACTGCGGGAGCTGCTGAAATACAGCCGCCGCTGATCGGCAGATGGCTTTGGTTGCGGAGTCCGGCAATGGAAATACAGCCGCCGCGGGGGGATGGATAGTTATGGATATGGAATACGGAAGCAGGAAGGGAGGTAGAAAAGAGGCAATCATGAAGGATGGTTTTATAAAGGTGGCTGCGCTCTCACCGGAAATCCGGGTGGCGGACTGTGTTTTTAATATGGAAAGCATCTGCGCACAGATGGACGCGGCTGTGCAGGAGCATGCGAAAATTCTGGTATTTCCGGAGCTCTGTGTCACAGGGTATACCTGCCAGGATCTGTTCTGGCAGGAGCTTTTGCTTCGCGCTGCCCGCGAAGCATTGGCTGGCATTGTCGCTCATTCAAAGGGAAAGGATGCATTGATGTTTGTCGGGCTTCCTCTGGAACATAACGGGAAGCTGTACAATGTGGCAGCGGCATTTTCAGACGGAGAGCTGCTGGGGTTCGTGCCAAAAAAGTTTTTACCGAACTATAATGAGTTCTATGAGGCGAGGTATTTTACGCCGGGGCAGGAAACGGTTTCTTATATCGATTATTGCGGGAAAACAGTCCCCTTTGGCATGAATCTGCTGTTTGGCTGTTTCGATTTTGGACTCTGCGTGGCGGCTGAGTTGTGCGAGGATCTGTGGGCGCCGGATCCGCCGAGCATTGCGCATGCTCTGGCCGGGGCAAACGTGATTGTGAATCTGTCCGCGAGCGATGAGGTGACCGGGAAAAGCAGTTATCGCAGGTCACTGGTCGAGGGACAGTCGGCAAGACTTTTGTGTGGTTATATCTATGCGAGCGCGGGGGAAGGGGAATCTACGCAGGATCTGGTCTACGGCGGGCACAGCCTCCTCGCAGAGAACGGGCACATTCTGGCAGAGTCGAAACGATTCGGAAGCGGAATCACGTTTGCGGAGTTTGATATCAGCCGTCTTCGGGCAGAGCGGAGGCGGATGACGACCTTTTCTGCATCGGATGGACAGCAGCAGACGGGAAATGGAACTTTACCAGGAACGGCCGGCTCTGCGCAGGGGGCGTCTGGCAGACCGGCTTCGGTGTGCTCCGGGCGGGAACAGCTGACTTCAGCGTGCTCCGGTCGGGATCTGTCGGCGAATGGATGTGAGAAAACCGTTTGGCATGACTGGTCCGGAGATTATCTGCGAATCCATTTTTCGCTGACAGAGGAGGAAACACGCCTGACCCGCAGCTTTGACCCGGCTCCATTTGTGCCGTCCGGGGAGGCGGACCGCGCCCGCCGCTGCGAGGAGATTCTGATGATACAGGCGCTCGGACTGAAAAAACGGATGCAGCACACAAATGCCAAAAGTCTTGTGGTTGGCATCTCCGGCGGACTCGATTCAACGCTGGCGCTGCTGGTGATGACAAAGGCCTGCGATTTGCTCGGGCTGCCGCGTGAGACGATGATTGCCGTGACGATGCCGGGCTTCGGGACGACCGACCGCACGTATCACAATGCCTGCGGCCTGACAAAAAGTCTGGGCGCACAGCTGCGGGAGGTCGATATTCGCGATGCGGTGAATATCCACTTCCGCGATATCGGGCAGGATCCGAATGTGCATGACGTGACGTACGAAAATGGGCAGGCGAGAGAGCGGACGCAGATCCTGATGGACATTGCGAATCAGACAGGGGGTCTGGTGGTCGGCACCGGAGATATGTCGGAGCTGGCGCTTGGCTGGGCGACCTACAATGGCGACCATATGTCCATGTACGGGGTCAACTGCTCCGTGCCTAAGACACTCGTGCGTCATCTGGTCCGCTATTATGCGGACACCTGCGGGGAGAAGATGGTAAGCGATATCCTGTATGATGTGCTGGACACGCCGGTCAGCCCGGAGCTGCTCCCGCCGCAGGATGGCGAGATCTCGCAGAAGACAGAGGATATCGTCGGCCCGTATGAGCTGCACGATTTTTTCCTGTATTATCTGCTGCGCTTCGGCTATCCTCCGGCGAAGATTTACCGGATTGCCCGGCTGGCGTTTGCGGGCGTCTACGATGACGGCGTCATTTTAAAATGGCTGAAAACGTTCTGCCGCCGGTTTTTTGCGCAGCAGTTCAAGCGCTCCTGCATTCCGGACGGCCCGAAGGTCGGAAGCGTGGCGCTCTCTCCGCGCGGCGACCTGCGCATGCCGAGCGACGCCAGTGCGCGGCTGTGGCTGGACGAGCTGGAACGGATTTAAAAGGAGAGCCACGCCATTAAAAGTCGCACTGCGTGCGAGGCGTGGCCTGCGTCCATCATCT
>JAJQDT010000140.1 GCA_021202075.1 Lachnospiraceae bacterium | reverse complement strand
CTTTCAGATATCCTTCACCCAGAGGGGACTACTCAGCTAAGAATTATGGGAAAAGGGAGAAAAGTAAGATATGTTCCTCTTTTGAAAGATGTGAAAGCTCATTTGGATGCATATATAGATGAATTTCATGAGGATTCTTCGTTGGATTCGTTTTTGTTTTATACCAGACACCACGGAGGGAAAACACAGATGACAGCAGCTAATGTAGATTGTATGTTAAAAAAATATGCTTCTGTCGCATCAAAGGAAGATCCATCATTTCCACGTATGTTACATGCGCATATGTTCCGGCATTCAATTGCAATGGCAATGTATAAAAATGGAGTCCCTTTGCCATACATCCGTGATTTTCTTGGCCACGAAAATCTTGACACCGTACGCATTTATGCTTATGCTGATAGTGAAACAATTGAAGAAGCGCTTAAAAAAGTAAGCCATGAGCAAAGGGGAGAAAGTTCAACAGAGAAAAAGTGGAAAGGAAATGAAGATGAATTATTAAAATACTGTGGCCTGGCATAAAAGTGTTATCACAAATTTAAAAGCGGATTCTCCACTGGTTAACAAAGAATCCGCCTTGATTTGTGATAATCCAAAATTTTAGATAATGTTGCGCTGCTGCATCACCTTATCGTGCAGCCGGTACTGTGTACCGCCGCGCTTCAGAAAGATAGTTCCGGGGTTCAATGCTTCCTGTAAAACCTGATTCAGATTTGCTGCTCCGCAAACACCGCGCTGCATCGGTGTCAGTACCTGAATATCCGAAAATGCGTTTACATGATAGTAAGACGGCAGATTCTTCGTACAGTATTTTACAAGCAGATCAACAACTTCTTCATTCGTCTCTTTTGCAGCAAAAAAGAAATCGGAATCCCGACCGCCGCGCAAATCCGGCATTTCGCCTTTGTTGATTCGATGCGCGTTCATGATAATCCGGCTCCCCTGCGCCTGCCGGAAAATACGGGTGAGGCGAACAACCGGGATGCTCCCGGATGCAATAATGTCCTTCAGAACATTTCCGGCTCCTACGCTCGGGAGCTGATCTGTATCCCCGACCAGTATCAGTGTCATTTCTTCCGGAAGTGCCTTCAGCAGATTATACATGAGCATGACGTCGATCATCGAGCATTCATCCAGAATCAGAACATCTCCTTCCAATGGATGTTCTTCGTTCTTTTGATAACCTTCGGGCGGCTTATATTCCAAAAGGCGATGAATCGTTTTTGCCTCCATGCCGGTTGCTTCTGACATCCGCTTTGCAGCCCGGCCAGTCGGAGCCGCAAGAATAATCCGGCATCGCGCCATACGGTAAGCCGAAATAATTCCATTCATGGTGATCGTTTTCCCTGTGCCGGGGCCTCCGGTCAGGACCATCACCTTAGAATCAACCGCCTGTCGAATCGCCTGCAGCTGTACATCGTCATAATGAATTTTGGAATCTCTTTCAGATTCGCCCCGCGCGAAGCGCATCGGAATGAGCGAATCGTCCTGCCGCCGAGCATCGCGAGGGGGCGTTTCCAGTTCGCGCATCACCTTTTCCACATCCATTGACACGCGCCGTTCGCCCTGCATCAGCCGGATCAGACGTTTCGCGCAGCCAGTCTCTGAAAAATAAAAGGGTGGCAGATAAATCGCATCCTCATCCTTGATAACATCCGCAGTACGGAGCATCTCATCAAGCGTCATTTCCAGCTCCGGAGCTTCCACATCAAGAAGTTTCACAGCCGTTTCAATCAGCTGCTCCCGGACAGCAAAGCAATGCCCATTTTCCGAAAGTTTGTTGAGCGTATACATTAGGCCGCTCCGCAGCCGGATAAAACGATTCTTTTCAATACCCAGCTTCGACGCAATCGTGTCTGCTGTTTTAAAACCGATTCCCCATATATCATCCGCCAGCTTATACGGATTTTCTTCCACAATCTTAATACTTTCGCTGCCGTATGTGCGGTAAATCTTCGCGGCATGAGCGGTACTGACATCATTACTCTGCAAAAAGAGCATGATATTCTTTATCTCTTTCTGCTCCTGCCAGCTTTTCTTGACCTGATTCACGCGCTTCTGCCCGATGCCCGCCACTTCAATCAGCCGCTCCGGATCAATCTCAATAATCTCCAGCGTGTCCTTGCCGAACTGTTGAACAATCCGCTTCGCAAACTTCGGACCGACACCCTTGATCAGACCACTGCCCAGATACTTTTCGATTCCATAGGTCGTGGCCGGAAGCGTTTCCTCCCACTTCTCAGCAGAGAACTGTCGCCCATACTTGCCATCAATCTTCCACTGACCCTGCATCGTAAGAACCGATCCGACATGGACATCCGGCATATTGCCGACCACCGTCACCAGGTCACTGTACCCCTTTGCGCGGCTCTTAATTACGGAAAAACCGTTTTCCGCGTTCTGATATGTAATTCTCTCTACCACACAGCGAAGATTGTCCATAATTTGCCTTGACCGTCCGTTCGTTTTGAAAGTGCATGAATGTCTTACAGCGGCTGAAACACGCCGTTTTTGCTTCGTAAATTGGGAATATCTTAACACAAAACAAGGGGTACTACAACAGAGATTCGCAGATTAGAATTTTGCAGACTGATGGTTGATTTTTTATAATTCAGACATATTTCGGTCATATTTTCATGTTAGAAGAACTGTAGATGTTGGATGAAATTCCAACGTCATTTCATAACTCACGCCTGACGGCTCCCACACGCCGTCAGGCACTCCCTCATTTTTCGAGATTATAATTCCAACAATTTTAAATAGTCTCTTTCCATACAAAAGTGCTTCACGATCAAAGAAGCACTTTTAATTTGCCTTTCAGCAGCTTTCTCCAGTTCGTATGATACGCGATCATATACAGAACAAGACTTACCGCCGCGCCGCATACCACATCTATGACCGAATGCTGCTTCACGAATAACGTAGAAATACTGATCAGGATCATCAGCAGTATGATTGCTATCTTACGCCCTCTGTACTCTGTAAACAGCCTTGACTTCGCAGTCACCAGCGCAATGGAAACAGACGATGACACATGGATCGACGGACATACGTTGACCGGCGCATCCACCCCGCGCACCAGATTTACCAACGCACAGAAGATGTTCCTGTTCGGTACTTCTTCGCGGAGATTCAGCCCATTGGGGAACAGCACATAGCAGATCAGGCAGAACGTGATTCCGTTGAACATGATAAACCAAAGCTGCTGAAAATCTCCTTTATCGCACAGCATATACCACACGAGCGACAGAAAGAACGCCGGATACCACGCAAAATAAAATACGATAAAATATTCGCAGAACGGAATCCGGTCGTCCAGCGCACAGTGCAGAATGTATTTCGGCTCCATCGTAAAGTCAAGCGCAAAGAACACCACGAGATAGAACACCAGATACAGCATAGCGTAGCAGTATTTATGTCCTGCAATCCACTCTTTCAGAATTTCTATTTTTCCTTTTTTCATGAATCAGCATCCACCTTATTAAATTTCTGTGTATGCAATCCTACCACAAATCTTCCGGTTCTTCCACAGACAAATGACGGACAATGTGCAATAAGCAGTCACGCAAAATATCCGTGCTGCTGCCAGCATCGGTCATTGACACGGTTCGACAATAATGGTATGTTTTTGACAAATAAGGGGATACGAGGGGTACAATTTATGCGGACAGATAAGCAGGAACAGTCTCTGCAGACGATGATGCATTTAAACGATCAGGAATCGGAAAATGATACGGAAATAATGGAAAATCTACTCTCCTGCTTTCCGAAGAAGATGTGCTTCAGAAGGATACAGAAAATACAGAACTTTTGGATGATACCGAAATTCTGGAAGGTGTCAGTACAGAAGACCCTGTGCGAATGTATTTGAAAGAAATTGGTTCTTTTGCCCTGCTTTCTCCGGATGAAGAAATTGAACTGGCAAAGAGAATTTCTGATGGGGATAATGAAGCACGGGAAAAACTGATCAACGCGAACCTTCGTCTCGTGGTCAGTATCGCAAAGAAATTTACAAACCATGGCCTTGCTTTCCTCGACCTTATTCAGGAGGGAAATATCGGCCTGATGAAAGCCGTAGAAAAATATGATTACACAATGGGGTACAAATTCAGCACCTACGCGACCTGGTGGATTCGTCAGGCTATAACACGCAGCATTGCCGATAATGGCCGTACTATCCGAGTCCCGGTTCATATGCATGAGCAGATCAACCGCATACTGAGGGCAAAAAAGGCTCTGTCTGTAGAGCTTGGCCACGATCCTTCCTCTGCAGAACTGGCACGGGAACTTAATATGTCAATCCCTCATGTAGAGCAGATTTTGACAACAGCAAGCGAAACGCTCTCTCTGGATACTCCGGTGGGCGAAGACGACGGAACGGAGCTTGGGGACTTCGTAGAAGATCAGCGTTCCCTCTCGCCGGAAGAAGCCGCCGTGTATACCATGCTGCAGCAGGAAATGAGCAAAGTATTGGATACGCTCCCAGATCGGGAGCGGAATGTAATCTGCCTTCGATTTGGGTTTGTTGATGGGAAAATCTGGACTCTTGAGGAAATAGGTGAGCAGTACCATGTCACGAGGGAGCGCATCCGGCAGATTGAAGCAAAGGCACTGCGAAAATTGCGGCTTCCGTCACGACGGTCATTGCTGGTGGATTTCCTATGAACTAAGGATAAGCATAATACAGCAATTAAATAACGCCCGTACCATAGAAATTACAAGATTTTCGACAGTACGGGCTAAATCTTCTTACAATGTCTGTTCATTATTCTTCTGCCAAAGCTATCTCATTCCTGAATAAATGTATTCCTGTATTCCTCCCTGATTTCTTCCGGCACAAGGCTTCCGCCGGTCGCCCATACGATATGGGATGCAGCTTTCATTTTATCTTTTAAATCGCCTTTTTCCAGATAAGCACGTGTCTCCGGGCTTGTCTCCAACTTTATCGGCCCTTGGAACGCTGCGCAGGCACTGGGCTCCAGGAAGACAGATTCCGTATCCAGCACATCGCGCATATAGTCATACAGCTTTCCATCGCGGATGGTGAATTCGCCGCTAAGCAACGGCTTCATGACGCCGCCTACAAATCCGGAAGGTCTGCCAACAGCAAGCCCGTCCGCGTGGGTCAGACCGGTCAGCCCGATATCCTGTACAGAAATGCCATTTTGCAGTCCGGTACTCATGCCGAGCAGCATACAAGGAGCCTGCACCGGTTCCACAAAGAAACAGTGTACCGCATCGCCGAACACCTGCTTTAGTCCAAAGGTAATACCACCCGGCGCTCCGCCGACTCCGCAGGGAATATAGACAAACAGCGGATGCATTTCATCCACCGGAACCTGCTTTTCTGCCAACTGGCCGATCAGGCGCTTTGCCGCTACCGCGTAGCCCAGAAAAAGATTTCTGGAATTCTCATCATCCACAAAATAGCTCATCGGATTTTCATCAGACTGCTTCCTTCCGTTCTTTACGGCCTCACTGTAATCAGCCTGATACTCTATCACGGTCACGCCATGGCTTCGCAGCAGGTCTTTCTTCCACTGTTTTGCATCTGCGGACATATGCACGATGACTTGATATCCCACTGCAGCACTCATGATGCCAATGCTCATGCCGAGGTTTCCGGTCGAACCCACCTGTATCGTATACTTTGCAAAAAAATCCCTGCATTCAGGCTCCGCCAGCTTTGCGTAGTTGTCACTCTCTTTGAGAATTCCATTCGCAAGAGCCAGCTCCTCCGTATGCTTCAATACCTCATATATGCCGCCCCTTGCTTTCACGGACCCCGCGATTGCCAGATGACTGTCCTGCTTTAAAAGCAGCCGTCCCTGCAAATGACTGTCATACTTTTCATTGATAAGGGTACGCATATTCGGGATATCTGTTAAAACAGACTCAATAATCCCGCCCCGTTCTTCCGTCTCCGGAAAACATTTCATAATAAACGGCGCAAAACGCTGCAGTCGTGCTTCTGCATCGTCAATATCCGCCATAGTAAGTTCGCAGGAATCCTTTGCATCTGTAAAAGAAGTTTTATCCGGATTGATCCAGATCACTTCCTCTGTAGCCTGCATTCTTTTCAACATGGGATTCGTCTCCAACATTTCTTCTATTGCTTCCATAACCATCATTCTCCTTCTGACAATTTCTGATATCCTTTTAAGGCCCATGCAGCATACCGTACTATTTTTTCAGATAAGCGGCAGGCGTCTCTTTCATAAACTGCTTAAAGTATTTATAAAAATTGTTCAGGCTCTGATAGCCAACCTCTTCTGCTGCTTCCTGCACAGACATCCCGTCTCTCAGCAGATTCGCTGCCTTTTTAATCCGGACATGGTGCACATAAGATATCACCGTTTCATCCATATGCTGACGAAACAGGCGGGAAATATGGCTTTCCGTACAGCAGACTTCTTCCGCCAGATTGCTCAGACGGATATCCTCCCGGTAGTGTTTCTGAATATATGCAAGGGCTGCGTTCACGGTACTGTTTTCCGTGTATTTCCCGCCTAAAGCCCTGTCAATCGACTGCCGCAGCTGGTCGAGGCGGATCGGCTTTGCAAGAATATCGCTGACTTCCAGCCGCAGCGCCATCTGCGCATGCTCGAACGAATCATAGGCCGTGATTATGATGAATTTCACATCCTGCGTTTTCTGTATCACGTCAAACCCGGTCATAAACGGCATATGGATATCCATAAAAGCAAGATCCGGCTTCTCTTTCCGAATTAAATTCAATGCGTCTGACCCATTGGATGCAGTTCCGACAATCCGGATTGGGTAGTCCTCCCGTTCGATAAAATACTGGATGATTTCAACTGATGCGCTCTCATCATCGCATATCACCGCCCTGATCATCGCTCACCGCCTTCTTTCCCTCCCATGGTCGGAAACGTAATCGTCATTTCTGTGCCATGTTCCACACCAGAATCTATTTCAAAGGTAAACGCATCTCCGTAGACGTGTTCCAGCTTCTGGTAAATGATCGAAAGGCCATGGGATGTCCCGCTTTGCATTCCAAGGAGGATTGCCCTGCATTCCTGCACGGAAAGAGCAGCGCCGCTGTTTCCCAGGACCACTTTTATCCGGTCATCGGCCTCCATCCGGTATATTCCTACAAATACCTTTTTATGTTCGTCATGTGTGAAGCCATGTACAAATGCATTTTCCACGATCGGCTGCATAAAATTATGCGGAACAGTAAAAGAATACAGGCTCTCGTCAATATCATATTCCACTTCCAGCATATTCCTGTAACGAATTCCCTGCAGCTGAAGGTAGGATTTCAGATAACGAACCTCGACCTCCAGTTCAACCACCTCGCCCTGCACCTGCAGGCTGCTTCGGAACAGGTCGGAAAGGTTTAAAATTGACTGATAAAGCTCAGCATTTCCGCCCTTTAATGCCATTGCTGCCATACTGTTTAAGGTGTTGAACAGAAAATGATGGTTGATCTTCAGGTCGATCAGTGCGTACTCCGCTTTCCGAATATCCTGCTCCAGCGTTTTCTGTGCCAAAAGCTGGGTATTCAGCATTCTTTCCTGTTTTGTAAGCTGTTCCCGGAACTGATAAAACTCACAGAAATTGCGGATGGATTTTGCAATCCGATCCATAAGGCTCTGGATTGCCACGATATGGCTGTGCGGCCGGTCATACACACCCTCCACTCTTTTTTCATGCAGTTCTGACTGCCAGATAAAGCCGCCCATCACCGTTCCGAGGAACTGTCCCCGGAAATAGATCGGGGTATTAAACAATTCCATCCCATGCCGGCACAAAAAGCTTTCTTTTTCATGCCCGGAGGTTTCTCCTCCTGCATGGATCATGCAGACCGATGCGCCAAACATGACAGAAGGGCTGCAGCACTGCATACAGCGCGTTGGAAAATATTTGCTTTTATAAGCCATATGCCCTTCGCAGTCAAATATCACGCAGGCATACTGCAGGCTTTCCAGAAACTGTGTTCGCATGGCCTCCACAGCCACGTACAGCAGTCTGACACGTTCTTCCGGACTAAGAACAAGAGCCGGTTTTTCATCCCCATGCTTCTGCTCATTCTCTCCGGAATCTGTGATCTGGCCATTTACAGGATTGGACGCAAGAAGATGGCGAAACGGGCCATTACTGACACATCGAATTTCATCTATCACCCCGGCAGGCCAGAAATAAACCCCACCAGGTTCCATATGGAATTCCTGACCATTTATTTTACACTCCGCTTCCCCTTCCAGCACGTAAAGCATCTGTTCATCATAGTGCAAATGTGGTGGATTATATCCGCCTGCCTCAATGGTCACAATCCCCACATTCATTCCCTGCGGTTTCTGTTCCGTGCTGTTGCTGAAAGAAAGCCACTCAATCTGTCCCCAATCTGTTTTCTGTATATCCATAAGTGCTGTCCCCTGCGTAATCCATGTTTTCATATGAGCTTCACAACCAGTGCAAAGCACCGTCCTGAACAGTTACTTTCTTCAATTATGTAAAAATCCTAAATGTTTTTTACACTATAACACATCCGCCGCACACTGTCATATGAATTCAGGCACAGTATATTTGTTTTTTTGCCCGGCTGTATGTTTCTCACACGGCCGGGCGAATGCATAAAACTATAACCGCAATGCAAATTTCCTGTTAATCATCAAAGCTTCCTGCCGGATAAAGCGGGAATTTCGCGATTAAGGCCTCTGCCTGCGCTTTGCACGCTGCAAGATTGGTTTCGTCATCCGGTGCCTCCGCTACCTTGTTCATGATTGCCGCGATCTCACGGATCTCCGGCTCCTTCAGCCCTCTCTGGCTGACAGCAGTCAGACCAATCCGCACGCCGCTGGTCACGCCCGGCTTCTCCGGATCAAACGGAATCATATTTTTATTTACCGTGATTCCAACTGCGTCAAGCGCGTTCTGGAATGCTTTTCCCGTGATATTCTTACCTCGCAGATCTGCTACCAAAAGATGATTGTCCGTACCGCCGCTGACAATGCGGAAACCATACTTCGTCAGTTCTTCCGCCAGACACTGTGCATTCTTTACTACCTGCTGCATGATAGCCTTAAATTCATCACTGGCCGCATACTGGAAAGACCATGCCTTTGCCGCCATGGTATGGAGCTGGATGGAACCGAGCGCTCCAGGGAAGGTCCCCTTATCCAGAATCTTCGCATGCTCTGCCTTGCAGAATACCATACCACTTCTTGCGCTGCAGAATGTCTTCGTCGTAGAAGATGTCACAAAATCCGCATAAGGAATCGGACTCGGGATGACGCCAGCCGCTACCAGACCAGCGATATGAGCCATATCCACCATAAAGTAAGCGCCCACTTCCTTCGCTGTCTTCGCAATACGCTCATAATCAATCAGTCTGGAATAAGAGCTTGCACCTGCAACAATCAGCTTCGGCTGATATTCTTTTGCTTTTGCATCCAATGCATCATAATCAATCAGCTCCGTCACCGGATCCATCGCATAAAAATCAAACTGATAGATCTTGCTCACCCAATTTGCCGGCGAACCATGGGTCAGATGTCCGCCCTGATCCAGACGCATGCTGAGCACCTTATCTCCCGGATTCAGGACAGCCGCGTAAACACTGTAGTTTGCGGTAGAACCGGAATACGACTGTACATTTGCGTGGTCTGCCCCAAACAGCTTGCAGGCTCTCTCACACGCCAGATTTTCCACCTCATCCGCAACATGGGAACCGGCCTGGAAACGTCTCCCCGGATAACCTTCCAGTGTCTTATTTGTAAATACGCTCCCTGTCAGCTCCATAACTGCCAGTGGCGCCGTGCTCTCCGATGCAATCATCTCAATATTGTGCTCCTGGCGTTCCAGTTCTTTCTCTACAAGTGCCGCTAGTACCGGATCAGTTGCTTTCGTTGCCTTTAACATAGTGGTTAATCCCCTTTCACTTATTATAGATTTTGTTCATTATTTCTTATCTTGCTTCTTATACTCCGCCGCCTGTTTGCTCCATACGCCTGTCTCATCCTCAATACCAAACTTTTCAGGATCAAACTGCGGATCATATCCCTGCTTTTTCTGCTCCTCATAGTCCTTCAGAAGAGCGAAGCCCTTCTTTGACAAAAGTAAAATCGCAACAATATTCAGCCAAGCCATCATACCGGCTCCGGTATCTCCCATCGTCCAGATGATTTCTCCATTTACCAGAACCCCGGAGAACGCAGATACCAGAAATACAATCCGGATAACCCATACCGCAATCTTATTGTTTTTTACCAGATAACGGACATTTGCCTCCGCCTGATAATAGTAACCCATCAGGGATGTAAAGACGAACATGATAATGATGATTGCCAGCAGTTTTCCGGCCCAGCCGCCATAAGCAGTTGAGAGCGCAGTCTGTGCCCACCTTATGCCATATTCCACCGACGGAATGTTATTTGCGAGCATTGTCTCTCCATCTGCTGCAACCGTATTATAGCTTCCGGTGAGAAGAATGATAAAAGCAGACGAACTGCACACAATCAGGGTATCAATATAGACCGAAAATGCCTGAACCAATCCCTGTTTTGCCGGATGGGAACATTCCGCCGCCGCTGAAACAATAGCTCCGGAGCCCTGACCGGCTTCATTTGAATAGATACCTCTCTTTACACCCCAGGAAATCGCCGAACCTATAATTCCACCGAACACTGGATTCACACCCCACGCGGAGCTGACAATCAGTGCGAGCACACCTGGAAGCTGACCGATATGTGTAATGATGATACCCAGTGCCAAAGCTACATAAATCACGCACATAACCGGAGCCATATATTCCGCAATCTTCCCAATCCGCTTGATTCCGCCGCAGACAGCCAGTGCCAGAACCGCGCAGAAAACCGCTCCTACAACAACCATGTTTGCGCCGAACGCTTCCTCATAAGTGGAAGCAATCGAATTGATATGAAGCCCCGGCATCAGTATGCCAGGCCCTAAGATCGTAGCAATCGCAAAAACAATGGCATACGGCTTACAATGCAGTGCCCGCTCAATGTAATAGGCCGGACCGCCCATATACTCGCCGTTTTTGTCTTTTACCTTGTAGGCCTGCGCAAGGGATGACTCAATAAATGCGGAGCCGGAGCCGATAAACGCGATCACCCACATCCAGAAGACGGCTCCCGGACCTCCAAAATAAATGGCCGTTGCCACGCCAGCAATATTACCCATGCCGACTCTGGAACCAACAGTTGCAGCAAACGCCTGAAACGGAGTGATTCCGCTTTCTGACTTTTCCCCATGAACCAGCAAATGCACCATATCCTTAAACAGACGAACCTGTGGGAATTTCATCCGGATTGAAAACCACAGACCCGCGCCCAGACACAGGATTACCAGAGCCATACACCAGACAATGGAGTTCAGGCCGTTCATGGCATTTGTGAATACTTGCATAAATACCTCCTTTCCATGTCCCGTACCGTTTTGGCACAAGGCACGGTATAAAATTCTTTTCCACGCGCGCATCAAATGAAGTAACTGTATTATCGCAAAAATGTATATAAAAAATAATGATGGATTTTGATGGATTCTTTACCGATTTTGATATAATCATTCGATGGCCGTATGAGAATATGACCGAATTGTTATAAAGTGAGCTTTGTGATTCTCGCTGCTTGCAGCAGAGAATCACAAAGCTCAGCGAGCATATCCAGCGCTCTTCCCCTGCTCCATCTTCTCCTGAATATCAATCAGCAACTGCAGCTTCGGCTTTGTATCGGCAAATGACTTTTCTTTCACGCCTCTTGCCCGCTTTCTGGGCTGATGCTCCTTTGTTCCGGCCAACACCACACGAAGATCTTCCTCGGAATAGCCGTCACCCAAAGAACACAGACGGATAAAGCGTTTCTGACCTTTACCTTTCAGCGAAATATTCTTCCCACGTTTTATTTCATATCCGGCATAGCCAGATCGTCGACGGAAAAGTGCGCATACACAGAGTCGAAGAATTAAAAGATCTTTTCTTTGACCGCATTCCGCAGAAAAAGACATATTTCAAAATAGTCTACAATCGTATATGCGTCAGAGGAACCCTCCGGTGAATCCGATGAGGACAGGCTATATCCGCCGCTCCCATTTAACTTTATATCGAAATAGGTCGTTGTCCCATTATCTTTGATCGCCAGTTTGCAGCTTTTGCTGCTTCCGGACAGATATTCCGTAATATCTACTTTATGGGACTCATAGTAAAGCCATATGGTACCGTCTTCATCGGTCTCCACACTGGTCGAAAAGCCCTCAAAGACTTCATCCGCAGACAGCGCGGTCTGTTCTCCTGAAGCATCCATGTACAGCTAAGATCAGGATTGTGTTCTGTTAGCAAAATGGAATTTTTCTTAGATGGAGCACCGATTTCAGCTAACCGATCTTAACCAGAGGAAGTATGTACGAAACCTGAGAATTTTTTAGATAGGTAAATCAGAACTGATTTTCGCTGATTTTGAATGAATTTGAATGGATTTTTCAACCAACAACTTTCTTAGCTGGAAACCCTTTTTTCTTAGCTGACCGGCTAAGAAATCCTCAAAATCTTAGCTGGGACTGAACCTGACGACTTTCGTTAGCCATTCACATACCCCAATGCAAGCATCGGGGTATGTGAATCTCGCGGCATCTACGCTTCGCTCCGGTCGGTGCTAAACGTGTGCCACTGGCACACAGCACCGCCAAATATCCGTGCAAGCTATGCCATAAGGGGAACCGGCTTGCCGGTGGATACCTTATGGCTCCGGCTACTTGGCTCGTTGCTTCGCGGAAATAAAAAAAGCGGAACCTGTTTTCGTGTCAGCTAACACGTTCTTAGCAGATTTCCGCTTAAAAAATCCCGTCCCTGGCGGGATTCGAACCCACGGCCTTTCGCTTAGGAGTCGGAGCCTTTACTGTACGGTATGTACCATTCGCGTTCAATTTAGCCTGATTTTATCAGGGTTTTTTATGGGTTCGAATTCATTCCTGCACGTTCCTGATCGTTCCTGTTCATTCAAAATCAACCTGTGATTTTAGACAGATTTTAGAAATTTCTAAAAAAAGTAGGTGTCGAACTGTACGCTACACACCTTTTTTAGACGGCGCGGCAAGACTATACCCGGCATTTCCAAAGTGCCATTGGATGTTTTCTTACTCGCTCAATCACATCCTCATCATCGAATAATAGCTCCGGCATATATTGCTTCGCAGCAAAAGCTTCCATATATTGCTTCTCTTTTTGCGACAGATTCATAAGTTCCGCAAAGTATTTCTTAATCTTTGTTTTTTTACCTTCCAGATCAAAGAACTCTCTGCTTCTCAGCACAGGGAACAGATCTCTTTTTATCTTCGCAAAATTCAGGCTGTCAATCGCAGATGTATCAAATGAAAAATTGACGGTTTCCTGTGAAATCGTGTTGTAGAAGATGATACTTTTACGAAAAGTATCATTCTCGGATTCATCGAACAACGCGTAATTTATCATATTATCAAAGTCATACAGATCCCTCGCCGCCGCTCTACTAAGCAGCGCATTCGCTTTCGCTGAGAATATTTCCATCGGCGCAACTGTATGTATCAGAAAATTGTCATCAAACACCTCTGTAAGCATCGGCAAATAAACCGGCTCAAAAAGATGCGATCTGAGAGAATAGTTCAATTCAATCTTGATATTATCTCTATTTCCTGACGAATTCCGATATTGATACAAAAAAGCGTCCAGGCTGAAGCTAAAGCGGGACGCAGGTGAAAGGGAATACCCTTCCGATTCCATATAGTCCTTGATAATGGCAGATATCTTATTCCTGGATGATTCCATTTCGTCTCTTGTTCCATTTGGAACATAATCCATATCAATATCAACTGACAATCTCGGCAAATTAAAGATAACCGTGTTAATTGCCGTTCCGCCTTTCAATACGAGATGTTCTGCCAGAAATTCCTGATTATTAAAATGATTGGAGCGACAGAAGGGTAAATTAGCTCTGCCCTTCCCACAATATGAAC
>JAJQDT010000132.1 GCA_021202075.1 Lachnospiraceae bacterium | reverse complement strand
ATATGCTTTTATTAGTGGGTACGGGATGGAGGCAAAAATCAAAATGCGAGGTGAATGAATATGGAGGAACAGGTTTATATCACAGAGGAAGAACGTGCAAAATGTCAAAAGGTAGTTGATGCTTTTGCTGAACTGTATGAGATGGCGGACGATATAGTTGTTGATGCTGGGAAATACGGCTTCGTAATGCTGAAAGACTATATACCGTCAATGGGGTTTGCGGAAGAAGAAACATTTACCGACAGCAAATCATTATTTGAAGAATTGTGGGTGGAATGGTTTGATACGAAGCTGTATCTTATGGCAAAAGGCACTCCGTTATTGGAAAAGGAAGGATTCAAGGGTGTGTATGAGAGCCTGCCAGAAGAAAAGCAATCCGAGCTTACCGGAAGGAAAGCAGATTTTGCGAAAGCAGCAGAAATAAATCTGGAAGAATAGTTTCTGTCTCATTAACGCATAATGGGCGGCGCGACAAAATTGACGCTGCCCATTTTCCATATTAAGAT
Source organism: Lachnospiraceae bacterium (assembly GCA_021202075.1). Taxonomy (GTDB): domain Bacteria; phylum Bacillota; class Clostridia; order Lachnospirales; family Lachnospiraceae; genus Choladousia. Next base: position 13,515 of record JAJQDT010000132.1, on the reverse strand, counting down.
GAAGATGTAGCCATCCATCTGCTGTTTTAAATTGAAACAGATGCCTTATAGTTGCTGGATGGAGAAAAAATCAAAAAGGAGTGGTAGATGATGAAAGAAGAATTGAAGTTTCAGACCTTTTTCGACCAGTACGACTCGGAGTTTACTGAGTATATTAGTATGGCCGGAAAGCCGGATGTAACATCCGACCAGTACCGGGAACTGGTAGCGGAGATGAATGGTATCTATGAAAAATATCCCAATGTGAGAGCAGTGATGGATAGCACTGAACCGCGTAGTCTGACGGTTGAGGAATGCGAGGGCTTGCTGGCGATCGTTGATATCAGGGAAACTTTTTGGAGTATGGAAAGCGAGAAGATTTATTTTCAGGGCTGTGCTGACAGCATCGGCTATATGCGAAAGTTGAAAATGCTGAAAGGTCAGCCCGATTGAAAACAGAATGATAGTTGTAATTGATGGTTGTTGCCGTGCATATGGGGAACCTCACTGGTAAGAAATGCCACGGCTGCCGGTGGCGCTGGCTCTGATATTATGCACGACACCGGCATGGAACAACAAAAAAGTTTGACGCCGACAGGCGGCACTGCCCGTGACTTTTCGGAAATATCTGATGGTCGCGGGCTTACTTTTTTGTTGTTCTCAAAGCGTTCCGGAGGAACGCGCAGCTCAGCACCGGAGGTGCTGTTCTAAGGGGCTTGGGGATTTTTCCCCAACGAGCAAACCGCCTCGCGGGGTGACTTTGTAGCACAAAGTCATTGCTCGCAGATTTACTGAAAAGAGCGAAAACGTAACGCCAAGAGGCCGCTAAAATACAGCATTCTTTGACATGGAGCGAGAGAAAACGCAGAGGGATTAGTTGAAAAAATGGAAAGAATAAGCTGAGAAGGGAACTGCAGTTCGAACAGCAAGACCTTTTTATTGGACATACTAAGTAGGATAATGGAATCAGGTTAAAGAAAAAAGTTCTTTCCTGATTCCATTTTTTTGATTTGCAGAGCTGCAGAAGAAATAAAAAATGATTCAGGCGAACAGGAGGAAATTATGTCGAGACTGATATTCTGGATTCGGGGGAAATTCCGGGGAGACCGCCACTGCAGCAGCTGCTGTCTCCTGTGCGAATCCAGGGAGAGCCACGCCATTTAGAATCGTGCTATCGCACGATGGCGCGGCCTACGTCCTGCATCAAAAGGCACGATGCAGGACAGATTATGAAACCTGCAGAAACGACAAAGTATAACGGAGGTGCAAGATGAAAGAGAAGTACATTACAGTCACAGGAATGAAATACTACTACGGATTGGTTCCGTTCAGGATCGGGAAGAAATTGAAGTGCGTGAAGGAACCGGAGAATCCGTATGATTCAGAAGCAATCAAGGTAACGGTGAAGCATATCGGGACGGTTGGCCATGTGGCGAACGCACCGTACACGACAGTCGTCGGCACAATGAGTGCCGGACGGATTTACGAAAAAGTCGGAAAGAAATTCAAAGCAGAGGTCATGTTCATCACACCGTCCGCAGTGATCTGTAAGGTTCTCCAGAGCGAAGAAAGTCATGGAGGACAGAAAGGAGAGCAGGAATGTATAAACGAAGAATCGCCAGCATAGACAGCCGGACAAAAATCTATCATTACCCAGGCTGTCACTACGCAAAACGTATTTTGCCAAAGTACCAGCTGGAAAAATCGAAGCATGACATGGAAAAGGATGGATTTCGACCTTGCAGATACTGCAACACGATGAAGTTCCGATTCGAGCAGGAGCGACCGAATCTGCATAGATATGCGCAGTACCGGAAAATGGAATTTAAAATGATCGATGGCCAACTTTTCATAAAAACGGAGATCGGTTGCTGGAAACTGATTTACAGCAAGCACCGACAGAGTTTTATCCTTTATCATAGGAACGCTTCGGGCAGGCCAGTGAACTTCGAGCATCCGGAACGGGAGCGGTATCATAAACAAATGGATCAACTGTACTCGGACACGATAACTTCCGTTTTTATATACATATACAAGCATGACCAGTTCCGCGTGGCCGAGAAAGCAGCAGATGGAAATCTTGACATCCGGCAGGTCAGCAAAAAGTATCAGCCGTCAGCAGCCCGCAGGCAGCGCCGGCAGAAAATCCGGAGACTGGATGATCTGTTCCGGGTGATTGAGAGCGGAAGTGAGGAATACAGGCGGCTGTCGTATTGTTGAGCGTAATGCGTGAAAGTGTAAAAAAACATTACTGTTTTTGTATAGAATATCAGTTGAACGTGTGCTATACTGATTTCCCAAAGGGCGTGAAAAATAAAGGGAGATTCCACTGTGAACAAGAGAGAACGAGCATATCAAATAATCGAACCGACAAACGGAGAAGACCGTCTCAGTACCTTGTATGATTATGGGATGATAGCGGTAATCATCGTGAGTATGGTGCCTTTGGCGTTTAAGGAGACTACTGCTGCGTTTGAAATGATTGATAAGTTGGCCGCTGCTGTCTTCATTGCAGATTATTTGTTAAGGCTGGCAACCGCGGATTTGAAGCTGCAAAAAGGAAGAAAATCCTTTTTCTATTATCCGTTCACACCAATGGCCATTATCGATCTCTTGTCAATCTTCCCCACCTTTTTACCTGTAAACAGTGGCTTGCGACTGCTCAAAATATTTCGGCTTCTTCGGTCATTCAGAGTATTCCGGGCTTTCAGAATGTTCCGATATTCGAAAAGCATAACGATCATTATGAACGTGATTCGCAATCAACGGGTACCGCTGCTGGCTGTATGCACACTGGCGGCAGCGTATGTTTTGCTATCAGCTCTTGTAATTTTCAATGTCGAGCCAGACACTTTTGAAACATTCTTCGAAGCGTTCTATTGGGCAATGGTAAGTTTAACGACAGTTGGATACGGAGATATTTACCCGGTGAGCGTTGCGGGACGAGTTGTTGCTATGCTGTCGTCTCTCATTGGCATAGCAGTAGTTGCCCTGCCGTCAGGTATTATTACGGCAGGATATATGGACGAGCTTAGGAAGAACGACGCAGATGAGAATGGAAAAAAAGAGAACTGACTGTATAAACAGAAAAATTCACAGCATCCTGCTCTGGATATGTGTGCTTGCTTTCCTGTCCGGGGGCATTGTCGGGTGCGCAGCAGAAGACAGCGGCGCTTACGAATCGGAGATTGTTGCGCTGGAATCTGCTGAAACAGTAAGTTTGGCTGACATTCCGGATTATTCAGGAACGCCTTATGTGGTTATCAATGAAAATATTCCGTTTTTTGATGAAGCGGATTTGACTACGACATCTTATGAATTTTACAGTGAGCTGGATTCTCTGGGAAGATGTGGTGTTGCTGTTGCCAATATAGGTCAGGATATTATGCCAACGGAAGAAAGAGGGGCGATAGGACCGATCAAACCAATCGGATGGCATACGGTGAAATATGATGGCATAGATGGAAATTATTTATACAATCGCTGCCATTTGATTGGATATCAACTCTCAGGTGAGAATGCAAATGAGAAAAATCTGATCACGGGTACAAGATATCTTAATGTCGAAGGGATGCTTCCATATGAAGACATGGTAGCAGATTATGTTCAGGAGACGGATAATCATGTTCTTTACAGGGTGACGCCGATCTTTGACGGAGACAATCTTGTGGCAAATGGTGTCCTGATGGAAGCTGTGTCGGTTGAGGATAACGGAGATGGAGTACAGTTCAACATTTATTGTTATAACGTTCAGCCGGGGATTGTGATTGATTATGCGACGGGCGACAGCTATGCAGAGAGCGAGTCGGCATCCGCTGATAGTGAAGATTCGGAAATTGGAACAGATCAGTCAGGCGGCGAAAAATCAGATGAGGATTTATCTGATGGTACGGAAGTAACTTATATTTTAAACACGAACACAAAAAAGTTTCACTATCCATCCTGTTCCAGTGTCAGCCAGATGAGCGAGAAAAACAAGCAGGAATACACAGGGAGCCGGGAGGATGTGATTAGCATGGGGTATGAACCGTGTAAGAACTGCAATCCGTGAAGAAGTGTTTTATGTGGCCTATAATACGATAAAGGATATATCCAAAACAGGGGCAAAGTTCCAGTGACAGACAGCAAGTGGAAAGATACGAAAGGGAAAGATTTATGAATGGTTCAGAAGCAAAAATGCTGGGATTTATGGAGGGTGCAGACAAGAGGTATGTCATTCCTGTCTATCAGCGAAAATACGATTGGAAGAATGACAACTGCCGTCAGCTTTATGATGATTTGAAGAAGATCATTCTTGATAAACGGGAGAGCCACTTCTTCGGAAGTATTGTTTCTTCAGTGGTACCCAATGGCAGTAAGATAGAGTATCACATCATAGACGGACAGCAGCGGCTTACTACAGTTTCTTTGCTGTTGCTGGCTATTTGCAACCTCGTGGCCCAGGGAAAGGTCACAGCGACGGAGGAAAAGCTGGATGAGCAAATCCTTCAGAGATTTTTAGTCGCTCCGTGGGCAAAGGAAGACGATAGAATTAAGCTCCGCCCGGTGAAGGCGGATCGGGATGCGCTTGCAAAATTATACGGAGACCAGGAAGATTTTGACTGGTCTTCAAACCTTACTCTCAATTATCAGTATTTTTGTGAGATGATTCTCAAGAGAGAAGTGACGGTGGATGAACTCTTTGCAGCTATTGGGAAACTTGAAATTATCAGTATTACTCTTGGAGCGGGAGACAATGCGCAGCTGATTTTTGAAAGTCTTAACTCTACCGGCCTTGCTTTGACTGAGGGAGATAAAATCCGAAATTATATTTTAATGGGGTTATCCCCGCAGGAGCAGAACACATATTACGAGAAATACTGGTCAAAGATAGAAAAATGCACGGCAAACGAGGTTAGCGGTTTTATCAGGGATTATCTGAGTGTTAAACAGCAGATCACTCCGACCGTTAGCAATGTTTACCGCTCTTTCAAAAGCTATGCTGAAGATACCAGACAGCCGATAGAGACTTTGCTGTCCGATCTTTTGAGATATGCAAGGCTTTATGAAAAATTGCTTACCTGCCGGAGCGGATTAAATTCAAAGAAACTGGATGATTGCCTGTATCGTATGATGCGGTTGGAGATTGTTGTGACCCGTCCTTTCCTTATGGAAGTTTTACGCTTAAATCAGGATGGGAAAATAACAGTGGATGATGTGCTATCGGTCTTTCTTATTACCGAGAATTACCTGTTCCGCAGAAATATATGTGAGGTACCGACAAATGGCCTGAATAAAATCTTTTTGAATCTCAACAAAGAAATCATTCGTTATGATAATACGACAGACGATTATGTGAATAAATTTATATATGCCCTCCTGTCGAAAAAGGAAAGCGGGCGTTTCCCGGATGACGCTGAATTTACAGAGGCACTCGCGACGAAGCAGGTTTATCAGATGCGTGGAAAATATAAGGCGTATCTTTTCGAGCGGTTTGAGAATTTTGGAACGGTTGAGACGAAAGATGTGTACACACACCTTGACAACAATGTCTATACAATCGAACATATTATGCCGCAGCACCTCACCCCGGCATGGACGGAGGAACTTGGGCCGAATTACGCAGAGATTCATGCCACATGGCTGCACAGACTGGCTAACTTAACATTGACCGGTTATAACCCAAACCTTAGCAATAATTCATTCATTGAAAAACGAGATGCGAAGGATGGGGGCTACAAGGTAAGTGGTCTGAAGATGAATCAGAAAATTGCTACAAAGAATGCCTGGGGATTGCCGGAATTGGAAGAACGAAATGAAGAAATGGTTGAGCGCGCCAAAACAATCTGGGATTTTCCGAAAACAGATTTTGTACCAGTTAAGAAAGAATTTGATTCCTGCTCTCTTGATGATGAAAATGTTGATCTGACCAGCAGGGAGATTGTCCGCTACAGTTATCTGAATGTGGAACGGCCGGTATCGAGCTGGGCTGATATGTATGAACATATAATAAAATATCTGCATCAGAAAGACCGGTCTGTCCTGTCCGGTTTAGCTTACAGTACCGACAATAATTCAGAATTGACGAAGTATGTGAGCAGCACTGCTGAAGAATGCAGAAAAGCCCTGAAAATTGATGATAATATTTATATTGAAAAGAACAGCAGTACCTCAATGAAAATGTCAATTCTTCGCCGCTTGTTTCCACTTTATGATGCTGATCCTATGGATTTGGTTTTCTATCTTAAAGATGCAGAGAGCGAAAAAGGAAATGAAAACGACAGGCATGAGATCAGAAAACGTTACTGGTCTTATGCGATACCGATTATTCAGAATCAGCATTTATACCGGGGTACGTTCAGTAATGTCAATCCAACAATGTCGAATACGCTGTCGGGATTTGTAGGCATCAGTGGCTTTTATATCAGTTGTATAGCCAATTATGACAATGCGAGGGTGGATTTCTATCTGGGTAACAGTAACGCGACTAAAAACAAAGAAACCTTCGATATGTTATTTTCACACAAAGATGAGATCGAAAAGCAGGTAGGCGGGCAGCTTGATTGGGAAAGGGCTGATCAATATAAAGCTTCGTGGATTAGCTATCATCTTCGGGATGTAAGTATTACAAATGAAGCTGACTGGTCTCGTATGGCAAAGTTTCATGCTGAATGGAGCGACAGTTTCTGCAGAGCTATTTTACCTTACTTGCAGGATATTGATGATTCGACGCAGAGCCTGATGGAGATAGCAGGTATTTTGAAAGAATGGACGATACAAAAAGAAGGCGTGATTGAAAATATCGCTAAATGTAATCGTACATATACGCGCTTTACTACGCCGGGAATGACGGAAATCCTGCCGGATATTGTGGGCGCACCGAGCGGATGGAATACAGACAACCATTATTTTTATGAAATTGTAAACCGGACAGGAAATACCGCTTATATTCAGTTTGCAATCAGCTCACAAAATATTACATCGGAGTTTCGTCAAATATGCGATCAAATTAATGAATTTTATCCAGCCAAGTTTAGAAAAGAGGATTGGAAGTGGCGCACACCGTTCAAAACAAGCACTATAAGTTTTGATGAAAAAACATCTAAAGAAACCATATTTGACCAGCTGGATGGATGCCTGAATGAAATTTTGGCGTTTGAGAGTGATTTAAGGGAAAAACTGCATTTGGATAATAGAGAGGGATAACACAATGACAGATACTGAGCAGAGAAAAGCAGCAAAGGATTTTGCTGATTATTGGAAAGGAAAAGGGTATGAAAAAGGAGAGAGTCAATCGTTCTGGCTCTCGCTTCTCCGCGATGTCTACGGCATTGAGCATCCGGAACAATTCATCACATTCGAAGAACAGGTTCATCTCGATCATACCAGCTTTATTGACGGTGTAATTCCCGCAACAAAAGTGATGATTGAACAAAAGGGACTCGGCAAAAATTTGAATAAACCAATTAGGCAGTCAGATGGGTCCCTTTTGACTCCGTTTGAACAAGCAAAGCGGTATATCATAGAGCTTCCGGTTAGCCAGCATCCGCGCTGGGTAATTACTTGTAATTTTTCAGAATTTCGTGTCTACGATATGGATAAGCCAGGAGGTGATCCGGAAATAATTCTTCTGGAAAATTTGCCGAAAGAATATTATCGCCTCCAATTTCTTGTAGATACTGGCAACGAGCATCTGAAACGTGAAATGGAAGTTTCTATTGCAGCTGGCGAGATTGTTGGCTTGCTCTATGATGCTTTTTCAAAGCAGTATGCAGATCCGGAGAGTGCGCATTCTATGAAAAGTTTGAATGTGCTTTGCGTACGATTGGTTTTTCTTCTTTACGGTGAGGATGCAAACTTGTTCGGGCATCATGGAATGTTTCATGATTATTTGGCAGAAACTGATACTCGACATATGCGTCGCGCTATGATAGACCTTTTTAAGATTCTGGATACACCTATAGAAGATCGAGATCCTTATCTGAAAGATGATAATCCGAAATTGGCAGCATTTCCATACGTGAATGGAGGTCTGTTTGCCGATGAAGATATAGAGATACCACCATTTACGGATGAAATCAGGGAACTGCTTCTTACGAAGGCCAGCGAGGATTTTGACTGGTCTGAAATAAGCCCTACTATTTTTGGGGCGGTGTTTGAGAGTACATTGAATCCGGAAACTCGACGATCAGGTGGGATGCATTACACTAGCATAGAAAATATTCACAAGGTCATAGATCCGTTATTCCTTGATGATCTGAAGAAAGAACTTTCAGATATTTGTGAAATCAGTGAGGAGAAAACAAAGCGAAAAAAATTACAGGAATACCAGAAGAAACTGGCGTCTCTGACATTTTTAGATATTTGTCCTACATATTTGATACAATCCAACGGAGCTGTGCGCGAGTGTGCATAGGGGTGTGCAAAGAGATTTTAGGGTGTGCAGGAAGGGTTCAGGGTGTGCATGGTAGCCGGGAGTTCCCGGCTTTTATTATGCGGACACATACTGGCTGAGAAAACATCGTAATCACATCCAAATGGACGCAAAAAAGAGCGGCTGTGTAGTCGCTCTTAAATATAAAATGTGTTAAATTTAGGTCGATTATTTGGATGTCGACATATACCGACTTTGATTAAATGCCATACGGAAAAATGCATCGATAAAGGCACATCTCATGCATTTTAGTCGGTTACTGGCTCGGTTGGATATGCAATCAGCCAACATTTCTTTTCCATTTTCCTCGAAAAAAATGTACCCACGTAAGAATACAGCCAAGTCCCCATCCGAAAAGTGCATTCCACCAGACCATACGATAACTGATAGCGGGAATTTCCTGTAAAACATAGGTGGAAATGACTCGAATCGCCAGTGCGCTGGTGGCAACAAAGGTGGAGTACAACGAGTTATTCGCTCCCTGAAAAAGCCCCAATATTGGGTAATAGGATGCAAAGGGAATCAGGCAAATCGCCACGCACCGGATATGTGCGGTGCAGTAACCGGCAGCTTCCGTACCCAACCCAAACGCGTTTACAATGGGGGCAGCAAAAACAAACACGACGGACAAAATGCAGATGGAAATGAGTTCAGAGATAATAACCGTATGCTTTGCACCGGTTATCACCCGCTCCGGTTTTCCAGCGCCGATATTCTGCGCCGTATAGGTGGCCTGGGGTGTCAGCAAAGCGCTGGAGGGAAGGGTCATGTAGGTTTCGATTTTCTGGGCAACGGAGAAAGATGCCGTCATTGCTTCCCCATAGCTGTTGACCGCTCTCTGGATAAACACAAATCCAAGTGATACGATCAACTGCTGCAGTGCCATTGGAAAACCGCGCTGTAATGTCTGTCTGGCCAGCGTCCACTCAAAAGTAAACTCCTTTGGTTTCCACCGAAACAGGGGATATTTTTTCATCATGTAAGCAAAAGCAGCCACGCAGGAAGCAAGCTGGGCAATGTCCGTTGCGATGGCAGCCCCTGTTACCCCCATGCGAAAGTTGTAGACGAATACGATGTCCAGTGCGATGTTGATGATACTTGCAATCAGCAGAAAATAAAGCGTCGCCTTGCTGTCCCCTATCCCGCGCAGAATGCCTGCGATAATGTTATAACTGAATTGGAACAGCAGTCCAAGTGAATATATTTTGAAGTAGGTGTCTGCCATGTCCATCAGGCTTTCCGGCGTGGCAAGGAGATAGCGCAGTGCAAAACGACTGATTAAAACACCTACCACCGTTGCTGCCAGTCCCATACCTATCATAAGAAGTAAAGAGGAGGATGCCTGGCGGCGCATTTTCTCATTCTCGCCTGCACCAAACAATTGTGAAATCAGGACACAGGCACCGGCAGAGAAACCGTTTGCCAGTGCAAGAAAGGCCATAGTCAAAACGCCGCAAGCTCCAACAGCCGCCAGCGCAGTTTCACCGGCAAAATTACCGACAATGATTGTGTCCGCCGTATTATAGAATTGTTGAAGCAATAAACCCATAAATACCGGAAACATGAAAGTAAGAATCCCCTTCCATGGCCTTCCTGTGAGCAAGGTTTCATTTGTCATAGATGAGCCTCCGTTTCAAAAAGTGCAGCAGCCTTCCAAACCGGGAGACTGCTGCTCGTATCAGTCAGCTTAGTAAACGATTTCGGCGTCGGTGCGATCCTGATACAGTTTCCAGAACTGTTCGGCAATTTTCTCCGGCATATACTTTTCAGAGCCGCCGATGGTGTCGCAGACCTGGACAGTACCAATAAATACATTCTGTTCTTTACACACCGAGTGCAGCGCTGATACCATGGCCCGCAAAGCGGCTTTATCCATGGAAAGGGGAAGATACGCTGCGCTGGGGTACATGGACAGCCCACCGCCGGTAATCAGGATGGTACCCTGTTTTTGGCTGAATTCTGCTCCCAGTACCTGCTGAATGCAGGTGTAAGCACCCAGCACGTCCACCTGATAACGCTGCTCCAGAACCTTTGTGTTAATGCCGCCGGACACATCTGCGTCCGCTGCGGTGATCCCCACATTGTAGAATAGCACATCCGGTACACCATAAGTCTGTACGGCCTGCTGCATAGCCGCGGCAAGAGAAGTCTGATCGGCAGTATCTGCAACCTGTGTCGCGACTTCCAGCCCCTCGCTCTGCATTTCCCGCTGGTAGTCTGCCAGATGTTCCGCACTGCGGCTCATCAGCACTACCCGGAAACCATCTGCCCCAAACTTGCGGGCAACTGCATTTCCTAAACCTTTGCCTGCGCCAACCACAAAAATTGTCTTTTCCATAATTATTTTTCCTTTCTGTATTAAATTTGTGAACTTTACTTACAGGGAAGCACCCAGCTGCCGGGCTGCTTCCGTTTTGCCTTTGCCTAAAACCTCGCCGCGGTTTTTCCAACCCAAATTGCGCTCGTATGTACGATACCATGTGACAGCCTGAGAATAATCACCTCCGTCCGCTGTCATGAGCAGCACGCTTTCTCTTGGGAATTTACCGTAGCCCAGACATTCCAGCTCCGCATACAAACGGTCTGCCGCTGTTTTCAGCGTCCCGGTAATTGTCCAGAAATAAAGCGGGGAGGCGAACACAACGACATCGCAGTCAGCAAAAGCAGAATAAATCTGATCCATGTCGTCTTTCTGAGAGCATGGGCTGTGTGCGTCCCGTCCTGCGTGCAGGCAGCCCTTGCAGCTATGGATATCCATGCTATCAAGATAAAACTCCTCCACGGAATGACCGGCGCTGCGGGCACCCTCGGTGAAGCTGCGAACCAGCTTCGCGGTGCTGCCATTCTTTCTGGCTGCGCCATTGAGAATTAAAATCTTTTTTGCCATAAGTTTCACCACCTTTCTCGTTTACCACCAACCAAATAAGCTCCGCCCAACCTCAAGCTCTTTGATCGCCTGCATTTCTTCTGCATCCAGGTCGAAATCCAGAACAGAGATGTTTTCTTTCATGTGTTCAGGACTTGTGGTTTTGGGAATTACAATAATTCCCTGCTGAACCAGAAAGCGCAGGGCAATCTGTGAAACGCTCCTGTCATGACTTTTTGCAATCCGTACCAATACCGGGTTATTCCAGATGTTGTTCTGACCGCAGGCCAGCGGCGACCAGCTTTCAGGCTTTGTCCCAATCTGGCATTCCAGTTCCCGCAACTTTTTCTGCTGGCGGAACACGTGGGTTTCCACCTGGTTGATGGCAGGAATCACCTTGCAGTGATTGACCAGATCCAGATATCGTTCTTCCATAAAGTTGGAAATGCCGATTGCTCGAATTTTCCCCTCCTTATAATAGGATTCCATAGCACGGTAAATCTCATGGACATCGCCCGTAGGCTCGTGGATCAGCAGCAGATCAATATAATCCATATTGATTCTTTTCAGAGAGCTTTCAATGGAACGAAGCGTATCCTGATAACCATGACACCCCCAGAGCTTTGTCGTGATAAACAGCTCTTCTCTGGGTATGCCGGATTTTCGGCAGGCCATGCCGACCTCTCTCTCGTTTCCATAACATTGTGCCGTATCTATGGAACGGTACCCTGCACGCAGTGCTTCAGCGACACACTTTTCCGTGATTCTTGCCGGTGTCTGATAAGTCCCATATCCGACCATTGGCATTTTGACGCCATTATTCAATGTTACATACTCCATTTTGGGAACCTCCTTGCCTCGTCTGTGGCTATATTGTAATCCGGAGAGCATTGACATGGAAGCTACCAAAATGTTAAAATCATTTTTAGAAAAACTAAAAGCGAGGCGAGGTCATGTATAGTCGTGAGCTTTATACATTTATCATTGTTGCAGAACAGGGAAGCTTTTTGAAAGCGTCGAAAGAATTATTTATTACTCCCGCGTCTGTGATGAACCAGATAAACAAATTTGAAAATCAGATCGGGGTAAAACTGATTGACCGGACCAATCAGGGCGCGAGCCTGACAGAAGCCGGGCGATCCATCTATAAAGATGCAAAAAGAATTATGAAAATTTCTGAGCAGGCGATCTCGAAAGCCAGGGAAATTGCCGGGAAAGAACAGCAGACCATTCGAGTTGGCACTTCTATTCTTCGCCCCTGCAAAATGCTGGTGGATTTATGGTCAAAGATAGACGATGGCACATTGCCGATCAGCATTCAGATTGTCCCGTTTGACGACACTCCTGCGCAGATGGAACAGATGCTGTCTTCTCTGGGAGAAAAAATCGACTGCTTTGCAGGCCCATGCGATTCACTCACATGGAAGGAAAATTACAGCGTCCTGCAAATAAAACAGGGAGAGTGTGCGATTGCTGTCCCAAGAAAGCACCGATTATCCAATAAGGAAAAACTGTGCTGGAATGACTTGGACGGTGAAACAATCATGCTGGTGAAGCGCGGCGACTCTCCCGTATTAAACCGGCTGAGAGACGAAATCGAAACCAGCCACCCCAAAATCACGATTTTAGATATACCCCATTTTTATGACACAAATATTTTTAACGAATGTGAGCAATCCGGCTGTCTGATGGAAACGTTGGACATATGGGCAGATGTTCATCCGTCCATTGTGACGATCCCGATGATGTGGGATTACAAAATGCCCTACGGGATTATTTACGCAAAGCACCCGTCTGAAGCTGTGGAAGCATTTGTTGAGAAAATTGGAGAAACTTGTCAGTGCAAGTGCGAATATGCGTAAACGAGAAAAGGGGCAGCGTCACAGCCACCCCAAATCTCAACATCTACCTCACGTATGAATCTCCGTGCCGTCCTTAAACGTCACTCGGACATCTTCATTCGAATACACAGTGATGTAATCCACTAGGCTGTGGAATGCCGTCTCGTCAAAAGTTTCAAGCACAGTCGGAAGTTTCTCCATCGCTGCAAGACAATCCTCAATGGTCGCTCTCCGCAGCTCCTTGTCGGTGATTTCTGCTGTGACCGCTTCCAGCCGGTCGTTCGCCTTATTGTACCGAGCGACCAAAGCATCGTAGCGTTTCTGGTACTCGTTCTGGTCGAGGGCGACGCTGGCGTTCTCGCGGATGCACTGCTGCACCAGGTCGGCCACAAGCTGTGTCTCCTCACGGAGTTCCT
>JAJQDT010000042.1:8079-62680 GCA_021202075.1 Lachnospiraceae bacterium | reverse complement strand
TTATCCTATATATTTCATTATGTCGGAATTTTCGGCCCGCGGAATTTTTCTTCGCAAAAATTCTCAGCTCAGAATTCTTCCGTTCCATAAATAGAATAGAAAACAGCCTTCAAAGAAAAGAGTTTTTTCTGAATGGTTGTTTAATAATAATTATCATATATGATAGAGACTTCGCGATTTTATCATATATGATAAATTATCAATCTTGAAAAAAAATAAGCGCGGGCAAGAGCCCACGCCGCATAACATTTCTCTCACTTTTTCTTACAATTGGCTTAGTCTGCACTTAGTCACAAAACCCGAAAGTTTCAGTAAATCCTTCTCAAGTAAAGAAAACTTATTCATATTCTAATATAAGCTAAAAGCCTTTCTCATAAGTGCATCCAGGTTTCTGTAATGCTCATCATCTGCGATGCTCTCCATCAATGGCAATAATTCAGTTATAGGCATTATTTGCTGGTTTTGTAATTGCTTATCATATGCACTTTGTATCTGATCTGAAGGCCTACACTTTCCATAAAGTACACACAATCCCACTACTAAATCAGTAGGTTGGACGGTACTTATAGAGAATAAATACTTAAATGCAAGATTTCTAACATGATATCTCCTTACGCAAGCCAAGTCGCTGAATTTTGCGTCCAATATAAGATATCGTGTAGATAAACTATCTTCCATCTTAATTAAGTAATCCGGAGAATAATAATGACCACCCAATCGATTTTCATCTTCTTCGCCATTCAAAATGGGAATGGAATTATTACGAAACAAACCAATTCCATTTATACTGCTCTCATCAGAATCATAAATGACTGGCTGATAATAAAGTGTCAAATTATATCTATCCTTTTTGAAAAAAAATGTATTGACACTATTCACATTTTTATACTTCCAATTGCGCTTTGTCGGATATATACATTTCTTTGTGCTTTCAAGCAAATATCCTCTGCTCTGAAAGTATGCAATCATTTTAGCCAGAAGGTATCCTTCATAAAGTGCAGAAATCTTTATGAAGGAGAACATGTAATTTTCTCTGGCAAAATCATAAATGCCAAACCGAAACCATTTATGAATTTGAACAAAGATACGATTATATTGCGGAACTGACAAAAAAATACTGGATGGGCGAGGGGCTCTTATTGTTATCTCTTCCTTTATCTTTAACGCACCACTGTACATTGTCCAAAGTTGCATAAACTTTGTTTGAAGATCCGTCAGACGAGTTAATCCATTTTCCAGCATTCTTTTCGTTTCTATAAACATGAAAAAAGAGGAATAAATGTATTCGTCACTATAATTTTCATTGCCAGGAATTTGTTTAAGCAAGGCGCAACATTGTTCATGCAGCTTATCTAAGGAATCAATCATTTCTCGAATGAAACCTAAAACAACCCTGTTTTCATAGATATCATATGACCTCTCATTTTGTGTAGATAGCGTCTTTTCAGGCTGATAAACAGAATTGCCTATACGTACCCCTGAAAAGCCATTAATTTTGCGCAGTTCTCCAGGATGGCTGGCTATATACTGAACCGTTGCAGGAGTAAGATACTGGAGACGTTCAAACTGATCAACTTTTGAAACCTTATCAATTTTGAATCGACTATTGGCCTTAAAATATCCAAAACTGCTCTCGTAAACAGCAGCAATCTCTTCCGCAAGAACGATTTGAGCAGATAGATTTTGATAGCCACTTTCTTTCAAATTTGCCAGGTTCTTTGCCTTTGGCTCACCATTGAGCAGCAACAATTCCTGATTGGAATACACATAGTTTACCATGGCTTTTACTGCATTATTGAGTTCTCCACGTCGCACTAAAACAGGAAGATACTCAGTAGTATATTGATACTCATTACCATCGGCGTCAGAGACAACAAGCGAAATTTCCACAAAGCCATAACAGTCCATAAATATACGTCGATTGCCTGAAATTTCACCCGGAAACATTATCAAGCCATCATTGTATACAGACTGTTCGTATACATCATTTATATATACATTAACATCCTGAACAACAATTGACTCTTCGCACGAAAATGCAAATTCATAACTCAAATCTGAGAATACGCATACATCAGGCGATTTCGTAATAATCTGTTCAATACTGCGTTTTTTTCCATCATTTTCTGACATTCTGACAGAAAATGATGGCTTGTGAAAAGGCCGTAATGTTAATAAGCAAGTAGCCATAATACTGTCCTCCTCTTAACAGAAGAACTGATAATATTTCATCTTCTGATTTCCTCGTTCAATTATGTCTTTTAACATAGTTGCCGATGTATTCAGTCCATTGCTGCTGCACAAACTGCCAAATTCCTTTAACCATTTTTCAAACTCTTCTCCATCGCCAACAATTTTGGGAAGAATCCGTTGTGCAATTGCATAATCCAATGCAATTACGGTGGCAGTAGTTTTGGTATCGTCCATTTCAAAATACTTAGATGCAGCCGCCCAATATTGCTTAATAGCCATGTCAATTCGAGGACTCACTGAAAACTTTTTTTCACGCAATTTTGCTATAATTGAATCATAGCATTTTTGAATTTCCGAAGTAAAAATACACTCGTTCTTTTCGGGAATAAAAGTGTTCCGAAGAGAATCCCAGGAAATCACCTCAACTTCTTCTGCTGGAATGCTCACCTCACTACCCAAAGAACTGTAATCACGCAAAGTTAATTGAGGTAATGTAATAATCCAGGCACGGTCAATTAAACGAGGTGATAAAGTCTCTGTCGTGTGATCATTATTAATTGTTGCCACAAAATGAAGCGTTTCAGGAATACCAAATACATAATCTTCACCCAAATTCACTTTACTATGAGAATCCAAATCATCACAAATATTCATGAAGTCCGACCAGTAATATTCCATAGGGCTGAGATTAGCTTCATCAAGAAGTATAATATACGGCAACTTACAAATACCAGCTTGTTTTTCTGTATCTAACTGATGAAGAGCATTATAGATTCGACGATTACTCTTATCAAAAGTTTTAGACAAAGGATTATAATAACCAACAAAATCCCGTTTGGATGTCCAGCCTCTTTCTACAGAAACAGCTACATAACGGCCAACAGCTTCCTTGCTCTCTTCCGGATATTCAACCATTTCGATTATCTTATTGAGGCCAAGTGCCTCTCCAAAAATGTTGCAAATTGACGTTTTCCCACATCCAGGTTCCCCAGAGAACACAGTTAGGAAACCCTGTGTTAAACAAATAGCAATGTTAATAATTGTGTTTTTACTATAATTGGGACGGCAAATCTGGACAACCCGGCACAGATATTCAATAAGCTCTTCTGGTTCTTTATTGACCACTGGAATGGAAGCTATCTTGCTGGTAAGCTCCCTATACTGATTATTTACCTGTTCGTTTTCCCATTCCGCAGCAGCGCGGAGCATCTTGCTGGACATGAATCCGTCAAATGCAATTTCAACCATTTTTTCATGTTGATTGCTGATAAGCTGTTGAAACTGTAATTCCAAATTACTCGTTACACTGTCCAGACGTTTATTATGCGTTTCAATGAAATCAACTTCTCTCTCCACAGCCTCTTTTCTTTTCTGAAGTTCAACAATATCCTCAACGACACCAAGTAATTTTTTCCCTTCTTCAATACGAGCAGAAAGAGTTTCGTATTCCTTTTCCCTCTCTAACATTTCATTCTTTTTTGCCTCTATAGCCTGTTGATCAATAGAAGCCGCTCGCTGACGGGTTTCTTCAATTTCATGCTCCATTTCGCCTTGCTGTGTAGTCAAGGCTTCAAGTTTATCCTCAAGTTCTGTAATGTGTTTGGAAATAGCTTGAGATCTTTGAAGCTGATCAAGCAGCCGTGGATGTTTTTCAACCAACGCCTGTAACCACTTATCAACATTGGGGCTATCCTGATATTTTATCAGCAAATCACAAATAAGATCAGTAATAGTGCGAAGGGTATCATCAACATCCTCTTCGGAAGACATAATATTGATCAGTCGATTCAGTCTGGCATGCCGTGTCTCATCTGTTAAAACAGTACCCATAATCTCCGACTCTTCATACTGTTTTAGCAATGCTGGAACATCATCAATTTTCACAAGGCCATTGGCAGTAATTTCACTTTCAATACTATCCTTGAAGCTTTCAATCAATACAGAATCGGAAATAACATCATACTGTTCAGGCTCGGCATCCTCCTTAGGGCACACAATCAGCCACTGCAGCTCAGTTGGATCCCAATGGCCATCGGAGTAATTCAAATTAAACAGCTTTATCTGATTACGGCTATAGCCGCTAACAGTATATTTATGTTCTTTAATTTGTGGTTTTACATAATAGGATGAAGTATATTCACGATATCCAACTTCATAAGGTCCAGCCCAAAAATCATCCATTTCAACTAAAACCTGATTGCCTCTTGGTACACTTGATGGCTCAATTTCTACAATCGCATCGTTGGTAAAGTCCGAAACCACTTCACCCTTACGCACTGCGAAATATATACCAGCGTTTCCAAGTGGACGAATTTTACCTTCATCCAACATTTTCATTGCAGAAACCTTATATCCCGTTTGGTTCCTTTCTCCATTGGGCTTATAATTAGGTGACAAATCTTGCAAAGTAAATTCAAAGAGAACCAGGGAATTCTCAGAAAAATTATCATCCATTCTCCGGCGTTCATCATCATTATTCCAATTATACATAAAACAAATATTCCGTTTTTCTGACTCTGGCAATAAAATCACCTGATCTTGATCAATAAGCTGATTCACTTGAGAGCCCTTAACTTCAGCTATTGGCTTAAAATTAAAAAAAGCCCCCGATTCATTGACCTTTTGTTCAATTACTCCTATGTAAAGTCCCATTTTAATCTCCTTATTTTCTTATGTTATAAATATCAGTGAATATAGTTTTAAAAATAATATATCATCCTGTCCAAAAATTATGATACGCAATTACAAAAAGAAACACTTTTTATATTATCGAAAAAGATTTCTTTCATTTACAGAAACCATAGATCAAGGCATAGCAGAAAAGTTCATTTTAACAAATAGTCTGGTACAAAAACTACAGATTCCATATTACATAGATGAGTACAATGAGGTGGCATCCGTCATCGCCACAGTGTGGAAACTGTGTGTAATTGCCGCCTAAAATCAGTGGGCAGATTATGTATAACGTGTGGACTGCCCGTCGTCCATACGTTTTGCATAATCTGTCCACTGATTTTGGCAATTATGCACGGTTTCCACACTGTATTTAAACACGCTACATCTTTTCCATGTTATAACCATTATTTTTTGCACAGCACATAGCAGACTTGCGAAATTTTCGTCAAATCAAATTTATAACATTTCATTTTAAAATCAAAATTAACTTATCATATATATCTCTCCCTGTTCTCCTAGTACAACTTTCACCTTTCGTTACAATTAAGTAAAATATAATACATCTCAACCGCAAAATCAATACAATTGGCATATTTTCATACAAAAAAGGAGCGAAACCCTGAAAAATCAGAATTCCATCTCCCTGCTTTTGATATTCGCAAATATGCTTATTGCCAGATTATTTTTCAATTCTTCAACGATCCTCTGCCTGGTCGGATTTAATCTCTCAGTCTATTTATCCCCTACCTTATCCCCTACCTTATCCCCTACTTTATCCCCGCCATCCGCCGGGGAATAATCCATTCTTGTTCAAAACCTTGTTCAAAGCCTTGTTTAATCTTGTTCAAAATTCTACTCTGTGAACAAGGTATCATTTCAGAACCCAACTGCACTTCTGCTGATTAGGCGAATCAGTTACAATAAGCCCGGCCTCACGCATAGATGTAAGAAGATAGTTAATTTTACGATTCTTCTGAGAATCAGACAGAATTTCCGGCAATTTATCCCAAAGCAACTCCCGAATTTTTGCTTTATTCGCCTTCTGATATGTCCGTATATATTGTATAATCAGATCCTTATAATACTGATCATCAAAAGCTTTATTGCGAATATACTTTGTTTCTTCATTTGTTACCTTAGAAGCCTCAGCCGACGGATAAATCCTCGGATATCTCCCTTCGATCATCTTCTGTTTCCGAAGATAATCCGCTGCTTCCTTTGAAATCTCCCGTCCTTTTTGTACCCGGTCCAGCAGAAACACTGTCTCCAGCGGCATTTCCGGATTGGTCAAACAAAATATACATATAAGCTTCATTCAGGCTCTTTCCATAGACTGTCACGCCCACCTGCATTTCGGTCGAGAAGTCATAATCCGGCATCGGAAAATACTTATCCCGCTGGATTCTGTACACCTTCTGAATGCCTGACGACTGCGTGTCAATCATGTTAAAGTTGACCATGCTCGCGGCCAGCAGCTGATTTCGGTAGAAGGGAGGATTATATCCCGGGCGCAGCACCCTTTCTACCTTCTCCGGCAAAAACTCGCCTGGATTCGTAATCGTAATCTGTTCGTCAAATTCGTTCAGATAAATTCGTCCGCCAAGCTGATAGTTGGAGTGCGCGATCCGTATTATAATTTCCCTTTGCCTCTTTAAATTCTACAATTTCATATTCCCAGCGCTCGATCAAGTCGCCCAAAACCTCATAATACTGCGCGTCCGGAGCCGATTTATCATACTCGAAATTCATCATGCTGCTATGCCCCTTCCCATTTGAGAGAGCATTATATTTTTTCTCTTTTTCCGTGCTTCCTCAAATCTTCAATCTTTACAAAAGCATCTTCTAATGGCATTTCTCGCCCTGCTTCCATATCATCAATTCCTGTGTCCAGCTCCTCCGTGAACTCTTCTTCATTATCAAAATGGAAGATTGATATATGGTTCTTCCCCAAATAAGTGATAAAGTCTTCCTCAGGCAATCCGGCTATCCGCGCACAATAACCTATAGATACCCCTTTTTGTGTATAATATCCAAGTGCCACCGCTTTCCTCACAAAGTTGCTGGCATCTTCCTTGTTCATTTTTGTCTCATAAAGGACTTCATCTGGAATACTGATTGTTATTTGACTCATCCTGATCCGGCCTTCCTCTCTGACTACGTAAATCACCAGTTTTCCAGAATTGCTAATGGAATTTTTGCTATAGTAACCATACCATGTTCCTTCCATTCTTTCAAGAATGAAATCCTCCGTACCCTTTTTTTACCCTTTTTTACACGAATTCTGACAATCTCTGATAAATTATAAAATCTCAGGAATCCTTTATTTTAGCGGCTTCGCGGGCCCGGATGATCTCGGATGACCCGCGATAATTTCGAAGTTATATTGGTGGTTGTTATATGACAGATTTGTGTCTTTTTTGTGAACGTGCGAAATATGGACAGGTGGCATCGAGCATTGATTTATCCCCTACTTTATCCCCGCCATCCGCCGAGAGATAACCTGTTCTTGTTCAAAACCTTGTTTAATCTTGTTCAAAATTCTACTCTGTGAACAAGGTATCATTTCAGAGACCAGCTGCGCTTCCTGGTTCTTTGCCCAATCTTATATCTTGCGCTTCTCAGATATTATATTTTTCGTTTTGCCCAATCTCCGCAAGCCCTTCCTGGTCCAGTACATAAACCTTCCGGTACGCACAGTGTACCCAGCCTTCCTTTTCAAATGCTTTCAGCACCTGGCTGACCGTTGGCCTGGCCATCCCCAGGCACATGGCAATCTCCTCATGGGAGTACGGCAGGCAGTGCTCCATGATTTCCTTATCCGGGTTGTCCGTCTCCGTTTCTTCCAGCAAAAACGAGGCAATCTTCTGATACCGGTTCATAAAACGGCTGGAATGAAGGGCATAAGAAAGATGATTCATCGTCCCCGAGCAATGCTGCAGCACCTTTGTCAGGATTGCCGGATTCCGGCACAGGCAGGGAATCAGCTGTGAAATCGTACAGCAGATCAGATCCACATCCGTCACCGCTTTCACTGTAGTCGGCCGTACGCTTTTGCTCAAAAAAGAAGATTCCCCAAAAAGCCGGCCCTTCTCGACGATTTCAATCGTCAGCTCCTCTCCTTCCGGAGTGGCAAGCAGGACGCGCACCCGTCCGCTTTGGATAATGCAGAGCGTATTGGCCGCGTCTCCCTCCAGATATATAATCTCATTTCGCGCGTAATGGCGCTGATATCCGGCTTTAGAAAGCTGATTCATTTCTTCATTTGTAAACTTGATTGTTTCCATTTTTGTTTTTCTCTCCAAATGTAACTATGGCAGGGTTGCTGCAGTTCGTCTTGCAGCTAAGCGAACTGTTTTCATCTTTGTTTTTCTCCCTGAATGTAACCTGGATTACAGAAAAGATAACACAGCCCGGAATATAATACAAGAAAATTTCGAAATGCCGCAGGATGCCTGGCTACGTCGGCTGACGGCGCTGAACGTCCCGTGGACGGTGCAGAACATCCAGTGGATGTTCGTTTAGCACAGACCGCAGCGAAGCGGAGACGTTTGGCGCGGACCGAAGCGAAGACCAACGCAGCGGATGGCGGCACAGGCAGTGCTCTAATTAAAATTATGATTGGGACGTCACACTAACATAAACTGGAGGAGTATACATGAAGATAGCTGCATATGAAGCCAGAGAAGATGAAAGAGAACATTTTGATCGCTATGCCAAAGAGTCCGGAATCGATTTGATTCTCACGGAGCAAATTCCAACGATGGAAAATGCCTCTCTCGCTGCCGGATGTGACGGCGTTACCATCCTGGGCCAGGGGAGAATCGATTCCGCTCTGTTAGATGAATACAAACGTCTGGGCATTCAATGTCTCAACACCCGCACGATTGGTTACGACCATATCGACATCGGCTACGCCAAAACGATTGGCATGCCCGTATGCAACGCATTCTACGACCCGAACGGCGTGGCAGAATATACGGTGATGCTGATGCTTCTGTGCATCCGCCACTACAAAGCGGCGCTATGGCGCGCACAGGTCAATGACTATTCTCTCCAGGGGCTCTATGGAAAGGAAATGCGGAATCTGACCGTAGGGATTTTAGGAACCGGCCGGATCGGGACACAGGTCGCAAAAATCCTCTCCGGTTTCGGATGCCGGATCCTGGGCTTTGACCATCATGAGGGCGCCGCATCAGAGTGGCTCACCTATACCGATCCGGATACGCTTTATCAGGAAAGTGACATCATTACCATCCATCTGAACCTGAGCGATCAGACGCGCCACATGATAAATCAGGGAACCATTGCCAAAATGAAGGACGGCGTGATCCTGATCAACTGCGCACGCGGCGGCCTGATGGATACGGACGCCCTTATCGCCGGGATCGAGAATAAGAAAATCGGCGGTCTGGGGCTTGACTGTTTTGAGCATGAGGAAGGGATTTATCATCTGGACCGCCGCGATGACATCATCAGCAATCGCTCCATGGCATACCTGCGTCAGTTTCCGAACGTTGTCATGACACAGCACATGGCTTTCTACACGGACGCGGCGGTGTCCGGCATGGTCCAATGCGGCATAGAAGGCATCTGCTCCGTGATCACGAAAGGGATCTGTCAGACACTCCTGTGAGCCCTGCACATCACAGGAGTGCTAAACACCTTCGTCGGTGTGAAATACTCAAAATTCATACAACCGCCTCCACAAGCACCTTGTCGCCGAGCGCAATCTCCCGGACTCCGATTTCTTTCTTTTTATTAAAATTAAAGCTCAGCATATAACCTTTGTTCAAATGAAAATAATTCAGATAGTCCAACAGCTGATTTTCCCCACGTTCATTATAGGAATTGCCCCGCCATATTTTGAGTTCAACCACGAATTGCTCTCCATGGTAATCAATCACCAGATCTGTTCGTTCGCGGTTACGGGTCTGTGCTTCCACATAACAGTTTCCTTCTCCATTGATAATCGGTTTTAAATACAGCATAAAATATCGTCTTCCGGCATCCTCCAGAAAAGTTTCATCCTGGTCTCCATACAGATCATCAAAATTCTCGGTAAATCGTTCTAAAATCCGCCTCATATTCAGATGTCCGCTCATGATAAACTGATTTTTTCCAAGCACTCCGGCATCATAAATTTTATTTCCTGCATACTCATCTGACATAAACCAATTGTAAAGTACCGTCTCAAAAATGCGGTTTGAAATGACCGCTGTTCCGCCGCTGTTTTTAATGAAACCAAACATTGACGCAATCTCAATATAATCATTCATTGCCGAATATGGTACCGGTTTTCCTGTAAAAAGCAGCTCATAAAGGACGTCCCGAAGCCGCGGATAATCGTTCAGTTTTCCCTTCATGGACTGGAACAATGCGTTTGACTCATTCTCCAGCAGTTTTACAGCCTGTAATAATCCTTCCTTTGTCCATGCGGCGCCTCTGTCCGGATAATCATTCGTTCCGGGGAGCTTTTCATCCATAAATTTACACAGCCGTGATACCAGGTACGGATAACCCGATGTGTAGTCAAAAATCCGATCCGCCATATCTGTGATATTCATTCCTGTATGGTAATCAAATTCGTACTGGTTTAGCATCCCCATAATATCTGCTGTGGAAAAGCTCATATCTACTGCAAAATCAGCTGCAATATTCCAGGGACTGTTCTCCTTGTGTTCCTCATCCGGTCTTATTTTCCTTTTCACATTACGGACATCATAAAGACCAGTCAGAATCACCGATTGAAATGTCGGTATTTTCCGCCGCTTTAAATAATAAAAACGAAGCTGTGCAAGGAAATCAATAAACACCTGATTATTCGAAGCAGAATCGACCTCATCAATCAGCAGAATAACTTTTTTCTCCGACGCGCTGCATAATCCGGACAGTGACAGGAACATCATGGATAAGGTCGCATTCCTGATCTCACCCTTTGCATACCGCTCCAAATCCGACCTGGACTCATCCGGGATCTCATCCGCCGCAAGCAAAACCTGCCTGGAAAACGCCGAGACAAACCGTTCCTCTGTTTCAAAATCCGCAAAGCTGAGTCCCTGAAAATCAAGACTGATCACCATGTATTCCTCACAAAGATACTCTGCAAGCGCATACAGGGTTGTCGTTTTTCCATACTGTCTGGCCCGGTTTATGGTAAAATACTTTCCATCATCGACCATATCTTTTATGGCATTCAGCCGCCCGGAAAGGTCTACCATATAATGAAGCTCCGGATCGCAGTAGCCGTCTGTGTTAAATACTCTTCGCATGGCTTTCTCAATCCTCTTCTTAATAACACAACTATTTCTATTCTCTCGCCGACGGCATTTTCAAGTATTTCTTTTGCCCGGCTCTTTGCTTTGATACTAACATACAAAGCCACTATTTGCAAGATATATATAGTTTGCTTTGAAATATTTTTTATGGCATACACAGAAAAACAGCGCCTGCGTATCTGCGCAGACGCTGTGCCATCTTACATTGATCCGTTGTGCAATTTTACATAGAATTGCGTATGGATTCATGCCGATAAACGGGAATGCTCCGGATGGCAATGATTATTTTTCCGGAACGTTCGGAAGCCCGTCAAATCCCGGCTGAAGGTCTGCATCGGTCGGAATCACGTCCGTCATGGTGCCGTTGTGGAACTGCTCATAAGCCACCATATCAAAATATCCTGTACCGGTGAGGCCGAAGAGGATCGTCTTCGCTTCGCCGGTCTCCTTACATTTCAGCGCCTCATCGATCGCCACCTTTATCGCATGGCTGCTCTCTGGAGCCGGGAGGATTCCTTCTACCCGCGCGAACTGCTCCGCCGCCTGGAATACCTCTGTCTGGCCGACGGACCTGGCCTCCATGTATCCGTCCGCGTAGAGCTGAGACAGGATCGGGCTCATTCCATGGTATCTCAGGCCGCCCGCGTGGTTCGGGGACGGAATGAAGCCGCAGCCAAGCGTGTACATCTTCGCCAGCGGGCAAACCATTCCCGTGTCGCAGAAGTCATATGCGAATCTGCCGCGAGTGAAGCTCGGACAGGATGCCGGTTCTACCGCGATAATCTGATAATTCTCTTCGCCCCGGATCTTTTCTCCCATGAACGGGGAAATCAGGCCGCCCAAATTGGAGCCTCCGCCCGCGCATCCGATAATAATATCCGGCTTTACGCCATATTTTTCCATCGCGATCTTTGACTCAAGGCCGACGACAGACTGATGCAGAAGCACCTGGTTCAAAACGCTTCCAAGCACATAGCGATACCCTTCATGCGTCACTGCCATCTCCACCGCCTCGGAAATCGCGCAGCCAAGGCTGCCGGTCGTATCCGGATGCTCTGCGAGAATCTTTCTGCCGACCTC
This sequence comes from Lachnospiraceae bacterium, assembly GCA_021202075.1. Taxonomy (GTDB): domain Bacteria; phylum Bacillota; class Clostridia; order Lachnospirales; family Lachnospiraceae; genus Choladousia. The sequence continues at coordinate 50,456 of JAJQDT010000042.1, read as the reverse complement.
AGTCGTATCTGACGGAGACGGGGTCACGGACGCGCCATAGGTGCGCATCACCTCGCGCCGGAACGGCTTCTGCTCATAAGAGCATTTCACCATATAGACAATACAGTCAAGATCCAGATAAGAGCACGCCATGGAAAGTGCGGTGCCCCACTGCCCGGCGCCGGTCTCTGTAGTGACGCCCTTCAGCCCCTGCTTCTTCGCGTAGTACGCCTGCGCGATCGCGGAGTTCAGCTTGTGGCTGCCGCTCGTATTATTCCCCTCGAACTTGTAATAAATCTTCGCCGGCGTCTGCAGCTTCTTCTCCAGACAGTACGCGCGCACCAGCGGCGAGGGACGGTACATCTTGTAGAACTCCCGGATTTCCTCCGGGATCTCGATCAGGCGATTGTCATTGTCCAGCTCCTGTTCTACCAGGTCCGCACAGAACACGCCCCCGAGCTCCTCGGCCGTCATCGGCTGCAGAGTCCCCGGGTTCAGCAGCGGCGCGGGCTTATTGATCATATCCGCGCGCACATTGTACCATTCCTTTGGCATCTCACTTTCTTCCAGATAGATTTTGTACGGGATCTTAGATTCAGCACTCATAAAAGGTAACCTCCTAATATTATTGTCCGTTATCGCAAAGCGATACCGAACGCAGGCCGCGTCCCGCGCTTTTGCGCGGCTTCCAATGACGCGGCTCTCCTTTTGTTTCGTCGGATAACGTCCGGTTCCTTCTGCGTTTTCGGCATTTATATAACATTACCATTTTACAGGTGCTTATGTCAATACATTTGTGCATATTGCGCACTGTCGATTTCGCACGCTGCCAAAAAGATTCCCGGCTTTCCGACCGGAAGCTCTGATTAAATGAGCGCTTCCGCTTTTCTGCTTTTCTTCCTTCTGCCTGCTTTCTTATTCGTATTCACCTTTTTTATTTCCCTGAGGATTCCCCTGGTTATTCTCTTTGTTATCTTTTTTGTTATCTTCTTTTTCGAACAATCGATCGGCGCTTTTTTTGATATCCGTTCCCGCCATCGGCGCGTAGGGATGATTGTTTGCTACGACCGCTTCTACCCAACGAGTAATTTTTCCCATACTTTTTCCTCCCCCTTCTGTCTGCTTCCACTTTGCAGCACTGTGATCCGTACAAAAAGCCGTGAACCAGAACCTGGCTGTTTTACTGTTTTACTGTTTTACTGTTTTACTGTTTTACTGTTTTACTGTTTCACCTTTTTCCTTTTTGTCTTCTGATTTGTAACGCCAATATACAATATTATTTGTTTGCCTGCAGCATCGACCTCTCAATTTCATGCACTTTACTTTCTGAAATTCCAAAGTAATCCGCAATCTCCCCGGCTGACAATTTGCCAGAACGAAGCATTTTCTCAATAACCGCTTCCTTATCTTCCTCTGCTTTTTTTGCTGCTTCTTTTGCTGCTTCTTTAGCTGCTTTTCTTTTTTCACTCGCAATATGAATTTCTAAAATCCGATCCTGATCATACAAATCCATCATCATCGTCACTACCTCCTGCTTTCTGGATTCCAGATATTCCCTCAAAATACCCTGCCCTACACAAATTCTGATTGTCTCCGAAACTGCCCTGGATGTCTTGCCATACAGACGTACCTGCTCGTCATAAACTTTGGTAAACTGTACATATTGCCCAATGATATCCTCACCGTCAGTCTTTTCCGGATAGACAGTCCCATAGAGCATTTTTACTGTGACGTCAATTGCACTCTTTCGATTCTTGTAGAATTCATTCTTAAGTGTAATCTCATCCGGCCTGGATACACGTTCTCCCACATAAAGCACATACAATTCCGTCTCCGGCAGTTCAACCTTCGTACTGCCATAAAGATCCGCACCATTCTTATCCAGGTACATCTGCAGTGTCTGGTCTATGTAAAACAGAGCACGCACTATAATATTCATCGTCCAGGTTGATGACTGTTCCTCCACAAGAATCATCAACTTGTTGTTTGCAAGGAACCCGATATCATTATATTGTCCATTGACCAGCACATTATTAATCGTAATATTCGTCAACGAATCTTCCGTAGCTTTTGTGTCCTCCGGATGAAGCGCCTGATACAGCTGGAGCAGGTACTTCTTGTTACGGAATATATTCGTAAATACACTGTCCTTCACTGTGTGTTTCACCGTTCTGACATCTTCTTCAATGCCGGCAGCATTTATAGTATTCCTGGAATTCCTGGAATTCCTGCCATCTATGCTACTTTTGCTTTCGTGGGCGCCTTTCCCCCTTTTTCTGCTGCTTTTGCTTTTCTGGTTTGTTCGCATTCCTGCACCTCCGTAAACTATAACAAAATTATTCTCTGGTAAGTCTTCCATAGTTTATCTTTGGTGTGGTTTTATATGTCCGTATTCGCAAAGCGAATATGGACGAATGCCGCAGTTTTCCTCATTATAAGAGAAATTGCACAATCACGCAAGTGCCGTTTCTGCTTCTACAGAAGTACTTTCCATATAATATAACGAACTGGCGATGAATTTGTGACGGGAATTCTCCAAATTTTTTAAAATGCTGCAAATTGTGTCATTTTACAGGACTGGTATACCTGTGAAACCAGACGCACCACACGGCACAATCCGTCCAGTCAAACAAGCTGGGACAATAATTTTGCAATTTTGTGCAGAAAAAAGGTCTTTAAGACAGATTGTTAAAAACCATATCTCCGGGAAATGTTGACAATTCAAAGGGATATGGATATATTTGAGATCAGCAGAGTTCATTTGCTAAAGCGTTTTCCAGTCAAAAGATAATGCCGGAGGCGCTATGCAGAAATATTGTGAACATGAGCATCCTTAAGAATCTGTAAAGCAGGAACTATTGTATGAAAGGAGTTTTTTAAAAATGGAATTACAGACTGCAATTGAATCAAGAAGAAGCATCCGGAGCTATGACGCAACGAAAAAGGTATCCGAGGAGGAACTGCGCGTTTTGATTGAGGCGGCGCAGCAGGCGCCCTCCTGGAAAAATACACAGACCGGAAGGTACGCAGTAGTGTACTCGGAAGAGATGAAAGAACAGGTGCTTGACAAATGTCTTCCTCCGTTTAATGCGAAAAATGCGGCCGGAGCTGCGGCGCTGCTGGTCACATCCTACGTAAAGAACTGTTCCGGCTTTGACAAAGAAAACGGTGTACCCGCGAATGAACTTGGAAACGGCTGGGGTATGTATGACCTCGGACTACAGAATCAGAACCTGCTGCTGAAGGCGAAGGAAATGGGCATGGACACCCTGGTGATGGGGATCCGCGACGCGGCCGCGCTGCGCAAGCTTTTAGACATCGATGAGTCCCTGGAGATTGCCGCTGTGATCGCGCTCGGGTATGCCGCAGGAGAGCCGCGGCCGAAGGTCCGGAAGCCGCTGGAGGAGATCGCTACATTCTATTGATGTGATGTTCTGATAAATCACCGCGAATTCGATTGATATGGCAATTTAATGAGACGCCAGAATTCGATTGATGTGATAATCCAATGAAGCGCTGCGAATTCCGTCGGGATTTTTGCATCATATTATCAGCGGGCAGGCTGGCAAAAAAATATAGAATCAGGATACAACCTGCCCGATACCCAAAACGGATGGGACGGCTATTCATGTATTCCACCCATCCGGGCGCTTCTGTTTCAGCCGTCCACAGCCTCGATGACGACCAGCCGGTCGCTTTTGTTTCCGAAAAGCTCCCCGGACTGATATTCAATCACGCCGTCCACGGGGCAGAGCCGCTCTTCCTTCACAGTCCTCTCGCCGGTGACGGGATCCATCTCCCAGATCCGATAAGCATCGGCAGTCAGCTCTCTTAAAACAAAACTGCGCATGGAGGTCTCACTCATATAGCCAACGATGGTACACATGGCGGCGTCCCCGGTGAAATAAATCATGGAGCGGTTGGATGCTTCCATAAAGAAAGACTTTGTCTCTGCTTTTTCCTTCGGCAGCGGCTTCAGACGGCTCCAGCCGACGGATTCGTAGAAGTCGCGGAAAATGGTCAGCTGATCCGCGCCGGGAAGATTCAGGCCGTCCCACCAGGCCATGTCGCCCCAGCCGATTCCGCCGACGCCCTTTTCCCACTGCAGCTCCCACACGCCAAGGCTGCCGTAGGTGTAGCCGCAGCCCCCGCTCTGCATAATCAGATACGCGAGCCGGCGCATCATGGCATCTGTAATCGGCCGCGAATTGTATTCGTTGGAGGCCGCGCCTTCATAATTTCCTTCACTTTCGAGCACCGGATGCCCGGCATACATCTCTTTGAATTCGGAGTACATGGACTGCGCCATATCAAAATCGCCGTGCCCGGCCTGGCTCATCGCGAAGTCGAACCAGTCTTCGTCCTCATAAATCTTCGGGAATGGACGGTCGCACGCCAGATGCGCGGACTGCAGATTGCCATACGCGTTCCAACGCCTGCATTCCTTCGCCACCTCATTCCAGAGTCTCACATTCTCCCCGAGATCTCCCATATAGCCCGGCAGCTCGCCGGCCAGCGTCCAGACGACCGGATACGCGCCGTACCGCGCGGCCGTGTATTTCGCCATCCGTTTGTACCGCTCCACGCCGCCGATCGGCATGTCGTATCCCCATGCGTAGCCGACCGCGATCAGCAGGCCCTGATCGGCCAGATACTTCATCTTCTTATCTACATTTTCCTGAAATTCTTTTACATTCGGGACAAAGCCATGATCCGTCTCCTGCATCAGGTTGACATTTCTGCCAAAATAGCCATCCTGCTTCCCGTCGCGGAAATTGCACTGATAGACGGTAAATCTCTGCTCCACGCGTTTGTCCACACACGCCTTGAACTGGCTCTCATAGCGCGGGCAGTTGGATTCGTCGAACCGCTCCTCCGTGACAAACGTCCAGTGCGTATCGCCCAGCCAGAAAAACGGAGTGCCGTCCGCGTACTCCAGATAGTCCCGGTCCGCGGATACCCGCAAAAATCCATGCTGATACATGGGAAGATTCCCCTGGTACGGCACGCACTCAACAGTAACGGTGCCCGCAAAATCCGCATTTCCCTCATCCGTACTGCCAACCGTGCAGATCCACGTCCCAACGGCAGTCGGCGCAAAGCGCAGCACCCATGTACCGCCCCCGTCCCAGAACGCCAGCAGCCGGAGCTTCTGCCCGTCAGGTCCTTCAAACACGCCGAACACATCCACGTCCTCAAATGGTGAGCGATATTCTTTTGTCGTCGTGATGGAAATGTCCACTGTGCGCCACTGTTCGGCCTGGCAGCTGTTGCCTGCGATACTTATATTCATCATGATAAAAATCTCCCTTCTGCCTCATGAATCCTGCTTTCGTGCTTCTCATAGTACCCGATCATCCCGCCGTTTTTGTTCCGGAGTGCGACCATATAGACGTCGCTGTCCTCGCCATCCCAGTTCTTTGTGTAAGTATACACCTTATTTAAATCCGGGTTTTCACGAAACTTCGCGGCCACCGACCGGATGATTTCGACGGAATGTGCGTTATGGCAGTCAAAAATGGATTTGCCGATGAGCGCGCTGCCGCCCCGCTTTTCATATCGTTTGATGGCGGTGGTGTTCATATAGACAATTACATGCTCCATGTCGCAGATCACGATCGGCTCGTCATCCGCATTGATCAGTGCCTCAAAATATTCGTTCATCATTCTCCCTCTTTCTTCGCTTTCGTTTGCCGGTTTCTGTCAGCCAACTGTATACTCCTCAATCTTATCCCCCACCGTCTCCGCGATGCGCTTGCGGAATTTATTCATTTTCTTTGTCTCAATCCCGCCGTTCAGATCCGTATTCAGCGGAATGACCGGATAGTTGTGACCGTCGTATTCCGTATAATTGTAGCAGGGAATGTAATTATTTTCCGCAAGGGAAATTGTTCCGTCCTCATTTCTGGTCAGCCGGATCCGCAAAATCACCGAATCACGATTGCCCGCCATCTGAAGAATACTGCTCTGAAAATCTCCCAGCGAATAGAAGCATGGCACCGTGCGTCCGTCCGAGGTCTCAAGCTCATCGTATTCCTGCAGCAGATGCGGGTGGGAGCCGACGATGTAATCCGCCCCCAACTCGGCCAGCTCCTGGGCTTCTTCAATCTGATTTTCGTTCACGCTCCGGTTGTTCTTTACACCCCAATGCATATATACAATGATATATTCCGCTCCGGCCGCACGCAATTCTGCAATATCAGCCCGGGCCTTTTCTTCCGAATAATAATTCAGCATCGTATCAATGGTCTCCTGCTCCCAGTCCTCATCTTTCCCATTGAAACCCGTATGAATCGACATATACGAGAGATATCCGACCTTTATACCGTTCACATCTGCCAGAAGATACCGGCAGTCGTCTTCATCCTCATAAAGGCCGGTATGTCCCAGCTGGTAGCGGTCTACCTGCTCCAATGTCTCTACGATACCGTTTTCTCCGGCGTCGCAATTGTGATTGTTCGACATCACAACCGCGTCAAATCCTCCGCTTTTCACCGCGTCCAGATAGGTTGACGGTGCGTTGCAGTTTGCCTTGTTGTCGATATAAGCCTCATTGTTCATATAAGGCCAGCTGGATGAAAGCATCGTCTCCAGATTGCCAATCGCAAAGTCCGATTGCGAAATCAGATCCGCGACGTATTCATAGCTGTCGTTGAAATTGTAGGCGCCATCATCCGTGGCGGCCAGCCGAACCTGTTTGCCGGTACACATCATGTCGCCCACCATCATGATCACCGCATCCTGCGTCTCCTTGGCATCCGTGTTTTTCCAGATTCCGGTCTCCTCCGACTGTGTATAGCGGGATGTGATTTCTGTCAGCGGCTCTTCTGCGTCTCTGTCCACAACCACTTTGGAAGTCAGTGAAGTCTGCAGGCTCTCACTGGCGCATGTCAGCGTACAGGTACCCTTTGCAATCGCGGTAATCACGCCCTCATCCGAAATGACAGCGACTTCCTCGTCATCAGACGACCACACCGCGTCCGACACATTGCCCCATCCATAATAAGCCTGTATCGTCCGGGTGGTTCCTGACGGCATATAGGTAGTCTCCCGCTGCAATTTCATGGCCTCGCGGTAAGATGCCGCTTTTGCCGCAGAAAACTCGCTGTAGCTTCTGGTTCCGTCCTCATTTTCCACGTAGCTGCGAACCTTATACCAGATCTCCCGCTGATTGACATCAAATGTGGTATCCAGATGGGTAGCGATACTTTTCTTATTGTATTCCGCGATCAGTTCGTATTCCCCGTCTTCCGCATAGCAGCGAAAGACTTCGTATCCATTCACATTTTCCGGCTTTTTCCAGTAAAACTCAATCCCATCATCGGAGATAGAGGAAATCTTCGTCCCATACGGAACCTCTACCTCAGAGACCTCAGCCTCCGTCTCTGTTTCCTCCACGATATCTGCCTGCGTATCTGTCTCCTCCACAATGTCATCCTGCACGGCTATCTCTTCTGCGGCATCCTCCTGCGCAGCCGCCCCTTCCACGGCCGTTTCCTGCGCAGCCGTTTCTGCGTTTTCTGTGATGTTGATCTGTGCCGTCCCGGTTTCCGCCTCTTCACCGTTTGCCGTGCAGAGCATCGCCAACACCATTCCCAGTGCGCAAATAGCTCCCGGCGCCCATTTCTTTCTTCTCATTGCTATCTCTGGTTTCCTCCTCTGTTCTTTCCGAATTCTCAGAAGCTTCTGAACTTTAGCAAGTCTCCCATTTTCCCGGGCTTTTCCGGTTTTCCCAGCCTTTCGAATCTCCTGAATCTTCTGAATTTTCTGATTTCATCCTTAATAAACCGAATTCTTGCCTGTCAACCCTTTTTCGACAAAATCAGTGATGATTTTACTTTTTATCATAATCCACAAAACGGACGTTCACCGTAAAAAAATATGTAAACCAACTCATTTGGGGGTCAAAAATGTGGATAATGTGGATAAATCAGTGTATAAGTCCGGTTTATCACGTTTTTTTATCCACATTTATGTGGATAAACTGGGGATAAAATTTTTCAGCTCATCGTTTTCCATCCCCGGTTTACACCTCATTTTTGTGCAGGATTACTTTCCATTTTTCGTATTTCGCATTCGCAAACTGACACAGGATTTTATTTTTTCAGATTCTTTTCCTTTATTGTCTGAAAAATCAAAAATATCCTTCTGCAAAGTTTTCCGAATAATCCAGCCGCGGCAGCTTCATCCGTCCGATATCTGGCAAAGTCATAAATTCGCAGACGATACCGAAGCTTTCATCCGGTTTTCTACTCAATCGCCGTATCCAGATAGGAAATGAACCGGTTCCCCGCTGCCTCGAACAGCGCCAGGCTGTCGTTCGGCCCGTAGTAGTAGGTCTCCGTCTCACCCGGATTCAGTAAAATCTGGTTCCCGTAATCGTCGTATCCGGTGATGATCACGCTGCCGGTCTCCGTGGCGGCAATGACCGCCTTCCCCTCGCTGACAAAGTAGAGCACCTGATCCAGCGTACAGCCGGTCAGGTCAACGACATCCTGCTGCAGCGTCGCCTCAATCGTGTCCACATCCATGATACCGGTCTTTATGATGTCCGGAATCTTGTCCAGGCTGATGGATGCCTCGTCCTGCTGATTGCCGCGCTCCCAGACATATTCCTTTGCGTCATTGATCACGACACCCACCATCTCATCCGCGCGAAGGATGGCTTCCACCGCAGTCGGCCAGCTGCTGTCGAGACTGCCGCCCGCATAGACATGGTAAAGCGGTTCCTTATCTTCATTCACCGGAATTTCCACGGTAACCGCCCCGCTCTCAGACGTAAATTTCCCATTGACAATCTGGGGATTCTCATCGGTAATCGTCGTTCCGACGCGCAGCAGGATCTCCGTCTGCCGGATGTCATCCGTCTGGGTCGCAATGCCATATTCCACATTGTCTTCTGTGTTCGTGCTGACAATCGTATCGGAGGTGGTCTCCTGATATTCGCCGCTCACCTTTGACACGCGGGTGAGCGTCAGCATACTGTCAGACTGTTCAAATCCGGTGACATACGCGCCCGACGGGGTGTACTGCTTGATGGTCTCGCCCTCTTCATCCACGATCAGGAGCGTGTACATCGGAAAGACCTCGGAGCCCTCACTGGAGCTGTCGATGTCAGAAAGGAGTGCGACTCCGTAGACGAGATTCTCGCCCATATAGCACAGCTGCCGGATACGCTCATCCGAGCTGCAGGTTACCTCCCTGGTTTCCCCGGTCTCAAAATCAATCGTGCAAAGCGTCTGCGAATCATACCGCTCGCCTTCCTTAAGCCAGCTAAAATAACGATTCGAATCCGAGCTGGTATAGCAGCCGTTGTGAATGCCGGTAATGACGCTCTCATATTCTCCGGTCGCCATATCAATGCGGTACACAATATTTTCCAGCAAAATGTAGCAGTCCTGCCCGTCATCCGTCAGGTAGGCCAGCGAATCAATGTCAAGCTTCAGGCTGTCATAGGACTCCATGGTGCGGACGAAAAGCAGCTCCTCCGAGGTCGACGAGGCGTCCTCGTAATGGTAAATTGCGATGCCGTTTTCTCCTTCGTGGCTGCCGCGGTTCATGTAGCCCGACACGACATACCACACATCGCCGGAATCATCCACGCTCAGGATTTTAATATTATTCTGGTCATAAAAATCCCGGTAGTCCACGTCCTCGTCCTGCGAAAACCCGAACACGCGCGTCAAAACACCACCATTGACCTTGTAGATCCACAGTTCATTTTCCTGCACAAAGGCCACAATGCTTTTGTCCTCATCAAACGCATATTCCACATCACTGTCCGTGATGCCAAGATTGATCCCGCCGGATTCGAGCACCTGGCTCTCGGAGTTAAAAACCTGATCCGTCGACCGCGTAAAATCCAGCAGATAGACACGAGTATCCGTGTAGCGCAGGCGATAAAATTCCTTGACGTTATAGATGTTCGTCACGCCGTCCTCATCCACCGCGGAAATACGGTAATACAGAACAAAGGACGCGGTCGTTCCGTTGATGTCGACCAGGCTCGGTGTCGGCTTGTAGGCGATGCTCGGGTTCAGATCGCCCCACATCAGCTGCGCCACGGTGTCATGGATGTCCATCGATGCAAGCGTCTGGCTCGTGCCGGTCGTATCGTCCGGCTCCACCACGACGCCGAGGGAATCCTGATCCGTCTTATTGACGCATTTCGCATAGAAGCCGGTCACAAAATCCAGATAATCGTCCAGGTGCAGCCCGTCCTCCAGAAGCAGTCTGGTATAAAAATAAATCTCACGCTCTCCCGCCGAAACCTGGATTTTCAGAATGTATTCCTGGTTCAGCAGCATCTGGTTCTGGATCGTAAGGGTCGCGGTCAGATTCCCGTCGTCATCCTCCTTCAGGCCGGTAACGCTCGTATTCTCCAGCGACTCGCTGCCATCCAGGGTCAGCACCTCGTACGAGACGGATTCCACATTCGAATCGAATGGCTGAACCAGGATATCCAGCTCATGGCTCGCGTCCAGAATCGTCACCGTATCGCGAATGTAATTCACATCCATCTCATAAGAATACCCGTGAAGGCAATTGTAGCTGACGCCATCGTTCTGCATATAGACCAGCGGGAATGTCGCGTCCGCCATCGCGGCGGAGGTGTTCGGCGTCGTCTGATTCAGCAGCCTCGAGAACACATAAATCGCCCCCACAAACACAAACAGCAGAATCAGGACGTGAATAATTGTATTTCGTAATCTCTTCAGTATTATTTTCATATAAAAAAGCTCCGGTTTCTATTCTCCTATCATCAGCATTTCGGGTCAGAACACTTTGTCGGAGTTCTGTGCTGAAATTTCATGTCAGAATTTCATGCCAGAATCTCATTATAATCCGCTTATTTCTCTGGCACTCGTTAATATCCCTCAGTATACTATCTCCAATGAATTTGAACAAGTCTTTTTAACATTGATTTTCCCTTTTCGACTTCTTAGGAACTGTCGCACTCATGCCGCGCACTCTGCCGGATGTCCTTACATATTTCTTCTTTACCGGTACGACCGTCTTCTCGCCCTGCGCCGGTGCATCTCCTGCAGAAGCATCACACGAATCAGGTCTTCTTTTGGCGCCGCGTCCGCGTTTTTCCATCCTTCCTCAAACGCCGTCCCTGTACCATCTAAGTCATTTCCATATGCGGCACTCGCGTTATTACGGTTTTCTCCGGACGGATTGACAGTTTTTTCATTGGCAGCTTTTTCCCTTGCCGCGTCCGCAATCCTTTTCTGAACCCGATACACTGTCGTATAATCCGGATACTCGTCAAACATGGCGCTCCCGTCATACTCCATGCGGTCGCACTCCTCTTCGATATAAGGAAGCAGCTCCTTCGCCGCATCCGGATACATGGACTGAAGCATCCGGAAATCGCGCTCTGTCTGCATCTCATCGCTCGGGTTGGAAAAATCAATCAGCATCCCCGGGAGCGGATTCTCGAAGGCCATTTTTTCACACGCCATTTTTTCGTTATTTAATTTTTCCATATGTGTATCAGCCTCTCCTGCGTTAACCCGCCCCGTGCTGGCCTTTCCTGTGTCAGTCCTGCCTGCGTTGGTTCTGCCTGCGTTGGCTTTTTCTGTGTCGCCCCTTCCTGTGTTGGCCCTTCCTGTGTTAACTATTTTTCCTGCGCCGGCCCTTCCTGCGTTGACTATTTCTGCGCTGCTCTTTCCTGCGTCGGCGCTTCCCGTGTTTCCGGCGATGGCGACGACCTCATCCAGATTTTCCACATTCGAACCAGATCCTTCCACGCGTCTGGCAGTGACGTGATTCGAACCCGGCCGGATGTTCCTCTGTATTTGCTCCGCATTTCTTCTATTATTAAAATAGCCCATGATTCCCCCGGTATTCTCAATCGTTTCTTTATTATATGCATGGATTCCCGGAGCGGTGCCACAGCCCGCGGCCACACTCGCGCCTCATACTTTGCCCAGGCATGCATCACAGCCACGTTGATTTTTCCGTCTGGCCCAGCCAACGACGAAGTAAGGAACTGTCACGAAATTACCTGGGCATCTTGCACCGCCTATTACGCGAATCGCAACCGATTAAAGCCTCGACGTAAGGCTCAAAAAATCGGGTCTCGAAAATTTCTCAAATTTTTTTCCTGTACAAGAAAACGAGGCTGCGCTATACTGACATCGCAGCTGTTATAGTAAATCACCATGCCCCGCCCTGCGCGGCGCCAGCATAAATGAGACAGGTCGAACTACAGCACAGATGATTAAAGATCAAAATTAAAGATGAAACAGAAAGGAACCTGGAAATGGCAAAGCAAAAGGACATAAAAACAAATGCGATGCGGATTCTTGACCGCATGAAGATCCCGTATGAATTTCAGACTTATGAATGTGAAGAGTTTATCGACGGGCAGCACGCCGCCGACCAGCTCGGGATGCCGCATGAGATCGTGTTCAAAACACTGGTCACTGTGAGCCCGGAGCATGCTTACTTTACGTTCGCGATTCCGATCGACGCGGAGCTCGACCTGAAAAAAGCCGCCAAAGCTGCAGGCGCCAAGTCTCTGTCCATGATTCACGTCAAAGACATTCAGAGCGTCACTGGCTATATCCGCGGCGGCTGTACCGCCATCGGTATGAAAAAAAATTATCCCGTGTTCATGGACGAGACCGCGCTCGGATTTGAAAAAATCGCGGTCAGCGGCGGAAAAATCGGCGTGCAGCTCCTGCTTTCGCCGCGCGACTATGAAAAAGCCTGTCAGGCAGTGTTCTGCAATCTGACGCGGGCGTGACCGCACCCCTGATCGCCGCGTGAGTTGCTGTATGCCTGTGGCACACGTCAGGAACATCCGAAACGAAACGCAAACCAGAGTTGCCCTCAGACATAAAATCCCCCTGCCACACATTGGCTGAATCTATTTTAGCCGGAAATCGGATGTGCCGGCAGAAAATACAAGGCGGGCCTGACATCCGTTGCCAGCCCCGCCTTAAAAATTCAAAAATTCGTAACTGTGAAGGTACTGAACAGTTACAAAAAATCTTTTAGGACTACATAACCGCTTACAGCATCTGGTTGATCATTTCCAGCACCTGCTCGCCGAGTGCCGCTGACTTCGCGTCAGCATCCTCCAGAGATGTGCCCTTGATGCCATAGTAGAACTTCACCTTCGGCTCCGTGCCGGACGGGCGCACGCACAGCCACGCATCAGCAGCTCCGAATCGCGGAGCGATTTCAGCATCGGAGCTGCGACCTGCCGCCGAGCCCTGGCGAGGGGGCGTTTCCTCGATCAGGTCATAATAAAGCACGTTCGAATTCGGCAGTCCGGTCGGCTTCACCGCACCGGTCGCCAGGTCGGTGATCGTATCCGCCTTGTAATCGCGCACGGAGGTCACCTGGTACTCCCCGATCTGTGTCGGCGGATTCTTGCGCAGCGTGTCGAGAATCTCCTGAATCTTCTGCAGACCCTCAATGCCCTTCAGTGTGATGGACTTGATGTCATCCTTATAATAGCCATAGCGCTCATACATATCAATCATCGCATCCCAGAGCGTCTTGCCCTGCGCCTTGTAGAACGCAGCCGCCTCCGCCAGCGCCATCACCGCCACGATCGCGTCCTTGTCACGCGCATGCGTGCCAATCAGGCAGCCGTAGCTCTCCTCGAAGCCGAACAGATAGGTGCCTTTGCCGCCCTGCTCAAATCCAAGAATCTGCTGTCCGATGTATTTGAATCCGGTCAGCACCTCGACAAGCCCCGTTCCATAATACTTCGCAATCGCGTCCGCCATGTTCGTCGTCACGATGGTCTTGATCAGAACGCCGTCCTTGGGCAGGCCCTGCAGCGCCTTCTTCTGGCTGATCTCATAGTCCGCCAGCAGGCAGCCGGACATATTGCCGGTCAGGGTGTGATATTCGCCGGTCTTTGAATCCTTCACACGCACACCGAGGCGGTCCGCATCCGGGTCGGTCGCCAGCACCAGATCCGCGTCCAGCTCCTTCGCCATCTTCAGGCCAAGCTCGAACGCCTCGTCCGCCTCCGGGTTCGGGTAGCTGACGGTCGGGAAGTCGCCGTCCGGCAGCTCCTGCTCCGGCACCACATAGACATTCTCAAATCCCAGCTCCTTCAGTACGCGCCGCGCCGGAATGTTGCCCGTGCCGTGCAGCGGTGTGTAGACAATCTTAAGATTCTTGCTCTCCTGCGTAATCGTCTCGGGATGTAGCACCAGCTTCTTGAGGCATCCGATAAATGCGTCGTCAATCTTCGCGCCAATCACCTCATAAAGCCCCGCCGCAATCGCGGCATCCTTATCCATCGTCTTCGCCGCCGTATAATCCGTAATCGCCTTTACTTCACCCATGATACCGGTGTCATGCGGCGGCGTGATCTGCGCGCCGTCCTCCCAGTATACCTTATAGCCATTGTACTCGGGCGGATTGTGGCTCGCCGTGATATTGATACCCGCAATGCAACCGAGCTCGCGGACCGCGAATGAAAGCTCCGGCGTCGGGCGCAGAGACTCAAACACATAAGCCTTGATGCCGTTCGCCGCCAGTGTCAGCGCCGCAAAATCCGCAAACTCCGGCGACATATGACGGGAATCATACGCGATCGCCACACATGTCTGCGATTCGCCTTTTGAATCGCAGACGCAAGCCGCGCCATCGCGCGAGGCGCGATTCTGCATGGCGCGGCTTTCCCGTTTTCCGGCCTTTCCCTGAGCGCCCGCCCTGATGATGTAATTCGCCAGGCCCTGGGTCGCCTTCTGCACCACATACTGATTCATGCGGTTCGTGCCCGCGCCGATAATCCCGCGCAGCCCCGCAGTGCCGAACTCCAGCTCCGTGTAAAACCGCTCCTTAATCTCATTTTCATCGTTCTCAATCGCTTTCAGCTCCGCTTTTGTCGCCTCGTCGAAATACGGATTCGAAAGCCATTCCTCGTAAGCCTTTCTGTACGCTTCCATTTGATACCCTCCTGAAATGTATATTCGGTATTGAGTCTGCTGCAAAACAGACTGTGCTCCCTGCGCACATTATTTCACAGCAACTCCCCCTCTCGCGCGCTCCCGCGCACTCTTTTTTGATTATAACAACTTTTCCGGGAAATGGAAACTGTTTTTACTTATATTTTTCTAATAGTTCCACCCCTCAAGCCCAGCCCGGATTAACCGGGAACAAAATTTTACCAAAAGCGGGCGGTGTATTGCCGATTGCAGCGGAACAAAGGCCTGTGGCCTGTTGCTCCAGGCAAACATATGGCTTAATTCCCCAGCGCCCGTACGAATTCCTGTCTGGCCGCCTCCTGCCGGTTTATTTTCCCCAGCTTGTCAGAATACTGCCGTGAAATCCATGCCTTGTTACTTCCGTAATAAGCGCCAGCCAGCTTGCGGAATTTTTCCGGATAAAGCATCCGCACGTAAAGAAGCTTCCGCTCTGCCCAAGGGATCGCGCGCACCCGGCCATAGGTGTCAAGCATGCGCATCCCGAGCCGCACATTCCAGTCATGCTTCTCCAGAATTTTTCTCATGAAACGGTACAGATCATTCACCTGAAAATCAAAACAGCAGCGATCAAAATTGGTTGTGGCAATCTCATACCCGCACATTAAAACGTGATGATGGCTGTAATCTCCATGGCAAATGCTCCCATCGTGGGCCGCACGCAGAGCCTCCAGGCGGTCATTGAACAGCGACAGCTGCTCCCGCGCTTCCCGCGCCTGCTCATAATACCGCTCAAAGTTATCCAGAAACAGCTGTTCAAACGCGCTCTTGCGATGCCTGCCCCGGATGAACGAGCGAATCTTGCGGAGCTGCGCATTCCAGGCACACAGCTCATCAAGCGGCGGCCGCGCCGTATAGTCACGCCGGAAATCCATTCCACCCAAATCCATCGCTGCGCCGCCTTCTACGGAAACCGTTTCTCCAAAAGCCGCCGCTGCACTGCCTTCTCTGGACACCGTTTCTCCAAAAGCCGCCGCTGCACCGCAGCCCCCGGAAACCGTTCCTCCCAATGCTGCCGCTGCACTGCCTTCCCCGAAGGGCTCTCCGCACGAGAATGACCGTACATCTTCCTGAACCTCCGACCTGCCCTGGGCCATCGCTGCATTCCCTTTGCCGGATGGCACACCGTCTGGATTCCCCTGCGGATAACAGCCGCCGGCTTCGCCCCCGTTTCCAGTCAGGGCAGGCGACTGGTTTCCGCCCTCATGTACTTTGGAGAACCCGGAAAAATCCTCTGCATTCCACTCCATCAGTCGGTGCAGGCGGGCCAGATTCTCCACCGCCGCCAGAATCTCCGGTTCATTCGACGCGTCACACTCGCGGCCCGCATACCACTCCTTCACCACGTACCGATTGCCTTCCCAGTCTCTGGAAACCAGCGCGCCCTCCTTATTCGGCAAAATCACATCGACATTCGGATACCCGCCGTCACGGATCTTCCCCATCACAAAATTCTGAAAAAAAGCGCGGTTCCCGGAAGCAGAATACTCACTCAGAATCCGAAAACCGCCGGCCGTGTCCAGATACCAGGACCCGCGCCCTCTTCTCGTACCACGAATCTCCAGGTCATATTGCTCCAATACCCTCAAAGCCCTGTCATTCATCACGTACCCTCCCCACATGCAGCCCTGGCCACAGTCAGCGGGATTCCATGTGCATTCCGCTCGCCTGATTTCTGGTTCACCGATCGCACGATGCAAAATTCTCAGCGAAAACCCACACAGAATCCGACAAAAACCGTTCCTGTTTCATTTCAGATAAGCTATCATATGAGAAGGAGCTTCAAAATATTCGTGCGCAGCAAAGTCCTCATCCATGCATGCGTTGTGAATACGTATTAAAGAATTGTAATAACCTCGTAATACACCTACCTCTGCGTTAGATAAAAGAATATCAGATATCGGTAATTTCCGTTCAAAGAATCACACCCGCTTCCAGCACATCCCGGGAATTGCCGCCCACATAAATGCGGAATTCGCCCGGTTCTACGACATACGTTCCTTCCCTGCTATAGAATCCCAGCTTTTCGGATGGAAGTTCAAACTCCACGCGGCGCTCTTCGCCCGGCGCAAGCGGAATCTTCTTGTAGCCTTTCAGCTCCTTTACGGGACGCACGCGCGACCCGGCCACATCCTGCACGTAGCACTGCACGATTTCCTCACCGGCCCGGCTGCCTGTGTTTTTTACGGTTACTGATACATGAAAGCCATCTTCCGTTTTTTCCACCGACAGGTTTTCATACGCAAATGTGGTATAGCTCAGGCCAAAGCCGAACGGGTAAACCGGCTCCAGCGGGGTGTCCAGATATTTGGAGGTAAATTTGGACTTGCCGCCCGGCCTGCCTGTGTTCATGTGCGCATAGTACATCGGACACTGCCCGCTCGCATAGGGGAATGTCGTCGTAAGCTTGCCCGACGGGTTCGCATCTCCAAATAAAACATCCAGAATCGCCGGTCCGGCCTCCACGCCCGGATGCCACGCCTCTAAAATGGCGTCCGCGCTTTCAGCCAGCCAAGGCATCGCCAGCGGCCGCCCGTTAAAGAGTACCGCAACGACAGGCTTTCCCTGCGCCTTCCCTACTTCCAGCAAGTCCTTCACCAGCTGAATATCGCTGTCCTTTAACGTAATGGAAGCACGGCTCGCCGCCTCGCCGCTCTCTTCTTTGTCCTCGCCAATCACCGCAAGGAAAACATCGGATTCTTCTGCAATCTCCAGGATTCTTTTCTTTGTCGACAAGCCTTCCGGGTTGTCCGCACCATCCAAATATCGGTATGATATCCCGCGCTCGCGGCATGCGTCAAGGATGCTCAGACAGTCGTCCGGATTGGCTCCGACCGCCCAGGCGCCGGTCATCTGCCCGCGGTCCGCAGCCAGGCGGCCGAAGATTCCGAGCCGCGCATCCGGAGCGAGCGGCAGGATTTTTTTATTCCCGGAATTCCCCTCCGGCAAGCCGGAAGGCGCGTCTTCGTTCTTCAAAAGTACCATGGACTTCACGGCAGCTTCCCGCGCAAGCGCCCTCGCCTCCTGGGTCAGCATCGCGTCCGCTTCCCGCTCCTCGCTGGTGCGGTACGGATGCTCAAACAGATCCATCTCAAACTTCACCCGGAGAATATCGGCAACCGCCTCGTCCAGGACAGATTCCTCCAGCTCCCCGCTCTCAACCAGCTCCTGTACATGCTCGATATAAGAATTCGACGTCATGTCCATATCAACACCGGCCCGCAGACACTGTCTGGCCGCATCCCTCTTATCGGCGGCGATCCCATGGTTCACACACTCCGCGATCGCATTGGCGTCGCTGACGGTCATGCCGTCGAAGCCCCAGTCCTTCCGCAGGACATCGCGCAGCAGCCACTCATTTGCCGAGCAGGGCACGCCGTTGATGTCATTAAACGCGGGCATAACCGCGCGCGCCCCGGCTTCAATGCAGGCTTTATAAGAAGGCAGATATTCATCCCACAGCTTTTGCAGGGACATGTCCACCCGATTATAGTCTCTTCCGGCCTCGCACGCGCCATAGGCCGCAAAGTGTTTCACGCAGGCCGCCATAGCGTCCTCTCTGGTCAGGTCATCCCCCTGAAAGCCCCGCACCTTGGCTGCGCCGTAATCCCCATTCAGCAAAACGTCCTCTCCTGCACCCTCGCTGACGCGTCCCCAGCGGGCGTCCTTCGCCACATCCACCATCGGTGCAAATGTCATATGTACACCGGCCGCGGTCGCCTCCTCTGCCGCCAGGCGTCCGGTCCTCTCCCACAGCCCGGGCTCCCACGCGCAGCTCTCCGCCAGCGGAATCGGTGTCACCGTGCGAAATCCGTGGATCACATCATAGCCATAGATCAGCGGAATCCCGAGCCTCGTCTCTTCCACGGCTATTTTCTGCAGGCGGTTCGCGGTCGCCGCATCTCCAATCCCGTTAAACGAGCCGATCCGTCCCGCCCGGATATCATCCTCGTGGAAATCCTGCTTCGCCCCGCTCATCAGGCGGTCAAACTCCTCCTTCGAGATCCTTCCGTCAAACATCATATCCAGCAGCTCCTCAAAGCTCACCTCAAATGCGCCGACCAGAGATGGCCCGCACTGCTGCAGCTGGCCGGCCTTTTCCTCTAGCGTCATTTTCGCAAGAAGCTCACGAATCTTCCTCTCAATCGCGTTCTTTTCCATCATTTCTTTCTTTTCCTTTCTTAATCTGATGTTATTTCTGATGTATTTCTGAATTCGGGCTGCGGCGGGGCCTTTTGAACCTGTGATTCGCGTATTCGGCGGTGCAGGATGAGCTAGTAGCCCGTATCGTAATTCCATGTGCATTCTGCACAAGTACTTACGATACGGTCTACTAGTTATTTCGCGACAGTTCCTCAGCTCATGTTTTTCCCATATTTCTCTGAATTCAGCTCACGCTTCTTCGGAATATTTATTCTGTATGAGAGTATATAAAAATACCTTCGACAGATGCCAGAGGATATTTTTCCGAAAAAACGACATTTTTTATTGTGAGCAAACCATCCCGCTCAAAGGCGCTCATACCGCGCTCCTGCCCGCTTCCCGCATCCGCCGCAGGATCCGTTTTTCCGCGCGGGAGACCTGCACCTGCGTCATGCCAAGAGCAGCGGCGACCTGCACCTGTGTCATATCATCAAAATACCGCATCCGAATCATCTGCCGCTCGTCCGGTTCCAGAAGCTGCAAAAGTTCAAGAAGGAGCATCCGGTTCAGCATTTCCTCATTGCGGTCCTTCTCATCCGGCAGACGGTCTCCGAGCAAAATCGGTGTGCCGTCTCCCTGATAAACGGTCTGATTCAGAGATTCTACTTCCGAAACCGCATCCATCACAAGCACCAGCTCCTCCGGGCTGATCCCGACTTCTCCCGCGATTTCTTCCAGCGTCGGCTCGTTTCCCGTCTGCTTTTCCAGAAAATCGCGGGCGCGCCATGCCTTTGCCGCCGATTCTTTGAGCAGACGGCTTACCCGGATCAGGCCGTCGTCCCGCAAAAACCGTTTGATTTCACCGGCAATCATTGGTACCGCATAGGTAGAAAACCGAACCTCGAAAGAAGCATCGAAATGATCGATTGCTTTCAGAAGTCCGATGCTCCCGATCTGCACCAGATCCTCACGGTCACAGCCGCGCCCCAGAAAGCGCGGTACAATGCTGTGAACCAGCCCCATATTTTCCTCGACCAGTTGCTCCCTGGCTTCCTTATCCCCCTCGTGAACTCGCTTAATCAGCGCAAGGGTATGTTCCATCTGTCGGCTATTCCCTCCCTGTCTGTTCGTTCTTGATATTCATACCCGGATCTTTTCCACAGCAAAAGTTCCGTATTTTTCAAACAGAGGCTCCTCCCGCCTGATTCGTTTAGTCATATACACACGTGTGCCGCGCCCCAACGTCGATTCTACCCGGAGTGTGTCCATGAAGGCTTCCATAAACGCAAAGCCCATGCCCGCGCGGTCGCACTCTGTCTTCGTTGTGAATAACGGCTCCATCGCTTTTTTTACATCCGCTATGCCGCAGCCGGTATCGCCAACCTCCACTTCCAGGACCTCGCCCCGGATGCGGCAGAGGATTTCGATTTTTTCGGCCCTGCCATTTTGCTGTTCCCTCTCCTTTTCCACGAAAATCCGGCTCCCGGTTCGACCGCCAGGCACACATTCGCTTTCATTTTCTTCGTTTTCACCGCCGACGCACCGCTTATTCTCCTTCTGTCCTGCGCTCCCATATGCGTGGATAATCGCGTTCGTGACCGCTTCGGAAACGGCTGTTTTTACATCCGCCACCTCCTCCAGTGTCGGATTCAGCTGTGTCATGAAAGCCGCCACGGTCACCCGCGCAAAGCTTTCATTGCAGGAACGGCTGTCGAATTCCAGCCTCATCTCATTTTGCTGCATCTGTATTCTCCCCTCTAATATCCAAAATCTTACCAATCCCGGCCAGCTCCAGAATCCGGTTCATGCGCTCGCCGACGTTGACCGCCGCTACCGTTCCTCCCATAAACCGCATCATTTTATACCGCCCGATCAGCATCCCGATTCCCGAGCTGTCCATGAATGTGGTCTGCCCGAAATCAAATAAAATACAGCGGATGTGTTTTTTTTGCACCAGGCGGTCGGTTTCTTCGCAAATACGTTTCGACACATGATGATCGATTTCGGTCGGCAGATGCACACACATTTGAGTCCCCGCTATCGTAAATATCTGTTCCATGCCAAACCCCTCCTTTGATAAATTTTTATTCTCACCGCAAATTCCCCGATTCGCAGACCATAAAAGCCCTGATGCAGCCTGAGCTTTTGTCGTCATACACACAGAAAAAGGAGAGCGCAAAAACGCTCTCCCAAACCTCTGGGTTTTTCTTTTTGTATTTTATACTCCTTAGCAACTTAAGAACAATTTCTTGCGCAAAATAGCAAAATTCTGGTTCCGGCTTGTCCTCACGTATTCTGAAACTCTTTCTGAAAAGTCCCAAAAGCATCCGTCCGCCGCGGCTATTGTCGTTTCTATATTCTCCGGCAGATTTTTTCATCAGCCCACCACATTCCCCGACGCGTCATACTGCAGCCCGGTCGTCGGATCTGTCCAGACCACTTCGGAGGAGGTTCCGGTCGAAGTATCATTATATATCGTGATGCCATCATCCGTATCCGTTGTATCTGTCGATGAGTCCGTCGTGCCGGATGACGCGTCCGTCTCTGCCGTGACGTCAGTCGCCGCATCGCCAAGTCCGCTCAGATCCAGCGTAGTGGTTGACGTATCACCGGAAGAGGACGAGGAAATATATCCCTGCACCACAGACGCATTGGACGGGTAATATTCGATAATCTGATTAAATACCTCATCCGCGCTGTCCCGATCTCCCAGATAATAGTAAGCCATGCCCAGATACAGCATCGCATTGTAATGATCCGACTGTTCGCGATCCGGATCCGCCTCCACCGCTTTTTCCAGATTCGTCGCGGCCGTCTGGTAATCCCCCTGCACATACGCGGTCGTGCCCGCAGTGTAATATTCCGTAAACAGGCTGGCAGACACCGCACTGCTTAAGGATTCATACAGGCTCAGGGCATTGCCCTCGAAGGCGTCCGCGCTCAGCTCCAGAATCTGTTCGGCAGCTGTCGATTCATTGCCGCTGACATAGAGGTTTGCGATGGCCAGCAGCTCATCGTAGCTCTCCACCTTCGAGAGCGCCGCATCCCGGTCTTCTTCCGCTTCCGCAATCAGCTCATCGTAGCTGTCGATCTCTTCCTGCAGTTCCTCTGCCTGCACCTGTGCAGAGGCTAGCTTTGTATTTGCTTCCGTTACCTGTTTATTTGCGTCATCGTTGACTGACTGGCGGTTCGCCGGGACGATCAGGAACCATACCACCGCGCCGCCCAGCAGAATGCCCAGAATGATATTGATAAACGTGGCAATCGTCGAGCTGTCGCGGAATGTCGTAGGCTGAATGATCATCTCATTCCCGCTCAAATAACGCAGCGTGCCGGATACCTGTCCTTCCTGCTCCTGGGCCCCGTCTTTTTCATTCCGTCTGTGCCGCCTGCTTAAGCCGGAACCCCTTAAGCCGACGCCTCTGCCGGTCGCGTTCTCAATCTCCTGCAGGTAGCGTAGCGTCGTCGTATTCGTCGCGTCGATCTGAATCGCCTTTCTAAGCAGCTTTCGCGAGCGCTCATACTCCTGCCGTTTCATATATAAAAGCGCCAGCAGCTGGTAGGCCTTCACCAGCTTCGGATTGTGGCTGATGACCTTTTTCAGCTGGATAATCGCCATGTCCTCGTTGTCCTCGCGGCAATAGAGGACAGACTGGTTGTACTTTCGGATCGACTGATTGATGGTATCCAGCTTGTTTTTATTATTCTGCATCTGGTCAAGGTAATAGTCGGCAAGATTGTCCTCCGCCTGGAGATTCTTGCTGATGACCCACTCGCAGAGCGCGGAAACCGCCTCGCCCGTCTCATAATAACACAGGCCGAGCAGATTCCTCGCATCGGTATTCTCCTTACTGAACTTCAGGCTGCGCTTCAGGCAGGTAATCGCCCCTTTCATATCCCGGATACGTGCCTTTTCCAGACCCTCGTTGTACAAAAGATTGGAAATACGGCCAATCCGCTTCTGGATCGTGATATCGGCTCCGCATCCCGTACAGTAATCAGACGCGCCTAAAGGTGTGTTGCAGTAAATACATCTCATCGGCTCCCCTGCTTTCTGTTCTTCTTCTCCTCCCGGAGCATCTCTTTGAGAATATCGCTCATATCCGTCAGATCGCGGCTGTAAATCGCGTCCTCCGCCTCGTTAACGTCCATGCTGGTATGGAATTTTTTCAGTTCTTCCTCGTAATTAATCATATGTACCCCTCTGTCTTTTCGCAGACTGTCCGGCCATTCCCCCTGCTCCCTGCAGCCGAATCTGTTTTGTTCTTATAGCCCTGCTCGGCTGACAGCCGGACAAGAGCCTGCCTAATTCACTGATTATGCGGATAAAAAATCCTCAGAACCTGTGTTTCGGAATCCGCCCGTCACACAACTTCCATCCGGAGGCGTAACGTTCCTCATGCCTTGCCTTCTCCAAGAATCGCCTTCAGCTCCCCCACCAGGTAGAGCGACCCGGCGCAGAACAGCATTCCGTCTCCCCGCAGCTGCAATGCCGTCTCAAAGGCCTCCCTCACATCGGCTTTCGCCGTGACCGGCGCGTCCGTATAGCGCCGGAAGACATCCGCAAGCTGCCCTGCGGGAACCACGCGTGAACCGCCGACCTGTGTCACTACGACCGAAGAAAGCCGCACGCCCTCGCAGATCTCCTGAATCATTTTTTCATATTCCTTGTCTGCGACGGCGGAAAATAAAATCGAAACCTTTCGCGGCACATCCTCCCGGGCTTTCCCATCTGCCTTCACACACGTGTCCCCGTTCAAATGCTCAGAGCCATCCATCGTGCTACCCTGCACGCCCTGCAGCGTGCGGATGAATTCACGGATGCCGTCCGCGTTGTGCGCGCCGTCCAGCACCACGCCCGGCAGAACCGTCTCCATCCGCCCCGGCCAGCGCGTCCGCGCGATTCCCTCCGCCGCCTGCTCCATGCGGATGATCCGCTCCGGGTCGATCACCCGAAGCGCCAGCAGTGCCAGTGAGCTGTTGACCACCTGGTACGGCGCCAGATACGGCACCGTCACTTTTATTTTTTCATCATAACCGCAATTCAAAAGAAAATCAATGCTTTTATCCGTTTTTCCCAGTATTTGGCTCATGGATGCGTCATAACGGACGGCTTTCGCGCACATCGCATCCGCCCGCGCCGCGATCACGGCCGCCGCCTCCGGATTGCGCCCGTCGTAAACCACCGGCACGCCTTCCTTTATAATGCCCGCTTTCTCCCCTGCAATCGCGGTCACCGTATCTCCGAGATATTCCATATGATCCAGGCTGATGCTCGTAATCACGCAGCAGAGAGGCCGCTCCACCAGATTCGTCGCGTCCAGCCGCCCGCCAAGCCCCGTCTCGAGAATCAGATATTCGACCCCGGCCTCCTCAAAAATCAAAAGCCCCGCCGCAAACAGCAGCTCAAAATACGCCGGATGGGCGTATCCGTCTGCCACCATCTCCTCCGTCACCTGCATCACGCGGGTAAACGCGCGCGCAAAGGTCTCATGTGCGATAGGCTCCCCGTCCACCTCAAACCGCTCCGTGATGTCAACCAGATGCGGCGAGGTAAACAGCCCGGTATGCCGCCCGGCATTGGTCAGAATCGACGAGAGGAACGCGCAGACGCTGCCTTTCCCGTTTGTCCCGGCCACATGAACGACCTTCATCCTCCGCTCCGGGCGTCCGATCCGGCGAATCAGCTCGCGCGTATTCTCCGGCTTATTCTTTTTTGTAAATTTCGGTACACGTTCTATGTAAGCAACCGCTTCTGTATAATCCATATCCCAACTCTTCTCTTTCGCTGCGTTTTTCTGCTTCTCTCTCCGGCCGGCATGTGTCCGTCTGTCTGCGTCCTGCCTTTCCAATCATCTTTTCCAATCAGCCTTTCAGACCACCGGCTTCTTTTATCTGCTGCCATCTAAGGACCTGTCACGAAATAACTTATGCATCCTGCACCGCCTGACGCGCGAATCGCAGACCATAAAAGCCTCGACGCAGCTCAGCTTCCTCGTGCGCAGTGTTCCTGTCATTTCGCTTCATTCTTAAACAGCAACGCCATTGTACTCCCCGCCTGTTTTTTATTCAAGAATTATTTATCGCAAAATGCGCAGCCATTCGTGAATATTTTCTTAAATTTGTCATTTTCCATTTTCTTCTATGGACACAAAAAATTTCGGATGATATACTTTATATGGTAATAAGCGACATTTATTAAAGAAAGGATTATGGGGTTATGAAGAAGAAACTGGTTTTAGCAATTCTGGCACTCGGCGCAGCATCGATGCTCTGCGGCTTTGACAGTGCCGAGACGGCGGAAGGAGTTCTGGAAAAGATGGCCGAGAACTCTGCTTCCATGGAAAGCATGTCCTCAAGCTTTGGGCTGAACTGTGATGTTGCCGTAGAGATCGGGGACGGCACAACCACCTCCTCCATCGCGGTTCTCGTCACCGCTGATTTTGACATTCAGGCGACGCTGGATCCGCTCGCGACAGCGCTCGACGGTACCTTGACCGTATCCACCTTCGGCCAGGGTGAGACCATCGATATGGAAATGTATATGGTCACCGGCGACGATACACTGGATACTTATATCTATATGCTTGATTCCACGACCGATGAGGACGGAGAAGGCAGCTGGCAGTACAGCTCCACTTCTCTTGAGGATTATGACCTTCAGGAGCTGATCAACCTTTCCTCTTCCATCGATTACGGCGAGCTCTCTGACTGGGGGCTTGATTTCGAGCTCGCACCGGAGGCTGTCGACTATGAGGGCACTGAGTGCTATCTGCTTTCGACTGTCATCGATTCTTCGAGCTTTTCCACTTTTATCGAAAAGAGTGAAGAACTGGTAGAGGATCTGACCGGAGAAGAGCTTCTGGGCGAAGAAGATACGGATACTCTCGACTTTATCCTGAGCTATCTGGACGGGCTGAAAATCAACATCGACTACTATGTTGACACAGAGACGTATCTCCCCGTCGCGTTCCATATGGATCTGAATAACAGCGACCTCTCGGTTCTCAATGATTATATTGCCGCCATGCTCGGTATGTACGATGATGACGAATACACCACCACGGTCAATATCGTTCTCAACGATCTGTCTCTGGACTACACCATTTCCTATGACGATGTGGAAGAGATCACCGTACCGGAAGAAGCGCTCGAAGCCATCGCCTCCGGCGAGGCAGAGGACCTCGGCGACTTGACCGAAGATCTGGATGAGCTGACCGGCGGCGACGACGATTATGACTACGAAGAGGATTATGCGGAAGACGCAGGCGACTATGAGGACGACTACGACGAGGATGATTACGACGACGATGCGAACGACTATATCGACGATACAGATGAAAGCTCATACAATGCTCAGGAAGCATAATGGATGGATTCCCGCAACATGAATGGATCCGCCTTTTCTGTGTATAGCCAAAACTCCCGACAGTCCCTTTCACTGCCGGGAGTTTTTGTTTCCTTTATTATTCCACCAGTACCCTGCAAAGCTTTTTGCAAAAGGCAATTCCAAAGTGTCTGAGTGTCCTCGGGCGCCGCATCTCGAAATAGCAGTCATACTGCATTCGATTGATCTGGTCCAGCGCTTCCTGCGCGTCCGCAGGTAAATCCGTTTCTTCTCTTGAATATTTGATTTCGATAATAATGGCATCCTTCGTACGAAGCTGGAATGCGGTTATATCCGATCTTCCATTGCCGGCTTCCCTGTTAGACTTGATTTCCCAGCCTTTTCTGGACAGCATCAGCCCCAGTAATAACCCGTGATAAAATTTTTCCTTATCATCTAATGTTCCGCCATCCATATAACTGACGGAAGCGCCAAGAAAATAATTCAGACAATCTTCCAGGGACTCCGCATCCCCGGAATCCAAAGCTGCATAAAACGTTTTTGTGCCATCCGTATCGTCAAGAACCTTCTCCCGAAACCAGTCATCAATCTGCCCTCTGAAAATATCCTGCACTTCACAGTTCGGAACACATAGCTCATAGACCCCCTCCTCGTTGCGCATCCGCTGTGTCAGATAGCCCGTCATAAAAAGGATGCTCCAGATATTTTCAATATTGTTTGTCATATCCCGGTAGGTCAGCTCCTGCACAAGCTGCTTACTCACCGTCCTGCCTTCCATCAGGCTTCCTATTTCATCGCGCGTAATGCTGTCAGCCTGTTCAGCAAAGGTACGGATAATACTGTTCTCACTCACATTTGCCCAGTAATTTCTCGGCCTGCTATCCGAATCGGTCAGAAGCTGTTCGCAATAATTAATCACATCCCATGGGCAATAGATGTTACTCTCGCCAACTCGATATCCGTCATACCAGTTCTTTATTATTTCATAATACTCATTTAGCCCGTTATCAGCCAACAGTTCCCTGACTTCTTCATCCGTAAAGCCAAACCACTCATCACACTTCTCATCCAGCAAAGTATAGAGCTTCGTATTATTCAACCCTGAAAAAATGCTTTCTTTCGAAATCCGCATGACTCCTGTCAGTACACTGAAGTACAACGATTCGCTTGACTTCAGCGCATAGCCGAAAATCTGTCGAATCAGGTCAACCATCGCATCATAGTATCCTTTTTGATATGCCCTCTGCAGCGGAGCGTCATATTCATCAATCAGAATGATTACTTTTTTCCCATAATGCTTATACAAAAGATCCGACAAAACCGCCAGACTGTCATCAATCAGCCCTGTCCCGCTCCGGAGATGATTCAGATCCTCCATATCCTGGTCATCCAGTTTATCACTCTTAAGCAAAAAAGGAAATCTCCTCGCCGCCCTTCGGATTTCATTTCTCAGATTCTTCTCCGCAGCCGAAAACGTATTTCCAGTCACCTGTTTTAATGTAATAGAAATCACAGGAAACTGTCCCATATAGTTTTCACACAGCTCGGTTTCTCCGGAGATCATCAGCCCGTCAAACAGGCTCCTATCCGTATCAATCTCAAAAAAACAGCGGAGCATACTCATATTCAGACTTTTTCCGAACCGACGGGGGCGGGTAAAAAGATTCACTTCTCCCCAATTCTCCAGCAGTTCTTTTATCATCCCTGTTTTATCAACATAATAAAAATCCTGCTGCCGTATTTTATCAAACTGGTCAATACCCACAGGCATTTTCTTTTTTGCCATACCACACACCTCCGTCAGATTCCCCATTCTCGCTCAGGTCATGCAGCTTCTGGTCAGATAAAAATAATACTTCACACCGGAATCTCATAAAAACAGATTACCACGGACTTATGCATTTCGCAAGAAAAATCAGTCCAACATTCGCGTAAAGATTTGCTATGCAGCCTCCTCTTTGTTTCCCTTCACTCAAACTGCGCAGTATAGAGCTTATAATAAAATCCCCTCTTTTTCATCAGGCTTTCATGCGTCCCCTGTTCCACCACATCCCCGTGGTCAACGACCAGGATGCGGTCGGCATGCTGAATCGTGGACAGGCGGTGAGCAATGACAAAGCAGGTTTTGTTGCTCATCAGCTGCCGCATGGCGGCCTGGATCTCGCGCTCTGTGCTGGTATCCACGTTCGAGGTCGCTTCGTCCAATATCAGCATTTTGCAGTCAAACAGCATCGCGCGCGCGATGGTGAGGAGTTGCTTCTGCCCTTTGGAAATGTTCCCGCCGTCCTCGCTGATGACGGTCTGATAGCCCTGCGGCAGGCGCATGATAAAAGGATGGATGTGGGCGGCTTTCGCGGCGGCCTCGACCTCCTCCGGTGTGGCGTCCTCCTTTCCGTAGGCAATGTTCTCAAAAATCGTTCCCTGAAACACCCACGTATCCTGCAGGACCATGGCATAAGCGCCCCGCAGGCTTGAACGGGTCAGATCCCGGATGTCCGTATCATCGACCGTGATCGAACCTCCATTCACATCGTAAAACCGCATCAGAAGATTGATGATCGTCGTTTTGCCCGCCCCGGTCGGCCCGACAATCGCAATGAGCTTTCCGGCGTCCGCCTCCAGGCTCAGATCATGCAGGATCGTCTTCCCGGGGTCATAGCCAAAGCTGACGTGGGCAAGCCGGACATCCCCTTTTACATCGGTGAGCGCCCGCGCACCTGTGCGGTCCGCAAGCTCCTCTGACTCATCCAGCAGGCGGAAGACGCGCTCCGCGGCAGCCAGCGCCGAAAACAGTTCATTGATAATGTTGGCAATCTCATTGATCGGTCCGGAGAACTTCCTGGAATACAGCACAAAGGAGGAAATCTGCCCGATCGATACTCTTCCCATCATATAGAGGGCGGAACCGAGGATCGCAATCAGCGACAGGCTCAGGTTATTAATAGAGCCCATCGTCGGTCCGATGGTTGTACCATAATAATCCGCCTGATAATAGGCGTCAGCAGCGTCTTCATTGACCTCGGCAAACTGATCTCTCACCTGGTTTTCATAGGCGTACGCCTGTATCGTCTTCTGCCCGGTGAACATTTCCTCCACAAATCCATTCATCGAACCGTAGCTGGCCGAGCGGAGGCTGTAGCGGGGCTGCGTCTGTTTCCGCATATACGCGGTATAGCACACGGACACCGGAATGGTTACAATCACGATGACGGACAGCAGCGGGGAAATATACAGCATCATGAGAAAGGATCCAAGGATTGTCACGAGGGAGGTCATGATTGAGACAACGTCCGTGGCGATACAAGTACACACAACATCGATATCATAGCTCACACGGCTGATGATATCCCCGGCCTGGTTCCGGTCAAAATATCCCACCGGAATCCGCATCAGCTTATCAAACACGTCCGTTCGCATTTTCCGGGCGATCCACTTGCTGACATACATCATGATGACGTTAATCGCGATGGTCAGCAGAGAGGAGCAGACATAGCAGATCAGCATCCGCTCCGCGAAATAATAAACCCGCTCAAAATTGACCTTCCCTGCTCCGGCGGCGGCTTCGTTGATCGCGGAGCCCGCGAGGCTCGGCCCGAGCAGAGCCAGAACATTGGATACCAGGCAGAGGATCAGGACCAGCAGCAGGATCCATTTATACGATGCCAGATAGCGGATCAGGCGGCGGAGTGTACCGCCGGTATCCTTTGGTTTTTTCATCACTGTATCTCTTGCCGGCATTTCTTATCTCCCCTCCCCCATCTGCGTATGATAGATTTCCCTGTACTTCGGACAGGACGCCATCAGCTCCTCGTGCGTGCCATGGCCGATGACATCGCCCTCGTCCAGCATGATGATGTCGTCCAGGCTCATGATCGAACTGATCCGCTGCGCCACCACAATCGTGGTCGTATCACGGTATTCTTCCCGGATGACTTTGCGCAGGGCCGCATCCGTCTTATAATCGAGCGCGCTCGATGCATCGTCCAGTATCAATATCTCCGGGTGCGCCGCCAGTGCGCGCGCAATCAGGACGCGCTGGCGCTGGCCGCCCGACAGGTTCGCGCCGTGAATGGCCGCCTGATGCTGATAGCCGTCGTCGTACGCTTCAATAAAATCCTGCGCGCGCGCATTCGCGGCAGCCGTGCGGATTCCATCCGCGTCCACACCCCGGCCGAAGTCAATATTCTTCGCCAGAGACTCGGCAAAAATCACGTCATTCTGGAACACCACGCCGAATTTCCGCCGCAGGTCATCCTTTTCATACGTGCGCACATCCTTTCCATCCACAAAAACATGGCCCCCGGTCGGATCATAAAACCGCATCAGCAGATTGATGACCGTCGTCTTGCCGCAGCCCGTAGCGCCGATAATCCCCAGCGAGCCGCCCTTTTTCATCGTGAAAGTAAGCTCCGAGAGAGACATCTGGATTCCCTCTGTTTCCTCCTTCGACCGCGATATCCGCCGACCTTCTGGAGATGACGTTTCTCTGGCAAGCTCACTCTGACGCGATTCATTTTCTCCACAGGCGGATTGGGCGTCCACAGTCGTCGGCTCCCCGTCTGCAATATGATTAGACATTTCTGACGATATATTCCTGTCATCTTCGGCTTTCATGGCGCTTCTCGAAGTTTCGCCCGCTTCAGGCATACTCTCCAGGCTGGATATTCGCTGTCCTTCGGGATGGAGCGTTTCTTCCGCCTCCCCATACCGAAACGAGACATGATCAAAAACAATAAACCCATCCCGGTCTGTATGCGCCGCCTGCTCATCCGGAATCGCCGCGAGGCCCTCCGGCTGGTCGATGACCGCCTTGATTCTTCGGGCGGAGGCGCTGGCCTTGGACATCATCATAAACACGCGGTTCAGTCCCATGACGCCCATCAGGATCATGTTAAAATAGGTCAGGAACGCCAGAATGACGCCTGGTTTCGTGACGCCATTGTTCACGCGGATGGCTCCGACGACAACCACTATCGTCAGGCCGATATTCAGAGCCATCGTCATCAGCGGTCCCGGCAACGCCATGACGATTCCAGCCTTTCGCTCCCTGCGGGCCATCGTCTCATTGGCTGCTCCAAAGCGGCGGCGCTCATAATCTTCCTTCGAAAGCGCCTTTACGACCCGGATGCCGGTAATATTTTCCCGCATGATCCGGACAATCTCGTCGACGCTCTGCTGCACCTTGTCATACAATGGAATTCCCCACAGAGAGACCGCGACCGTCACAACCAGCATGATTGGCGCCATCACGCACAAAATAGCGGACAGCCCCGCATCCATCGTCATCGTGATAACAATACCGCCGACCAGCATAATCGGCGCGCGCACGCCGAGCGCCTGCCCGGACTGAAGAAAGCTCTGCACATTATAAGAGTCCGAGGTCATACGGCTGGTCAGGGACGGCAGTCCAAACACGTCTGTCTGGCTGCCGGACAGGTTCAGAGAATGCCAGAACAGATCCCGGCGAATCTCATAAGTGGCATTCCGGGCACTTTTCACGCTGAGCCGGTTCGCAGAGACATTGGTAATGCGCGTCAATGCGGCCAGCGCCAGCATCACGGCTCCCCAGAGCAGTACCAGATTCATCTGCTGGGTCGGAGCCACTTCATCAATCATATACTCCAGCACATACGGGATCAGCAGCTCCAGAATCGTGCCGAGCAGTTTCAGACTCAGACAGGCAGCCACCAGCCGCTTATACCGCCCCAGATAAGAAAGCATAAATTTCATCGTCTGTTTCCTCCCATATCCCAGTCATCCAGCAGCTTTTCAAGCAATCCGGCCAGCTGCTCCTGCTCCGTCTCCCCCAGTGCGCGGTACCGCCCGGAAAGAATCTCCTCCTGCGGCTTCGTCTCCATCGCAAGCCCCCGGTCCGTCAGAGAAATCTCGACTCTGCGCCGGTCGGCATCCGCCCTCTGCCGCACCAGGAATCCCTTGCTCTCCAGCTTAGAGATCAACTCACTCACCGAACCGGCCTGGATATCCAGCGCCTCTTGAATATCCTGCTGGCTCATCGGCCCATTTTTCTGCAGCAGCTGCAAAACCCTCCCCTGCCGCGGCCCGGCCGTATGATGATACAGATAATGGCCGCACTGGTGGAGCCGTGCATCCAGCCTTTCCAGTGTCGTTTCCGGCTCCGGCCGATGGCATCCTTCGTTTTCTCTTTCTCTTTCTCTTTCTTTTTCCTTTTTCAATCTCATTCACTTCCCATCACTACATATCCGTACTCGCGAAGCGAGTATGGACGAAGGCAATGTTCCGATTTTTGCAAAAAATCGAAAACGATACCGCGCCATATCATGTGCGGCTACCATATCGTTATTCAGAACAGCAGGTCACAGTCTACAGGAAACGTCAGCGAATACGAACGGCGACAAAGCAACCATCCTGTATGCGATCGCGTGCATCCCACCCTTTCTGTTGCCGACATTCAAAACAGCTTCAAACAATTCGGCGGGCATGATTATAGCACAGGCTCCGGATAGTGTCAAGGTACCTAAGTATTTTTGCATATTACATATGAGTCTAAACATTTTGCGCATTACACGCATTGGTTGTTCCTGTTTTAATCCGATACCAGGAATCCTCAAATCTTGCATCGGATGCTTTTTCAGGAAGTGTCGATATGCATTGAGCGCTCGATGGAATAGACAGAATAAAAATCGAATTACGATGCAGACCGCCCGCATCATGAATATTTCGTTTCAGACCGGATAAACTTAAAATAAAATCCGCCCGCAGAAAGGAACGAATATGCGTCTTCTTCATTCTGTGAAAGCAGTTCGAAGTCAAATATCCACGCAAGCACGGCTATCTGGCTCGTCGCTTCGCGGGAATAAACAAAATCAGCCGGACATACAGGAAGCGCCTGCTCAGACAGATTTTGCCGAGCCCCTGCCGCTTCATCCGGTATACCTCGCCCGGCTTCTGGAAAACGCGCGGACATGTGCCAGCACAGACCTCCTGAAATCTGACAGTTTGAGATCAAAATCCCGCCGCGGCGCACAAGAAAAGCTTCTTAACCCGCCCGCATGTGCCAGCCTCACAGCTCCCGTCATTTTATGCATCGGCACCGACCGGCTCATCGGCGACAGCCTGGGTCCGCTTACCGGAAGCCTGCTGCAAAAATATGCCGGAACATCGTTTTTCGTTTACGGTACGCTCTCCTCCACCGTTCACGCCTGCAATCTGGAAAAGACGCTTCATCAGATAAAAAAAGAGCATCCAAACAGCGTAATCATCGCTGTGGATGCTTCTCTTGGCCAGGAAAGTAAAATCGGGTCTGTATTTGTCCACCCCGGCAGCATAAAGCCCGGTATGGGCGTCAGCAAGGATCTGCCCGCCACAGGAGATATCTCCATCACCGGAATCGCCGGCGCACGGGGCGATCAACCTTATCTCACCCTGCAGACCGTGCGCCTGTCTCTGATTATGACAATGGCTGAGCAGATCTGCGCATGCATTGTGGATGCGTGTGGTTAAAGTTCCACCCGCCCTTCGAGCGCGCGCAGCAAAGTCATTTCATCAATATATTCGAGGTCTCCGCCGACCGGAACGCCGCTCGCGATACGGGTGACTTTGATACCGGTCGGTTTGATCAGCTTGCTGATGTACATCGCGGTCGTCTCTCCTTCGAGGCTGGAGTTCGTCGCGATAATGACCTCCTCCACATCGCCCTCGAGCCGTTTGATCAGTTCCTTCAGGCGAATGTCGCCCGGCCCGACCCCGAGCATCGGGGAAATCGCGCCGTGCAGCACATGGTAGACGCCCTCGTATTTCCCGGTCTTCTCATAAGCCGCCAGGTCCCTGGTTGTCTCGACCACCATGATGGTCTTCTTATCCCGCGCCGGATTGCTGCAGATCGGGCAAATTTCCTGATCCGTCAGCGTACAGCATTCCTTGCAGTAGCGGATGTTTTCCCGCGCGTCCGTGATCGCGTCGGTCAGCTGCTTCACCTGCTCCTGCGGCATATGAATGATGTGAAATGCCAGCCGCTGCGCGGATTTGTTCCCGATACCCGGCAGCGCGGAAAGCTGCTCGATCAGCTTCGACATCCGTTTTCCATAGTAATCCATCAGAATCCGAATCCTCCCATGCCGCCGGTGAACTTCGACATCGCGGCGGCCGCCTCTTCATCGACCTTGCGCAGCGCCTCATTGGTTGCAGCTACAACCAGATCCTCCAGCATTTCGATGTCATCCGGATCCACGACCTCCTCCGAGAGCTTCACCTTCGTCACCTCACGCTTGCCGGAAATCGTCACCTCGACCGCGCCGCCGCCGGCCGCCGCAGTGAATTCCTTCTCCTCAAGCGCCTTCTGATTCTCCTCCATCTGCTTCTGCATCTTCTGCGCCTGCTTCATCAGATTGTTCATATTGCCGGGCATCCCGCCCTGAAAACCGCCTCGTTTCGCCATGATAGTCTCCTTTTCCTGTTTTTATCATCCCGGATACAGTACTACTCTCAACAGCAACGTCAAAGATCAGCAAATGGGTATTACCGTTATCGTGGGATTGGAAGATCCCAACAAATCGAATCCGGAATTTCGCGTTTTTTCTATTCTACTATAAAACTGGATTCATTGCCACAATATTTATAAAAATATGATCCTGCAATCCGTAAAATTCCCGCATGCCCGTATATTCGATCATAAAGGGGGCCGCGTCTGCATACCTGTCATTAAATCTGGATTTAGTAAATCTGGATTTAACAGCATCCTGCTTTTTTATCAGGAAAGGTAAGTGTCAAAAAACAAATACGCAATGTAAATACAGCCTGCAGTTCTACGCTCCAATAACCGCCGGAAAACGCACGAAGGTCCGGCATCTCTTAGCGACATCACCCCATATCCGCCGCATACAGAGCCGCGCCGAGCGCCCCGCACAGCTGCGCCTTGTCGCTGATGATCAGCTTCGTGCCAAGCCGCTCCTCGAGCGTCTTCACAAGTCCCCGGTTCTGCGCCACACCGCCGGTCATCATGTAGGCTTCCGCGCCGCCGACGCGCTTCACGAGTGCCGCCGTTTTCGCGGCGACCGCCTTGTTCAGCCCATGAACGATGTCGTCCGGCTTTTTGTTCTGCGCAATCAGCGAGACCACCTCGGACTCCGCAAACACCGTGCACATGCTGGATATCGTGATATCCTCCTCATAAGAAAGACCCGCCTTCCCGATCTCGTCCAGGCTCATCTCCATTGTCCGCGCCATCATTTCCAGAAAGCGTCCGGTGCCCGCCGCGCATTTATCGTTCATGACAAAATTCTTCACCGAACCGTCCTCGTCAAGCCGGATGACCTTGCTGTCCTGCCCGCCGATGTCCACAACCGTCCGCACACGCGGGTCAAGAAAATGCGCCCCTCTCGCGTGGCAGGTGATTTCGGTGATGCTCTTATCTCCCACCTGAATCGCCGTGCGGCCATAACCCGTCGTGACGACAGAATCAATGTCCTCCCTCCGAAGCTCGGCTTCCTGCAGCGCCTGCTCCAGCGCCCGCTCCGCCCCGATCGCCGCGCCCGCGCCGGTCGGCAGAATAATGCCCGCCACGATTTCTTTCTTCTTATTTAAAATCACGACATCCGTGCTCGTCGAGCCGCTGTCAATCCCCGCAAAATATCCCTTCCCCATGTGAGGTGTTCTCCTTCCATATTGTCCCGCGGATATAGCGTTTCCGTCGGCCATTTCCGAGTTCAGGCTCTCCGCAAACGCCTCCAGCCTGGTCAGCAGCTGCCCGCTGCTCTGCACCGTATAATCCGACTCAATTTTCAGAAGCGGCACATCCGTATGCGACTTGATGTCGGCGTATTCAAAGCTGTAAAAATCACAGAATTTCACCGTATGATAAATAATTCCCTTCAAAGAGGGATTCTGATACAGCTGCTTACGCCCGGTCGCATCCAACATCCGCATACACGGAATCTGCCCGAGCAGTTCGCCCGCATACCAGTCCATGAGGGCGTCGAAATCTGCCCTTGCGCTTTCTGTCCCTTCACCGAACGCTCTGTTACCACAAGAGCAGTCACCATGAAGTACACCACAGTTCACATCGGAGCTTCCAATTCCACTCCCACTCCGATTACCTTGATCAGAACTCATTTCCTTACCGGAGGTTCCGTCAGAATGCGCTCCCTCCAGGCCAGTCGCAAACGTATCCCCCGAGTATGTCCACGCCACAGAACGATTGTGCACACAGGTCTCATTCACGACCGGGAGCGGCATGTTCTGAGCCGTCATCTCGAACAACTCCTCGCCCATCCGGGCGCCGAGGACGGTAATATGCGGCATGGTCATACGCTCCTGCGGGGAAAACGCGCTGCGGAATGCCTCGTAGTCAAAGGCACGTTCT
Organism: Lachnospiraceae bacterium; assembly: GCA_021202075.1. Lineage (GTDB taxonomy): Bacteria > Bacillota > Clostridia > Lachnospirales > Lachnospiraceae > Choladousia. The sequence goes on along the minus strand of JAJQDT010000042.1, from coordinate 13,684 downwards.
TTATATTCCCCGTATTTTTTTGCCAGATCCTTCAATTGCGCCGCCATACGCTCCCGGCTGCAGGCATTGCCGCAGTGGAGCGCGTCCACCATATACAGGAAATCCAGCTGTCCGCCGCCCGGAGCACTTTCTAAATGCGAAGGATCCTTCCGTTCCGGCGACTCATCGCCCTGCCCCCGCACTGCACCGGGAAACATGTCCTTCAGCAAGTCGTAAACACTGCGGATCGTGTCGCAGCAGTTGACCAGCACCAGTTCTCTCACCTCTCCGGCAAGCACCGCCTCCAGGACGGATTTTCCAAATCCGCAGAGATTCGGATGCGCAATCTGATCCGCAAAATCAAACCCTTCCGGCATATGATTCAGATTCTCACATTCGCCGCCGAACGCTGAGAGCAGCTCCAGAGGCGTATATTTACAAACATAATATGTCTTTCCCAAAATAATTTCCTCACCCTGTCATCTATGCAATCGCCATCTGCGCTTTGCTTTCCGCTGTACACGCTGTACGCGGCTTCCTTGCAGGCGGTTCATTTTCCCTCTATGATCAACATCCAGATTCTCATCAGACGATATCTGCCCGTTTCTGCACGCTGTCTGTTTCGCCAATCACATCATACCCTTTCGTCACCAGCAGCGTTACATATCCGTATTCGCAAAGCGAGAATGGACGATTGCCGTGCCAATCGCAAAGCGATTATTTATTACGCGGCTCCCATTATACGAATCATGCCGCAGCGATTGCCATTACGGTTCTGTCAGCATTATTTGTATATTGTTTGTGCAATATTATCAATATTTACCCCTCGCCCAGCATCTCCAGAAACGCCCCCAGCCGTGTGGAGGTCTGTCCCTCGCCGCCGTGGCTCCGGTCGCAGCCGTCCCCGTCCAGGATCAGCGTCGGGATTCCTTCCGCCTCAAATTTTTTCTTCGCAAGCTGCGAGCCGCCAAGCGTATGCTTGCAGCCCCAGTGATTGAACCAGATCACGCCGTCCGCCTGCGTCTCCTTCGTATGCCGGATGCCCGCATCAATGCGCCGCGTAATGCTGCCATTGAGCGAATTGTACACCAGGCGCATCGCCATATCCTCATAGGGGTCGTCCGAATGATGCTCCAGATCCGAAACCTGCGCCAGCTCGCACCCCACAATCTGCGCGCTCTCCTTGAGCAGAAACGCATCCTTCACGGCCTGTGACCAAAATGGAAGCGTGTGCATCCAGTAAATGCGCTTTCCCCGCGCAGGACCTGCCTTTTCCATATCCGCAAGCAGACGCGCCGTATACCGCTCTTCTTCCTCCGTGCCCAGCAGGATGTTGTTCGTCATTCCACAATACATCGGCGACACCAGATCCGCCGGAATGTATTTATCCACCCTCCCCTTCTGGAACCGGTCATAATTCTCCAGCGTCCGCCGACTGCGCTTTAGCCGCTCCCCAAGCCGTTCCTCATCGATCGTTTTACCAGTCTGTTTTTCCAGAAACCGTTTCAGGTCGCGGAACTGGTCCGCCACATAGGCGATATCCGCCTCCGTATGCCCCGCCGGAACGTCAATCGCAAAGCACGGTGCCTGGTAAAAGTCCGCCATCTCCTTAAACGTCAGGAGGTTCGCGTCGCAGGCCAGGCTCGTATAGACGATACAGCGCGGCGCAGGAAGAAGTCCTCTCCTGGCCGCACCGATAAACGTCTTATGGTAGCTGCACAGTGTCTCAGAAATTCCAAAATCCTCCGCCGTCTGCAAAAGCGCCCGCTCCGCCTTCGAAGCAGAAAGATAGCAGGAGAAGGCTTCCACATTGTAGGGGGAAAGCCCGGCTTCCTGCATCAGCTCGCATGGCGTAAACACACTAACCAGCACACTCTGGTCCGGCTTCTTCAGCGGCTGCAGCATCGTATCCATCATCAGCCGCGCCAGATACTGATCCGCCGGGAGCAGCCTCTTATCCGGCGCAAACCGGTACTTCAGATTCTGTGCCTGCCACCCGGTCTTTAAAAGCCGCCGCGCCCGCGACGGCTCCGTCTCACTCATTTTTTCAATATAATGGCCAAATGTCTCAATAACCTGCAAAACTCTCTGTCCTCCCTGCCCCGCATCCGTCGATGACCGTCCCGATACCATACGCATTCTGCCGGTCTTTTGCTCCGTTATTCACGCAGCGCAAAAATTCCTGCCATATGTTTTTCTCAATTTCCCTGCGCATTATACGATAATTTCCGGAAATTGTAAAGGCAGAGTGGATTTTAATCATATAATCTATGGATTTTTTTTAATCATATAATCATAATACAGCCGGCAAGACCACAGCGCCACGCAAGAATGTCCGTCGCATTGCTGAAACAGACTGCCACCGACTTACTTACCCACCACAGGAAAAAGCAGCCTGACGGCTGCTATTTCCGCTTCATCTCTAAATAATGCTGTGTCTGAATGGTGCTGTGCCTGAAATTGCTCTGTACCCAAATAGCGCTGTGTCTAAAATTATGCTGTACCCAAATAGCGCTATGTCTATACTGCAATGTGTCAAAATAGCGTTTCTGCGCCCTTATCTCTTCTGGCGCTTCCGCTCTCCCATCATCAACAGAGCAGCTGCCGACAGCAGGAACAAGGTAAGCCACATACTGATCGGGGTCTCATCACCTGTCTGCACAGGGCTCTCCGTCCCGGATTCTAATTCCGCCGCAGCCGTCTGGCTTTCCGTCTCCGTTTCACTCTGCGCAGTCGTTTCACTTTTCGTCTCCGTCTCGCTTTCCGTCTGCGTCTCGCTCTGCACCGCTGTCTCGCTTTCTGTCTGCGTCTCGCTCTGCGCCGTTGTTTCGCTTTGCGCCGCCGTCTCGCTTTCGGTCTCTGACTCTGTCCCAATCTCTTTCCACGCGATGGTGATCGGCGAAAGTCCGGTCACAGTCACCACCAGGCCATCATCCGTCTTTGTGACTGTCGGAGTCTCTGTTTCGCCCGGCGTTTTGCCGAAGTCCGTGGTCGTAAACATATGCGTCACCACAAAGTCATGGGTATCTTTGCCCGTACCCTCCGGATACGGCAGGAGGACTTGCAGACCGTCTGCAGGGAAATTCTCAGCCGTGGCTTTCGTCCAGGTCAGTCCCCCGTCGAAGCTGATCATCAGTGTCACATTATAAACCGTCGAATTCTCCGTTGTATAACCCTCGGCTGCCGTGACCTCCGTTTTCAATAAAGCCTCGATCTCTTCCACGGTGTCCAGATCCGGATTCTCTTTCAAAGCCTCCGGCACTTCGGACAGGCCTTCCTGTACCTCAACCTTGTGCACCGCATCCTCATCCGGGAAGGTCTGCTCCGGCAGTTCAACCAGGACGGTGATTGTCAGTGTCGCCATCATCAGGTCAATCGCCCCGTAATTATCCATATCGCCGGTGAAAGTCGCAATCGCGGTGATGCTGCCCGCTTCCGTCAGGGTATTGCCGGAGTACGTCACCGTCACGCCGTCCGGGAGAGTTCCGCTGATTTCCAGCGTTTTCTCTCCCCCATCATATTCGAACGTTGCATCTTCGAAGCTTACGCCGCTCATGTCATAGGTGGCTTTATTGATGGTTACAGTAAAGCTGCCTTCCACCGTCTCATGGTTGGCTGCCTCGGCGCGGTAGTAGACCGTATAAGTCCCTGCGTCTGTAAATGCAGGAATTTCAGTGGAATATTCCCCGTCTTCCGAAGTACTGTAGGTAAAGGTGACATCGGCATCCGTCCCATCTGCGGTCTTCGCGCTGGCTGTGACCGCAGCGGTCTGCGTTGTCCCATCGTAGGTCAGTGTGCCGGTCTGTGCAACAGAAACATCTGTCAGCGCCGCCTCGTTTACTGTCACGGTAACGGTTGTCTCCGTACCGTTGTAGTTGTCGCTGTCCGCGATGCTGATCGAGATCGTGGCTTCGCCGACGCCAACAATCGTCACCGTACCGTTCTCATCTACCGTGACGACATCCTCGTCACTGCTGACGTACGTCACCGTGCCGCCCTTACTGGTTACGTCCAGTGTAAAGAGATCGTCCCCATACGTCACTTCATAAGCGACTTCTGTCACGGTCAGGGTATTGTCTTTCTTTTCCACCGTTAAAGTAATCTCTACGCTGCCGCTGGTGCAATTGTCGGTCTCCGGTACGCTGACCGTGATGATGGCTGTACCCGCACCCACGATTGTTACTGTGCCGTCCTCACTTACAACCGCGACACTCGTGTCACTGCTTACATAAGTGACTGCGGCGTTTTCTGTATCCGTCCACGTAGCACTCAGAGCGAATGCCTCGTCTCCGTAGGTCTTGTCAAGCTCCAGATCCACACCCACCGACAGGCCGGACGCCGCTTTCGCGATAGTAAAGTCCGCCGTCGCTGTCACGGCTTTATAGTTATTGGTCGCCGCGAATGTGGCCTGCACCGTGTAGCTGCCTGCGTCCGTCGGGACTTCATCTGTATAAGTACTGTCATCTGCACCCTGTGTTTTGTAGAGGTACGTCACATCATCCGTTCCGTTCGTCGCAGATACCGGCGCCAGGCTGTTCGTGTCAGCGTCATATTCCCCGTATATCCATCCCGTGATGCTCACGCTGCCTTCGCCTTCCGCCTGGGTAATCACTACCGTGACAGAGCCGGTCACATCATTGTAATTCGCCTTGCTCGCCTTGTAGTAAACCGTGTAGGTTCCTGCGTCAGTAAAGGCTGGATTGAGCACCGTATACTCTTTGTCGTCTTCGGAGCCGTCCTCATCTTCTGCGGCATCTGTTTCCTCCTCACCTTCTCCGCCGTCAGTTTCCTCCTCACCTTCCGTGGCGTCCTTACTATAGCAATATGTCACCGTTACACCGTCCTCCGCAATTACCGTGATACTGTGCTCTTCGCCGTCATACACGCCTTCATAGCCAGTCACGGTTACCGTAAAGTCCGCGTTGATGATTGTCAGCGTCGCCGTCTTAGACTCAATCGCCTCATAATTATTCGCATCCCCGCTGAATGCCGCGGTCACTTCAATGCTGCCGACGTCCGTCAGAGAATTATCCGTGTAGCTCACCGTCACGCCTTCCGGAAGGCTCTCGCTTCCGGTGATCGTCAGCGTCTTTTCCGTGCCGTCGTAGGTGTAGGTCGCATCCGCGAAGCTCACGCCGCTCATGTCATAAGTGGCCTTCGCTATCACAAACTCCGCTGTCGTCGTTCCGGTCAGGCTGTAGTTGCTGTCACTGATCGTGGCGGTCACGGTGTAGGTACCCGCCAGGGTCGGAACTTCTGTGCTCTCGTACTCTGTGCCATCATTTGCCGTGCCTGTGTAGGTCAGGGTAACGTCAACGTTGCCCTCATCCGCGTCTGTCACGCCATCCAGCGTTGCTGTCGCAGCCGTGATCGTACCGCCATATACGTTGCCAGTCGTCCCGCTGATGGAAACGGTTATTTCTTTTGGCTCGATTATAAATTCGTTTGTCAGACTGCCGGTATAATTGCCTGTACCTGCAATCGTGATGGTGGCAGTTCCGGCATTGGTATTGTTCGCATAAGTCACGGCATAATCCGTGTCCTCTGTCAGACTGCTCACTATAGTCTTCGTGATAGCAGATCCGCTGTAAGTCTCCTCATCCGTGTCTACGGTAAAATCACTTTC
>JAJQDT010000042.1:2378-7979 GCA_021202075.1 Lachnospiraceae bacterium | reverse complement strand
TGCGACACTCGTGTCACTGCTTTCATAGGTGGCTGTGGCGTTCGCTGTATCCGTCCACACAGCGCTCAGAGCAAAAGCATCATCCCCGTAGGTCTTGTCAAGCTCCAGATCCACGCCCACCGACAGGCCTGACGCCGCTTTTGCGATGGTAAAGTCTGCCGTCGCTGTCCCAGCCTTATAGTTATTGGTCGCCGCGAATGTGGCCTGCACCGTGTAACTGCCCGCATCCGTCGGAACCGTAGACGTATAGGTGCTGTCATCCGCATCTTGTACTTTGTAGAGGTACGTCACATCTTCCGTTCCGTTCGTCGCGGATACCGGAACCGGGCTGTTCGTGTCAGCGTCATAGTCTCCGTAGGTCCATCCCGTGATGCTTACGCTGCCTTCGCCTTCCGCCTGGGTAATCACTACCGTAGCAGAACCGGTCACATCATTGTAATTCGCCTTGCTCGCCTTATAGTAAACCGTATAGGTTCCTGCGTCAGTATAAGCCAGGTTCTCCTCGGAAAATCCGCTGTCCTCCGCCGCACTGTAGGTAACCGTTACACCGTCCTCCGCAGTTACCGTGATGCTGTGCGCGTCTTCATCATACACACCTTCATAGCCAGTCACGGTTAAAATAAAGTCTGCTTTGATGATTGTCAGCGTTGCTGTCTTTGACTCAATCGCTTCATAATTATCTACATCGCCACTGAATGTCGCTGTCACTTCAATGCTGCCTGCGTCAGTCAGAGAGTTATCTGTGTAGCTCACTGTCACCCCATCCGGCAGGCTCTCGCTTCCGGTGATCGTCAGCGTCTTTTCCGTGCCGTCGTAGGTGTAGGTCGCATCCGCGAAGCTCACGCCGCTCATGTCATAAGTGGCCTTCGCTATCACAAACTCCGCTGTCGTCGTTCCGGTCAGGCTGTAGTTGCTGTCACTGATCGTGGCGGTCACGGTGTAGGTACCCGCCAGGGTCGGAACTTCTGTGCTCTCGTACTCTGTGCCATCATTTGCCGTGCCTGTGTAGGTCAGGGTAACGTCAACGTTGCCCTCATCCGCGTCTGTCACGCCATCCAGCGTTGCTGTCGCAGCCGTGATCGTACCGCCATATACGTTGCCAGTCGTCCCGCTGATGGAGACGGTAATTTCTTTTGGCTCGATTGTAAAATCGTATATCAGACTGCCGGTATAATTACCCGTGCCTGTAATCGTGATGGTGGCAGTTCCGGCACTGGTGTTGTTCGCATAAGTCACGGTATAATCCGTGTCCTCTGCCAGACTGCCCACTATGGTCTTCGTGATAGCAGATCCGCTGTAAGTCTCCTCATCCGTATCTACGGTAAAATCACTTTCACTCAACGTCCTTGCGGTTATGCTTCCGGCGACAGTCGCCGTATCGTCTGACAGTGTGTAATTGCCTGCATCCTCACCGCTCAGCGTGATGCCGGTCGCGGTAATCGTGCTCGCCGAAACAACATCCGCAGAATTATAGGCATAGCCCGTCGCTGCGGCGGTAACCGTATCGCCATCCACCACGCCGCTCAGTTCAATTGACAGCCCCTGATCCGTCGTCGTGTCTGTCGTGCCATCGTAGGTCTTCTCCGTGGTTCCGCTGATGGACGCTGTCACGCTCTTCGCAGCAATCGTCACGGTAAAGCTTCCGCTCACCGTCTCATAGTTGGCTGCCTCAGCGCGGTAGTAGACTGTATATGTCCCGGCATTTGTAAATGCAGAAACGGATGCGGTATACTCTCCGTTCTCCGACATGCTGTAAGTAAAGGTAATATCGTCATCCGTGCCATCCACGGTCGCCGCGCTGGCTGTGACTTCTGCGGTCTGTGCTGTCCCGTCATAGGTGAGCGTGCCGCTCTGCTCGACAGAGGCGCTTGTCAGTTCCGCGCTTGTGATGTAATAAGTCGCGCTGGTCTTATCCTCCTCATCATCCGGCAGGCAGTAGTTCCCGCTGTCCGCCCCAGTCAGGGCAGTCGCGATATAACTGAATCCATCCTCTGTAACGTTGACGTTATCCGTACCATCCGTCAGTGCTACTGTCACGGATACCTCATCGCCCGAAGCCAGGTTGCTGACAGACGCGGTCAGGGTTTTCGCACTCCCATCGTAGACCAGTTCGCTTTCCGTCAACATTGACCATGTAAGCTCCACCGCCTTCGGCTCAATCGTCAGCTTCGCCGCCGTGCTCACCGCCGCTGTGTAATTATCCTGCTCCCCAATAGACGCTTTCACGTAATACGTGCCGGCATTGATCGGGGCAGCGCCTTCACCTGCCGCGCCGCTGGCTGTCTCGTCTTCAGAGCCGGTCAGAATCGTGCAGTCTTCATCTGTATAATAAGTATAAGTAATCGCACCATTAATGGCCGCATCATAAGTCTCGCCATTTACGAGCGTCACTGCAGCTTCTCCAACGGAGGCCGCCCCAGCCGCAACATCCCCATATGCAACTGCTTCACCATTGTAAACCGCTGTGCTGTCACTTAAAGTAATCGTCGGCGCCGCCTTTTCGACTACAAACTCCGCTGTTGTCGTTCCGGTCAGGCTATAGTTGGCGTCACTGATTGTGGCAGTCACGGTATAGGTACCAGCCAGGGTCGGCACCTCCGTTCCGTTATATTCTGTAATTTCGTCATTCGCCGTGCCGGTGTAGGTCAATGTAACAGGTACGTTGTCTTCATCTGCAGTTATCACGCCATTCAGTGTCGCTGTCGCAGCCGTGATTGTGCCGCCATAGGTCCCGCCGTTCGGCGTAATGGTTACGGTAATCTCCTTCGCGGTAATGCTGCCGCTCACGGTTACCGATGTGTCCGCAAGCGTATAATTGTCCGCATCCGATCCGCTTAAGGTAAGTCCGCTGGCTGTGATTGTTTTGTCCGTTCCGACAGACGCTGTATCATAAGCGTAGCTCAATACTACGACAGACACGATATCTCCAGCGACCACACCATCCAGTGTAACAGACAGGTTCTGATCGTCTGTCACAGCCGTTGTGCCGTCATATACCTTTGACGTTGTGCCGTTTATAGAAGCAGTCAGTTCTTTTTTATTGATCGTAAAAGAGTAGATAAGTTCACCGGTATAATTTCCACTGCCTGTAATCGTGATGGTGGCTGTCCCGGCATTCGTGTTGTCTGCATAAGTCACCGAATAGTCCGTGCCTTCTGTCAGGCTGCTCGTAATGGTCTTTGTAATGGCAGAGCCAGTGTAAGTCTCACCGTCTGTGTCTACGGTAAAATCACTCTTGCTGATGGAGGCCTGGCTTACCTGATAACTCACACTGGCGGTAACTCCGCCCAGCGTAATGCTCGCCGTGTAATATCCGGCAGCCTTCGTTTCACTGACACTTTCTTTTGTCCCGCTCTCTGTATCAGAATACGAATATGTAATCGTCAGTGTTTTCGGCAAGACAGTGGACGTATCAGACGCATAGCTATAGAGTGCATCCTCTTCACCCAGAGAAACGGTTGCGTTGTGGCTGTTCCCGTCATAGGTCAGGCCGCTCTCCTCCGGAGCGGCGAGCGTATAAGTCAGCGTACCCCCGCAGCCGAGGCATGTCGCAGTAAGCACCTTACTATTTTCTGATGCAACATCAGAAACGTTATAGCTGTATGAAGAATTGTGGGGACAGATCCAGCAGGCATAATAAGTCTTATTCCCATAATCCGATGTCCCGATTCCGGTAACGGCGCTGCCGGAAAAATCACTTTCCTCATACCAGCCGCCAAAGGTATATCCTTCCCTGCTTATCGAATCAGAATCCGGTAACGTCGCTCCAATGCCGTAAACATAGGAAGTCACTTCACTCCCATCGGTTATCTTGCCTCCGTTCGACTCCAGGGTCACGGTGTAGGTGCACACTGTGACGAGGTAGGGGTGGGTCGCCTTTGTGGCGTCCTCCGTGTTGCTCTCGACACAGTACCCAATGGCGGGGGCTATGGTATACACGGTGCCCACAGGGTCAGTGCTGTCGGCCAGCACGCCCGTGCCGAAGCACCCGCCGGTGATGGTGATGGTGCCGGTGGAGCCGTTTTCCCCGCCGCCGATGGTGCTTGCGCCGCTGCCCGCTGTGGCGAGGATGTACCCGCTGGAGATGGTGATGCCGTCAGCGCTGCCGTTCCAACCGCCGCCGATGCCTGCGCCGCCGTAATAATATTCGCTGGTTGTATCACCGCCGCCGCCGGTAGCCGTCACAGTGCTGCCCATGATAGTGATATTGGAGCCGCTGCCGTTGTAGCCGCCGCCGATGCCTGCACCGCCATAGGTGGTAAAATAGTCGTTCGTTGTGCCGCCGCCGGTGGCTGTCACCTCGCTGTCGGTGATGGTGATGTCGCTGCCGTTGCCGTTGAAACCGCCGCCGATGCCTGCACCGCCATAGGTGCCGCCGCCGGTAGCTATGACGGTTCCGCCGTCAATGGTGATATTGGTGCCGCTGCCCTGGTAGCCACCGCCGATGCCTGCACCGCCATAGATGCCGCCGCCGCCGATAGCTGTGACGGTTCCGCCGTCAATGGTGATATTGGTGCCGCTGCCGACAGCGCCGCCGCCGATGCCTGCACCGTATTGCCCGCTGCTGGCCGTCACCGTGCCACCGCTGATGGTGATGCCGGTGCCGCTGCCGCAGTAGCCGCCGCCGATGCCTGCCGCGTAGTCCCCGCCAGTGGCGGTCAAACTGCCGTCGGTGAAGCCGTCGCCATTGGCGCTGGTGATAATCAGGGTGTTAGCGGTAGAGGTCTTTTGCAGCCCCGCATATTCATCAGCGGTGGAGGTCAGCACGTTGGTGCCGCTGAGTGCAATGGTCACAGCCGCGCTTGTGTTCACCTCCAGGGGGGAGGCAGTGCTGCTGGTTACGTCTATGCTGTCCAGGGTCAGAGTGATGTCGCTGTCAGCGCTCACCACGATTCTGTCCGTAGTGGTGGCGGTGACACCCGCCGCCGTGTTCATGGAGACAATGTACTCTCCGCCGGTGAGGAATGTCAGCACATTGTCCGTATAGGTGAAGTCCGTCCCCAGGGTGCCGCCGGAGGTGACAACAAAGTCGCCACAGGTCGCCTGAGTGGTCACATAGACGGGGTAGGTTCCCTTGGTGTCCGAATCGGTGTTTGCGGCCACACCGTATCCGGCGGCTACCTCCACATCGTAAACCGTGTTGGCGGTGGTGCTGCCGGTGCCATAGTAGCCGCCGGTGATGGTGACTGTGCCGGTGGTGCCGTTTTTCCCGCCGCCAATGGCGCTTGCGCCGCTGCCCGCTGTGGCGAGAATGTACCCGCCGGAGATTGCAATGTCACTGCCGGTGCCGCCGGAACTGTGGCCGCCGCCGCCGCCAATGCCTGCGCCGCCGTAGGTGGTGCTGCCGTAGGTGCCGCCGCCGGTGGCCGTCACGGTACCGCCGGTGATTTTGATGTTGATGCCGTCGCCGCCGGTGGAGGTGCCGCCGCAGCTGCCGCCGCCACCGGCGCCTGCGCCGCCGACGCCATAGCTGTATGAACCGCTGCCTTTAGCGCTTGCCGTACCGCCGCCGGTGGCCGTCACAGTGCCGCTCTTGATGGTGATGGTGTCGCCGGTGCCGCCGATGGAGTTGCCGCCGCCGCCGCCGATGCCTGCCCCGCC
>JAJQDT010000042.1:0-2278 GCA_021202075.1 Lachnospiraceae bacterium | reverse complement strand
GCCGCCGCCGCCGATGCCTGCCCCGCCGATGCCAAAGCTGGATGCAATATCGTTGCTGCTCCCGGCGGTTGCCGCAGCTGTACCGCCGCCGCTTGCTTCCACAGCGCCGCCCTTAATCGCGATGTTCATACCTGCGCCGCCGGTGGAACCGCCGCCGCCGCCGATGCCTGCCCCGCCGTAGGCGAAGCCGTATGCATAACCGCTGCTGCTCCCGACGGTTGCCGTGCCGCCGCCGGTGGCGGCCACAGTGCCGCCGGTGATGGTGATGTCCGTGCCGCTGCCGCCGGCGGTGGAGCCTCCGCCACCGATGCCCGCGCCGCCATACACAACAACATATATGGAACTGCCCTCGGTGGTGGTGGTTTTGCCGCCGCCGTTGGCGGTCACGGTGCCGCCTGCGATGGTGATGCCCGTGCCGCTGCCGGCAGTGGTGGAGCCTCCGCCGCCGCCGATGCCCGCGCCGCCGTAGTCACCGCCGCCGGTGGCGGTGATGGTGCCGCCGCTGATGGTGATATTGCTGCCGTCAGCTCCGGTACCATCGGCGGAGCCGCCGCCGATGCCTGCCGCGTAGTTCCCGCCGGTGGCGGTGAGGCTGCCGTCGGTGGAGCCGCTGCCGTTGGCGCTGGTGATGGTCAGAGTGTTAGCGGTAGAGGTCTTTTGCAGCCCCGCATAGCCGGAGGCAGTAGAGGTCAGCACGTTGGTACCGCTGAGGAGGATGGTCACGGCCTCGCTTGTGTTCACCTCCAGGGGGGAGGCGCTGCTGCTGGTCACATCTATGCCGCTCAGGGTCAGGGTGATGTCGCCGCTGGCGCTCACCACGATTCTGTCATCAGATGTGGAGGTGGTGCCGTCCTTCATGGTGACGGTGTACTCGCCGCCGGAGGTAAAGGTCAGCACATTGTCAGCATAGGTGAAATCCGTCCCCAGTTCGCCGTCGGTGACGTAGAAGTCGCCGCACTCCGTCCCCGCCGTCGCCGTCAGGGAAACCACGCCGCTGAAATAATCCAGTATCTCCCACAGCTCCCCGATATTCGACACCTGCTCCTGCTCATCCTCAGTCAGCTCGTCATAATAAATATCGCAGATGTCCGACGCCTGTGTATAGACATCATTCTGTTCTTCCGCATCCATTTGGGCGATTTCGTCCACGCCCGGCAGCTCATCGATCAGCGCCTCCACTTTGCATATCACGCAGGTATCCGCATCGTTGCCATGGTCACAGAGTGCCGTTTCGGTACTAACTGTTTCTGTTTCAGTTTCGGCCTCGGTCATGGTTTCCGTTTCTGTCTCCTGCGCAGTCTCTGATTCCGTTTCAGTGGAAGTCTCGTCCGCCTTTGTCGCTTCCGTCTCTGTCATTGACGCTTCTGTCGCTGTTTCTGTTTCCGTCTTTGACGCTTCTGTCGCTGCTTCTGTTTCCGCCTTTGATGCTTCTGTCGCTGCTTCTGTTTCCGTCTTTGACGCTGCTTCCGTCGCAGATTCCGTTTCCGACTGATCGGTTTCCGCCGCAGCCTCTGTCTCCGTCTTTGATGCATCCGTAGTGGTTTCCGTCTCCGCCTTTGTCGTTTCCGTCTCAGATTCCGACGGGGTTGCTTCCGTCTCTGTCTTTGACGCCTCCGTCTGCGCCTCTCCTGTATCGGCCGCCTCCGCAGCCCCTGTCTCTTCTGATGCGGCCACCGCCTCACTTGCAGCCTCCGTTGTCACCTCTGCAGCGGCTGCGCCCGCGTCCTCCTGCGCAAAGACAGCGTCAGGGATCATCCCGGCAATCAGGCAAACTGCCAGCAGTACACTTAAACTTTTCCTGAAACGATTTTTCAACATTTTTGCTTTCCCCCTCATAATTGACTCCTTCCTGACAATATAGCTGCTCCAGCTCCAATAGATCTATCCACTCTACTATTTATAATCTCCATACCACCCCGAACGACCCGAAGGACATTCATATCTGTCCAGACCGGGCGAAAAAGAGCGGCCGAATCTGTCCAAACCGGACAGCGGGCGGCCTTTCATCTCCTGCCCGATTGCGCAGATCTAAATGCAGCGTACTCCGCCGCTTTCGCCGCAAAACTCCCTGTGCAACGCGCGCATAATTTTCTGCTTTACAAAAACAGCGCTTTCCGTAAAATGAAACACAGGGCGTGTTTTGCTCGCCCCTGCGGAGCATCCGCGAACGAAACACGCCCTGTACTTTATCAATACCAGCTGTAAAAAGAGACAGAATCATGCCCTGTCTGTCTGTCTGTCTGTCTGTCTGTCTGTCTGTCTGTCTGTCTGTCTGTCT
>JAJQDT010000032.1 GCA_021202075.1 Lachnospiraceae bacterium | reverse complement strand
GGGGTATCTGGTTAGGGGTCGGGGGCTATTTACATTTTTGGAGCAGATGTTATGTGTATATATGTGGAATGCGGTCTTTCTCATTGAGCAACCAATTTTATCTGCTTGCGAATAACATTTTCAAATTTGGGCTTGTTTGCCTTGCCCGAAGAATATATAATAGTGTCGCAAGGTTGATTTCCCCAAAGACTATGACTAATAGCAAATAGCATTATCCTCCGATTTGCAAAAACGATTATCCTTTTTAAATAGGAAGAAACAAATCAGGAGTTGCACGAAACGAAACCTTGCACGATTAACGTCTGCAAGGTTTTTTTCTTTGCTCAAAAAGAGTTTTCCAAAGGCAAAATGTGAAGTATGACCTTGCAGATGCAAACGAATAGTTGCAAATAAGATAAAATTAGGATTTTATCATCAAAAATGGGGCTGATTTTTGAGCGGATTTTTCGGAAATCTGCAACTGTTTTTTGTTGGTGACGGAGCAGGATAATGAAAAGTGCAAAAAGTAAACGAGTTTTGCGACAATCCGCGAATTTCAGAATGATGCGGTCTGCTAAATAACAGTAGAAAATTTTTTTTCGTAAAAATAACCGCTGATTTGGTGGACGGAGGCGGTTATTTTTTCTGCCAAAGAACACTTGAACTGTTGAAAAACAGTGCCCCTGATTTGTGAATGCCACCAGGGCAATTTGCGGCTTGCGCACGGTCCATATTCGTGGTAATTTATAACTATAGCAAAAACAGATAACGGTACAGGGGGTGGCTGCATGGAGAAAAAACGACTGCCGGTTGGTATTGATGATTTCGCAGATTTTCATCAGATGGGTTATTATTACGTGGATAAGACTGGCATGATCAAAGAGCTGCTGGACAATCCGGGAAAGGTGAATCTGTTTACCCGTCCCCGCCGTTTCGGCAAGAGTCTGAATATGAGTATGCTTAAATGCTTTTTTGAAATTGGCACAGATAAAAGCCTGTTTGACGGTCTTGCAATCTCAAAGGAGACAGAATTGTGTGAAGCATATCTGGGGCAGTTTCCTGTGATAGCTGTTACATTGAAGCAGGTGGCCGGGGAGACAATGAGCGAAGCCAGAGGGCAGCTGTGGGAATCGGTGATGGAAGCGGCGGATTCTTTTGATTTTCTGCGGGAGAGCGGGAGACTCAGTGACCGGGATAAGGATACACTGCAGAAACTCTCCGAAGGTACCGGAAACCTCGAGGCGAGCCTGAAACAGCTCTCAAGGATTCTATATAAGCATTACGGGAAAAAAGTGATTATCCTGATTGACGAGTATGATGCTCCGCTTCAGAAAGCATATGAAAATGGCTACTATGACCGCATGGTGAAGCTGATCCGCCAGTTTTTCGGATACGCGCTTAAATCAAACAATGCGCTTTACATCAGCGTCCTGACAGGGGTTATGAGAGTCTCAAAGGAAAGTATTTTCTCCGACCTGAATAACCCGGATGCGCATTCTATGGTTGATCCGCAATACAGTGAGTGGTTTGGCTTTACTGATGCAGAGGTGAGCCGGATGCTGGGGGCGTATGACCTGCAGGATTATTATTGGATTACAAAAGACTGGTATGACGGGTATCGGATGGGCAGGACGGAGAATATTTATTGTCCGTGGGATGTGGTAAAGTGGTGCAAGGCATTGCTTGCCGACCGGGACGCGGTACCGGAGAATTATTGGGAGAATGTGAGTGAGAATGGGTTTATTCGTACATTTGCGCAGATGGCGGACAGTGTGACGCGTGAGGAGATTGCACAGTTACTTACAGGTCGGACAGTGAAGCGAAAGCTGATACAGGAACTGACTTATCGCAATATGACGGACAGTCTGGACAATCTCTGGAGCCTTTTGTTTACGACCGGTTATCTGACGCACCGCGGCCGCGACGAGGATGGCATGTATGAGCTTTGTATCCCGAACCGCGAGGTAAACAGCATTTTTAAAACGAAAATAGATGAATGGTTCCGGGAAAAGGTTCTGGAAGATACGGATGGCCTGAAATCCTTTTATCAGGCGCTGGATGCAGGGGATGCTGAAGCCCTGGAGGACTGTCTGAATTATCACCTTGGCGAGTCCATCAGTTATGTGGATGGAGGCACGTATGAGGATAAGGAGACCTTTTATCAGGGATTGCTGATCGGTATGCTGCGCAGCCGGAAGGACTGGGAAGTACGCTCGAACCGGGAAGCTGGCAAGGGGAGGTCAGACATTGCGATCTTCAACCTGCGGCAGAAGCATGCATATATTATCGAAGTAAAATATTCAAAAAAGGAAGAAGATCTCTCTGCGGATGCCAGAGAGGGAATCGATCAGATTAACCGCATGAACTATGACCAGTATTTCAGCATGCGTTTCCCCAAAGTGACGCGCCACTTCGGGGTTGCCTTTTGCAAAAAACAGTGCAAAGTGTTTGCGGAATGAAGGACTATAGCCATCACTGGAAGGAATAAAAAGCGGCGAGCTGTTAACGATTACCGGCGGAACCATCTGGATTAACGCGCAGGGACCTGGAGCAGGGAGCGGTTTATCAGATTTCCATTGACGGCGAGACGACCGAGATCACACTGACTGGCGTATCCACCAGTGATTCCGGGCAGGGGAAATGGCAGGGGCGTTAAATTCCGACCGTTGCTGTCTGCCAGTGGCATCTACACTTCGTTTCGGTCGGTTCTTAACGCGTGCCACTGGCACGCAGAACCGTTTCATGTCCCGATTTTCGTAGAAAATCGAGGACGCAGGCCCTCGCCGGGTGGCATCCCACGCTTCGCATGGGATATGCCCTCGCCGGGTGGC
>JAJQDT010000123.1 GCA_021202075.1 Lachnospiraceae bacterium | reverse complement strand
GACAGAAAGTGAGTGTTTATGATGTTTTCAGACACATTGTCTGCCACTGTTTTGCGGCTGTGCGATGTGCGTAAATGGAGCTATGAGATCGCCTCGGAGCATTGTCGGTTAAGTTCCAGATACTTTGGAGACATTGCTCGTGGGCAGACTGTGCCATCCGTGAATACACTGGAAAAACTCTGCTCTGGGTTCCAGCTCTTGCCGAATGATATACTAGTAGAGACTGCAACGCCGCAGGAGCTATTATTCCGAATCCCAATGGAAGTGAGGGAGTGCATAGGGCATCAGGGTCTATATGGCTTTACAACATACCCTATCTGTCCACGGTGCCAGCAGAGCTTTGAGCGGGAATACCAGGCGTTCTGTGACCGCTGCGGTCAAAAGCTGTGTTGGAGAGGATATTCCAGCGCAAAAATCATCCTTCCAAGGCAGACGCGGGATGGTTAAGTGCTTGCCAGTCTGCTCCGCGTCAGGGACTGGGTAAGCCGGTAGCTTTCGCCTGAGAAAATGACAATATGGCTGTGGTGAATCAGCCTGTCAATGAGAGCCGCTGTCAGACGGTTATCTCCAAAAACAGAGTTCCACTGAGAGAATTCCAGATTGGAAGTAATAATCATGCTCCTTCGTTCATAGCAGTCCGAAACCACCTGGAACAGCAACTCTGCCCCATCCTTGTGCAGGGGAACAAAACCGACCTCATCCAACACGATCAGTTCTGTCCGTTTAAGACCGGACAGGAAGGCGTTTAGCGTTCCCTTGTTGTTCTTCTCCAACAGCGTATTTGCCAGCGACGCCGCCGTAAAGAAGCGCACCCTTTGCCCTTTCTGGCAGGCTTGCAGCGAGAGCGCCGTAGCCAAATGTGTCTTGCCGGTTCCAACTGCGCCCATGAAAATCAGATTTTCTCTGGGTGAAAGAAACTCCAAATTAGTCATGTAGTCCCAGGTCAGTCCCGTTGGAAGCTCTATGTTGGGATTCCAGATGAAATCATCCAGCGTTTTCACCACACGGAAACCGGCGGTCTTGACCAGCCTGTTGATCCGGTTCACTTCTCTTTCCCGCAGCTCTAATTGGAGCAAATCTGTTACATACTGCTCTTTGTCATGATATTCCACCGAGCGCCACTCTCTGGCCAGACCGCCAAGCTTTAACTGCCGCATATACTGCTCAATTTGCTCAGACATTACCTTCACCTCCCATCAGGCAGTCATAAACTGAGAGGTTCGGGCTGTAATTTAGCATGGGCGGACTGCTCGGAAGAGTCAGGGGTTCAGGGCGAAATTCCTTCTTTGCAAGCATATAATAGCACTGTCGGATGCTGTCCACATCAGTCCGCCCGTTTTCAGAGGCCAGCTCCAGCGCATCTGTACAGAGACTTGCGTTCCCATCCTGTACGATCTCACTGAGAAGCTGAAGGGCGTTTTTACGCTCTGTTCCCTGTATTTTTCGGAGATGTTCCTGCCATTTCACCGGAAACTGCCTGAAGAATCTGGCGTTCTCAACCGCCCGCGGCTTTTTGCAAAGGGTGGACAGATATTGCGTCCAGTCATAGAGTTCCTCGTTTCGTTTGTAGCTTCGCCTGAAGTGGCCGACTTTCTGGTGGTCGTAGAAAAATTCGATCCGATCAAAGAATATTTTTGCCTGCACTGTTTCTCCAGCGAGCGTTGGGGAGAGTCCGTACTTGTTGGTATCCACTTCGACAAATCCGTTCTTGTTCACTTTCAGGGCAGAATAACGGAATACCTGGTAGGGATGCTGCGGCAATTCCAGAAGCTCGTCCGCATCCTTCTGCCACAATTCCTCAATCGGAACCTTTTGTTTGTAATGTTCCCGCTGTGCGTCTTTTTCGCACCATTCCCACAGGGTTTTGTTGAATTCCTCAAAGGAAGAAATGGTTGGAACGGGTACAAAGGCATTCCTGCGGCTGTAGCCCACCTTGTTTTCCACGTTCCCCTTTTCATTCCCAGAAGCGGGATTGCAAAATTCCGCCTGAAATCTGTAGTGGAGCATGAAGCGATTGAAGCCATCCGTTAATACTCGCTCATTTCCCTTCAGCACCTGCACAACGGCGGTAGACATATTGTCGAATCGCAGGTGTCTTGGGGCGCCGCCGATGTACTCGAAAATCCGTTTCATGCCTTCCAGTAGACACTCCTGATTCTGTGAGGGGAATGCCTGCGTAAAGCCCTTGTTGGAATACGGGAAGGAAATCGTCAGCGCATATCCTTTTTGCTCTCTGCCCTCCGCGTCGTAAAACAGGAATTCTCCGAAGTCTGCCTGGGCGTCGCCGGGAAGATGCTCCAACGGAATATAGCCGTCCTGCTGCATCCGCATAAGCTGCTTCTTCATACGAACATACACCTTGACAGAAGTATATCCTCCCGTGAATCCATGCTCCTCTTTCAGCCGGTCAAAAATGCGCTTGGCTGTGTGCCGCTGCTTTCTTGGGACTTTTCGGTCAGCCTCCAGCCATTGATCTACGATGGGGATGTATGGCCCCAGCACAGGAAAGCTCTTTGGATCTACATTCGGCTTTGCTGCCTCGTTCCAATCATCACAGTAGGCATATTTCTGTACCGTGCGAAAATTATGCCCTGTGATGCGGGAAATCTCCCGCAAACTTTTCTCTTCCTTTTCATAGAGATCTTTGATATAATTGATTTGAGCCATTCTTAACACCTTTCTGCTACCTCCTTAGTTCTTGGACAAAACTAATGGTAGCTGATATTTCAGGTGCTGACAATGGCTCTTTTCTTTTGCCATCTCAGTGCTGTATTTTTACGGCGCCCTTTGCTGTAGTTTTATTGTAGCAAACACA
>JAJQDT010000101.1:52742-64093 GCA_021202075.1 Lachnospiraceae bacterium | reverse complement strand
GGCTTTCCTTTAAAATTAACGCCATTTTTTAATGCAGAATCCTAAAGTCAGGTATTATAGTAATACATTTTCGCTCTGTCAATTTTAAAAGCAGACAAATCAGCGGTAAAATCCAAGGCGGGAACACATCTTACAAAATTGTAAATGCCTGAAAACTTTCTTTAAAAAGTTCACAAAAATTACAAGAAAATTGCGATAAATCACAAAAAACTCTTTATTTTCCGGAGGGAATATGTTATAATGCCAGACAAATCAGGGAAAATTCCCTGAAACAGTTGTAAATTTTATCCCGGCAGGAGACAGCTTCCGCGGGGAAAAAGAATTTTTTAAAAGGAGGACAACAACATGAAGAAAAGAAGGATTTTGGCTGTGGCGCTTGCGGCGGCGATGAGCCTTTCACTGTGCGGCGGGATTTCCGCGAGTGCGAGCGACGAGGAGGTCACTCTGAACTGGGCAGTATGGGATGTGGAGAGCACGGCATACTGGTCGGCGATGGCAGACGGCTATATGGCGAGCCATGAGAATGTGACGATCAATATGGTAGACCTTGGCTCCACCGATTACATGACCCAGCTGGCGACACAGATCGCGGGCGGCAATGGTGAGCTGGATGTCCTTTCCATCAAGGATATCCCGGGCTATTCCAACCTGATCAATCTGGAGATGCTTGAGCCGATGAATGACAATCTCGACCGCGACACGGCTGATTTCAATGGCGTGATCGAGCAGCTGACCGCGAGTGACGGTAATTTCTACGCGGTTCCGTTCCGCTCTGATTTCTGGGTAGTATTCTACAATAAGGATCTGTTCGACGCGGCCGGCGTTGATTATCCGACAAATGATATGACCCTTGAGGAGTTTGACGCGCTGATGCGTGAGATGACCAGCGGCGAGGGTTCTGAGAAAGTATATGGCAACCATTATCACACCTGGCGTTCGGACGTGACGCTGTTCGGCATCCTGGACGGCGAGCACACCATCATCGACGGCACCTATGATTTCCTTGAGCCGATCTATGAGATGGTTCTTTCGGAGCAGGAAGACGGCGTGGTTATGGATTACGGCGAGCTGAAGACCTCCGGCCTGCATTATTCCGCAGCGTTCGAGAACGGCCAGGCGGCGATGTGCAACATGGGCAGCTGGTTTATCGCGACCCTGCAGACCTACAATGCAGAGGCTGAGGCAAACGGCGTGGAAGAGATTAACTGGGGCATTGTGAAGTATCCGCATCCGGAGGGCGTTGAGGCAGGTACGACCCTTGGCACAGTTACCTCTCTGGCAGTCAATGCTTATTCTGAGAACAAAGACGCAGCGATCGATTTCATCAACTGGTGCGTATCCGATGAAGGCGCTGAGATTATCGCAAATACCGGCACATTCCCGGCAGTGAGCAACGACGATATCAACGAGATCATCGCTGCTACGGACGGATTCCCGGACGATGAGGCTTCTGTAGAGGCTCTGAATACGGTAGCTGTATATCTGGAGATGCCGCTCTCTGATCAGGCTTCTGAGATTGAGACCATCCTGAATACCGAGCATGACGCGATCATGACCGGTGCGGAGACTATCGAAGAAGGCATCACCAATATGAACGAGCAGGTACAGGCACTCCTGGCAGAGTAATATCCGGCAGGAACGGAATCTGACAGAAATGGCGTCTGGCAGAAACGACATCTGACAGAAAACAATATCTGGCAGGAACGGAATCTGACAGAAATGGCGTCTGGCAGAAACGGCATCTGACAGAAAACAATATCTGGCAGGAAGCGGTATCTGACAGGAGCAATATCTGGCGGAAATGATAACCGGCGGCAGCTGGTTTTCGGCATACGAAAGACAGCAAGACACGGCCGCCATCTACAATAAAAAAGATACCCAACAAGAAAGCGGGGCGGGCATTGGCCCGTCCTGTTTTTCTATAGATGCGCAGGACCGCGTAAGGAACAGTTCCGGCTGACATCAGACGCGGTGTGCGCGAAACGGACGGGGTGAGGATGTTTCCTTTGTCCGATTTTCAAGAGAGGAGACTTCTTTTATGGCAAGTCAAGCGGTACAGCCGGCAGGGCAGAAGCGCGGGATGAAAAAGCAGACCAGGACGAATCTGATCGCCTATTCTTTTATCGCGCCGAACTTTATCGGCTTTGCGATCTTTACGCTGGTTCCGATGGCAGCTTCTATTATTCTGGCTTTTTGCAACTGGGACGGCGTCCATACGGTCACCTTTGCCGGACTGGATAACTTTATCAGCCTGACGAGCGACCGCGTTTTTCTGGCAGCATTTAAAAATACGATTGTTTATACGGTAGCGGTGGTTCCGCTGACAATGGTGTGCGCTCTGGCGCTGGCAGTGCTTCTGAACCAGAAAATCCACTGCCGCAATTTCTTCCGGACGGTGGCCTTTTTCCCTTACGTGGCTTCCCTCGTAGCGGTGGCGGCCGTATGGAACATGATTTTCAGTCCGAGTATGGGTCCGGTGAACATGATCCTTTCCAGCCTCGGCGTGAAGAACCTTCCGCGGTGGGCCGCGGGCAAAGAGACGGCCATGCTCACAGTTGTCCTGTTTTCTGTCTGGAAAAACATGGGCTACTACATGGTAATCTTCCTTGCCGGTCTGCAGGGAACCAGCCCGCAGCTGGAGGAGGCCGC
Source organism: Lachnospiraceae bacterium (assembly GCA_021202075.1). Lineage (GTDB taxonomy): Bacteria > Bacillota > Clostridia > Lachnospirales > Lachnospiraceae > Choladousia. Next base: position 61,444 of record JAJQDT010000101.1, on the reverse strand, counting down.
CAGGCTCGACGGCGCGACCCGCTGGCAGGTGTTCTGGCATGTGGTGCTGCCGCAGCTGCGTCCGACCACATTCTTTGTGACGATCACGCTGACGATTGCATCCTTCAAGGTATATGACCAGATGTACATGATCACACAGGGCGGCCCGGGCAACGCGACCATCACTCTGGTTTACTACATTTATAACGTAGCATTTGTGAATACGCCGAAATACGGCTATGCAAGTTCCATCGCGATGGTGCTGTTCGCACTGGTGCTGATCGTGACGATCATCCAGTTCCGCGGCTCATCCAGCAATGATTGAGAGGAGGGGAGAGCATGAGTGCAAAAAAAGAAAAGCTTCATTCAAAAACAGCCTCAAACCGCATCATGATGACAATCATTTACATCGTGCTGATTTTGCTGGCTTTCCTGATGCTGATTCCCTTTGTGTGGATGCTTTCTGCGTCCCTGAAGATGAATAAGGATGTGTTTGCGTTCCCGATCGAATGGATTCCGTCGAATCCCCGCTGGAGAAACTACGTCGATATCTGGACGAAAATCCCGTTGCTCACGTTTATTAAAAACAGCGCGAAGCTGACAATTATCGTTACACTGCTGCAGCTGTTTACTTCGAGCTTTGCGGCCTACGCATTTGCAAAGCTGGAATTCAAGGGCCGGGATGTACTGTTCCTTGGCTACATTGCGACAATCGCCGTGCCGTGGCAGGCGTACATGGTGCCGCAGTTTATGATGATGCGCTCCTGGCATCTCAACAACACGCACCTGGCGATCATCTGCCTGCAGGCATTTTCCGCCTTCGGTGTGTTCCTGATGAAGCAGTTTTATGAGGGTGTACCCGATGAGCTCTGCGAGGCGGCCCGGATTGACGGCCTGTCTGAATATGGCATCTGGATGCGGATCATGCTGCCGCTCTCCAAGCCGGCGCTTTCCACACTGACGATCTTTACCTTTGTAAACACGTGGAACGACTTCCTGGGGCCGTTGATTTATCTGACCAAGACCGAATTGAAGACCATCCAGATCGGCCTGCGCATGTTCATCAGCCAGTATTCGGCGGAGTACGGCCTGATCATGGCTGCATCCATCATCGCACTGATTCCGGTGCTGATCATTTTCCTGTCCCTGCAGAAATACTTCGTACAGGGCGTGGCATCCACCGGTATCAAGGGATAATATATGAGAGGAAACACAGGAGAGTGCAGAGACGAATGAGGGAATTTAACGGCAGGCAGATTACGGATGAGGAAGCGCGGGAGGCTCTTGGGCTTGCGGTGGAGCAGGTGCGCAGAAATCTTCCGCTTTATACGAACCGCTGCCAGAATCATTCCAGCGTGAATGGGATTTACCCTGCGTGTGAGAATGTGCAGTGGACCTGCGGGTTCTGGCCAGGGGAGATCTGGCTGGCCTGGGAGTACGTGCAGAACGAGGAGTCCGGGGACGGGGAGGCCATGAAAGGAAATGTTCTGTCCCGGGAGTACGCGCAGAACGAAGAGCAGCCTGAGGACGAGGAAATCGTGAGAGGAAATGCTCTGTCCCGGGAGTATGTGCAGAACAAGGAACAGTCCGGGGATGAAGCAGCCGGAAATGGACGAGCCATCGTGCGAGAGTACATTTCTGCTGAAGAACTGTCCAAGAGGCGGTGCAAAGGAGATAAAGGAGCGCCTGGTGACTCTTGTGTGCTTGAGTATGCGCATGGGGAGGAATTCCTCGTGGCGGCCGGGAAGTTGGTGGAGAGCTTTGCGCATCGAATAGAGGAAAAGATCGAGGTCGATCACCACGACATGGGATTTCTGTATACGCCTTCTTGTGTGGCGGCGTGGAAGCTGACCGGGGATGAATCGGCAAAGCGGGCCGCATTGAAGGCAGCGGATCAGCTGATGACGCGTTTTCAGGAGAAAGGTGAGTTTTTCCAGGCGTGGGGAAACATCGGTGAGCCGGGGGCATACCGGTTTATTATCGACTGCCTGATGAATCTCCCGCTGCTCTACTGGGCGAGTGAGACGACCAGGGATCCCCGCTATCAGGATGCGGCGCGCAGACATATCACGACCTGTATGCGTTATTCCTTCCGGGACGACGGCTCCACCTATCATACATTTTTTATGAATCAGGACGGAACCCCGGCGCGCGGCGAGACCTGCCAGGGGTTCCGGGACGACAGCTTTTGGGCCAGGGGTCAGGCCTGGGGCGTTTACGGGAGCGTACAGAGCTATCGCTATGACCCGAGGCCGGAATATCTGACAGCCTTTCACCGCGCACTTGATTTCTACCTGTCCCGTCTGCCGGAGGATCTGGTTCCTTACTGGGACATGATCTTTTCAGACGGGAGCGGGGAACCAAGGGATTCCTCTTCGGCGGCGATTGTGGCCTGCGGCCTGCTGGAGGCGCGGCGGTATCTGCCGGAAGCAGAAGCCGGGAAATGCGAGGCTCTCGCGCGGCAGATGCTGTACTCGCTGACGAAAAATTATACCGTATGGGGGCAGCAGTGCCTGCGTGGCGAAGACGGCCAGAAGCTCGATTTTATCCCTGGCGCGGGGCTTCTCCTCCACGGAACCTACAGTAAAAAAAGCCTGTACAATACCTGCACAGAGGAAGGCGTAGACGAGTACACCAGCTGGGGCGATTACTTTTATATGGAAGCACTGACACGGCTGACCAGGGACTGGAAGAGCTACTGGTAAAACCGGGCCGGGTAAAGTTGGGTAAACCAGCGTAAATAACGGCGCACTTTGTCAGGCGGGTGCACTCTGTCAGCGCGTTTTACACGTTTTTAACAAAGAACAATATCCATCAGGAGTATCCGAATGGGTATTGTTCTTTTTTGAATGATGAAACATTGACAAGCTGTGTTGCTGCCTTTATTATAATCTCATACATTGAGAAAGATTAGAAAGATAAAAATGCCGCATCATTTCTAAATTATACACATAAATAACATATAATACTTGACACAAACATTATAGACATGATATCATGCATATATGAAGACAAAAAACCGCAGAAAGGAGTTAAAAATTGACAGATAATCGTATCAACTGGCATTCTGCGCTGCTGTCAGCTTTGAAAATTGAGTTTTCAGATTATCAGGATATATTAAACTATGAAGCTGAAAAAGTACTCAATATCGGGCCAAGACGCGCGGATATATTGATTACAAAGGATGAAAACAGTCGGCCTGTTCATACGCCTATAGGCAGGCAGTTTCGAAGATACAATCTGATAGAATACAAAGGACCTGACGATACGATGAATGAGATTGCCTTTTATAAGGCATTATCGTACCTGTATGGTTTTCCGGAGCTTTACAATACAGTTCAGGTGCTTGAAGAGTCATCACTGACATTGATCTCACACTCTTTTCCACGGAATCTATGGAAATACATAAACACGAGGCCATTGCACCCGGTATGGGAAAATGCGAAAAATGTTCTTGCAAAAATCATTCCGGGGTTGTATTCTATAAATACAGAAATACTTCCCGTACAATTGGTAGTAACATCACAGCTGCCGAAGGAGGAGTATTTTTGGCTCTGCTCACTGACGAACCGGCTCACAGATCCGGCTCCTCTCAGATTGATCAGCAGAGCCTGTAAAGAGCACCAGATGGAGCCGGATTATCAAAATTACCTGAATACCGTTATTCGGGCAAATCAAATGGCGAAAGGAGAGAATTCGATTATGATGTGCGAAGCACTGGATGAATTATATGCCGATCAGATTGCAAAGGAACGAGAGGAAGGAAAGATCGAAGGAAAGATCGAAGGAAAGATCGAAGGAAAGATCCTTGGTATAGACACCTGTCTGCTTTGATGAGCCGTTTGTTTCAGGAAAACCGCATTTCAGATGCCAGACGGGCAGCGGAAGAGCCTGCTTACCGGGACAGACTGTTGAAAGAATATCAGCTGTAGATTTTGATTCAAAAGCTTTGATTCAATATTACAATTCCGAAAGGCACATGGAATATGAAAATGTTTAACAACTTTGACCTGCATTTTATATTTGATCTGAAGAACGAGAACATCCGTTTCCTGAATGCTGAATATGTGCATCCTCTTAAGCAGGAGCTGGTACAGGAATTACAGGCGGATTTTGAGCAGGATGAGAATGTGAAAATGGCGATCGTATTTGGGAGCGCGGTGGAGTTCCGATGCAACAGCTACAGTGATCTGGATTTGTGTATTGAGCGATATTCGTTTGATAAACCGTTCCGTTACGGCACCTGCGAAGAGATCGACATCCTTTACTGGGACAGAATTGGCGGGAAATTAAAAGAGGAAATTGCGCAGAAGGGGATCGTTGTATATGACAGGGAGGGACAGCATGTGTGATATCAGGCTATTCAGACGCGCGTGGCAGTGACTTTGAGTGGAATTGTTTATATCAGATTTACAGGAAAAAACTGGAGAAATCTGTTTGCAGGCCATAAAAAATCAGACGGTATCCGGAGAGCATGGATTAATAAAAGTAGCGATCGCAGACTTCGTCGAGGCTTTTGTGGTTTGCGATTCACGCGTTAGCCGGTGCAAGTAATTTCGAGACAGTTCCTAAGTGAATAATGAGGAAAAAAAATGAAACGTTACTATTATACAGAAAAAGATTTTATGACGAAAAAAGCCGCGCAGGAATCACTCATGCGGCTTTTAAAACCTCTTCTTCCTTTTTATACGGACAGCGGTGCGAGGCTTGAAATTGGAGCGACAAGCGCACATTATGAGGACGATACGGTTCCGATGGAGGCGTTTGCGCGTCCCCTGTGGGGGCTCGCCCCGTTCTGGGCGAGCGGCGGGCACTTCGGGCAGGTAGAGACGGCTACTTCGGGTGCTACTTCGGGTGACAGCCGCGGAAGCTCCGGCGATTTCGGAACGGCGTGTGGCAACGGTAGCTTTGAGTCAATTTATCCGGCCGGCCTTGCTGCCGGAACGGAGCCTGAACACCCGGAGTACTGGCATGTATGCCGGGATTTCGACCAGAAATTCTGCGAGATGGCCGCGATTGCTTATGCGATGCTGCTTGCACCGGAAAAGGTATGGGATCCGCTTTCAGATAAAGCAAGGAAGAATCTGACGGAATGGCTCTGGGAGATCAACCGGCATGAGTGCTGCGCGTGCAACTGGCAGTGGTTTGCGATTGTTACAAACCTTGCGCTGAAGATGCGGGGCATGCCCTACAGCCGGGAGCGCATGGAATCCGGGCTCGCGATGCTTGAGGACTATTATGATGCGGGCGGCTGGTACTGCGATGGCAGCGGCGGAGAGAAAGACTACTACAATCCGTTTGTGATGGTTTCCTATGGGCTGCTCTACGCTATGTTTATGGAGGATGAGGAGCCGGAGCGCTGCGCGGGTTTTCGGCAGAGGGCGGTTGCGTTTGCGCAGGATTACCAATACTGGTTTGCGGATGACGGGGCTGCGATTGCTTACGGACGCTCGATGACCTACCGATTTGCGCAGGGCGGATTCTGGGCGTTTGCTCTTTTAAGCGGAACGCAGGTACTGTCGTTGCCGGTGGTCAAAGGGATTCTCACGAGACATCTTGTCTGGTGGCTGAATCAGCCGATCTATGACAATGCCGGAATTCTGACGATCGGATACGCGTATCCGAACCTGCAGATGTCGGAGAGCTACAATGCGCCGGGATCGCCTTACTGGGCGCTTCTGGCGTTTGCGTTTCTCGCGCTGCCGGATGATCATCCTTACTGGACCTCCGGGTGTGCGCCGATGCCGCGCCTGGAAAAATTGCATTTTCTCGAACACGCCGGGATGCTCCTGCAGCGAAATCATGATAACGTGGTTGCGCTGGTTCCGGGCCGCCTTCACGCGGACGGTCACAGTCATACAATGGAAAAATATGCGAAATTCGCTTATTCCTCCCGCTTCGGCTTCAGCATTTCAAAATCGCCGTTCACCGTGTACGAGAGTGCGGCGGACAGTATGCTGACCTTTGAAGTCAATGGGCGGTTTTATCCGAGATATACGACCGAAGAGGGCTATACGATAGGAGCGGATGGGATTGTCTGTAAATGGTCTCCGATGCCGGGCATTAACGTTGAGACGGAAATCAGACCGACCGAAAAAGGACATATCCGAACGCACCGGATCACCAGTGAGATGGAATGTACCGCTTATGACGCAGGCTTTGCGCTTCGCAGCACGCCTCCTTATCTGTATTCTGCGGAAGTATGCGACACGGAGAAAGGCAATGCGGATGCGGCAGACTGCGATGCTGAGAAAAGAGGTGCAGGTGCGGCGGAATGCGAAATGGAGAAAAATGTGCCGTGCTTAAATGACAATGGCGTGCGTTCAATATTTAGCGAGGCGGTTCAGGCTTCAGCCAGGGCGGTAAGCTTTGGAGATTATTGCACGGTCACATCGTTATCTGGCGGTGGCCGGGGGCAGATCCTGATCCCGGATCCAAACACGAACCTGATCGCGTCAAAGACAATGATTCCGATGGCGGTTTACAAAATCCGGAAAGGAGCGCAGATGATTCAGACAGAAGTTTGTTATCTGTAGCGAAATTATACTTGCATTATTACATTCCTGGTGTATTTTATTTGTAGAAATCCTTGATGAATACAGAATTTCCGGGGAACAGCGAATAAGATTAAAGAAAGAGAGCGAGACGAATCGGAGAAAGGGAATTGCTCTGGCAGAACAGATGTGCAGGAAATATAGGAGAGAAGGGTTATTTTTTGATGAAATTTTAAAGGCAGGGGATGAATATGCTGGAATTAAGTCTTGACAAACGGCAATTATGTGATATTCAGGGAAGATTGTTCGAGCTGGCACTAAAAAGTGGATATGACAGCCCTGTTTTTATAGAAGCATTTATGAACAGCCGGGCAGCGGAATGTCTCGATGATACGTATGACCGGCTCCAATGGGCCGGAGAGGAATATATTCTGGAAGAACTGGAAGATGAGGCTGCGGGTGCTCTGAAAAAGGCCGGCGAGTCTTTTTCAAGAGAAATCATGTACTGGGCTGGATATGTATATCGGTACTGGCATTATTATTCAGGCGAAAACAGCCGGGAAATATATAAAATCGCGGATGCCAGGACAATGGAGGAGTGCTGGCCGGGATTTCATACACTGGACGTAGAGATGGCTATTGATGATCTGAAGGAAATACATCAGCTGCGGATGGGGAAAGAAGCAGGGTATTGACAAATTCTATGACAAATAACACCAAAAAAGAAAGAACCGGTTTTTCCGGCTGGATGACAATCCCTGAGTGGTCGTCTGTGCGGCAGGTGAATGTTTTTGGCCGGGAGCGGGAGGCGGAGAAATTGCCGCGGGCGGACGCGCCGGAGAATCTTCATGTGCTGGTGCGAGGTGTGGTTGACTTGCCCGTGCCAGGGAAGATATCCGGCGCAGACGCATCGGGGAATGACTGCGGAACCGAGGACGTGGCGCTGGACGATCACCTGGGTGAGGAGTACGAGCTGCTGGTGGCTGCGGATGATCATTACCAGCTTTGGATTGATGGCGTTTATCAGGGGCAGGGACCAGCGGCGTCCTGCCCGGAGCGGTGCTATTACGATCGCTATTCGATTGTTTTACCGACGGAGCATTTAAAACAACCGCCTTCTGACCGGGAAATGAAATCGGATTCAGATGCGGATTGTAAATCCGGTTTTTATACAGTCACGATTGCGCTGCATTTGTACTATCATGGAAGAATCAGCCGTTCGTGGACGAGCGGGGATGGCCGCTTTGGACTATGGGTTTCTGTGCGGAGGAAGGAAAACTTTGCTGCGCATGAGGACGGCCTGCCGGATGAGCCGCAAAAAGAACTGGCACATTGTGACGAAAGCTGGCGTTATCAGATCTGCACGGCTTACAGCGGCGAGACAGTCGGTTATGATACGCAGTTTCTGGAGAATTTTGACAGTCGCCTCTGGCCGGAGGGCTGGGAACAGCTGGGCTATAACGTTGATAATAGCTATAACGTTGAGAATGGCAATAACAGAAAGCCCGGCGAGGAACGTGAAGATGGGGCGATGGTACTCGGCACAAATGTGATGAAGCCGTGGGGGCACCTTGTTCCGGCACTGTGGGCAGATTATACGATGATGCCGCGCCCGATCCGGATGCTGGAGGAGAGAGTTATTTGTCCCAGAAGGCGGTGGGAAAAGGTTGATAAGTCAACCGGATTACACCCCGGCCGTCAGATATTCAGTGAAGTTTTTGATTTCGGGCAGGAGATTACGGGAGCGGTTCTTGCGGAGGCGACCGGGTCGGCTGGAGCGCAGGTGGTAATCCGCTATGGGGAAGAACTGGAAGAGGCGCAGAACGCCGTACGGCCATTTGACGAGAAACTGGAAGAGGCGCAAAACGCCGTACAGCCATTTGACGAGGAGCTGGAAGGGACGCAAAACGCCGTATGGCCATCTGACGAGGAACTGGAAGAGGCGCGATATACCGAACAATCATCTGACAGGCAGAATGGTTGTATCGGCAACCAATCAAACGTGCGCTGGAATATGCGCTGCGGATGTGCATATCAGGAGATCTGGACACTGGGAGAGGGTATCAGTCATTTTCATCCATATGATTACAAGGGGTTCCGCTATGTGCAGCTGATTTATCCGGAGACAGTCAAAGTGCAGGAGGTGCGGGCCTGGGTACGGCACTATCCGATGGAGGAAGACGCCTGTACGCTGAAGGGTGCCGGATTCATCCAGAAGGAGAATGCCCG
>JAJQDT010000101.1:0-52642 GCA_021202075.1 Lachnospiraceae bacterium | reverse complement strand
ACATTGAATGGTGCCGGATTCATCCAGACGGAAGGTGCCGATACATTGAATTGTGTCAGGAAATTCCAGACGAAAGATGCAGAAACGCAAGTACAGCCTTTGCAAATGCATGAACCCAAAACAGAGGTCGTAATGACCGGATTGGCTCAGGCAGACGATGCAGGACATCACGCCGGAACAGATCAGATGGACAAAATGAATTCCGAGGCGGGCGGGACGGTTCTGGAGCGGGAATCGGATTTCGGGATAACAGTGACAGAACTGGAACGGATTTTTGAAATCTGCAAAAACGCGGTGCGCTGCTGTTCACAGGACGGATACCTCGACTGTCCGACCCGGGAAAAGGGGCAGTATCTGGGGGATGCGCTGATTACCGGGCGCTCGCAGGTATGGCTGACCGGGAGTACGGAGCTGCTGCGTAAATGCATTGATGATTTCATCGCTTCGCAGAGTATTTCCCCATCCATAATGGCAGTCGCACCGGGGAGCGTGATGCAGGAGATCGCGGATTTTTCGCTGCTGTTTCCGCTTCTGCCGCTGACGGATTATGAATTCACGGGGGATAAAAACTATCTGGCCTGCTGTTATCCGGCGGTGAAGCTGCTCACGGAATCGTTTCTGATTTATCAGCGGCCGGATGGCCTGCTTGAAAATGTGGGAGATCTGTGGAACCTCGTGGACTGGCCGGGAAACCTGCGTGACGGTTATGATTTCCCGCTGACCCGCCCGATCGTGGGAGAAGGCTGCCATAATGTCGTAAACGCGCTCTGGTATGGAGCGAATCAGATGCAGGAGCAGATGGAGCGCATACTCGGACTGTCGGCGGCTGGGAGGACGGCGCGGATTGCGTCGGCATACCGTGCGGCATTTTTTCGGGAGGAGCAGTGTCTGTTTGCGGACAGTGAGATCAGCAGACACTGCTCCCTGCACGCGAATCTATACGCAGCTTATTTCGGGCTTTTGCCGAAGGAAAGCGAGGAGGCATATCTGCAGCTTTTGCAGACACCGGGCCGTGTCTGTGGCGCGCTGCCTGCTTATTTTTCTATGAAAAGCGCTGCGAGAATCGGCAGACCGGACATTTGCTTCCGGCTGATGACCCGGTCGGATTCCTATGGCTGGCGAAATATGCTCCGGGAAGGGGCAAGCGCGTCCTTTGAAGCCTGGGGGAAGGACCAGAAGTGGAATACCAGCCTCTGCCATGGGTGGAGCAGCGGGTTTATTCCTTTGTTTATAGAAGAGATCGTGGGGCTGCACCCTGATCCGGCCCGGGCAGGTCAGGGGGAAACGGACGGACATTGCGAACCTGCCCTTTCAGGGAGCATTCCGGCAGAACCTGAAAAATCTGAGTGGATTCGTCAGGCGGAAGGCATGCCGGATGGCCTGAGATTTTCACCGCCCAGAATACCGGGATGTGCTGATTTTCTTTTGCAGGTACCGTGGAAAGGCAAGACGGTAAGGGTAGTGAAGCGTGATGGAGTAGCCGTCTGTGCCATGTCGAATATGGCACAGCAAAGATGACTGGGAGAGAACTTTTTTAGAAAGGGAAACCGGTACTGATTGATCATGAGAGGAGGAAACAAAATGTTGTACCCACAACTAAATGAAAGCCGTATGCGGGTGGAACTGAATGGTATCTGGAGTTTTCAGACGGCGGGGGCTGATTCTTATGAGGAAGAGCTGGTGAAAAAGCCGCTTGTACAGCCTATGACCATAGCGGTGCCTGCGTCCTACAATGACCAGAAGGATGATGTGAATCTGCGCAGCCATTATGGATGGGTGATTTATCAGAGAACCTTTACGATACCCCGACAGATGAGTAATGAGCGGATGGTGCTGCGCTTTGGGGCTGTGACCCATCAGGCGGAGGTGTATCTGAACGGACGGCTTCTGGGCAGCCATAAGGGGGGATTCCTTCCATTTGAATTTGATGTGACTTATGAGATGAAACTGGGGGAAAACCTGCTGGCTGTGGCGGTGGACAACCGGGTGAATTACGGGACGCTTCCGGTGGGAAATGAGAATTCCGTGGCGTTTTTCGGTTCGGATAATCCGGGAATTCCTTCGATTGAGCTGGCAAAGACGCGCTGCAAGCCGCAGAATAAGCCGAATTTTGACTTTTTCAACTATGCGGGAATCATCCGGCCCGTCTGGCTGTATACGACGCCGAGATTCTATATCCGGGATATCAGTATTATTACGGATGTGAGTCACGGGGATGGGATTGTAGAGTGCCGAATCAAACCAGGGGATGCATGGAGGGAGGAACAGGGTGAGCCAAACCTGAATGTATCTCAGCCCCGTGCCCGCATCATGATTACAGATGAGGAGCAAACTGTTGTGGCCGATTTTACAGCAGGCTGGCTCGAGGAAGACGGTACTCTGAAAGGGGTCTGTGTCATCCCCGACGCGAAGCTGTGGAACCCGGGCGCGGCTTATCTTTATACGATGCGTGTGGAGTATGGCGAAGACATATATGAGCAGAAATTCGGCATCCGCACGGTGGAGGTGCGGGGAACCGAATTTCTGATTAACGGAAAGCCATTTTATTTTAAGGGGTTTGGGAAGCATGAGGACAGCTTTTTCCACGGCCGGGGGATGGATCCGTGCCTGAATGTCAAGGATATTTCTCTGATCCGCTGGATGAACGCGAACTCCTTTAGGACCAGCCATTATCCTTATGCCGAGGAGATGTATGATCTTTGCGACCGCGAAGGCATTGTGGTGATTGACGAAACGCCGGCTGTCGGCATTGGTGCGGGCAGTGCCGCGAACCCTTATCAGACGATGCGGATCCACGATCATCACCGCAATGTTATCCGGGATATGATCGACCGGGATAAAAACCATCCGTGTGTTGTCATGTGGTCGCTGGCGAATGAGCCTGACCTGGAGAACTTTCCGCAGGACGCGCACGATTATTTCGCGCCTCTGTATGAGCTGGCGCACAGTCTGGATCCGCAGGAACGGCCGGTGACGGTCGTCTGCTGCCAGAATAATTACGAAAAAGATCTCACGACCAGGACGATGGATGTGGTCTGCCTGAACCGCTATTACGGCTGGTACAATCTGGGCGGCGATCTGGACGCGGCCTGCGACGCGCTGAATATCGAGCTGGATTTCTGGGAAAAGCAGGGTAAGCCGGTGATGTTCACAGAGTATGGCGCGGATACGTATCCTGGCATTCACAACACAAACGGCGAAATGTTCAGTGAGGAGTATCAGGCCGATTATTATCTCCGGATAAACGCGGAGATCGATAAGCGTTCCTTCTTTATCGGCGAGCAGCTCTGGAATTTTGCTGATTTTGCCACGATCCAGGGACCGATGCGTGTGGACGGCAATAAAAAAGGCATCCTGACCCGGGACCGCCGGCCGAAGCTGGCGGCGCACGCCCTGCGGCAGAGATGGGGCGCAATCCCGGATTTTGGATACAAGGATTAAGGGAAAGGCTTCGAGGTTTCCAATCTGGAAATCATGCACGGGAAAGACGAATTGATTTATGATCCTCTTTTTTGTATAAGTGAGCTATCACAAAGTGGACAGCCGCGCTATTAGAAATTCTTGCTAAAGCACGAAGGCGCGGTACCGTCCTCGATTTCCGATGGAAATCGGGACATTGCATGCATCGCGCATCAAAAATTGATGCGCGACAAGAAAAGGAGGATTTTGCAATGAGAAAGAAATCAGCATGTCTGTCTGCCCTCGCAGTCTGCGTGGCGCTGGCAGGACTTTCTTCCGCGAGCGTGTTTGCGGAGGAAGCAGGAGCGGTCGCCGCGGACGAGGCGATCGAGCAGGTGACGACCATCGCCTTTATGGATGTGGACGGCCCGAAGGTGAAAGCCATCGTGGTGGAGTACAATGTGGAGCTGACCGCGGGTTCGGTGGATGTGGACACTTATGATTGTTATACGTACGCGAATCTGCCGCAGGTGTTTGACATTGCGCGGGACAATGGCGGGCCGACGGAGGGTGATGAAGCGCTGGAGCCGTATTCGACGCTGCCGACGTTTGAGCTTCAGAACGGCGAGCCGGGCGCTCCGACAAACGTGTACGTGAGTGCGGATCCGGAAATCGATCCGGATGGCGTTGGTGATGAGAGTGGCAATTATGTCATCATTGAGGTAAACACGGACTATCAGCTGGCAGCGGTCAGCTCAGACTGGCGTGCCTGCGTGGCTGGCGGTGTGCAGCAGCTGGTAACGATCGAGAGCGGCGATGTGGAAATCACTGCGAGCGAGACGGTGGTCGGAAACTATGAGGACGGTTACTTCTGGGATATCAACCCGATGGGCAGCAACCACTCCGTGACACTGCAGAAGGTGTTCGACGACAGCCTGTATGTGATTGAGGGCATCGAGGATTATCAGATTTATACGGACAATGTGGAAGAAGAGCATGAGGAGCATCACGATGCGGAGTCCGATGAGGACCGCACGATTGACTATACGGTCGCGAATGCTACGGTGATTTCAAAGGTGGCCGGCGGCTCCTTCCAGGCGACAGACTGCTTCAGCGAGGCGGACGGAGAGCTTCATGACGTCAGCCTGATGTACAGCATTTACGTGCCGGAGGATTATGAGGAGCAGGTGGCGGCAGGCAAACAGTTCGGCCTGGTGATTCACATTGAGGATGCGGGCGCGCTCGGCGACGACCCGATGCTCGCGCTGACCGAGTGCCAGGCGGCGGCAAACTACGCATCTGAGGAAGTGCAGCAGCTCGCAAAGGATCAGGGGCTCGGCGGCCTGATTGTCGTCCTGCCGCAGATTCCGAAGTCCGGCCAGTCCATGGCGGACAACCTGACAGGGAATGAGTATGTTCCGGCCACCTGGCAGCTGCTGGATTCGATCACGGAGACCTATGATATCGATATGAACCGCATTTACGCGTCCGGCCAGTCCATGGGTGGCATGCAGGCGCTGGCGATGGCGGCAGAGAGAGATAACTACTTTGCGGCAATCTGGGCCATCGGCTCCCAGTGGGGCAACAATTATAATAAGGAAGAGCTTTACAAAGAGACGAGCTACACCAGCTACCCGACCGATGGGACCATCATCACAAATGAGGACTGGGAGAACTGGTATTATTCGATTTCGGACGACAATATTCTGGTCACGAACATGACCGGCGACGCGACGGCGACCGACTTCTGGAACCTGACTGCTGATTTGTTTGAGGAGTATGGCGGACTGTCGATTCCTTACACTGAGTGGGATCCGGTTGCGACCTCGAAGGAGGATCAGAGTGCGCTTCTTGACGAGCTGGTCGCGCAGGAAAATGAGCTCGGCATCTACTGGAACGCGCTTTCCAACGGCAGCCACAAGGCGACCTGGATTTATGCGCACGCGATTTCCTCCAGCTACGAATGGCTGCTGCAGCAGACCAAAGAGACCGAGGATGCCCGCGGCAAGATCGAAGCTCTGAGCGGCTCCTACGAAGACGGCGAAGGTACATATCTGTTCAATACCCTGGACGTGGTAGAGGTTTCGCTGGATTGATCGGATTCATACCTGTTATTTGTTTCCCCTTTCTATAAATCGCCGCCCGCGTCCGGTTTTGCCGGATTGCGGGCGGTGGTTTTTTCGTACTTCCAGGACTATCCGTGCAAGTGTGCTTAAACTGAAGGGCATATACACAAAGCAGTTCCTGTAATTGACTGTAAAAATGAATTTTTCGTTAATCGTTGAAAACAGCTTGCGCTCTCAAAAAAGGACTATTATAATAAAATATGCGAATGAGTTAGTTTGGCAGGGAAGGGGGATATATCATGAATGATTATGGTGACAGGGAACGCAGGGAAGATTTTGATTTCTTTGTTGATAACTACCAGAAACTATATGAAGAGTATGGAAAAACATTTCTGGTAATTAAAGGAAAAAAAATCATAGGGGCATATGAGTCGGAAGCCTTAGCGATAGAAGAGACAATGAAGGACTATCCCCTGGGTACTTTTATTGTGCAAGAATGTAATGGAGATGAATCTGCATATACGAATTATGTTTCCTTTTGAGTTTCATAAATGACGGAAGTAGTATCCCCGGAGCAATAGAATTCCGGGGTTCTTTTACTTTTTCAATCGTTTGTTTTAAGTTGGGAGAATCAGATATGGATTTGGATTGCACTCTTTTTCAGAAAAAAACGGAACAGGTGGTGGAGAGCTGCTCGCAGGTGATTGTGGGCAAGGAGGATAAGATCCGCCTGATTTTTACGGCGTTTCTCTGTTCGGGACATGTGCTTCTGGAGGATGTGCCGGGGACTGGCAAGACGATGCTCCTGCGGGCGTTCGCGAAGACGGTGGGAAGCGGGTTTAAGCGGATTCAGTTTACGCCGGATCTGCTGCCGTCGGACTTGACTGGGATTAATTTTTATAATCAGAAAAAAGCGGATTTTGAGTTCCGGCCGGGGCCGCTTTTTACGAATATGGTACTGGCGGATGAGATTAACCGGGCGACGCCCCGCACGCAGTCGAGTCTCCTGGAGGCGATGGAGGAGGGCCAGATTACGGTGGACGGGGTCACGTATCCGATGGGGGAGCCGTTTTTTGTCATGGCGACGCAGAATCCGGTGGAATCCTACGGCACGTTTCCGCTTCCGGAGGCGCAGCTGGACCGCTTTTTTATGAAGCTCAGTCTGGGATATATGACGAGGGAGCAGGAGATGGCCGTGATTTCCAGGGAGCCGTCGGCCGTGCGGCTGGAAGGCCTGAAGCCGGTGCTGTCTGCGGAGGAGCTCCGCCAGATGAAAGCGGAGTTTCCGAAGGTGAAGGTGCACGGGGATGTGCTTGGATATATGATGGATATCGTGGAAAGGACCAGAAAGGAAAGCCGCTTTGTCACGGGTGTTTCGACCCGCGGGGCGCTTGCGCTCTATAAGGCGTCGCAGGTCACGGCAGCCTGCGCAGGCAGGGATTTTGTGATTCCGGAGGATGTGATTTTGGTAGCGCCTTATGTGCTGAGCCACCGGATTCTTTCGCGGGGAGCGGAGAGCTTTGAGGACGCCAGAAATTATTTGAAGGAAATGATGGACGGGATTCCGGTGCCGCTGGAATCTTAGGAGCCATAAGTATTGGAGAAAAGCAAATGTCTGCATCGGGTTGGATCTTTGGAAGTGAGCCATCTTTAATCATTTTGACTTCGGATATTGGGGAATTTATAATTGGCTGGGGAGATCGCGCTTGACGGAGACGAGTTTATGAGTGTGCATGGATTCGCGAAAGGAACGAATCGGGTTTATGATTCTATTAATTCTGGCGTTTGCCGCCATACTGTATGTTGCGGAAAAATATACGCTGAAGCATGTGCTGGATAAGGTGTCATTTGAGACAACCCTGAACCGGAGCGTGGTGGAGCCGGGGGAGGCCTTTTCCTGGGCGATGACGGTCCGCAATGGAAAACGAATGCTGGTGCCGTATCTGCGCCTGCGGGAGAATGTCCCGGAGGGGCTTTTGTTTGCGGACGGAAGCGAGGCTGTGGGAGGAAAGTGGTATACCTGGCTGATCTCGACACTGTATCTTGGCCGGTATCAGAAAGTACATATGTCCCGCGAGGTAAAGCTTGAGAAGCGCGGACGCTATTTTTTTCAGGGCGCGTCCGTGGACGCGGGAGATTTTCTGGGAATCCGCTCGGTGACGCAGTCGTATCCGGAGCTCTGTGAGGTTGTCGTGAAACCAAAACGCCTGGAATCTCTGCAGCTGACGGAACTGCTCGGCGGATATTTTGGTGAGCATCCGGTTCCGAAGAGTCTGATGGATGACCCCATCAATATCATCGGTTTCCGGGATTACACCGGGAGGGAGCCATTCCGCTCCATCAGCTGGACGCAGAGTGCCAAATATGGCCGCCTGCTGGTGAAACAGTTTGAACATACAACCGAATATTCATGTACCGTTCTTTTGAACGTAGACGGTGACGGGATAAAAAACAGAAACCGGGATGCGCTTCTGGAGACGAGCTTTTCCATTGTGCGCAGTGTCTGTGAACATCTTGAAAAGAAGAAAATCTCTTATGATTTCCGCACGAACGGTGTGATTGCCGGAACGATGGGAGACTGGAAACAGATTGGAAATGGGCTGGGCGCCGGCCATCTGGAGACCGTGCTGGAAGGGCTCGGGCGGATGACTTATGTGCCGCGCGAGCGGATGGAGCATTTTCTGGAACGGGAAATCCGGGGCGTGCAGCGCGGCAGAAGCCTGGTGCTGGTGACGCCTGCGGAGGATGATTATTTACGGGAAGCGGCGGCGCGGCTGGAGAAGATGTCCGGGAGAGCGGTGCTGGTGCTTTGCGCAGAGAATTTTGTGATTGCAGATTTAAAAGACGCCGGGTAACTGTTCAGGATAATACCCTGCATTCGCTGCGAGGGCTTTTCATCGATGCCTGATGATAAAAGAGTTATGGAAGAATGATGAAAAAATAGAGGCCTGAAACATCAGAAACCTGAAATATCAGTGATCTGAAACTATAGTGTTCTAAAACTACGGTGGTTTAATACATAGAGTGTCTTGTGGTGAAATGTGTTGGCTTTATCTGGAGATACAGCTGATTTCGAGTATAGAAGGCAGAAAAAGCTGTGTGCCGGCCGGGATGGAGGCGGGAAAGAATGGCTCTGATTATAACAAAAGCATTGGTAGATGGAATCTGGTATCTGGCTTTCATGATGCCGGTCATTGTGGGCGTTCCGGATGCGGCTGCGGTGATTCTGACGGCGCTTCCTTTTATATGGGCGGCTTACCTGATCCTCTGGCGGAACCGGCGGGATTTCTTCTCGGATGTGGAGGGGATGGTTTTATTTGAGGCGAAGGTGCTGCTGGGAATCGGTCTGTTTGAGCTTCTGTTGCTGGGACCGGCCGCATGGCAGCGGCTCTGCGGGAGATACGTCCTTCTCTTTTTGCTTTTTGGTGTATTTTTTCTCCGGGTCAGCCGGGTGTCGGAGGCGGAAGGAAAGGGTCGGTTTTTTGGAATCAATGGCGCGTATCTGCTTGGTACGCTCCTGGCTGCGGTGGTTCTCGCATCAGAAACACTGCGCGACGGTGTGGTGTACCTTTTAAAAACGGCTTATTTTCAGCTGATTCTTCCGCTTCTTGAACGTCTGATCTGGGCGCTGGCGTACATTTTGTCCGCGCTGGTCTCCTTTCTCTCTGGGCTGTTTCCCGGCTCTGGAACCGGTCAGGAAATGGAGGCGATGGAGCTGAATTTCGAAAATTCTCTGGGGCTGGAGGAAGTGAGCGACACTCAGGTACCGGTGTTTTTGAAGGTGTTTGGATACCTGCTTCTGGCGCTGGCTGTGGCGGCAGTGCTGTATTTTCTCTACCGGAAGCTGTCCGGGGATGCGCTTGGATGGAATCAGAAAGCGGCCGGAACGTTGACGCGGACGCAGGAGCAGGAACAGAAGCGCAGTACGAAAAGAGGCGGGCTCTTCGGCGGGGAGCGGGGAGTGCGCTATTATTACCGGAAATGTCTGGCGGCCTGCGTAAAAAAAGGACTGGATATGGAGCAGCCCGTGACCAGCCGCGAAGTCTGCGATTTCTCAGCGCAGTACTGGGAAACGGCGAAAGCAGAGGAGCTTCGCAATCTGTATCTGGAGGTGCGCTATGGCTTTAAAGAAGAAAATGTCAGCGACAAGAAGCGGGCAAAGGATTTATGGCAGAGCTTTTTGAAGACAGATAGTAATCCGACATGATATGACAAGATAGAAAAGAAAAAACAATTTATTTGTATGCAGATAGGATGTGAAATCATACTTGCGCTCGTATGAGGAGCATGTTATACTAACATTAGTATATAAGCAAGATGCTTCGGGCGAACGGAAACCTGGCAAATAAGGAAAAAAGGACATGGCAGAAGGAATTATGACGGATACTCAAATGCATTTTCTGGCATGGCTGATTACAACAGCGACTGATAAATGTAAGACGATTGATGAAGTGAGAGAAATGAACAATGAAATCCGGAAGCATTCAGCCGGGCTGAATCAGGGAGATCAGGAAGAGAAAGAAAATAAACAGAACTGATGCCAGAAGAACGAAAGAAGGAGCGGTATCACCGCTCTTTTTTGCATATTCTATGAAAAAAGTAAACAAAATCCCATTTAAAAATCCAAAGATGTATGTTATAATGACCAGATAACGAACAGAAGCAGAAGAGATTGTTCGGCAATCCTGATAAAACGCTTTGCGGAGGGCGCAGGATTTATTTTATGCGCAGAGCCGGGCAGGGAGTTTTGCGGCTAAAGCCGCACCCGGGTCTACGCTCTGCTTCGGTCGGCGCTAAACGGATGTCCACTGGACATCCAGCGCCGCGCAGGCGGATAGTGTGAGAGGACTCCCCTATCCGATTTACAACTTAAAAAATACCAGGAGGGATGGAATTTGGACATCGGCATTTTATCGGAATTTGTATCTCTTGTGGAGACAAACAGCTTTCAGGAAACGGCGTATGAGATGAATATTTCCCAGTCGGCGCTGACGAAGCACATTCAGAAGCTGGAATCGGAGCTGGGGATCACGCTGTTTGACCGCTCGGTGCGGTCGATTAAGACGAATGACTTCGGGAAGGCGCTGTACCCCTATGCCAAACAGATGATGGGGGTCAGCCAGGAAGCGATTGCAGTTTTGCAGGAGCTGTCGAACGACCGGAAGAAAACGTTTTCCGTCGCTTACGCGCCTGTGCTGGGGCAGTATGGCCTCGTGGATCTGATTGCGGAGTTTACGAAGTCCCATTCGGACCGGAGCATGAAGGTCATTGAGACGTATCAGCCGCTGAATTTGCTGAAGACGAGGAAATGTGACTTTGCCTTCCTTGGCGGGAATGAGGCGGTGGACGAGAATTTTAATAAAATGGTCTATAAGACGGATCATCTGGCGGTGGTGCTGCCGCTGGATCATCCATGCGCGAAGCAGCAGAGCGTGACGCTCGAGGAGCTGGAGGGAGAGCGCTTTATCCTGCATGCGAGTGTCACGAGCATTCCGCACGAGGAGACCCAGAAGTTTCAGGAGCTGTGCGAAAACAGGAATTTTACGCCGGAGATCGCCATGGAGTCGCAGTTTACGTCGACCATGGTTCAGTATGTGCGCAGCGGGGGCGGCGTGGCTGTGCTGAACCGGCTCCACATTCCGGCGGAGGCGAAGAATACCTGCGCGGTCGTGGATATTTTCCCGATCGTGCGCTCCTATATCTACTTATTATATAGAAGAAGGCTCTCCAGTCCGGCGGCGACGAATTTTCTCCATTTTATGATTGAAAAAATCGGCACCGAGGGTGGTGCGTAATTGGGCGACTATTCAGCCTGGCAGGCGGCTGACAGATTTTTTCATAATTTTATCAGTGAAGCAGACCATGAACAGACCATGAAGCGTTTTTGTGGTCTGTTTTTTTGTCCAACACGTTTCCATTTTCGATTTTATGACTCGTGTGTTTCAGAGCATGAATTTAGAACATATAGTTCCATTTTCAGTTTGATCGCGGGCAGGTTTCTTATATGAATGGAAGAAGGCAGGAATGGAAAAGTCAGGAATAAAAGAAGGAATGAAAACGGGCGCTGCAGCGCTCCTTAACCGGAACGGGCACAGCGGATGTGCGTTTTGCAATATCTGAGGGGGAAAGAAACAAAAGAAAACGTGGTTTTATGTGGTTTTGTACATTATTGACAAAAAATAAACGAGCAGAGGGATTTTCTTGTATAATTTACATTTTGGAAATCATGAAAATTGAAACGGAATTGATTAAACCCCCGTTATTTTGTACAATGCAGTCACAACTTAAAAACCCAACGAAAAATGGAGGATGAAAACGATGAAGAAAAAAACTTTAATCGCGTTACTGATGACCTCGGCGATGGCACTTGGGATGTGCACGCCGGCATTCGCGGAGGAGTCCGATGTACAGCTTGATTCTGCAGTTCCGGTAGAGGCGGAGACCCAGGCGGAGAAGGTAGTCATCGCGGTGGATGACGACTCATTCACGATCAGCCCGTGGGGCGGCGAGTCTTCCGTCCGTGACTGGACCGAGAACACGATCTGGGCGCACCTGTGCTACCGTCCGTTCATCGGCGCAATGCTGGAGAACGATGAGCTTCAGATGGTTGCGGCGAAGTCCGTTACCAAGGTGGACGACCTGACCTATGAAGTAGAGATTTTTGACAACATCGTAGACAGCGAAGGCAATGCGATCACCGCTTCGGACGTGGTTTACAGCTATGACAAGCTGTATGAGCTGGGTTCCGTATCCGAGATTTCCCTGTATTATGGCAGCTCGGAAGCAACTGGCGACTACACACTGACCATCACGCTTGCATCTGATACGGAAGGCGCCATCG
Organism: Lachnospiraceae bacterium; assembly: GCA_021202075.1. Classification (GTDB taxonomy): domain Bacteria; phylum Bacillota; class Clostridia; order Lachnospirales; family Lachnospiraceae; genus Choladousia. Next base: position 40,336 of record JAJQDT010000101.1, on the reverse strand, counting down.
AAGCAGTTCTGTGCGACTGCGCGATCGCGGATGAGGACTGGTATGAGAATGCTTCGGATGATGATATCAACTCGAATCCGGCGACGACCGGCGCGTACATCGTGACCGAGATGACGGCAGGCTCCGGCGTTACTCTGGAAGCAAAGGATGACTACTGGAAGACCGAGGACAAGTCGGATGTGGAATTCCAGAATGTAAAGGTTATTGAGATCCGCTGCATTACCGAGGCTTCCTCCAGAACGATCGCCCTGGAGAACAGCGAAGTAGATATGGCAGAGGTTTCCTCCGATGAGGTGAGCCGCTTTGAGGGCAACGAAGATTACAACATCACCAAGTACCTGAACGGTATGACCCAGTATCTGATCTTCAACTGCAGCGAGAACAGCGTATGCTCGGATGTCAATGTCCGTCTCGGCATTGCTTACGCATTTGACGCTTATAATATGTCCCTCTCCGCAGGCGAGGTCGTTCTGAGCCATGATGTAGCTCCGAACCTGGCGACAGACTATATCGATTCCTGGGATGAGGAATCCTACTTTGAAGAGGATCTGGAGCTTGCGAAAGAGTATCTGGCAGCAGCAGGCTATGATGAGAGCAACCCGCTTGAGGTCAGCATTCTGACATCTTCTCAGGCTCCGCAGACTCCGTATGTAGCACTTCAGGCAATGCTGGCAGAAGCAAACATTACCCTGACCATTGACGCGCAGGATCGTGCGGCAAGACAGACGGTACAGATGGATTCGACTGCATGGGATATCGCAGAGTATTCCAACTCCATCACAGACTTCACGACCACGTTCTGGAACGATCTGTTCGGCGGCGATACAAACCAGTGCTTCGTAGAGGATGAGACCCTTAATGAACTCCTTGCTGCGGCAATGGCAGACAGAAGCGAAGAGAACATGAACGCGTTCCATGAGTATATCATGGAGCAGGCGTACATCGTAGGTGTTTACACTGAGGTTCGCTCCATCGTTACGACCGCCGGTCTGACAGACATCTGCCTGCAGAGCCTGAATCCGGTACCGAATGCGATGACCTTCACAGAGGACTACACATCCGTAGGTTGAGAACTCTCTGGCGCAAAGTTCATCCGAACGCAATGAGGATTTCACTGGACTTTGCTCTTAAAAAAATGACAGTTACGGCTGGTAATAATTCGAACTGCATTTCAGGTGAAAAAGCCTGAGAACTGAGCGAAAATGAGGACAGCACTGCATGATAGGAGTGCAGTGCTGTTTTCAACCTGATGCGAGGTGTCAGTATCCGAAAAAAGCGAAGATGGGAATTCAATCCCCATTTCCATCTGAGGCTGCCGGACAGAAACATGCGGAATCAAAATTGTGCTGGCGCCCAATGGCATGTTTTTTCACCGGCAGAGACACAGCGGACGTTGATACCGCGCATCAGCAAAAAAACGAAAGGAAAAAGTTCATGATAAGGTATGTTGTAAAACGATTGCTGATAATGATCCCGACACTGATCGCGGTTGGCATTATCATGTTTACTCTGATGAACTTCGTTCCGGGCGATCCCGCGCAGATTGCGCTTGGGTCTGGTGTACATACAGAAGCGGAAATAGAGGCGAAGCGTGTCGCCATGGGACTGGACCGGCCGTTTCTGGTGCGTCTGGGCGAGTATGTCGTCAATATTTTCACCAAATTTGATTTTGGCGAATCCCTGATCGATGGAACGGATATTAAATGGGAGCTGATGAAACGATTCCCGTATACGGCGCAAATCGCCTTTTACAGTATTATACTGACCATTGTGGTGGGCCTGCCGCTGGGCATTTACACAGCGGTGCATGCGAATTCGGCAGGCGACCGGGTTTCCCTGTTTGTCACACTGCTCTTTGACTGTATGCCGAGCTTCTGGACGGCGCTGATGCTGGTGCTGCTGTTTTCCCTGTATCTGGGGTGGCTGCCATCCTCCGGCGCGAAGTCCTTCCGGTATTTCATTTTGCCGACGATTGCGAACTCGCTGGGAGGCCTGGCCGGATTCACCAGGCAGGTGAGAGCGAGTATGCTGGAGGTCGTACAGTCTGACTACGTGACGACCGCGCGCTCCAAAGGACTCCCGGAGAGAACGGTTATCTACGGGCACGCGCTCCCGAATGCCCTGATCCCGATTCTGACCGTCATCGGTATGCGCTTCGGCTCCATGTTAGGCGGCGCGACCATCATTGAGGTCGTGTTCTCGATCCCCGGCATCGGCCAGTACCTGGTAAACAGCATCAATAACCGTGATTACAACGCCTGTACAGGCGGAATCGTATTTATTGCGTTTACCTTTGCACTGATTATGTTACTTACCGACCTGCTGTACGCGTTCGCAGACCCGCGAATCAAGGCACAGTACGTTTCCTCAAGTAAGAAGAAGGTGAAATAAATGGCAGACGAACTGAAAAAAAGACATCACGATGGGCATGACGGACATCATGGGCACGGCAAAAAGGGGAAAAAGCATCGTCATCATATTGACCCCAGTATTAAGCCGGGTTCCGCGAAATATGTGTGGGCGAACATCTCTCACAACAAGGGCGCGATATTCGGGATGACATTTTTGATTGCAATCGTCATTGCTTCATTTTTATCCCCTTATCTGTGCAAATATTCTTACTCGGCGACGGACTTTGTGGCGATGAAATCCTGGCCGTCCCTGGATCATTGGTTCGGCACAGACGACCTGGGGCGCGACATTTTCTCCAGAGTCCTGTATGGCGCCAGATATACGCTGGTAATTGGTATTCTTTCCACAGTGCTTTCCGCAATCATTGGTATTGTGATGGGTGCGATTGCCGGATACTTCGGCGGCGTGGTGGATTCCTGCATCATGCGTTTCCTGGATTTGTTTCAGGCGTTCCCGTCCCTGGTGCTCGCGATGGCGTTCTGCGCGGTGTTCGGCACAGGCGTAGATAAATGTATCCTCGCACTCGGCATCACCTCGATCCCCGGCTTTGCCCGTCTGATGCGGGCGAACATTTTGAGAATCCGGAGTATGGAGTACATTGAGTCGGCGACGACGGTAAACTGCCCGACCTGGAAAATCATCAGCCAGCACATTGTTCCAAACGCGATTTCCCCGATTATCGTTGAGATTGCGATGACCATCAGCCGAAACGGCCTGGCCTCCTCGTCCTTAAGCTTTCTCGGACTTGGCGTGCAGGAGCCGCTTCCGGAATGGGGAGCGATGCTTGCCTCTACCCGTAACTATATCCGTGATTATCCGTACATGGTAATCATTCCGGGCCTCTTCATTGTGCTGACCGTATTGAGCTTTAATATGCTCGGCGATGCGTTCCGGGATGCTCTGGATCCGAACTTTAAAGACTGATGGAGGAGAAAGAGATGGCAGAGACAAATACCTTTTTTGAAGTAAAAAATTTAACCGTAAAATATCATTCTGGCAGCTCGATCATCCACGCAGTCAATGATGTTTCCCTGAAGCTGAAGCCGGGCGAGACGCTCGGGCTGGTGGGCGAGACCGGAGCCGGAAAGACGACGATCGCGAAATCGATTCTGCGCATCCTGCCGGAAAATTCGGTGGAGAGCGTGGAAGGAGAAATCCTGTTCGAGGGCAAGGATGTCCTGGACATGAATGACAAGGAGCTGCAGGGTCTGCGCGGGAAATCCATCTCTATGATTTTCCAGGATCCGATGACAGCATTGAACCCGGTCAAGACGGTCGTGTCGCAGATCGCGGAAGGCTATAAGATGCACCAGAACTGCTCGAAGGCAGAGGCGAGACAGCGCGCGATTGAGATGCTGGAGATGGTGGGCATCGGCGCGGACCGCGCGGATGAGTATCCGCATCAGTTCTCCGGCGGTATGAAGCAGAGGGTTGTCATCGCGCTGGCGCTGGCCTGTTCCCCGCAGATTCTGCTGGCGGACGAGCCGACGACCGCGCTGGACGTGACGATTCAGGCGCAGGTGCTGGATCTGATCCGGGGCCTGAGAGACAAGCTGGGGACGGCGATGATTCTGATCACGCACGATCTGGGCGTTGTGGCGGAGGTCTGCGACCGGGTATCCGTGATTTACGCGGGCCGCATCATTGAGAGCGGCACCCTGGCGGACATTTACGATCATCCGACCCATCCCTATACGCTCGGACTGTTTGGGGCTCTCCCGGATCTGGACAAGGATGTGGAGCGGCTCTCTCCGATCGAGGGGCTTCCGCCGGATCCGTCGGTCATCCGTGACCACTGTGATTTCTTCGAGCGGTGCCCGTACGCGTGTGAGAAATGCAAAAAGTTTGACAACGAGATGATTGAGATGACGAGAGGGCATCGGGTGCGTTGCTGGAAAGCGAATGAGGAGGTGTAATCAATGGCAGCATTAGTGGAGACACAGGATTTAAAGAAATATTTTAAGAGTGGCGCCGGAATGGTTCATGCCGTTGATGGGATTACCCTCAAGATCGAGAAGGGAGAGACCGTAGGCCTGGTCGGCGAGTCCGGCTGCGGCAAGTCCACGCTTGGCCGGACGCTGATTCACCTGAATGAGAGCACGGGCGGAAAAATCCTTTTCGACGGAAAAGACGTCACGAAGCTGAATAAAAAGGATACGAAGCAGTTCCGCAAGGATGTGCAGATGATTTTCCAGGATCCGTACTCCTCGCTGGATCCGCGCCAGACGGTTTCCGACATTATCATGGAGCCGCTGAAGCTGGATGGCAGTTTTGGCAAGGAAGAGATTAAAAAGAAAACGCATGAGCTGATGGACATCGTCGGCATCGAGAAACGTCTGCGGATGTCCTACCCGCACGAGCTGGACGGCGGCCGCCGCCAGAGAGTCGGCATCGCCAGGGCGCTGGCGCTGAACCCGAAATTTATCGTCTGCGATGAGCCGGTGTCTGCGCTGGATGTGTCCATTCAGGCACAGATACTGAACCTGCTGATGGATCTGCAGCGGGACATGGGGCTGACCTATCTGTTTATCACGCATGACATGTCCGTGGTAAAGCATATCTCGAACCAGATCTGCGTCATGTATCTGGGACAGATGGTGGAAATGTGCGACCGGAAAGAGCTGTTTGCCTATCCGCTGCACCCATACACTAAGGCGCTGCTCTCCGCGATTCCGACGACGGACATTCACAACCGCAAGGAGCGCATCGTTCTGAAGGGCGAGATCAAATCCCCGATCAATCCGGGTCCGGGATGCCGCTTCGCCTCCCGCTGCCCGTACGCGGATGAGAGCTGCAAGCAGGGCGTGAAGACCATCGAGGCCCGTCCGGGACATTTCGTGGTGTGCAACAAGGTAAAGGAAATCAACAATCTGTAAACAATGGGGTGTGCAAAAACGGGATCGTAATCATGGCTGTCAGCAGGAAGGGCAAGGAAGAAACCCGGGCTACGTCGAGAATTTTTGCATCGTGCTATCGGCGAAACAGGCAGGCGGTATGCACATGAAATTACGATACGGGCTACCGGTATGGTATGCGGCGCATGAAAGTATCGAAAAGAGCAATGTCAATGAGATAAGAAGGGATATCAGGATGAAAACATTCCAGGAGTCTTTTGAAGAGAGTTATATGGCATATGAGGAGCCCTGTAGCAACAAGCGCGGTTTCCGTGTCCGCTACGCCTACGTCGGCATGTGGTACGTATATCAGCTGGCGAAGGAGGAGCTGGCGCGCTACAAACGGATCTTTGTACTGCTGTGCGCGCTCGGCACCGCGTCCTTCGCGGGAGCCGCACTGTGGAACTGTGAGCTGAATTACCGCTCCTTCCCGATTCTGTTTTCCGGGCTTTCGCTGGCCGCGTTCCTGTTTCAGTGGTTGGGCGTCATCAGCTTTGCCGCGGCGGGGGAGAGGAATACCGACCAGAGCTTCCGGCAGATGAACACGATCCTGCGGGCCGCGCCCCTTGTGAATGCCATACTCCTCCTGGGAGCAGCGGTTTCGTGCATCGTGCTGATCGCTCTGAACGGATATTCCGTCCGCATGCTCGCCGTGCCGCTTTTGTACCTTCTTTCCGGTGCGTGCTGCTTCCTGATTACCTTCTTTTACCGGGCGCTGCCGTATAGTAAGCAGGAGAACCGGACTTCAAAGGACGGATCAAAGAAATTTATCCGAACATGAGAAACGTGTATCAAAGGTGTTAAGGGTCGTTTGCGGGAGTGATTTCCGGCATACGCGCCCGGGTAGTGAATGATTGCCGCTTCACCAGAGGCAGAAAAAATCGACGGCAAGGTGAAAATTCATATGGGCAGCCCCGCCACCCGGAATGGAACCGGTGCGCAAAGGAGACAGGCTGGGGCTTTCTGTTCTAACTCGGACAAGCCGGAACTCCAGTTTTACCATTTTGCGCAGGGAATTGTTCTTATGCGTCTGAGGAACCGGGATCTGTGATAAGGTACGCCGTCGATGGAATGCAATGGAAATCAATGATAGCGAGGCATAATAGTTATGAAAAAAGAAACAAACAATGCAAAAGACAACAAAAAGCAGATGATGCTGAACGAGAATATCATGACACTGCTGCCGAAGATGGCGGTGCCGACTATCACCGCTCAGCTGATTACGACGATTTATAATCTGGTGGATACCTATTTCGTCAGCACGCTCGGCACGAACGCGACCGCAGCCGTGGGCGTGAACAGCTCGCTGGAGCGTCTGATCACGGTCATCGGTTCCCTGATTGGCGCAGGCGCCTGCAGCTATATCGCAAGACTTCTGGGCGCGAAAAAGGATGAGCACGCGAATCAGGTGCTGTCGACTTCCATTTTCACCGGTCTCGGCCTCGGCGTTATCTTTATGATCGTCGGCAAGCTGATCCTCGGCGACATGGTTTACTGGCTGGGCGCGACGGAGGAGTGCGCGACGTATTCGATGCAGTACGGCACCTACGTACTGTACGCTGCTCCGTTTATGATCGGCAGCTTCATCCTGAATATGTGCCTGCGAAGTGAGGGCAGCGCGACCTATTCCATGATCGGCATTGGCTTCGGCGGTATTCTGAACTGTTTCCTGGATCCGCTGTTTATCTACGGATTGGATCTGGGAGTTGCCGGCGCGTCCATGGCGACCGCGATTTCCAAGACCATCAGCTTCATTATCCTGCTGATGCCGTACGTTCGCAAGACCACGATCGTGGAGATTTCTATCCGCAAGTTCAGAATGGTATGGCATGATGTAAAGGAAGTCGTCGCAATTGGTTCGAGTTCGTTTTTCCGCTCCCTCCTGACGGTCTGCGCTTCCGTGGCGATCAACCGTGTGGCGGGCAGCTATTCGACCTCTTCGCTGGCGGCGCTCTCTGTGGCGACCCGTATCATGGAGTTCCCGTTCGCGTTTATCCTCGGCTTTGGCCAGGGCTACCAGCCGGTGGTCGGCTTCAACTGGGGTGCGAAGGTCTGGGAGCGTGTGAAGAAAAGCTATACGATCGGCTGTGCGATGGCCGTCGGCGGTTCCGTCTTGATGGGAGCCATCATCTTTATTTTCGCGAAGCCGCTGATCCGGGTATTTAACTCACAGGCGGATGCGGAGGTGCTTCGTCTCGGAATGCTCTGCGTGAGACTGCAGTGCTTTGGCCTGATTGCCCATGCGCTAAGCTCGCAGGTAAATATGTTTTTCGCAGGAATCGGGAAAGCAGTGCTCGCACTGGTAGCAAATTTCGCACGGCAGGGCTACTGCTTCTATCCGGCACTGCTGATCCTTCCAAGGTTCTTCGGCGTGGAGGGCGTGGCCGCCACACAGGCAGTGGCTGACCTGTTGAGCGCATTCGTGATCGTTCCTCTGTTCTTCTACGGCCTGAAGGTCATTCGCCTGGCCGAGGAAGGCAAGATCGAAGTGAAGGAAAATAAACGGCATCACTGATTTGCTGTAAAAGCACATTTGATAGCCAGACTTGCTGCACGTTTGCGTACCCAGGAGGCTGGCTGTCAGAGAACGAAACCGGATGAAAGCGCCAGGATGAGAGCGCGAGTCGTACAGCTATTGGTTTTTATGCGCAATAGCGCAGCGAAAATCAATGTTGCAGCGAAAACCGCTGCAGGAAGATTTATTTTCAGAAGGGAGAAAACGATGTTCATAGAGGTTGATAAAGAAATCATTGACACAAATGACGACAATATTGTAAAAATCCGCCAGAAGCTGTTCCCGGAGGAGGAGCAGATGCCGCTCGCAAAGTATTTTTACAATTATCCGCTGCACATGCCGACGCCGGTGGAGATGCAGGTGATCCAGAAGCCGATGGCGGTGGAGGACGCAATCCGTCCGGAGAATTTTATGGATCTGCTCAAGCCATACGGCTATGACAAGGTAGAGCTTGGCTACTGCATGTTCGAGGATGGCTCCGGCTACGTGGCGACCTACCGCGTGCGCCCGCCGCACATTTCCTCCGAGATGGAGCGGTGGTACCGCAACTGGAGAAACCTGAAGTCCAAGAGCATGGTGCCGGGGCACGGCAACCTGCGGTATAAAATCTGGAACTACGCGGACCACTTCGACCATTATTATGTAAACTGGGAGAACGGCTCGGACGGCATCCATACGACTGAGAGTCTGGATCTGGGGGCAGGCGACCGCATGTATGACACCATCCGCCACCAGTTTGACTTAAAGGATTTCGGTCTGACCGACGAGCGGCTGCAGGAGCTCAAGGACGCGGGCTGCCAGCTGACCGGAAAAGGCTCCTATGAGACCTTTGACGAACCGGGCACGCATCTCTGCCTCGCGTATTCCCGTCCGTGCCCGACAGGCGGCATCGAGACCAGAAGCCGTGAGTGGATCGGATGGAGGCCGGTCAACGGCAAGCTCGTCCGGGACTACAGCACGAAGGTAGACGAGGCTTATTTAAAGAAGGTGGTCATCCACACGCTGATCGAGTGGGAGCACCTGTACACCTTCCTGCCGGATTTGTACGCGGAGTATCATGACCAGCCGATGGATGCGGACTGAGTGATTCGACTGGCAGATCCGATGGATGGATCTGGCTGACAGGCGGAAGGATTGCTGTGAACGACTTATTTTTGCCATTCATACGATCCGATGCACATGCATCTGAATGAATTGCTGACGCTGCCTCTCAGAAAGGGTTTACTAACGAATACAATCTTGAGAGGCAGGTCCGGATAAACAGGAGAAAGGATGAAGATAAGGATATGTTTACATTAAAAGGAAGAACCATGGTCATCACCGGCGGCGCTGGAAACAACGGCTCCGCGATTGTAAACGCGGCTCTGGAGGCGGGTATGAACGTAGCGATGCTGAGCGGGCTGCACACAAAGGCGCAGAAGGCGATCGCAGAGAAAATCAACCCGAAGTACCACGACCATGTGATCGGCATCGCGCAGAACCCGAAGGCGAAATGGGAGGAGAACCTGGCCGCCGCGCCGGAAATCTATGAGACGCGCGAGCACATGAGCGACATGATTCGCCTGGTTTATGAGCGTTTCGGCAGCGTGGACGTGGTCGTAAACGCAAAGGGCGGACATATCCGCTATGATTTTGAGCATACGGACAAGGCCATCTGGCGTCATTCCATGGAGGTTGTGGAGTCTGCGTTTGTGAACGCGAAGAACGCGCTTCCGTTCCTGCTTGAGAGCAAGGCTCCGCGCATCATTAATATTACCACCTGCGACGCGAGAAACGGCGGTTATTTCCTTGATCCGTCCTTCGCGGCGGCCCGCGCGGGCCTCGAGGCGCTGACCTACGAGCTGGCAAAAGAGCTTGGCCCGAAGGGCATCACTTCCAACTGCATCCTGATCGGCCACTGTGAGGGCGACGTGCCGGAGGAGGATGCGCTGAGCGATGAAGAGCGCGCGAAGATGCTTGCAAAGATTCCGGTGGGCCGCATGATGGTGCCGCAGGATCTCGTCGGCGCATTCACGTTCCTGGCGAGCGAAGAGGCAAGCTTCGTGAATGGGGCGCGGATTGATGTGAACGGCGGACTGATTGTAGGGTAAGGAGGAAAAAGATTATGAGCCTAATCGTAGGCAACGGCATGCCTTATTATAAGGTGCCGGAACTGACAGAAGAAGAAAAAGCGATGCCGGCCTCCCGTTTTTATACGGACTACAAGCTCTATCCGCCGAGTCCCGTCCAGCAGCAGATTCTGGACGCGGGTCCGATCGCGGTGGAGGATGCGATTCCGATTGAGCACTGGCTGGATCATCTGCAGGTGAGCGGGTATCCGAAGGTCTGCTACGGATATACCATGATGCCGGGAGGATATGGATTTTACATCGAATATTCCGTATCACCGGTGACCTGGCAGGGAAAATGGAGACGCTGGTATGGAAAATGGTACAACCAGCATTCAAAGAGCATGAAGGAAGGGCAGGGCAATCTGCGCTACAAAATCTGGAACCCGCTGGATCACTGGGATCACCGGTTTGTAAACGGCGTGGATGACAAGGACGGCGTGTGGTCTCTGGAAACGCTGGATCTGGGCGCGGGCGGCGACCCGAGCAAGGGGATCCCGGCCGTGTCTCACAACATTGATCTGCGCGACTACGGACTTTCCGAGGAGCGCTACCAGAAGCTGATTGACGCGGACTGTCGGCCGGACGCGTGCTGGGAGGAATTCGAGGGCGCGCCGGGGCATCATCTGGTGCTGCGCTTCAGCCGTCCGTGTCCGCTTGGCGGCAGAGAGAGCATCAACTGTGAGTGGATGGGCTTTTACGCGAAGGATGGCAAAATCATCCGCGATGAGAGCACACCGGTGGACAACACCTACCTGAAAAATGTCCTGACGCACAACACCATCGAGCGGCAGCACCTGTACAACGTCCTTCCGGATCTGTACGAAGCCTACAGCGGCCTGCCGATGGATGAGGACTGATGAGCATTCGGAACCAGTGACGGCAGGAAATAAATATTCTGCGTGGGCAGGAAGAGCAGATCGTGGTCATTGACAGACGGTCACGGTCTGCAGCGAATGATAGAACAACGGGCGATTCGCCTTTGACAGACGGTATCGTAAGAAGCTGTGCATCAATGCGCAGGGGACATATGAAATTGCGGTACAAGCGACAGTTCCTAAAACGGGGGAAAGTAAGATGGGAGAGTTTAAGACAACGTTCGTGGATGTGGCAAAACGTTCTCCTGGGGTATTATATGAGCCGGCAGAGAAAAACGAAAAGCAGAGGATCGCCGTTCTGGTCATGCATTCGGATGAGGATTATCTGACCTGGGTGACCGGTCCGGAGCTGGCAAAACGAGGATACACCGTCCTGAACGCGAACGTGATGAACAAAGAAGGAATCATATTCAGCCAGATTGACAAGACGCAAAGCGTGAAAGCGGCGGTGGAGTATCTGCGCTCCTTGCCGCAGGTGGAAAAAATCATCCTGATGGGGCACAGCGGCGGCGGGACGCTGATGTCGGCGTATCAGGCCGTTGCCGAAAACGGCCCGCAGGTCTTCAAGGGACCGGAAAAAATCTTCCCTTATCCCGGGGAGGAGGAGCTGCCACCCGCAGATGGTGTGATGCTGCTGGACTCCAACTGGGGCAATGCAGTGATGCAGCTTCTGAGCCTGGATCCGGCGGTGGAGGACGAGCATGGCGGAATGCTCATCAACGAGGATCTGAATCTCTTTAACCCGGCAAACGGCTTTGACCCGGCGGGCTCCGCCTACTCTCATGACTTTATCCGGTCATTCCAGAAGGCGCAGAGCACGCGAAACATCTACATACTGGAATATGCCCTGGCCCGTCTGATGAAGATCGAGGCCGGAGAAGGAAACTATACAGACGACGAGCCCCTGATCATTCCGGGAAGCGCGCAGGGATTTTTTAACAACAAGCTTTACGCGCAGGATCCGCGCCTGATGTCGCGCACAAAGCGGGCACATCTGCTGCTCCACCCGGACGGCTCCCGGAGTGAGGAGATCATTCACAGCCTTCGGGGACCGGAAAATCCGGTGTCCTTCACCGGCTCCTTCTGGGAAGGCGCGCGCTTCCTCTCCGTAAAGACGTATCTGAATTCCTATGCGGTGCGAACCTCCGCAGAATATGGCTTTGATGAGGATCACCTGTGGGGCGTGGAATGGGATTCCACCTTCAACTGCCCGCCGGGGAACATGGCGCACGTAAAGGCGCCGACCCTCGTCATGGGAATGACCGCCGGATGGGAATTCCTCGCATCCGAGACCATCTATGACATGGCCGCGAGCGGGGATAAGACCATCGCGTTTGTCGAAGGCGCCACTCACCGGTTCACCCCCGCAAAGCATCTGGAAAAATACGAGGGCGAATTCGGGGACACCGTCGCGACGCTGCATGATTTCGTGGACGAGTGGCTTGGCGCGGGACGGTTCTGACACAGTAGAACCGCAATTATAAGAGTTTCAGAAAGAAACTGATGAAGTCCGTACTGCTATCCGGACTTTTGTCATCCATATTATCCATTGTCACGAAAACGATTTCGCTTCTTGAACTGTTCGACAAAAAAAGGGAGCCATATATAAGCTCCGCGCGATTACCGTTTAACTGAAAAAACGACCGTTTAGCACGCACCCCTTGAAATTCCGGATGAAACAGGATAAAGTGAAAGTCAAAAAGCGATGCAAGACAGGAAAAGGGGGTGGGCGAGATGGTTCGATATGTCATATACGCAGACGATGCACAGGACGTTGCCGCAGGGCCTGGTCAGGCGGGAATGGAGGCACTTTTGCGCAGATCCACGCTCACCTGCGGCGAATGGGCGATGATCCATTTCTTTATTGGACGGGACCAGCTCGACGCCTATCTCTCCTTTGTAAAACAGAATCCCTATCTGATTATGATTGCTGCGGTCTCCGGACCGGATGGCCGAAGGGTTGTAGAGCAGATTCGGGAGAACAACAAAGAGGCGCGGATGATATGGTTCTCTGACCGCCAAAATGGAGTCTATTCGTATCAGATCAATGTCACCTGGTTCGGCCTTCTGCCTGTAACTCCGGAGATTATCCGTCAGGCTCTGGAGGCCTGCGACATTTGCCCGGTCAGCCAAAAAGAGGAAATGCCGGATGCGGTAAACTTAAAATGATTCCTTCCGTGGAAAACTTATGAATTAACGCCCGCGGAGATAGCAGGTTATGGGAAGAGTCTCTCACAGAAATGTGCAGGGGCTCTTATTTGTTTTTATGCGCGGAGCCGGGCAAGGAAGTTTTGCGGCTAAAGCCGCACCCGGTCTACTCTCCGCTTCGGTCGGCGCTAAACGGATGTCCACTGGACATCCAGCGCCGCGCGGCGGATAGGGGAAGAAAGCGTTCCCCTATCCGACTCCGACAAAAAAGCCCATCAAACTTTCCTGTCGGACAAAAATGATTGATTTTCGGACCCGAAAGATTTACAATAGCAACGGGTTTTGGCCTGGCGGCAGGATAACATGCGGCTGCCTGCGGAATGCAGATGCAGATTCCGGATGCGGATTTCGGATGTGGTGTATGTTTGCCGTTGAGGGAAAGAGGACGGGTGTGAATGGAAAATAAGTATTTTACCTTAGACGGCCAGATTTCGGTTGGCTTTTTAAAGAAGAGGAATTTTACCGGCAGCTATAAAGGGATGCGTTATAACTTATTTGTAAAGGATGGTCAGATCGTGGCGGCGACGTATCCGCAGCCATATTGCTGGGAATGTACGCCCGAGGATAAGAAGACCGCGCAGTCTTTTGAACTTTCGCAGGAAGGGCTCGACGCGGCGATTGCGTGGCTGAACGAATCCTGGGGGGATCACTCATGGCAGGCATGACGAAGGAGATTATCATTCAGACGGTGATGGAGCTTTTGAATGAGCGTCCGTTTACAAAGATTACCGTGAAGGATATCGTGGAGCGGTGCGGGATCAACCGGAATACGTTTTATTATCACTTCCGGGATATTACGGATGTGATGGAGTATGCGTTCAAAAGGGAGCTGGATCGGATCATGCAGGCGAAACCGGAGCGGGAGACAGATCCTTCTTCGGGCGATGCAGATCCCTCACAGACGGCCAGGCGGGAGGCGCAGGAGAAGCATTCGGCGTTCCGTCTGGACGACGCGACGGAAGATATTTATGACGGTCTGATGAAGGTGGTGGAGATGCTCCAGGAGAACCGGCGGGCGATTCTTCATATCTACCGCTACATGGACCGGGCGGTTCTGCAGCGCCAGCTGGATATGCTGTGCGAATATATCGTATCAAACTATGTTCTGCGGGCAGATGTTTATCCGGATATCCGGAAGCTTTCCGGGGAGGATCAGCGGCTGCTGAGGAATTTTCAGAAGTGTATTCTGGAAGGGGTGCTGCTGGACTGGCTGGAGCATGGGATGAAGGAAGATCTCTCTTCCGGCATGAAGCGGGTGCTGGAACTGATGTATGAGGCATCCGGAGCAGATGTATGAGGTCTTTGAAACTGATGAATGAACCGGCAGGAGCCGACCTTTGACGCGGCGGGTGCGCGGGGGCACGGAGCATCATTTTTTTAGTCAATTTCCGGGCAGTGTCTGTTTTTTGGACATTGCCCGTTTTTTGTCTGTTTTTTTCGAAAAAAGTCGGGAATATAATGGACAGCGGAAGGAGGGGGAAGTATGGACTCGCGCAGGGACTCGCTTGGGACACTGAAAATCGCGCGCAACGGATATATTATCATCGCGCTTGTTATCTGTGTATTTGGCGTCTGTTTGCTGATCAATCCGAATTATCCGGTGGACACTCTGATCCGTCTGCTCGGGTTTGTTTTTATTGCGGATGGCGTCATTAAGATGATCGGCTACTTTTCGAAGGATTTTTATTGCCTCGCGTTCCAGTATGACTTTGCGTTTGGAATTCTGATGTGTGCACTTGGCCTTGTGATTCTGGTGCGCGGATCGGATTATTCGACGCTGCTTTATGCAGTTCTGGGACTGGTGATTCTGATGGATGCGCTGCTGCGCATTCAGATGTCGCTGGATGCGAAAAAATTTGGACTGCATCTGTGGTGGCGGATTCTTCTGGTCGCGATTCTGACAGGGGTGTTCGGAATGATTCTGGTCATTGATCCATATAATGGCGAGGGGATGACCATGACACTGACCGGTACAGCGGTGCTGCTGGAAGGGGTGCTGAATCTGTGTGTGGCGGTTTATACGGTGAAAATCCTGGACCGCTTTTCAAATCGGCCGGACGAGCCGCGGGGAAATGCTTCAGGATGATGCCGGAGGATTATTAAAGAGATTTTTTAAATGCACATATTTAACATAGCCGGCTAAGTTTGTCTATACCCGATATAGGCAAATGAACAGCTAACGTTCAAGAGATCAAGAACTGTGGGATTTGAAAGAGGAGGAAAACGATGAAACTGACAGATAAGGCAAAATCGGCTGCGATTGAGGTTGTGGCAAAACAGGCGCTTGGCTATCTGGAGAAGGATCCGGAGACGAACATTCCGAAGCTGATGGAACTGGTGGATAAGTATACGCCGAAGGACTGGTATGCCAAGCAGCGCAATGCGATCCGGAACGCGATTGCGAATAAGAACAACAACTGGTTTCAGCTGATAATGCGGATGTACACATTGGATCCGGGTGTGCGGAAAGCGTTTTTTGAGAACTTTATCATCAACGCGAGCCTGAAAGGCAGTCTGCTGCAGGAAGAGAACATAAAGGAAAACAATTGCAATTCGCCGTGGGCGATCCTTCTTGATCCGACAAGCGCATGTAATCTGAAGTGCACCGGCTGCTGGGCGGCAGAGTACGGGCATCAGCTGAACCTGACGCTGGAGGAGATTGACTCGATCATCCGCCAGGGCAAGGAGATCGGCGTCTTTATGTACATATACACCGGCGGTGAGCCGACCGTGCGCAAGAAGGATATCATTAAGCTCTGTGAGATGCACCCGGACTGTGAGTTCCTGGCGTTCACGAACGGCACGCTGTTTGATGAGGAATTCTGTGATGAGATTCTGCGTGTGAAGAACTTTATCCCGGCGTTCAGCGTCGAGGGCTCTGAGGAGGCAAACGACGGCCGACGCGGGCAGGGCATTTACCAGAAGGTGATGCATTCGATGAAACTTCTGAAGGACCGCGGAGTTCCGTTCGGCGTCTCCACCTGTTACACGGCGGCGAATGTGGAGAGCGTATCCAGCGAGGAATATTTTGACCACCTGATTGACTGCGGCGCATATTTTGCCTGGTTCTTCCACTACATGCCGGTCGGAAATGACGCTTCGGCGGAGCTTCTGCCGACGCCGGAGCAGCGCAAGCTGATGTACAGCAAGATTCGGGAGTACCGCAAGACGAAATCTCTGTTCACACTGGATTTCCAGAACGATGCGGAGTATGTGCACGGCTGCGTCGCCGGAGGCCGGTACTACCTGCACATCAACGCGAAGGGCGATGTGGAGCCGTGCGTGTTCATCCACTATTCGAACTGCAACATCAAGAACACGACCCTGAAGGATGCGCTGAAGAGCCCGATTTTCCAGGCTTATCATGACAATCAGCCGTTCAACGACAACATGATGCGCCCGTGCCCGATGCTGGAAAACCCGGAAGCACTGCGCAAGATGGTGAAGAGTACGAATGCGGTCAACACAGATTATCAGAGTCCGGAGAGCGTGGACGACCTGTGCGACAAGACGACGCCGTACGCTGAGAACTGGAAGCCGACTGCGGACGAGATCTGGGCGACCAATCCGCAGAGCACGAACCCGAGGCCGCGGAAGCGGTAATTACATCCGCGGAACTGTTAAAAACTGCCGTTAAAGCAATACAAATATTTTTGTGAAATATTGATTATGAGAAACCCGGCAGAAGCCAGATAGCATTTGCCGGGGTATTTTATGCACACGGCTGCGTAAAAACTTAATCTTTTTTTCAGAAACGGCTGATTGACACTGAAATGGTTTACATGTAATCTTTGTATGGTAAGCTTAAATTGTCGGAAAATAATGAGGAGGAATTATGGAGCCGTTGGTGAGTATGATTGTCCCAATCTATAATGCAGAAGAGTATATCGGGCGCTGTGTGGACAGCATTTTGAATCAGGAATATCAGAATCTGGAGATTCTGCTGATTGACGACGGGAGCAGCGACGGCACGGCGCAGCTGCTGGATGCGTACGCAAAAAAGGACGGACGGATTCGTGTTATCCATCAGGAGAATGCCGGCGTTTCCGCGAGCCGGAATCATGGGCTGGATCTCGCCCGCGGGGAATATATACAATTCGCGGACAGCGATGACTGGCTGACGCCAGACTCGACGAAGCTGCTGGTGCGCCCTGCCATGGAAAAGGACTGCGATCTGGTGATCGGGGATTTTTACCGGGTGAATGGGAAACGGCTCTCGCAGAAAGGCGATATTGACGCGGACCACGTGATGGACCGCAGAGAGTTTGCCTCCTATATGATTGAAAACCCGGCGGACTACTATTACGGAGTGCTCTGGAACAAGCTGTTCCGCCGATCCATTATTGAGGAGCATCAGATACGCATGGATGTGGAAATCGACTGGTGCGAGGATTTTTTGTTTAATCTGGAATACATCCGGTACGCGGAGACGATTTTTGCGATCCAGGTGCCGGTTTATTATTATAAGAAGCGCAAGGACAGCCTGGTCTCGCAGGGCGTGAGCATCAGCAATACGGTGAAGATGAAAAGCTCGGTGTTTGATTATTACAACGACTTTTACCGGGATGTCTATGAGGAAGATTATGCCGAGGTAAAGCAGAAGGTCCGCATGTTCCTGATCAGCACGGCCATGGACGGGCTGGTCATGCCGACGGTCGTGCCGGGTACCACAAAGCTTGGCGCGGAGAGGCTGAAGCTGGCCGGGCAGTCGATTGAGGAGACGCAGGGCATTCTGGCGGATCTTTATTATGTTCGCAAGCTGCTGGAGTACCATCTTGGCCTGGGCGCGATGCTGAAAAAAATCACGCTCGACGAGGCGCTTCTTCTGCTGCTGTTTCAGTCTGTTCGCCGTTTTGAGAGCCGCAGAGAAATCGCGGAGCTCGCCGGGATCAATGTCCAGAAGGTGTCGCGGGCGCTTGCGAGACTGAAACGGGAAAAGCTGGCGGATTATGAGACAGATGAAGACGGCGCACTGACGATCGAGATTCTTGAAAAGGCAAACGAGTACCTGGAGGAGATCAACCATGCGGTGGAGGAGTGCCGGAGCGCCTGCCTGAAGGGATTTTCCGGGGAAGACGAAAGATATGCGGGAACGCTCGCCGGAAGGGTGAATGAGAATGTGCGCGCGAAGCTGACACAGGTGTCGTATTCGAGAGAAGGAGGTTTTTAAGATGGCAAACTATGCATATCCGGCAATTTTTACAGAAGAAGAAAACGGGTACAGCATCCGTTTTCCGGATCTTGAAAGCTGCTATACCAGCGCGGAAACGATAAACGATGGGATTGCGATGGCAGAGGATGTATTATGCCTTACGCTGTACTGGCTGGAAAAAGAAGAAAAGGAAATTCCGTCGCCCGCTAAAGTAAATGACGTGGCTCATGAGGCAAATGAATTTGTCTCGCTGGTAGCCTGTGACACCGACTGGTATCGAAGATTTTATGACAGCAAGGTGGTAAGGATCTGTAACGAAATAACCTATGCATCTTGCACCGCCTAACGCGCGAATCGCAGTTCATAAAAGCCTCGCCGCAGCCCGGAAAACCCTTACGATACCAGGCTGGCTCAATGATCTGGCAGAGCGTAAGGGGATTAATTTTTCCGGCGTTTTGCAAGATGCGCTGAAGGCGGAATTAAAAATCGGGTGAGACGACCGGTTTTATTATTACAATGCTGTGGCGCCCTGCGAAGCAGACATGGAAGCCTGGTGACCGGACAGAATAACGTTGGCAGCTGTATTCCATCGCGCATCGTTTTTGGATGCAGGACAGGGTACAACTGCCAACATTTTTTGTATTTACAATACTTTATTCAGGAAATCGATGGTGCGCGGCTCCTTCGGGTTCAGCAGCACCTCCTGCGGGGTGCCTTCTTCGACGATGTAGCCGCCGTCCATAAAGAGGACGCGGTCCGCGACCTCGCGGGCGAAGCCCATCTCGTGTGTGACAATGACCATGGTCATGCCGTCCGCAGCGAGCTGTTTCATGACCTGCAGCACTTCGCCGACCATCTCCGGGTCGAGCGCGCTGGTCGGCTCGTCAAAGAGCATGATGTCCGGCTCCATGCACAGG
Source organism: Lachnospiraceae bacterium (assembly GCA_021202075.1). GTDB lineage: Bacteria > Bacillota > Clostridia > Lachnospirales > Lachnospiraceae > Choladousia. The sequence goes on along the minus strand of JAJQDT010000101.1, from coordinate 21,252 downwards.
GCGCGCGCGATGGCGACGCGCTGCTTCTGGCCGCCGGAAAGCTGGTTCGGATAAGCGTCCGCCTTGTCCTCCATGCCGACCTTGATGAGCATTTGCCGCGCCCGCTCGGCGGCTTCTTCCTTGCTGGCCTTTTTTAAGTCCACAGGAGCCAGTGTCAGATTTCGCATGACGTCCATGTGTGGGAACAGATTGAAGTGCTGGAACACCATGCCGATGTTTTCGCGCAGCTTGTTGATATCCGTTTTCTTGTCGGTCAGGCTCATGCCGTCGACCGTTATCTCGCCGCCGGTGAGTTCCTCCAGATTGTTGATGCAGCGCAGGAAGGTAGACTTGCCGCTGCCGGAAGGGCCGATGACGACGACAACCTCCCCCTCGTAGATGTCCGTGGAGATGTCCTTTAAGACCTCCAGCTTTTTAAAATTCTTCTTCAGGTGAGACACATGAATTTTGACATTTCTACTCTCTGCCACGGTTCAGCCTCCTCTCCAGTATTCTCGAAATAACCGTCAGGATCTCTATAACGATCAGATACATGACTGCGACAATGGCCCAGACCTGGAAGGACATAAAGGTATTTGCAACCACGTTCTTGGCGGTATTGACCAGCTCTGGGAAGCCGATAATTGACAGGATGGAGGTATCCTTCAGTGTGATGATGAACTGGTTGATGATGCTCGGGATCATCGTGCGGATGGCCTGCGGCATCACGACCCGGTACATTGCGCGCCACCAGGGAAGCCCCAGACTTCTTGCTGCTTCCATCTGTCCCTTGTCGACGGACTGGATGCCAGCCCGGATGATCTCAGACATATAGGCGCCGCAGTTCAGCGCCAGGCAGACGGTGCCGGCCTGCAGGGCGCTCAGGGTAAATTTGGAGCCGGAGGTGATGATGCCATTTATGAATGCCGGAACGCCAAAATAGATAAAATAGGCGAGGACGATCATCGGCACGCCGCGGATGGCATCGACAAAGACCCGGTTGACGGCACGGCAGGCTTTGTTTTTCGTGACGCCGAGGATACCGAAAAAGATACCCAGGATGCAGGCAAAAAACAGACCGCACAGCGCGAGCAGCACCGTCTGCTGCATCGCAGAGAGCAGAAGCGTCCCGTAGTTTGTAATAATCTTTACCATGAAAAAACTCCCTTCGGATTGTACCGGCAGCCAAACCGAACGAAACGGTTTCCTGTGCGGTTTTCTGTATGCACAGAGCCGGGTAAGCAATTTGCGGATTTAGACGCACCTGGCTCGCGCGGGCAGACAGGGAGAGGCTTCCCCTGTCCGATTGAAAAAAGCTGCCGCAAAATCCCTGACGGATCCGACGGCAGCTTTTTCTGGTAACTGCTATTGAACTTTACAGTTGCCTTTCCTTTCTTATCAGGAAATTCTCCGAATCTCCGCGTAGTTTATAAGCTGGCTGTCCTGTGAAAAATCACTCCGTGACAGCTGCCGCAAATGCTCCGAAAAATTACTCCGTAACCGCCTCAGTTTCAACCTCGGTCTCCGCTTCCGCGTCGCCAAGCATCGCAGCTTCTGCCGTAGCAGCCGCGTCCTCGCCGAGGTAGTTCGCGATGATCTCAGCATAGGTGCCGTCCGCTACGATATTAGCGAGACCTGCGTTGAACATATCAAGCAGCTCCTGGCTGTCTTCCGAGAAGATGGCGAAGCCGTACGGAGAACCTTCGTTCTCAGTGTCATACAGGATGGTCAGAGCAAGGTCGCCGTCCTGGATGGAAGCTGCCATGATCGGGGTATCCTCGAAGCAGGCTACCACCTGTCCGCCGAGAACTGCCTGATACATGGTCGGTGAATCCTCATAATAAGTAATCTCAAATCCGTACTCCTCCTGCAGACTCTCCGCATAGGAAGCACCCTGTGTACCGGTCTTTACGCCAACCGTCAGGCCGGAAAGATCTTCAAAGCCTGCGATCTCAGAATCCGCTGCAACCGTCATAGACTGTGTCGCATTGTAATAGCCATCGGAGAAGGTCCAGCCGGACTCCTTGCGCTCGTCCGTGATGGAAGCACCTGCGATCATGCCGTCCGCCTGACCCGCCTGGCAGGCCGCAATCGCGGAATCCCAGCCGAGAGAATTCAGCTCATATTCAAATCCCTGATCCTCTGCAACCGCTGCGAGAATGTCGACATCAATACCGACAAACTCACCGTCATCGTTGGTGTATTCAAACGGCTTGAATACCGTATCCGTCGCGATCACCCATACCTTAGCATCTTCTTCAGCTGCCACCGGAACGGTCATGCAGCCTGCGACCATAGCCACCGTGAGCAGACAAGCTAACTGTTTTTTCATTTTAAAACACTCCTTTTCTTTGTTTAGTGATAGATATAATGAAAAAGGACGCAGCTAACGAAAGCTGACGCCCTTGTCACTTCGATTATTCTAGCACCATGCGATTATTCTGTCAATAATTATTAATTTTTTTGTAAAAATATGCGCATCTACCGCGGCGGATGTCTGAGGCCTCGTAGCGGATGTGGCGCGTATGATACAGAATGGCCGCAGCCTGATTTCCAGGATTTTTGGATGACAAATTATGCCGGTCATAATATAATAGAGGCAAATGTTCACAAATTGCGGATCGCATACAATGGCAGATTAGTCATCCAATCCTGTTTTTTATAATTCGCCATAGAAGTCCGCACCGCATATTTGGGATTGTGTTTCTCACAATATGCTTTCAGACTTTTGGCTTTTAAGTTTTCTTCTGCCTTGACCTCAACAGGTACGACGAAACCGGCTTTTTGGATCATAAAATCGATTTCGTTATGAGACGACGCTGAATAATAAAAAGGTGTGTAGCCGGTATCTGATACCAGCTGTTGGAGAACATACTGCTCAGTCAGGGCGCCCTTGAATTCTGTAAATAAATCATTCCCTTCCAGAATGGTTTGTGCGTCCAGCTCGCTCATCGCACCAAGAAGCCCCACATCCAGAAGATATATTTTGAATGTAGAAAAATCAATATATGATTTCAATGGAACAGCAGGCTTTTGCACACGATATACCTTCTGAATCAGGCCGCAGTCCAGCAGCCATTCGATCGCGAGCTCAAAACCCTTAGCGCGTGCCCCCGGCCGGATCTGACCAAAGAAAAATTTTTTGTTTTCCTTAGCAAGCTGCCCTGGAATGGAATTCCAGACCATTCTGAGTCTGGCAAGCTCTCCTGCTGGAGTATGCTTGCTGAAATCACTTTCATAAAGCTCCAGAATCTGATTCTGAATCTCGCGGACAGAGAATACATCCTGATGGATTATATAATCCTGAACAGCCTCCGGCATTCCCCCGATGTAGTAATATAACTTTAGCCAGTGAATATACTTATCGGAAAAAACAGTTATGGAAGAGTAGTCTTTTTGATCGAGCAGATCAGCCAGATCTTTTTCACCTGCAGCAAGCAAAAACTCATAAAAAGACATAGGGTAAATTTTTAAAGTATCTACTTTTCCTACCGGGAAAGAGACTCCTTCATGAATCGAGACGCCAAGAAGTGACCCTGCGGCAATTACCGCATATTCCGGTGCATTCTCGCAAAAATACTTTAAAGAGGAAATCGCTCTGGGCGCTTCCTGCACTTCATCGAAGATGATCAGAGTATCTTCCGGTGTGATTGCTACATGGGACTCAATATTGATCATTCGCAGAATTCTTGGTATATCGTAATCCTGGTCAAAAATCTGACGTATGCGCACATCGCTGTCAAAATTGATGTACGCGGTTTTTTTAAACTGCGTTCTGCCAAATTCACGCATGAGCCAGGTCTTTCCCGTCTGTCTGGCGCCTTTGAGAATCAGGGGCTTGCGGTTTCCTTTTTCCTTCCAACGGCGCAATTCAGTCATAGCGGTACGCATCATAAGCCTTCACCTCTTTCTACACGACCAGTATACACTTTTCTGAAGGAATATCAAGATGGAATTAACGAAAAAATGAAGGAAAGGAATGGGAAAGATTACATTTTTTGGAATGATAATGATTCTGCTTATTGACACCACTTCATTTCAGACGGAATTGATGACAGATATTATCTTGCTGTAGCTGTTAAGCCGGGAAAGATGGATCCTTATGAAACGAAAAGAAGAAAAAAGAGGAAAAAAGCCCGCAGATTGGCGGCTTTTCGGGCCAATCTGCGGGGTAAAGGGGAGGATAAGTATTTATTTTTATCTTTTGTAATATCGCTTTTCGCGCCACATATGCTTCTGCCCGGAGGGGGAGCCGCGGCAGGAACATATGTGAATCCCGTCGGAAGTGATTTCCTGTGAGATTAGTCTTAGTATGACCGCGTGGCGGGAAAATATTCACCGAATTTGTTTTTTGTGGACTTTTTGTTCGCGGATTCTTTGAAACTGCTTTTTTGGACAATGCCAATGAGGATTACAGAAAAGACGAAAAGTTTTTGTTTGCATATACGAGACCTCTGTGCTACAATTTCTTTGTAGTTTATGCACTTTGGCGATGAGTAAATGGAAATTTCACGTGATGGCTGCTGTTTTGACCAGTTGCGTTAGAACTTTATTCCCTGGTTTATGTGCATCAAAATGCGATGTGGTAAATCTGCCTGATTTTTTACACCGATGGCGGCTGGCTGGGCAGGTACGAATCCTTTGAGTGACTGGAATGGATTCATGCAATTAGAGAAAAGGAGAACAGCGGGTATGAAAAAATGGAAGGTGTCATGTTTACTGGCGGCAATGATTGCGGCCGCGGCGATGCCGGGGAATGGGATGACCGGATGCGCGGCAGAGAGCGGAAACGGGGACGTTTCTGAGGCGGAAGCAGATGTTTTGCTCTCGGATGAGAATGAAATCGTGAATGAGACGGAATCGACCGTTTATGAGGTCGAGGTAACCGTTACGTACCAGCAGACAACGGCGCGTTCAATTCTCGACATGATTAACGAGCTTCGGACGGGGGATGATGCCTGGTACTGGGATTCTGATGATGAGACAGTTATTACCTGTGATGATCTTTCTGAACTGACGTATGACTATGAGCTGGAAGCGATTGCGATGCAGCGCGCGGCGGAACTGGCACTCTTTTACTCCCATACGAGACCGAATGGTTCCAGCTGCTTTACTGTGCTTACGGAAAACGGCTATACTTATTACTATGCCGGTGAAAATATTGCGGCAGGTTATACCAGCGCAAGCGCGGTGTTTACCGGATGGGCAGAGGAGGATGAGCCATACAGCGGTCAGGGACACCGGAGGAATATGCTGAGCAGTAAATTCACTTCTGTAGGAATCGCCTGCGTATATTGTAACGGATATTACTACTGGGTGCAGGAATTTGCGTATCCCCGAACGTCGAGTACGACGTCTGCGACTGAAGCAAATGACAGTGCAACGACAGTAACGGTGAATGTAATCAGTGATTATATTTCAGATATTTCTTCTATAACAGCGGATCCGGAGGAATATGAACTGCTTTCCGGAAACAGCGAAGCGATTCCGGATGTAACTGCAAAAATAACGCTTTTAAGCAGTGATGGGGACTCTTATACCTGGCCAAAAGGTCAGTATCGTTCCATGACAGTGCCTTGTACCTGGTCTTCTTCCGATGAGTCGATTGCCTCGATTTCCGACGACCAGATTACTGCGGGAACGGCAGGTACGGCGACTTTGTCGACCTCTGCCCTGGGTGAGACGCTGGAGGTTCCGGTGACGGTGACGTATGATCTGACACTGGCCTCGGTGGCATTTGATGAGGATACGGTTACTTATGATGGGACGGAGCAGGAGCCGGCGTTGACGGTGACGTATGACTCGACGGTGCTCACGGAAGGGACGGATTATACGCTGACCTACAGTGATAATGTGAATGCGGGGACGGCGACGGTGGTGGTCGAAGGAATCGGAGATTACACGGGAGAGATTGAGGAAACATTTACGATTGAGCAGGCGGACATTTCGGATGCGGACATCACGCTGGAGGCGATAGAGTACACGTACGATGGCATGGAGAAGGAACCGGCTGTGACTGCGGTGACTGTGGCAAATGAAAGCGCGGAAACTGGGTCCGTGACGCTGGTGAGCGGGACGGACTACTCGGATGTGGTTTATCAGGACAATCTGGATGCAGGGACGGCGACGGTTTCAGTGACCGGCACGGGCAACTACCAGGGAACGGCGACTGCGGAATTTACGATTAATCCGGCGGATCTTTCCGCTGCAGAAATTTCCCTTTCCGAGACCAGCTATACGTATGACGGAACGGCGAAGGAGCCGGAGGTGACGGCGGTTTATAATTCGATGACGCTGGTGAGCGGAACGGATTATACGGGACTTACTTATGCCGACAATACGGATGCGTCCGCAAATACTGAGGCAGGCGCTGCGTCGGTGACGATTACCGGTACCGGGAATTACACCGGAACGGCGACGGCGACCTTTACGATTGCGCAGGCGGATCTTTCTGCGGGAACGCTTACTCTCGAGGCGGAAGAGTATACCTATGACGGGACGGCGCAGGAGCCGGCAGTGACAGCGGTGAAATACGATACGCTGACGCTGACGGCAGGAACGGATTTTTCAGATGCTGTTTACGCGGACAATGTCAATGCGGGAACGGCGACAGCATCTGTGACCGGTGCAGGCAATTTTACCGGCACACTGACCGCAGAGTTCACAATCGATCCGGCGAGCTTTTCGAATGCAGAGGTGATCCTTTCTGAGAGTGAGTTTACCTATGATGGCACAGAGAAGAAGCCAACCGTGACGGTGGAAATGTTATTGGGCGATTCGGAAGAGGCGTCGGAGAGTACCGTGCTGACGGAAGATACGGATTATACACTTACCCGTGAGACAGCGGTGGATGCCGGAACCGCGGCAGTGACTGTGACCGGTATGGGCAACTATACCGGGACTGCGAGCGCGACAATTACGATCAGTCCGGCAGATCTTTCGGAGGCTGAAATTACGCTTTCTGAGGACAGCTACACCTACGACGGAACGGCAAAGGAGCCGGAGGTGACGGCGGTTTATAATTCGATGACGCTGGTGAGCGGAACGGACTACACGGATATTACGTATACCGATAATACGAATGCCTCCGAAAACACAGAGGCCGGGACGGCGTCCGTGAGCATTACCGGTACCGGAAATTATACAGGAACGGTGACCGTTACGTTCACAATTGAACAGGCGGATCTTTCGAAGGGAACGCTTACGCTTGAGGCAGAAGAGTATGATTATGATGGAACGGCAAAGAAGCCGGCTGTGACGGCGGTCGTGTACAATTCTGTGGAGTTGACGGCCGGAACGGATTATTCGGAGGCTGTTTATACGGATAATTTCAATGCCGGAACGGCGACGGTCACAGTAAATGGAGCCGGTAATTATACCGGCACTCTGACGACGGAATTTACGATAAATCCGATTGATATTACGGATGCGGTAATCACGCTTTCCGAATCGGAGTATACGTACGATGGGACGGCAAAGGAACCGGCCGTGACCGCGGTGGAATATGACTCGATGGCGCTGGCGGAGGAAATGGAATATACAAATATCACGTATTCCGACAATACCAATGCCGGAACGGCGACCGTTACCGTGGATGGAACCGGAAACTATACCGGGACCGCGACGGCGGCATTTACAATTGATCCAGTGGATCTTTCCAATGTCACGCTCACTCTTTCTCAGGAAACGTATTCCTATAATGGAACGGAGCGTGAGCCGGCCGTGACGCTGGAAATTGTGCTGGGAGATGCGGAAGAATCAACGACGCTGGCGGAAGATACGGATTACACGGTGGAATATACGGACAATACCATACCAGGAACCGCGGTGGTTGTCGCAAGCGGCGCCGGAAATTATACCGGAGAGCTGGAAACCGAATTTACCATTACTGCGCTCGGCCTTTCGGAAGCCACAATTATGATATCCCCTGGCAGTACCTATGACGGGACAGAGCAGAAGCCGTCTGTGACGGTAGAGGCGGACGATGCGGCTTTGACCGAAGGTACCGATTATACACTGGAATATGCGGATAACATCAATGCCGGAACGGAAGCCAGCGTGACTGTGACCGGAATCGGGTATTGCGAAGGGGAAGTGACGCAGAGCTTTACCATCGACAAAGCGACTCAGACAATAACCGTGACGTTCGATACGGACGCTATCCAGGTGGGTGAAACCCTGAGTATCACTGTGGAAGGGATCGGAGATATTTCGTTTACGATCGAGGATTCGGCAGTTGCTTCTATAAAAGTGACAGATGGCACGTGCACGGTCACGGGAGCAAGTGCAGGGGATGCTGTAATTACGATAAATGCAGCTGGCAATGACAATTATAACGAAGCCGAGACAACCGTGACCATCACGGTTGAGGAAGCGGAGGAAGAAACGGAAGAGAGCGAGACAGAAGAAAGCGAGACAGAAGAGAGCGGAAGCAGCGGCGAGAGCGGAAGCAGTGAAGAGAGCGGAACCACTGAAGAGAGGGGAAGCAGTGAAGAAAGCGGAACCACTGGCGAGAGCGGAAGCAGTGAAGAGAGCGGAACCACTGGCGAGAGCGGAAGCAGCGGCGAGAGCGGAAGTACCGGAGACAGCAGCACCGTAGAGGGCGGAACCACTGGGAGTACGTCGGGCAGTTCCGGAACGGGCGACGTAACCGAATCCGACACGAGCGTAACCGTAAAAGCCACGAAGCTCAAGAGCGTGAAAAATACCGCGTCGAAGAAAATCACGGTGAAGTGGAAAAAGAAATCCGGAGTGACCGGCTATCAGATTCAGTATTCTACGAGTAAGAAATTCAAGAAAGCGGTTAAGACGGTCAATGTCAAAGGTGCGAAGAAGACAAAGAAGGTCATCTCGAAGCTGAAGAAGGGAAAGACCTATTATGTACGCATTCACACATACAAAGTAGTAAACGGCAAAACCTACTATAGCACGTGGAGCGCAAAGAAGAAGGTGAAGATCAAGAAATAGAAATTTTTATACCTGACAAAGTTAGCGCTTGACATCACGTCTTCATGTGATAAAATGTGTTTCAGCGAGAAAAACGATGATGGTGCATAGTAGGAACCTGGCTTCATACAGAGAGAGGATGCTGTTGGCTGAAAACATCCTTATGTTCAGACAGGAGACGAAATTCACACCGGAGTTCTGTTTCTGAAGGATTCATGATTGCTTTAAGCTGTTGAATGTGATCTGCTAAAATCTTTGTCCGGCAAGTTCGTTTGCTGGCCATTGTTTGCAGGATCGTGAAGCTTTGCAGGGAAGAGGTAGGAAACGGCGTCTGTGCACGTTACGCATAATTGAGTGTCCGCAAGAATGCATGATGTTTGAAATCCGGTATTTGTCTGTGCCGGAATGTCAGCAACAGCATCTGCGGGAATCAGGGTGGTACCGCGGAGTATAATGGCTTCGTCCCTTGTCTGGGGACGGGGCCTGTTTTTTTATGCGCAGGGCTGAGCAAGGAATATCCCATGCGAAGCGTGGGATGCCTGCACCCCCAATCTTCGATTGGAGGCAAAACCCGGCGAGGATGTTTTGCGGCTAAAGCCGCACCCGGCTCGCGCGGGCGGACAGGGGAGAAAAGCGTTCCCATATCCGATTGCACACAGGCCGGGCAAGGAACCAGGCAGCTGCTACAAACGTAAAACGTTAACAGAAAGGAATAAGACTATGAATGACAGATTACAGTCCATCAAAGAGGAAGCGCTTTCGCAGATTAAAGATGCGGATATGCTGGACCGCCTGAACGATGTGAGGGTGAATTTCCTCGGCAAGAAGGGCGAGCTGACGGCTCTGTTGAAGAGTATGAAGGAGGTTCCGCCCCAAGAGCGGCCTGCGTTCGGCAAGCTGGTGAATGAGACGCGGCAGCAGATTGAGGAGGCTCTGGATGAGTCGAAGAAGAAGCTGGAGCAGATCGCTCTGGATGCCAGCCTGAAAGGCGAGGCGATTGACGTGACGCTTCCGGCGAAGCGAAATCAGGTCGGGCATCGCCATCCGAATACGATTGCGCGCGAGGAAGTGGAGCGCATTTTTATCGGAATGGGTTATGAGGTGATCGAGGGCCCGGAGATTGAGTATGACCTTTATAATTTTGAAAAGCTGAATATCCCGGCAAACCATCCGGCAAAGGATGAGCAGGATACCTTCTATATTAATAAGGATATCGTGCTGCGCACGCAGACCTCGCCGGTGCAGGCACGTGTGATGGAGCAGGGTAAGCTGCCGATCCGCATGATCTCGCCGGGACGTGTGTTCCGTTCGGATGAGGTGGACGCGACGCATTCGCCGTCCTTCCATCAGATTGAAGGCCTTGTGGTGGATAAAAACATTACCTTTGCTGATCTGAAGGGCACGCTGGAGGTGTTCGCGAAGGAGCTGTTTGGTGAGGAGACAAAGACGAAATTCCGTCCGCACCATTTTCCGTTCACGGAGCCGAGCGCGGAGATGGACGTCTCCTGCTTCAAGTGCGGCGGCAAGGGCTGCCGGTTCTGCAAGGGCAGTGGCTGGATTGAGATCCTGGGCTGCGGCATGGTGCACCCGCATGTGTTTGAAATGTGCGGCATCGACCCGGAGGTGTACACCGGCTTCGCGTTCGGCGTTGGCCTGGAGCGCATTGCGCTGTTGAAATACGAGATTGATGATATGCGCCTGCTGTATGAGAATGATGATCGGTTCCTGAGACAGTTTTGAAAACCAGTCTGGAACAGCAGCAAAATGATATGATTATAATAGAAGGAGAACCTGTTTATGAATACAACATTATCCTGGGTGAAAGCGTATGTTCCGGATCTGGATGTGACCGCGCAGGAATACACAGACGCGATGACGCTTACCGGTACGAAGGTAGAAGGTTATGTGGCGGCGGACCGCGATCTGGACAAGATCGTGATTGGGCAGATTGAGCAGATTGAGCGGCATCCGGATGCGGACAAGCTGATCATTTGCCAGGTGAATATTGGAGAAAAGACGATTCAGATTGTGACGGGGGCGCCGAATGTCCATGTGGGCGACAAGATTCCGGTCGTGCTGGACGGCGGCCGTGTGGCGGGAACCCATGACGGCAAGATGACCGAGGGCGGCATTGAGATTAAAAAAGGCAAGCTTCGCGGGATTGAGTCGAACGGAATGATGTGCTCGATTGAAGAGCTTGGTTCTACGAGAGAATTGTATCCGGAAGCGCCGGAATACGGCATCTATATTTTCCCGGAGGAGGAGGAAACGCCCCCTCGCGATAGCTCGGCGGCAGATCGCGCCGCTCATGGAGAAAACGCTGAGCGTTTGAGCGGCGCTGCCGAAGTGGGAGCGGACGCAGTCGCGGCGCTCGGCCTGAATGATGTGACCTTTGAGTATGAGATCACGTCGAACCGTGTGGATTGCTTCTCCGTGATTGGCATTGCGCGTGAGGCGGCGGCGACCTTCGGCAAAGAATTTCATCCGCCGGTGGTGACGGAGACGCCGAGCCGGCCGGCGAAAGGTGCTGACTCGGAAAATTCGGATTCAGATGGGAAGACGGCAGCCGGAGCAGATGACGCCGCGGCAGCAGATATCTGCCGGAAGCAGGCTTCCGATTACGTAAAGGTGACCGTGCAGGATCCGGATCTCTGCCCGCGCTACACGGCGAGAGTGGTGAAAAACATCCGCATTGCGCCGTCGCCGAAGTGGATGCAGCGCCGTCTGGCGGCAGCGGGAATCCGCCCGATTAATAATATCGTTGATATTACAAATTATGTCATGGAAGAGTACGGGCAGCCGATGCACGCGTATGACTATGATACGCTCTCGGGACATGAAATCATTGTGCGCCGCGCGGCGAAGGATGAGAAGTTCACGACCCTCGACGGTCAGGAGCGCACGATGGATGAAAATGTCGTGATGATCTGCGACGGCGAGAAATCGGTCGGCATCGGCGGCATCATGGGCGGCGAGAATTCCATGATCACGGATGATGTGAAGACGATGATGTTTGAGGCGGCCTGCTTTGACGGCACGAACATCCGCCTTTCCTCCAAACGCATCGGTCTGCGCACGGACGCCTCCTCCATTTTTGAGAAAGGCCTGGATCCCAATAACGCTGAGGAAGCGATCAACCGCGCCTGCCAGCTCATCGAAGAACTGGATGCGGGAGATGTGGTCCCCGGAATCGTTGATGTTTACACCAAAGTAAAAGAGCCGGTCCGCATTCCATTTGAACCGGAAAAAATCAATGCGCTGCTCGGCACGGACATTTCGGCGGAGCAGATGCTTGCCTATTTCAAAAAAATCGATCTGGGATATGACGAGGAAGCAAAGGAGGTCATCGCGCCGACGTTCCGCCAGGATCTGTTCCGGACGGCGGATCTTGCGGAGGAGGTCGCGCGGTTCTACGGGTATGATAACATTCCGATGACACTCCCGAGCGGCGAGGCGACGACCGGCAAGAAATCGTTTGATATGCGTGTGCGAGATGTGGCGAGAGAGGTGGCGGAGTTCTACGGATTCTCGGAGGGCATGACCTATTCCTTCGAGAGCCCGAAGGTGTTTGATAAGCTGCTTTTGCCGGAGGATTCCCCGCTTCGGGCGGCGATTAAGATTTCGAATCCGCTGGGAGAGGACTACAGCATTATGCGCACGACTTCCCTGAATGGCATCCTGACTTCTCTGGCGTTCAACTACAACCATGGGAACCGGAACGTGCGGCTGTATGAGCTTGGCAACATTTATATTCCGAAGGAGCTGCCGCTTAGTGAGCTTCCGGATGAGCGGATACAGTTCACCCTTGGCATGTACGGCGAGGGCGATTCTTCCACGAAGGATGGCGCGGGCAATTTCTTTGTAATGAAGGGTGTGGTTGAGGAATTCCTTGAAAAGGCAGGGTTGAACGGCCGGATCACCTATGACCCGGCATCTGACATCCCGTATCTCCATCCGACCCGCCAGGCGAATATTATTTATAATAAGAAAAAACTCGGGTTCCTCGGCCAGGTGCATCCGACTGTAGCAAACGATACGTACGGCATTGGCGAGCGTGTGTATGTGGCCGTGCTCGATATGCCGGAGATCATCCCGCTGGCAGGCTTTGACCGCAAATATACCGGCATTGCGCGCTACCCGGCGGCGACCAGAGACATCAGCATGGTGGTTCCGAAAAAGGTACTCGCGGGACAGATCGAGGCAATGATTCTCCAGCGCGGGGGCAAGCTTCTGGAATCGTTCCATTTGTTTGATGTCTATGAAGGCAAACAGATTCAGAAGGGATATAAGTCGATGGCGTATTCCCTGACATTCCGCGCAAAGGACCGCACGCTTGGCGAAAGCGACATTACCTCCGCGATGAAGAAAATCTGGAACGGGCTCGAGTCGCTCGGCATTGAGATCCGGTCGTAACAATTCTTGATTGCCAGCCACAGGCCTGTTTGCTGAATGCTCGCATGGATCTGTGGCAGCAATTGTAAAAGCAGAGAATGTTTATGAAATCAAAATGATCTATGGATGATAATAATGAAGACTTCAGATTTTAAATTTGACCTGCCGCAGGAGCTGATCGCGCAGGATCCGCTGGAGGACCGCTCCGCGTCCCGGCTCCTGGTGCTGGACAAAGAGACGGGCGCCATCGAGCACCGGCATTTTTACAATATCATCGAATACCTGAACCCGGGCGACTGCCTGGTGCTGAACAATACGAAGGTCATCCCTGCGCGGCTGTACGGGAACCGGGTACTAGAAGAAAATACGGACGCGCACGAACCGACCAGGCCGGAGTGGAAGCTCGGCGCGGCGATCGAGGTGCTCCTGCTCAAACGCAGGGCGGGTGATGTCTGGGAGACGCTCGTCCGTCCGGGGAAAAAAGCGAGGCCCGGGACGCGCATTGTCTTTGGAGATGGGATTCTGGTCGGCGAAGTGATCGAAGTGGTGGAGGAGGGCAACCGCCTGATCCGGTTTTCCTATGAGGGAATCTTCGAGGAAATCCTGGATCGGCTTGGGCAGATGCCGCTGCCGCCTTACATTACCCATGAGCTGAAGGACAAGAACCGTTATCAGACGGTTTATGCAAAATATGACGGTTCCGCGGCGGCGCCGACCGCCGGACTGCATTTTACGCCGGAGCTGCTGGATCAGATCCGCGCAAAGGGAGTTCAGATTGCGGAGGTTACGCTGCATGTAGGTCTTGGAACCTTCCGGCCGGTCAAGGTCGAGGATGTGACGCAGCATCATATGCATTCGGAGTTTTATCGGATTGAAGAGGCGGCGGCCCGCATCATCCGCGAAACCAAAGCCGGCGGCGGCCGCGTGATCTGCGTCGGCACTACCAGCTGCCGGACCATTGAATCGGCCGCGCAGCGGTTCGACGGCGATATTCAGGCCTGCAGCGGATGGACGGACATCTTTATCTATCCCGGCTACGAATTCCGGCTGCTCGACGCACTGATCACGAACTTTCATCTTCCGGAATCGACGCTGCTGATGCTCGTATCCGCACTCGCCGGAAAGGAGAATATTCTTCATGCGTATCAGGTCGCGGTGAAAGAGAGGTATCGCTTCTATTCCTTTGGAGATGCCATGTATATTCATGCATAAACAATTATATAAATTGCATTATAAATTCTATAAAAGGTTCTATAAAAGATACCATAATAGATTCTATAAAAGATTCCATAAAAGATGGATATCATGGGCAGCGATTCTGCATATGGTTTATATTGGCAAAGCAAAAAGGATTCCTATAGCTGCGGCGGTATGAATTTATCATTTCGTTAAACAGCATATATTTTAAGTTTTTTCATACCAAAAAACAGGAAGCGTAATGCTTCCTGTTTTTTTACGGTGAGCAGGAGGCGGAAAATCGCTTCCTGCTCGATGAAAGGTGAAAGTCACTTGCTCAATTATCGTAATTACCCCTGATTAAACAGCGGCGAGAGTACGTCCGCGTAGGTCTGGAAAATCTCCAGCAGGATGGTATTCCAGTGCCGCGCGTCCTGTTCGGTGTTGCCGAACACGTAGTCCTCCTGGCCATAGTCGATTACGTCGAAGCCCGGGATGGCCTTGCTTGCGCCAGCGGTGCGGTACGCAACTGCGTCAGCGAGGGAGAAGGAAACATTTGTGATGTCCTCGTAATTCACCCAGCTGGTGAGGTCGGTTCCGGTCGCCTCGGTCGCGTCACCGTTCGTGGTCTGTGTCTCGGCTGCTGCTTTCTCGATGGTCGCGGCTCCGTCTACATATTCGCCGTACATCTGATCAACGGTGAGCGCAAGGGAGTTGCCGAAAATCTCTGACGGTACATGTCCGCCGTTCCACTGCCACTCGATATCCGCGTCGATGCCGGCATTCAGCATGGCAATCTGGAGGTTCAGGGAAGTGAACATGGACATATCGCCCTCAGACGCGCCCATGACGATTCTCGTCCAGGCCGGATTCTCTGTGCCTTCCGCGCCGATGTAGTTCAGCGGATTGTACAGGGAGACGATGTTGTTGCCATACTTGTCGCCCTCAAGGATGGAAGCGATGTCCTCCTCGTATGCGGCTACCATGTCTTCATATGTCTCATAGTTCGCGGAATCCTGAGAACCGGTTGCAGACTGCGTCGATCCCGCGTCAGGCGTACCGACCTCCAGCTGGTTCGCGGTGTTGTCGTTCGCAGTGGAGGTTTCCTCCTCATCGGTATCCGTGCTTTCTGCGTCCGCTGTATCCGAAGACGCCTCTGCTTCGAGAGAATCATCCGAGCCTGCGTCGGTCGGAGCTTCGCCATCCGGGAGTTCCCCGTCTGCTGCTACATCAATGTCAGCTGCAGCGCCATCCTGCAGTTCGCCAGTCGTATCACCAGCGCTGTCCGGCAGCTCACCCATCTCGCCATCGGCAGCGGGCAGCTCGTCGGAACCGGTGTCAGAAGCATCTGCGGCTGCACTTGTGGAATCCGTGCTGTCAGCGTCCGCATTTACAGTATCCGTACTTTCTGCGTCCGCATCCTCCGTCCGGTTGCCTTTACCGCCGCCCATGCCGCCGCGTCCGCCGGTTGCGCCGTCCGGAAGGTCGCCCATCTCAGACAGGTCGCCCATTTCAGATAAATCAATGTCTCCCATACCTTCAGCGTCAATGAAGTCCGCTGCGCCGTTCATACCGCTTGGACCCATTTCGCCGCCCATGCCGCCGTTGCTGGAAGCAGCATAGCGTCCCTCGATGAAAGCAGTCGCCTTATCTTCGGTTGTCATGGCCGCTACTTCCTCGTCACTTAAGGCGTTGCCGTCCGCGTCGAACCAGGTCCAGCCGTCCGCGTAGTCGAGGTTATCAATGTACCACTGCAGATTGGAGGTGAATTCCGCCAGATAGAGATCCAGATAAGTGCCGTAGTAGCCATTGGTCTCCGGATACGCCTCCATGTCGTACTCGATTGTCAGTGCAATCGTGTCATCCTGGTCTCCATCCCCATTCAGGTCAAATCCGACCGCAGATTCCTCTACAGAGAGATTCTGCTCATTGATGTATTCCATGTAAGCTTCGGACAGATACGCCGCGAGCTGCTCCTGGAACGAAGAGCCGAACTCGTAGGTGGTATCCATATAATACTCGAATGCCATTGCCATGTCACCCTCATACAGAGAGGTGATTGCGCTGTACGCGACACAGCCCCACGCGCCGTCCGAAATCTCATAATCCACACCGTCAATGGTGACGGTCGTTGAGTAGCTGCCGTCCTCCAGACGGTACACGCCTACTGCGCCGGCCTCGATCTGATAATCGTAAAAATCAGAGTTGTTTGAGGTCGCCGCGAACATCGTCGCGTGCGCGCCGCCGCCCGAGCCGCCGGTCGAAACAAAGTAATCAACACTTCCCGGCAGGTTGCCGAGCAGAATGTTGTATTTTACATAGCGCGTCGCTGCCTTCTGGTCAGACAGGCAGGACGGCGCGTCGCCGGTGTAATACGTATTTCCATCCTCATCCGTTGCGGTGTCCTGTTTGCCGCGGTTGCCGCAGGCTACGTTGATATAGCCTTCCGCAGCGTAGGTAGTTGCCGCCGTGGAATTGTTGGAGGAGCTGTAACCCGCCGCGCCGGTATTTAAAATCACCGGAGCCGTAGCGGCCGTATAGGTCTGTCCGTTCGTGCTGACAACCTCTGCCTCATAATCGATCACGAGCGAACCATTGACGGACGTCGAACCAGACTCTACAGCGGATTCTGCAGTCACATCTGCCTCCCCGTCCCCATCCGTGTCAATACCGGTGACATAGGCGCCCGGCACGCAGACGGATACGCCCTGCTCATCCGGCAGCTCCGGATAAGCGACCGCGGAGACGATAGACAGCACCCACGCGTCCGCGCTTTCCTGGTAGGTCCAGGTCTGATCCGCGTTATTTGCAAGATTCAGAGTTTCTTCGATATACTCCTGGTCTGAGACGGCGGTAGTGACATCGCCTGTGTCAGAACTGCTTTCCGCGTCCGCAGTATCTTCCGCTACATCTGCCTCGGCGGTAACTTCTGCGTCGGAGGTTTCTTCCTCCGCACTGCTGGTGACCGGTGCAGCCAGCCCTGACAGACAGAGCGTACCGGCCAGAAGGATCGACAACCATTTGTTCTTCATAAAAATCTCCTTTCTTTTCTTTTTTTTAATTCCTGCATCACAGGAAAATGCGTTAGTTATAATACCACGAAACGATTGAAGAAATGTGGAAACTTTGCGAACTTTTTCTGTGTTTTCTGTGTGCGTATGGCTCTGTTTTTGTCAGTGCCAGGCTGCGTTTTTGGACATTCTCAGTGCCTGGTACCTCGTCTCCAAATTATCTCGACTTTATACTTGCCTGAATTTCCATCTGCTTCGTTGTCATCAGTCGACGTAGCCACCGATATGATACAGGGGATAAATAATCAGTACATGGGAGTTCGAAAAGAGGAGGGGAATGAGAGATGCCGGATAGAACAGGCTTATCTATTACAGAAAAAGAAATTTGACATGGAAAACAGGAGTTTCATCCGTATCGTGCTATCGGCGAAGCAGGCAAGCAGAATGCATATGGAATTACGATACGGGCTACTAACTGCGAAAAAAAGAGGCTGTCAGGTTCACAGCCCCTCTTTTTCCTTATACATCAATTCTTCATAATCTTCCATCGGCAGTGGTTTCGAGAACCAGTAGCCCTGCGCTTCCTCGCAGCCGGCCTGTTTCAGAATTTCAATCTGTTCCTCGGTCTCCACGCCCTCGCAGATGACGCGGTAGCCGAGCCCTTTGACCATAGTGACAATTTTGTTCAGGAAATAAATGCCCTTTTCGCTGGTCTCGCAGCGTTTGATAAAAATGCGGTCGAGCTTAACGGTATTGACCGGAATCTCGGTAATCGTATTCAGGACGGAATAACCGGCGCCAAAGTCATCCAGTGAGGTCAGTATGTTGACATCCTGGAGATCCTGAAAGAGCTGAACGACATTGCTATAGTCGGATACGGTCGCGGTCTCCGTCAGCTCAATTTCCGTGAGCGCCGGGTCGACATTGTATTTTTTC
The DNA here is from genome assembly GCA_021202075.1 of Lachnospiraceae bacterium. Taxonomy (GTDB): domain Bacteria; phylum Bacillota; class Clostridia; order Lachnospirales; family Lachnospiraceae; genus Choladousia. The sequence continues at coordinate 2,812 of JAJQDT010000101.1, read as the reverse complement.
AGAATGTCGAGGTAGTGTTTTACCGTATTACTGTCGGAAGCGTGCAGGATGGATGCGTTGATGGAAATCGGTACCTGCCTGCGCCCGAGCTCGTTGTTTTTGGCGAGAAACGCGGCCACCTGCTCAAAGACATAAAAGTCAAGCTCAGAGATTTTTCCGGTGCGTTCATAAATGGGAATGAAGGAATCCGGCGATAAAACTGTGCCGTCCGGCTTTTCCCAGCGAATCAGTGCCTCGGCCCCAATAACAGAATAATCCTGCAGAGAATATTTGGGCTGCAGGTAAACCTTGAATTCCCCGTTTTTCATAGCAGTGTCCATACTGTTGATAATTTCGTTTTCTTGCGCCTGTTCTGCATGGAACCGCTTATCAAACAGGCAGGCGGAGACGCCTGTCACATCCGTGATCCTGCGGCGCGCGCTGTTTGCCGCGTCGATGGCGGAAGAAGCGCTGCTGCAGTCCGGCTCGATAAAATAAATACCGGAGCGGAGCCGCAGATTTACCTCCGGGAAGAAGGACGCATGTGCGCTGATAAAATCTTCGTTGATTTTGTCAACCTTGCTGACAGCGTTTTCCCGGTCTGAATAGGGCATAAAAAGGACAAACTGGTCGGAAACGATACGCGAAAAGAACGTATTTTCCGCGTCCTTCATCGTACTGATAATTCCGCTTGCAAAATCCCGGAGCAGAAAATCGCCCATGCGGTAGCCGTATTTCTTATTCAGATATTTGAAGTTCAGAAAATCGGTATAGATAAGAACATAATCATCGCTGTCTCTGGATGCCAGCACGCGCTCCACCTCATCACGGAAACGGGAGAAGGAAATCAGTCCGGTCAGAGAATCAAAGCCCGGCGAGGAGTCAGAGCCATTATGGGATTCTCTGAGAGCCAGACTTTTCGCCAGATGTGCGGAGATGATTTTTGTCAGGATTGCCAGCTGGTGGCGCTGTGTCTCATTCCACTGACGCTTTTCATTGCAGACAACATAAGAGATCGCGCCTGTATAGGAGCCCTCGCAGTACAGGGCGGCATAGACGACTGTCTTCGCCTTCCCCTGCATCAGAAGTGCGGCAGCCTGTGGGGAGTACATGGACATGTCGTCATATTGCAGCACAACCGTGCCATCCTTGTCATAGCTGTTGAACAGGGTGAGAAAATCCTCTTTTTCAAATGTCCCGTCCTCAGAGAGTGCTTCGGGGGCGTCCTTGCTAAGCCACTGATAATGCCGCCCGGCGATCCCTTTGCCGGTGTCCGTCCGGACGACCGTAATGCGGTCCAGCTGGAAGCGGGTGCCGATGATTTCCATCACCTGCCGCAGCGCGTCCTCAAAGCTGTTCATTTTTTCAAAAATTTCGAGAATCGTGGATTCCACGTCGCCCTGCAGATAGCGCGTGTCAATATCCGTGTGCTGCTTCAGCTCATCGTGGATGGAGGATTCCTCATAGCGCTTCAGGCTGTCGCAGAACTCGTAGCGGTTCCGTCCGTGTTCCTTGGCGCGATAGAGAGCCCAGTCCGCGTTGGCAAACAATTGGTTGTAGGTATAACCGGAAATGTTCTCCGGAAGAAAGCAGACGCCAATGCTGCAGGTGATGGTGGAGCTGTTTTCGCGGAACCGGAAGGCGCGGATTTTTTTCATGAGCTCACTCGTTTTTGTGAGCAGGGAGGAGTGCGGTACATCCTCCATCAGGATGACAAACTCATCGCCGCCCGCGCGCATAATCACATCAGAGCGCCGGAAGGTCCGGACCAGAAGCGCGGCGAGCTCTGTGAGCACTGTGTCGCCAAACAGGTGCCCGTAGACGTCGTTGACCGTTTTGAAATAATCAATATCGACGATCAGCAGTCCGCAGGACGTGCAGGGATTCTTGGTCCGCAGGTAATCGTTGATTTTCTGTCTGCCGTAGGAATTGTTATACAGCATCGTCAGCGAATCGCGCTGCGCCTTTTCCTTTAGAATCTCCTCGCGCTCCTGCTCCAGTGTGACGTCCGTGATGGTTCCGATGAGAGAGTGCCCGGGTTCGTCGGAAACACTGTACGGCGAGAGGGTAATGATACAGCAGGAGCGGCACCCGTCGGAATCCTGCATCGTTACCTTCACCGGCTCAAAGCTTTTCCCGTGCATCAGGTCGATGACGCGCGAACGGTTCTCCTCCGTCACCTCGGTGTGCTCGTCAAAACGCTCCAGATAGTGAGGAAGATTGCGCTGGATCTGCAGCTGCCCGTCATAAATCAGCATGAGATCCTCATCCGGGAAATATTCGAAAATAGAAATACCGGAATTGTGCAGAAGACCGGCCAGGTCGCGCAGCTTCTGCGTGTTGGAGATCAGCTTTGAGCGGTCCGTCGCGTGGGCATTGATGGTATTTTCGGTAAAAGGCATAATCCGGTCACCTCGATTCGGCAAAAAGTATTCTGAAAATATTTTTCTGCATATATCTGCATAGAAAATATTCTGGAAAAAACATTGCTGTCCTTTATTTTATTCCCATTCTACTCCCATTCCGGTAGTTCGTCAATTCAGCAGAAAAAAAATTAGTCTCTTTACATCAATTCTTAGTCGTGATAAACTCAGGATATATTTAATCCGTCGATCAGTTGTTCAATCACCTGTTTTTTGAGATAGATATCGAAGCTCAGCATGCAGATAAAGGAAAAAATCTGCAGCGATTCCCGATTCTCGTCCGGACAGTCTTCGAACGAATTGGAGGCGGTGTGCCAGGATTCCATGATGTCATGGCAGATGATATTGACCCATTCCCGTCTTCAGAAGTTAACGCTGAAATTTTCGGGAGCAAAAGCCACCCCTGAGAG
>JAJQDT010000172.1 GCA_021202075.1 Lachnospiraceae bacterium | reverse complement strand
ATATGGTGCGCGGCGCGGTGCGGTCCGGGATGCTGAGCAGCTATATGAAATCCCTGGAGCTCCGCGTCAGCCCGTGCAATACGGCGGACCAGACCTGCCGCATGATCCGCCGTCTGGACAGCGTAATCGGCGAACCGAGGGATAAATATTTCTACACGCTCCATTTCATCAAGGGGGAGGATAAGACGGATTACGGCAGCAGCATGCTGCAGTGCAGGCATGCCGTGAAAAGGAAAAAGGTTGAGAAACAGGCGCGGGCGCTGATTGCCCTGCGCGAACGGTATCCGGAATGTGCCATGAGGATCCTGGGGATTGACGCGGCATCCAATGAGATCGGCTGCAGGCCCGAGGTCTTTGCCGTTTCCTTCCGGAGGCTGAAAAGCCATGTCCGGGCGGGGGAGGACAGCCGGAGCACGCGGAGGGTGCCGCAGCTGCGGGCGACCTACCATGTCGGCGAGGATTTCCTTGACCCGGCGGACGGACTTCGCGCGATCGATGAAGCCGTCAATTTCCTGAACCTGGACTGCGGCGACCGCCTGGGCCATGCCCTGGCGCTAGGGCTGGATGTCGAGGAATGGTACCGGTCTAAAAATTACCGCATCCTGATCCCGCAGCAGGATTACCTGGACAACCTGGCGTGGATGTATAACCGCCTGATCGAGCTGAACATATCCGGGCTGGAAGTGCTGATGGGGCATCTGGAAAAAAAGTATGAGGAGTATTTTGACCGCGTATATGCCAGGCATATGGATTACGGGATCATAGATGAGATCCTGAAAGAGACCAGGAGGCAGTACCGGCACGCGGGGATCATGAATGCATTCCATAATGACCGCTACAGGTTTGATATTTTCCAATACTACAAAGCATGGAAGCTGAGGGGCGACGACCCGGAATTATATGAAAGGGGCTATTACCTGGCAGATGATTACGGCCCTGCGGAGATGCAGTGCAGGTTAAACCTGCGTTTCCCGAAAGATTACAACATCCGCTACCGCCCGGAAATCTTCCTGCTGAATTATTATTACCAGTTTGACAGGGAAGTCCGGGAGGAAGGGAATAAGCGGGTTGAGATAAAAATACATCCGTCCTATATCAGGGCGGTGCAGATGCTCCAGAAAGAAATGCAGAAGCTGGTTGGGAGAAATGGGATTGCGATCGAGACAAACCCGTCTTCCAATTTTTTGATTGGGACATTTAAAGATTATGCAAAACACCCGATTTTTACCTTTTATAATAAGGGGCTCACAGGGGATCCTTCCCTGCTGGCGGAATGCGCCCAGCTTTCCGTGTCAGTCAATACGGACGACCAGGGCGTATTCAGCACATCCCTGGAAAACGAATACGCGCTGCTGGCCGTTGCCCTGGAAAATGTGAAGGACGCGGACGGGAAGCCTGCCTATGCGAAATCCATGGTGTACGACTGGATCGACGCGGTCAGGCAGATGGGGAATGACCAGAGCTTCAGGCCGGAGGGGTACAGGGAACTGCTGGGCGGGGAAGAGACGGCGGATTTGTAGATCCTTTATGTTTCTATCGTAAAATCAGGTGAATTTTTGCTTATAAAAACGGGAGACCAAAATCCCGAAGAAATTATGGAGTGTGATATTGGAAGATGAATTCAAACCGTACCCAAAATGTTGCAAGGACTTTTGTGTTTGGAGTTTTTTATAGAATCATTTCAATCTTATGTCCATTTGTTATAAGGACGATCATTATTTATAAGCTTGGAAATGAGTATGTTGGCCTGACAAGCCTGTTTACATCTGTCCTTACTATTTTGAATGTCTCTGAACTGGGGATTAAAGGCGCAATTGCTTTTTGCATGTATAAACCGGTGGCGGAAAATGACATCCCGGCAATCAATGCATTAATGGCTTTGATGAGGAAGCTGTATCATGCGATAGGATTTTTTATTCTTGGGATGGGGCTGCTGTTAATGCCTTTTTTGGATAAATTGATTAGCGGTTCCTATCCGGCGGATATGAATATTTACTGGCTGTATTTGATCTACCTTGCAAATACAGTTGTTTCATATCTTGGTTTCGCCTATAAGCAGACATTGTTTGAAGTGAACCAGAGGGGGGACATTAACCATAAAATCCTTACCTGTGTGTCTTTAGTACAGTATGCATTGCAGATAGTGGTTCTTCTTGTTTTTGGAAATTACTATTATTATGCGGTGATGCTGCCGATTGCATCTTTTTTTGTAACTGTCATTTCGCAACGGGTAAGCAGAAAGATGTACCCGGACATTATCCCCAAAGGGAAAGTCCCGGATAAAACAAAAAAAATCATAAGAACGAAGGTGGTTTATCTTGCGGCACATTCTATAGCGTGCTCACTGACGAACTCCATTGATAATATTATTATATCAACCAGCCTTGGCCTTGTGACAGTGGCTCTTTATGGAAATTATTCCTACATTTCAACTGCGGTAATGGGCATATTAAACGTCGCATATTCAGCAATTCTTCCAAGCCTGGGAAATAGTTTCTATACAGATACTGGAGATAGGAGATATGAGATATTTTCAGCTGTACAGCTTTTCTCAAATTGGCTTGTGACATGGTGCTCCGTATGTATGTTATGTTTGTACCAGCCGTTCATGGTGCTATGGGTGGGGGAGGAAAACCTTCTGAGTTTTGCTGTGGTAATTATGGTTGTTCTGTTTTTCCACATGAATGCCCTGAGTCTTTCCATGACACAGACTTATATACAGGCATTAGGGTTATGGAACAAGACCCTGCCCAGGCAGATTGCAAAGTCGTTATTTAATTTGGTGCTTGACATTCTTCTGGTAAACAGATTCGGAGTGGAGGGTATAGTTTTCGCTTCTTTTTTTGCGGCGGCATTTATTGCGTTTCCGGCTGATATTTTTGTGGTTTATAAATATGTTTTAAATAAAAGTCCGCGCAGGGGGCTGTTTAAGTCGTTTGGGTATGTGATCATCAGTGTTTTGGTTTGTGTGGTGACTTATGTTATATGCGAATTTTTGTCATTTGATGGGATAGTGGGTTTTCTTGTGAAATTATGTATATGTATTATTGTACCTAATGTGATTATGCTTATCCTGTTTTTCAAAACGAGCGGATTTTTAGTGCTGAGGCAGCATGTTAATTCATTAGTACATAAAAGATTAAGTGATTGGAGGAATTGATTTTGAATGCCTGTTTTTTATGTGGAAACCAGTTCCAGATCGTAAATTGTGTTAATTTTGTCATGGGGCAGGAAGAATATTGTTTTGACAAAGTGGATATTTACATTTGGGATTCTATGAGGACTGCGGATTTTACTATTGAAGCGCTTCGGAAAGAAAAAATATTTGATCGCATATTTCGTTATAATTATAAGGATTGGGAGAAAGGTTTTCTGAGCAGGATGGGCGCCCGTATTGATTTCCTTATGTCTCCGGGAAGATTTTTGAAACGAGTTGTAATGGTGGATGAGGATAATCCGCATGAATGGAGATATTCGCATATATTCTTATTTGGACCCGATTATATTACTCAGTCTATGATCAGGGTGAATCCGGATGCCAGGATTAGTTTTTTAGATGATGGCATGGCCTCATATGTTGGGAAGATAGGCATAAGTGGTAGTTCAAGAGATAAAAAATTAATATGGCGGCTTGTAGGGAAAGATTTCTGGCATATTTATCCCCATTGTTTATATGTAAATAATGTCAGTATGTGTCACACAGAATGGGATGTCCCTGTAAAGCCGCTGCCTTCATTAACGAGAAACGAAGGATTAATTGACGTGATGCATCGAATTTTTGGTAGACCGATGACAGAGTACGATACTATTCGGACAGTAATTCTTGCACAGCCGTATGAAAGCGAGGCATTGTTAGAAGATGAAGAAATCAAATGCTGTAAGGCTGAGGGGATCGAGTTCATCTTAAGACCGCATCCGAGGCAGAAATTATCAGACATCAATGTTGAGGTGATAGATGACAGCGGGGCTTTATGGGAATTGATTTGTGCAGAAAAAATTAATGATGACTATGTTTTAATAGGTAAATGTTCTACGGCACAGATTTCACCCAAATTGCTTTATGATAAAGAGCCATATGTTGTTTTTACATATAGGTTATATGATTACATAAGCGAGGAGATGAGAAAATACCCTCATGAGATGTACCTAAATATAAGAGACGCATATCGAAATCCGGAGAAAGTAATTGAAGTTGAAAATCCCCAGGAACTGAGGGATGTCTTGAATCGTTTGTGTGAGGTGGAAGGTATAGAGCGTATGAACAGCCAGAGATATGAGGCTCCTTTATAAATTTACTGGGGATGTACCTCATTAGGGGTACTTCTACCAACCAAAGTCGCTCGCCGGGATCTAAAGGGGGCGTGCCTCGTAAGAGGCACGATTGCCAACCGAGCACCACTTTAATGATAGTGAATTACCTTATGTGATGGAAAAACAGCATTCGGTAGATATTGATAAAAGGAAGATTTGTGCATAGCAGAGTACCATTTAAAAATACGAGGTGTTAGGATATGAAAAAATGTCAGATAATCATGTACCACTACGTACGTGATCTAGAAAACAGCAGATACCCGGCTATTAAAGGGTTGGATTATTCACTGTTTAAGGAACAGCTTAAATTTCTGAAAAAAAATTTCAATGTAATCAAAATAGAAGATCTGATTGCCTGTTATGACATAGGGGAGGATCTTCCCAATAACGCAGTTTTACTTACTTTTGATGACGGATATATAGACCATTTTACATATGTGTTCCCGCTGCTGGACCAGTTCAGTATGCAGGGAACTTTTTATATACCCGGAAAGACATTTAAGGAAAATGTTTTGCTGGATGTGAATAAAATCCATTTTATTTTGGCAAGCAGGGGGGGCATTTCAAATATACTTCAGGATCTGTTACGTGAGATTGACATGCATCGTCCTATGAGTGAAGTGAAAATTCCGGATAATGAGACACTTTTCAAAACCTATGCGATAGCCAACCGTTTCGATAATAAAGAAACGGTATTTGTGAAACGGATTTTGCAGACAGTTCTTCCGGAAAACATGAGGAATGTAATTGCAAGCAAGTTATTTGAAAAGTATGTCGGAATGCCAGAAGAACAGTTTGCGAAAGAACTGTATATGAATGAAGACCAGATAAAATGCATGGCTTCAAATGGTATGCAAATAGGTCTGCATGGCTGGGATCACTATTGGCTTGGTAAGCTTGATGAGGCAGAAATGAAAGACGATATAGATCGTTCGCTTCAATCAATGGAAGGAATCATTGATCCGAAATGCTGGGTGTTTAATTATCCTTATGGGAATTATAACGATGCTGTATTGGCGTATCTGCGAAAAAAATGCTGCAAACTTAGCATGACGACAGAAGTCAGGACGGCAGATTTAGTCAGGGATGACAGGCTTTTGCTGCCAAGACTGGACACGAATGATTTTCCACCAAAGAGTGAGAATTATAAACTTATACCTTATTAATTTCTGCGCGAAGCGCATAAATTCAGGGGTGCCTGGAAGGTATAGGATGCTGATTTTATGGAAAGGATTTGATTGTTATGGAAAAGATAAATCAACGATATGATGAATTCTATGATTTTCGCATGGCAAATGTTAATGATGTAGATGCCATTATGGATTTTATAAGAGGAGAATGGCGGGCAGATCATATTCTGGGGAGGAATAAAGAATTATTTTTATGGCAATACGGAAATGATTTTTATGGGGATCCAGAAACAATCAATATGCTGCTTATGACTGAAAAAGACGGCACGATTGTTGGTGTAAATGGATTTATACCATATTCCTGCCGGAAAGAGTCGAATTTGTGCGTGTCATCTGCAATAACAAAGGTAAAAGCAAGTGTTGCCCTGCCGATGTCCGGAGTAGAACTTATCAAACGGTTTAAAAATATTGTACGTGCAGACAATTATTATAGTTCTGGAGCAAATCCCAAAACAATGATACCTATTGGAGAAAAAGTATTTCATTATTCTGTAGGCGTTATGCAGCAGTTCTATATGTTGAACCCGGATATGAAAAATTTTATTATTGCCAAAGTGGTAAATAAGGAATACAGAGGCTATGAAAAGCATTCTGTTCAGGCGTTCAGAATCAATAGGTTTACAGAGTTGGAATCCAAATATGATTTTTCAATATGCTATTCCGGACAGGGATACAAAAGTAAAGAATATATTCAACATCGCTATTTTGATCATCCGGTGTATGAGTATATGGTATATGGTATAAAGGTTTCTGATAAGAATATCTTCAATAATGTTCTGATTGGCAGGGAGATTGAGGTCAACACACATAAAATTTTCAGAATAGTGGATTTTCTCGGATCAATTGGTACCCTTTCTGCCATCGGCAGTATATTGCACGAAATGATGGAGAAGGAGAATTATGAATATATTGATTGCATGGTTGGAACAATTTCACACGAAATTATGGAGAAAGCCGGATTTTCACTAAGAGACGAGAATGACTGTAATATAATACCGCATTATTTTGAACCGTTTGTAAGGGAAAATATTGATGTATGGTATCAAAAGAGTGATTCCAATGTTGTAATCTTCAAGGCTGATGGAGATCAGGATCGCCCTAACTATATTATAAATTGCTGAATGGAGGAAACAGGATATGAATGATGATAGAAGCATAGATTTTGATATGGTTGACATCCAGAAATGCCAGAGAAACCGATATCCGCTGTTATTTATTGATAAGGTTACAGTCTTCCCGGACGGTGAAAAGGTACGAGCCGAGGCAGTTAAGAATTTTACCTTTAATGAATGGTACATGCCTGCTCATTTTGATGATGACCCAAATGTGCCGGGATTTGTCCAGACAGAATGCCTGGTACAGACTTTCCTGATGACTTTTTTATACAGGGATGAACTGCGAGGGAAAAAGACGAGCTTTCTGGATATGAATAATGTTAAGTTCCGCAGAAAGCTGATTCCGGGTGACCAATTACGCATTGTTGCTGTTCTGGATTCCTACAGGAGGGGCATTGCAAGAGGACATGTGGAGAGTTTTGTAGGGGAGGAATCTGCGGTGTCTGCGGATTATGTTGTATGTGTGCCGGATGTGATGTCACAGTTTCGCCCCACGAGGTAAGCGTAAATGATGAGAGTTGCTGATTATCTGATAGAAACGTTAGTAAAAAAAGGCGTAGGCCATATATTTACCGTAAGCGGCAGGGGTACACTTTACCTGACCGATGCTATTGCGAAATGCGATGGCATGGAAGCGGTCTGCGTACATAATGAACAGGCAGGGAGCTATGCGGCGGTTGCGTATGCGAAATGCAATGAAAATCTGGGAGCCTGCCTGCTTACTACCGGATGCGGCTCAACAAATGCAATATCCGGAGTCCTCTGTGCATGGCAGGATGAAGTGCCATGTGTATTTATTTCCGGACAGAACATGCTGAACGAAACGGTCAGCTATACGAATGCACAGTTCCGTACATTTGGTTCACAGGAGGCGGAGATTGTATCTCTGGTAAGGCCTGTCACGAAATACGCTGTGATGCTTACGGATGCAAAACAGGCAGTTTATGAGTTTGAAAAAGCGCTTTACCTTGCGACGGAGGGAAAGCGGGGGCCGGTCTGGATAGATGTGCCGCTTGATATCCAGAACGCGCGGATAGAGCCGGGGGAATTGTACCACTTTGAGCCGACAGATGATGCGAATAAAGCTGTAAAAGTCTCAGATATTGATTTGTTAGTCGAATTATTAACTGAGTCCCACAGACCGGCATTATTGACAGGAAACGGAGTCAGAGCTTCGGGTGCTATAGAATTGCTCGATAAGTTCGTTAGCAAAACTGGAATACCTGTAACATATGCGCATACCGCTTCGGATATTTACGGCCTTGATAAAGAAATGTCAATGGGCTGTGTCGGGAGCCTGTGCGGTACCCGCGCTGGGAACTTTACCGTACAAAATGCAGATCTGCTAATCGTACTGGGATGCCGGATGACATCCATGACAACCGGAAGCCAGCCGGAAAAATTTGCAAGAGAGGCAAAAACAGTAGTAATTGATATAGACCGGGATGAACATACGAAGAATACTTTCCACATCGACTATTTTATTGAAGCAGATGTGAAAGACCTGCTTGGAAAGTTAATTTCAACCGATTTAAAACCGGTTTTGCCGGATTGGAAATCCTTATGCCTTCACTGGAAAGAAATTTTCCCAAAATGCGAAGACAAATATAAGCAATCTGAAAAAGTTGATTTATACTATTTGTCAGAAGTTCTTTCAAAGAAAATGATAGATAATACTTGTCTTGTTTGTGATGCAGGACTCGAAGAACTTCTGTTGCCTGCCAATGTGGTATTTCGTGAAGGCACCAGATGTATCCAGCCTGCAATGCAGGGTGCTATGGGATTTGCACTGCCGGGTGCAATCGGCGCGGCCTGTCTGGATAATGGACCGGTAATAGCTGTTATAGGTGATGGTTCCTTCATGATGAATTTGCAGGAGCTGCAGACAATTCATTATAACAAATTTCCAATCAAGATACTTGTGACGAATAATAATGCCTATGCTGTTATACGTCAGAGGCAGAAGGAATTATTCAGAACTCGTACAATTGGAACGGATATTGAAAACGGACTGGAATGTGCGAATTTTGAAAAAATAGCAGAAGCTTTCGACATTCCGTATATGCGAATTTCTTCAACAAAGAACCTGGAAGACGGGATAGATGAATTCATTTCCATGGATGGTTCAGTTCTGTGCGAAGTAATGTGTGTTGAAGATCAAAAATATCTTCGTACTGCTTATACAAAAACAAAAAGCCGCAAATATGTACAGAGACCATTGGAAGATCAGGAGCCGTTTCTGGATCGGGATATTTTCTTAAAAGAAATGGTCATTGAACCGATTGATCAGTAGGAGGTGACAACTTTGAGAAGAGTTGTTTTGCAAAATGGGAAAATTATTGGGGAAGGCAGAAAGCCGTATATCGTGGCAGAGGCTAATTCCAGTCATAACGGAAGTATTACTGCAGCAAAAGAAATGGTAAAGAAAGCGTCTGAGATTGGCTGCGACTGCATAAAATTTCAGTCATGGTCGGCTGAAACGCTGTATTCAAAATCCTTTTACAGGGAGAATCCGATTTCAGGGCGAATTGTAAAAAAGTTTTCTCTTACTCTGGCGGAACAAAAAGAACTAGCGGGATATTGCAAAGAATGTGGTATTGACTTTGCGTCGACTCCGTATGCGGAAGAAGAAGTGGATTTTCTGGTTGATGAGTGCAAGGTGCCATTTATCAAAATAGCATCCATGGAGTTGAACAACTACCCTTTCCTGAACTATATAGCGTCAAAACACATTCCGATTGTGCTTGCAACAGGAATGGGAAATTGGGATGAAATACAGCGCGCAGTGGAAGTGGTACAGAAAACCGGTAACCCTGATCTTTGCATTTTGCACTGCGTTTCCGTTTATCCGGCCGACTACAGTCAGATGAATTTGCTGAACATAAAAGCGTTAATGGAAAAATATCCGGAATACGTGATTGGGCTCTCCGATCACTCCGCTGGGACGGAGTGCGGGGTTGCGGCTGTGGCCATGGGCGCAGGGCTTATTGAAAAGCATTTTACTTTGGATAATTCCAGAATAGGAATGGATAACCAAATGGCGGCTGAACCTCATGTCTTTAAGGAACTGGTGGATCAATGCTGCCATGTGTTTCAGGCACTTGGTTCTGAGGAACGCGAGGTTACAAACGAAGAAATGGATATGCGCAATAAAATGAGGCGAAGCGTGGTAACTACCAGAAAGATCTCGGCGGGTGAGATCCTGAAAGCGGAGGATCTCACGGCAAAAAGGCCGGGAAACGGATTGCCGCCGGAGATGGCAGAAAAACTTATTGGAAAGACAGTGCTAAGGGATCTTGACAGCGAGGCGATGGTTTCGCTTGAAGATATAAATTAATTAATTGGAGGATGAAAAAATGACGAATAAGGAAAAGTACACAAATGCATTTTGCGAAACTTTTGAAATTTTACCGGAGCAGACGGAAGGGCTTGTCTACACGGGAATAGCGAATTGGGATTCTGTCGGGCATATGGGTCTGATTGCTGCGATAGAAGATGCGTTTGGGATTGAAATGGATACGGACGATATTATTGATTTGAGTTCTTTTGAAAAAGGAATGGAGATTCTCAGGGAGAAGTATGATGTGGAATTTTGATGCATTTTCCAACAATGTTGCCATTATTACGGATGGCGGGGAAATTCTCACCTATGCGCAGCTTAAGGAAGAAACAACCAGGCTTGCCGTAACAATAGGTAAGAGATGTCTTGTTTTTTCTATGTGCAGCAATACTGCGGGATCAGTAATTGGATATGCTTCATTCCTGAATAATCGGATCATCCCGGTTTTGCTGAATGCCCACATGGATTCGGAATTGCTGGAAAGTCTGATAGATAATTATCAGCCTGCCTATATCTGGATGCCCTTGGAAATGTGTCTGGAACATGCACGTTTCTACAGCATTTATGAAGCATATGGGTATGTGCTGATGAAAAATATTTCAGCCAAAGATTATCCGCTGTTTGATGAACTTGCTTTGCTGCTGACCACATCCGGGTCGACAGGAAGCCAGAAGTTTGTGCGTCAGTCTTACACGAACATCAGGGTAAACACGGAACAGATTGTAGAATATCTGGAACTGGACGAAAACGAGAGGCCTGTCACAACGCTCCCGATGAATTATACTTATGGATGTTCAATTATTAACACGCATTTGTATGTGGGAGCGACAATCCTCCTGACAGATAAAGCCCTGATGACGAGGGAATTCTGGGCGTTTATGAAAGAGCAGAAGGCGACATCAATTGCAGGCGTGCCATATACATACGAGATGTTAGATAAGCTGCGCTTCTTCCGTATGGATCTGCCATATCTTAGGACAATGACACAGGCCGGCGGGAAGCTTTCTCCGGAACTGCAGAAAAAGTATTCCGAGTATGCTTTTGATAAGGGCAAGAAGCTTGTTGTCATGTATGGTGCCTGTGAAGCAACAGCGAGGATGGGCTATCTTCCTCACGAGAAGTCCATTGAAAAATACGGCAGCTGCGGCATCGCAATCCCCGGCGGGAAATTTACCCTGATAGACATCAATAACAATGAAATATCGGAGCCGGACGTGACAGGTGAGCTGGTGTACGAAGGCGAAAATGTAACGCTCGGTTATGCGGAATGTCCTGAGGATCTTGCGAAAGGTGATGAACGCCACGGCAGGCTGGAAACCGGAGATATGGCAAGGCGCGATGAAGATGGTTTTTATTATATCGTCGGGAGAAAAAAGCGCTTCCTTAAAGTATATGGAAACCGGGTGAACCTGGATGAAATTGACCGTCTGATTAAGACGGAATTCGACTATATGGATTGTGCAAGCGGCGGTGTTGATGACCATGTGTATATTTTCATAACAGATGAGACGAAAGCGGATGAGGTAAGGCAGTTTGTATCCGGAAAGACAGGGTTGAACCAAAGTGCATTTAATGTAGTTTATCTCGACATAATACCAAAAAACGATTCCGGAAAAACTCTTTATAAGGAACTGGACAAATATTATGGATAAAGCAATTCAGTTATTTATTTTGCCTTTTGCAGGAGGTACTGCCGCTTCATTTAAAATGTTGGAAAAACTGTTAGACGATAAAATTGATGTTTATACAGTCGAGTATCCTGGACATGGAAAAAGGGCATCAGATCATTTTTGTAAATCTTTTGATGAATTGCTGGATGATGTTGCATACCAGATAAAAGAACAAAGAATACATGGACTTCCCTTCTCCCTGATGGGTTATAGTATGGGAGTTGAAGCGGCCTTTGATTTAGCTCAATACAAATTAGATGAACAGGCTGACCACTTGTTTTTTTGTGCAAGGGATACAATATCTTTAAATACAAAAGGTCATGATTACGCCCTTTTGGATAGTGAACGTTTTTCGGAAAAAATTGCGGAACTGGGCGGAGTAGATCGGAAAATCATACAAAATAAGCGATTCCGCGATATTTACATAAAGCCTGTTTATGAGGATTATAAACTTATTATGGAATATGAATATCATCCGGAACGTGGCCTTCTGAATAACAATCTTACAATTATGTATTGTGAAAAAGATACTCCGTGGAAAGATATTATGGGGTGGGAGAAGATAACAACTGGAAAAACTTATTTTTTTGAAATGGGAGACAACCACTTTTTTATAAATGACTGCACACAGAAAATGGCAGACATTATTAATACCGCTCTTATCTAATTGCAATGAAGTATTATCGGAGATACATATGGAATATAAAGACGTATTGGCTATTCCGCCATATTCATTGGATAAACAACAAAAAGAAAAATTGCTTACTGGACAGCTGAAAAAATTAACCATACATCATATGGAGAGATGCCCGGAATATAAGTGCATGATGGAAAGCACAGGGTTTGATGCCGAATCCGTGCGGTCATATTACGATATCCCGTTCCTGCCGGTACGCCTGTTCAAGGAGCTGGATCTTTGCAGCGTGAAGAAAGAGGATGTCTTCAAGACAATGACGTCCTCTGGGACTACAGGACAGGCTGTTTCAAAGATATATCTGGACAGGAATACAGCAAATAACCAGCAGAAGACGCTGGCGAAGATCGTCTCCTCCTTCACAGGCGCAAGCCGGATGCCGATGCTGATTATCGACTGTCCGTCAGTCGTGAAGAACCGTGCAATGTTCTCTGCGAGGGGAGCCGGAATCCTTGGATTTTCGATATTTGGCTCAGACAGGACATATGCGCTGAATGACGATATGCAGCTGGATATTGAAACAGTACAGGCTTTTCTGGAGAAGCATAAAGGGCAGAAGATATTCCTTTTCGGATTTACTTTTATGATCTGGCAGCATTTTTACAAGGAACTGCTCCGCCTGAAAGAAGAAGGAACAGAGATTGACCTGTCACAGGGAATCCTGATCCATGGCGGCGGCTGGAAAAAACTTGTGAGCGAAGCCGTATCGCCGGAAGAGTTTCATGACAGGTTACAGTCAGTCTGCGGTCTGGATTCCATCCATGACTATTATGGAATGGTGGAACAGACCGGGTGCATCTATATGCAGTGTGAATGCGGGCACCTCCATGCGAGTCTTTTCTCGGATGTCATTATGCGGAGGGCTTCGGATTTTTCTGTCTGTGATGCGGGAGAGCCTGGAATTATTCAGGTTCTGTCTATGCTGCCGGAATCTTATCCGGGCCATTCACTTTTGACAGAGGATGAAGGAATTCTTCTCGGTGAAGATGACTGCCCGTGCGGGAGGAAAGGCAAATACTTTAAAGTGCTCGGACGGCTGAAAAATGCAGAAATCAGGGGGTGCAGTGATACATATGCGGCAAAGTTTAATTGATTTTGGACAGTTTAACATCCGCTGGGACGTGGGAAGTGCGGAAGAAATGGGGGCGATGCAGACGGCACCGGCTCTTGAGCCGTTTTCAGAAGAAACTGTGCGTTTCCTTTCGGATGTATCGAAGAAACTTTTAAGCAGTCCGATGGCGAAGACATACCCTGATGTAGTAACGTTTGCGTTCTGGATACGGAAGGCGTCCCTGGAGAAAATGAAAAATAGGTTTGCGGACGACTTCCTGCGTTTAGGGAGGGGCATTGTGTTCCATGTGGCTCCTTCGAACGTGCCGGTAAATTATGCCTATTCCCTGGTCGCGGGTCTTATTACGGGGAATGCAAACGTAGTCAGGATTCCATCAAAGGAATTTCCGCAGGTCGATGTAATAAATAAGGCGATAAGTGAGTCGCTGGATGATCATGAGGAGATGAAGCCTTATATTGCCCTGGTCCGGTATGGACATGACGCAGAAGTAAGCAAAGCATTGACGAGCACAGCAGATGTCCGGGTCATCTGGGGCGGAGACAATACGATAGGGGAGTTCAGAAAGTTCCCCTTAAAGCCTCGTGCAACCGAGGTTACGTTCGCTGACCGTTATTCCCTTGCCGTGATTGACGCCGATGTCTACATGGATATGGAAGATAAGAAGCGAGTTGCCAATGATTTTTTTAATGACACTTACCTGACGGATCAGAATGCCTGCACCTCGCCAAGGGTTGTTGTCTGGATGGGAAGACGGATTGAAGAGGCAAAGAAGCTTTTCTGGGATCATCTGCATGAACATCTTATTGGGAAGTATGAGATACAGGGTGTGCAGATAGTGAACAAGCTGACGAGTGCATATCTTGCGGCGGTTTGCCGCATCGGCAGTATAAAAGAAAAGAGTGATGATAACCTGATTGTCCGGGTCAGGGTAAATTCTCTGGATGCGGAACTGATGGATTTGAAGGATAACTCCGGATATTTCTTTGAATATCATTGTAATGACATTATGGAATTGCAGGATATCTGTGATGATACAAGATGCCAGACGGTTTCTTATATCGGCAGCAAAGAGATATTCACAGAGCTTATTAAAAGCGGAATTAAAGGAGTGGATCGTATCGTGCCGGTTGGAAAGACGATGGATTTCGATATGATTTGGGACGG
>JAJQDT010000130.1 GCA_021202075.1 Lachnospiraceae bacterium | reverse complement strand
ACGGAACAGAAATCAGCATCTATACCCCAGGGGTGGACGATGAGATTTGCCCCACTATCCCCATGCAGACAGAGATCGACTGGCTGATCTACAATGAGCCGTTGACCTATGCCAGACTGGTACTCTCTGGAGAACTGGAGCAGTATGCCAAGGGTATGGCTGGAATGCACGGTTTTATGGATTAAAATTATATATGACAGCAAGTCGCCCGTTCCCCTGATTCATGGACGGGCGACTTTGTTATTTTAAGATATATAAAGCATGAGAGGATTGTTCAGCTTTCCAGAAGGCAAATCAATTCTATCAGGAAAGAGTGTGTGTAGTATTTTGAGGGATATAGATATATCCTGATCCCGGAAAAACGCTGCATACAGGCGGATAGAGTTTGGTTTTTCACACCAATGAATTTATGATGATTTTCGATAATTCCCGGGGGTACAACCATATTTTAACCGGAACAGTTTTGTGAAATAACTGGTATCATTAAAACCACAGTCCAGCGCAATATCTTTTGCAGATTTGTTTGTTGCGCGAAGCTGCGCCGCTGCCTTTTTGAGCCGTGTTTCCATGACATACTGCATGGGTGTTGTGTTCAGCATTTCATGGAAGCAGCGCAGACATGCGCTGTTACTGACGGAAACGCTTTTTGCGATCTGTTCCACGGTCAGTTCCTCCATGTAGTGAAACTCAATAAACTCCATCATGGAACGTATTCGGTTGATTTTTATCAATTCCTGCTCTGAACGATTGGATTCCGAAAAATCCGTATTCCGTAAGATGCCACGAATCGTTTTGGACAAATAAAACCGGGCAAGGTTTTCAAAATCATCCTGTTCCCCAGTGATTGCTTTCCAGGCAGTTTCAAAACAGCGAAGGACGTCCCTCTGCCAGGGGATCTCCTGCTTCAAAAGAAGGAATCGCGTCGCGGCATTGGAATAGAAAGGCTGCACCAGGGTTTGCCAGAATACGCTGTCCATGCTGCCTCCGATGAGCCGGGGATGGAACACAGCAGAGTGGAGCTTTCCGGGTGTTTGAGTGCTATTTTGAATGGCGTGCATAGCCTTCCCGTTGAGGAAAACGCCGTCTCCGCAGGCCAAGGTTTGCCGGGCATTTTCCAGGTCAAAGCACAGGCAGCCTTCTGTAACCAGCACGATCTCCCATTCTTCATGCCAGTGCCAGGGAACATTTCCCTGGCACAGATCATCGGCGTAACAGGCGATGGGAAACGCTGCATCGCCATGTTTGGAAAGCTCCTGATCGTGCAGGTCAGTGACGGTATTGCAGACAGAAAGCCCCATGAGATTCACCTCCGCATAGATGAATGTTTTATCCTATTTTTACGAATGTATCCTTACACATTCATCTTAATTTTGATGGTATCATCATATCATCAAAGGAGGAGGAATGCAATATGACACACTTGCTTTTATTTATCATTTACATTGCTTTTATCAGTTTAGGACTGCCCGATGCCTTGCTTGGCTCTGCATGGCCATCCATTTATCCTGAGTTCTCAGTTCCGGTCTCCTATGCGGGAATTATTTCCATGATTATTGCTCTGGGAACTGTTATTTCCAGCCTGCAAAGCGACAAGCTGACGATTCGGTTCGGAACCGGAAAAGTCACGGCTGCCAGCGTAGGTATGACTGCGCTTGCCCTGTTTGGCTTTTCTGCTTCCCATTCATTTCCGGCTCTCTGCCTTTGGGCAATTCCCTATGGTCTGGGAGCAGGCAGTGTGGATGCCAGTCTGAATAATTATGTGGCACTCCATTATAAAAGCAGACATATGAGTTGGCTTCATTGTATGTGGGGAATCGGTGCCAGCATTGGTCCTTACATGATGGGATTTGTCCTGACGAGGGGCCTGCGTTGGAACAGTGGCTACCGCATCATTTCGATCTTACAGATTGGTCTGACAATCATCCTTGTGCTGAGTCTGCCGCTATGGAAATCTCTTAAAGGAGGCGAGGAGGCTGTGTCGTCAGGAACTCCGCGAAAGGCAATGCGCTTTTCGGAGATTCTTTCTGTGCCTGGCGCAAAAGCTGTTATGGTGTCTTTTTTCTGCTACTGCGCGATTGAACAGACGGCAGGACTGTGGGCAGCCAGCTACCTGACGTTGCAAAAAGGTCTTTCGGCGGAGCATGCCGCCGGCTTTGCCTCCATGTTTTATCTTGGCATCACCATCGGCAGAGCATTCAGTGGATTTTTGACTATGCGGTGGAATGACCGGCAGATGGTTCGGATCGGACAGGGAATCATAGCTTTGGGATGTCTGGTACTGCTGATCCCATTTTCAAGTGGATTTGCGCTGGCCGGGTTCATTTTAATCGGACTGGGCTGCGCGCCGGTTTATCCCTGTATGCTTCACGCTACGCCGGAGCAATTTGGCGCAGAACGATCTCAGGCGATCATCGGGGTGGAAATGGCCAGTGCCTACGTGGGAACATGTCTTATGCCGCCTTTGTTCGGAGCAATCGCCAATAATATCGGCATCGGTATTTTGCCGCTGTATCTCCTGGTCATTTTGTTTTTGATGATGGTAATGTTCGGAAAGCTGAAAGGAGGTCATAGATGATGTTTGCAGATTATCATGTGCATTCTGAATTCAGTGATGATTCGGACTATCGGATGGAAGATATTGTAGAAGAAGCATTGGAAATGGGAATGAACGAACTTTGCTTCACGGATCATGTGGACTATGGCATCAAACGGGACTGGGATGATCCACGAGGAATCCTCTATCGAAAAGGCGGCGCTGGAGAACCGGAAAGAATACCTCTCGCTAATGTAGATTATCCCCGTTATGTGAATAAAATTCATATGCTGCAAGAGCGATATAATGATTCAGGAAAGTAAGCTGCCCAATGGCAAATAAAATACCAGCAGTATGTGC
>JAJQDT010000010.1 GCA_021202075.1 Lachnospiraceae bacterium | reverse complement strand
AGATTATCTCACGGATTCCGGAATCTGTAAAACCGCCGGGTTATTCATCGCTTACCAAAGAATGGATACTACCAGTCGGATGAAGGACTTTTTTGATATCTACTATCTATCGAATGTGTTTGATTTTGATGGCGGGATACTTAAGGAAGCTGTCTCGGAGACTACCAAGCACAGAGGTCGCGAACTGGAAGAAGATGTATTTGCGAGAATCGAGAAGTTCGATGAGTCAGAATTTTTTCGGATTCAGTGGTCTAAATTTGAACCGGCTGTAGAAATTAATCTTCCGTTTTCAGATACTTTGAAGCGTCTGTCGGATTTCCTTGAGCCTATTTATACTGCTATTTTGCGTGGAGCGGAATTTCAAGGTCAATGGAAGTGTGAACAGAAGAAGTGGATATGTTCGCGATAACACCCATATGCGCTAAAATGCCCCAAAACGGGCAAAAAACGGCTTGATATGTTATGCCACACAGTCAAAGGGCAAAAAATGCCCTTCGACATGTTTGCGCAGACACCCGAGCTGCATGTGACATCAATATCGTTTTCTCGTGCCATGTGGAGTGCGTGACTTTGATGACAAGAAAAGAATTATTGTGTCCTGAGATCTGGATGAATCAACTATTCATTCAAAGACCTTATACGGTTGATCTCGTTTTTTAGACAACTTATTTCAGAAGAAAGTTGAGACAATATGTATTCGATTTTTTCACAATGGTCAGTGAGGGCTCCTACATCTGTTTTATTACAGGAAGATATTTGCTGTTTATCCTGCTCACTGTTCCTGGACGGACAGATTGTTTTGGAAGGCCGGCCGACCTTGCCATTTGGAATGATTTCGCCGGTGACCGGATCATATTTGCCGATACAGCGCTTGTGCTGAATTTTCTTCTGGCGTTCTTCATCCCATTCATAGGTTGTATCATACGCATAGTAAATACCTGTGTGTTTGTTATAAGATTTTGTGATTGACATAAGGATCTCCGTATATGCTAAATTTACTTCTTTTATTTTAGCGTGTATTTGGCATTTTGTCAAGGATTTTTAGCGTTATTTAGCATTTAATTAAAAAAATGATTGAGACGCTACACTAGTAGAGGGAGATACCAAAATCTTATCCTTTGGAAGGAGGTAGTCACCGATGGAGAATAATCAGATTTTTGAAATGGCTGACCGGCTTAAGGCAATGCAGGAACAGAAAAAAGATTTGGAAGCACAGGCGAAGACGCTTGGAGCAGAAATCGATGCGCTGGACCTGCAGCTGTCGGATGCCATGACGGAGGCGGAGCTTGACCGTTTCTCAAGAAATGGCAGTACGTTTTACTTAAAGAGTCGGTTATTTGCTTCTCCGGCAGCAGGCCGCAGGGATGAGATGATTGCGGCTCTGAAGGAGAACGGGTTTGCCAGTCTTGTCACGGAGACGGTCAATGCCAATACGCTGGCCGCATTTATTAAGGAGCAGCGGGAGTAGGAAGGCTGCGAAGAGATGACTGAGTGGCTGGGAGATACCGTACACACCCTCGAAAAGGTGTCAGTCGGTATCCGTAAATCGTAGGAGTTTTAAGTCAATGCAGCAAGGTTGCGTAACAGAGGAGAGCCACACCATTTAAAATACGCTACGCGTAGGGCGTGGCCTTCGTCGTCAACCAGAGGTTGACGACAATAGATGATTTCATTTTACAGGAGGACTTTGAATTATATCAGAAGTAAAAAAGGACAATACGGAACTGAGTGTAAGCGGCGGATTTGCTGCACTCGCAAATATGGACGTGCTGAACGAAGCGATGGCAGACGACTGCCAGGGACTGGAGTTTTCGTTCGACCGCGTTCGCTTGCCTGCAGGTGGAGGGACGGCTTTTGAAATCCCTTCCGAAGAAGGCGATGATTATGAGATGGCAAAGGACATCACCGGGGTTATCGTCTATAACCATCCAGCGTTTGCCTATTATCGCGATAAGTACACGGGAGGCAACAACCCGCCGGATTGCGGCTCTTTTGACGGAGTGACCGGTATCGGGACGCCGGGAGGCAGCTGCGCGGATTGCCCCCTATAACAGATTTGGCAGCGGTGACGGCCAGAGCAAGCTTTGCAAGAATAAGCGTATGTTATATGTCCTGCGCGAAGGTGAGCTGTTTCCGATTACTCTCTCCCTTCCGACCGGGTCGCTGAAGACATTCACGAATTATGTGAAAGGCCAGCTGTCTAAGGGAAGGAATGCGAATTACTACTTTCCATCATGGGTAGCCTTGCGGAAAGTGAATCTGTATCTATCTCAGAGAACAGTAAATGGGGTGTACGGCATCGGTTTGAAAACGGTATGTATAAGATTGGGTATGCGCCGTTTGGTTATGATGTGGAAGACGGTGTTTTCTCCATTAATGAGGCTGAAGCAGAAACGGTACGCTTTATTTATACCGAGGTTTCCGGAAAACGCAGCAGCGTAATTGCCAGGGACTTAAACGAAAGAGGAGTATCGGCGCGTAAAGGAGCGCATTGGACATCAGCCACAATTCGAAATGTTCTTACGAATAAAAAATACATCGGCTATGCCCTATTGCAGAAAATAGTGACGACGGATTTCCTGACGAAGGAACGGGTGGTGAACAAGGGCATCGTACCTCAGTACTATGTGGAGAACAGTCACGAAGCTATCATTCCGAGGGAGATTTTCATGCAGGTTAAGGAGGAGATGGCGAGACGTGCAAACATTTCGACTGGAACAGGAAAACGTAGGGTATACAGCAGCCACTATGCATTATCGAGTATCGTTTATTGTGCACACTGCGGAGATTTGTTCCGGAGAATCAGCTGGAATAACCGTGGAAAGAAATCCGTCGTGTGGAGGTGCGTCAGCAGCACTGCCCTGCGCGAAGCGCATAGGAATGGGCAGTGCGACCTGCCCTCGCCGGGAGCATCCTCGCCCTTCGGGCGGGATATCCGCCGAACGTAGTGAGGGGGCATTTTCATCGCGTGACGAAGAAAACGAGCGGGATTGACTGCCCGGCAAGGACGATCCGGGAGGAAGACCTTCAGGCGGCGGTAGTAAAAGCTATCAACGATGTTTTCTCCGGCAGGGACACCATTATCCCGATTTTGAAGGAGAATATCGAAAAAGTAATCGGCAGCGGCAATGCCAGCAAGGTTGAAACTGTTGAGGCGGAACTTGCCGATTTGCAGAAGGAACTTCTGAAAAAGGCCAATGCAAGACAGGCTTATGATGACATCGCGGACAGAATCGAGGAGCTTCGCAGAGAAAAACAGGCGTTGCTTTTGGAAGATGCCAACAATGAGGGAAGTCGCCAGCGGGTGGAGGAGATGGAGAAAATGCTCGACGAAATGGGACGGCGGTTACGAAATATGACGAGGGTCTTGTCCGGAAACTGATAGAGAAGATCACGGTTTATGACGACCATTTCACAGTGGAATTTAAATCGGGGTTGGAGACGGAAGTGGCGATGTGAATTTAAACATGAAATAGAAAAAGATACCTTGTACGCGAAAGTGTGGCAGGGTATCTTTTTTGCTGCTATAGATGTTTTTTCTGTATATGCTTCAGATAATTTTTCTTGAAGGAGCGAATATTATCAAAAAACTCCATTTCAGATGCAGAGAAGTTTCCTGTTTCTGCTTTCTCCGATAGCAATTCCATTGTACAGACTAAGTCGGCAACCTGAAACAGCTTGTAATCAACAGGTTTCACTTTGCGGAATTCTACATGGGTGTAGAGTGTGTTGAATACAGAAGTCAAAATTTTTGTAAGTTCAATCTGACCGTTGTCATAGTAGATAATTACACGGTCATAGCTGTTCCAGAACGATTCGTTGGCACGGAGGATTTCAGCAATTGCCTTGGAGAGCTTAGCTGTCATCGTGATGACGTCAGGGCATTCACTCTTTCGAAGCTTTGCACATGCGTAATGTATGTCAAGCTTTCTGGAAAAGTTAAAGAGCGCATTGAATAGCTGTTTTCGATTCTCAACCAGATCGTTTTTGTAAACCGATTCCCGACGGATGAGTGGTCCGGTATGAACAGCGTGCTCGGCGTACCCCAGATTTCGTAAATGGGATTCGAAGGCAGAAATGTTGCCAGATATATCGATGCCTTGGTCATGGAGAACCATTGAAACCAAATAATATGGAGAGTGTGTCTCATATGGACCGAAGTCGCCTGACTCATCTATGAAAACGCTTAGTGTTTTTTCTGCCATAATAAATCCCCTTTTGGCATTGAAATTTCGGCTGATATTTTGTATTATACAGTAAGCGTTGTATCAGCCAATAAAGAATAAAAATGGCGGGGAAATTCCCCGCCGCTCGGTGGACCAGGGTCTTACGACCAGCCCAATTAGTGGTCACCACTAATTTATTGTATCCTTATTCTACTCGAAACATGCAAAGCTGTCAATCACATTTTTCATTTTTTTGAGAGGCTGATGCATGGTAGATATGTTTGCGCGAACCCCCATATGCGCCAAAATGCCTCAAAAAGGGTCAAAAACGGCTCGATATGTTTTGTCACACGGGCAAACGGAAAAAATTGCCCTTCGATATGTTTGCATACACAGCCGGGTTCTACATGACATCAATATCGTTTTCTCGTGCAACATGGAGACGATTGTATTATTGAGCAACCGAAAAATCAAACCCGACTCTCATATGAGACTAAGCCTGGATATGGAAGATTATTACAGGTTTGCAGATCAGAGAAAATAAGTGAATTCAATACACGGAACTTACAGTAGAAAGCTGTTGATGCGTAAAAACATCAGCAGCTTTTTTTCGTGTAAGGGAGGTGGTGCCGTTGGGCGGGACGGTTTGATTTCGGAGAGCAAGAGCATTTTTCAATTCGGAGTAAATGGTCATTTACGGATGAAATGGAGGTATAAGAGATGGCTGATAATAACAAGGTGAAGTTCAACCTGAAAAATTCGCATTACGCGGTGCTGACGGTGGATATGGAAGCACCCTCTCACTTCGTTCGGCGGCAGGACGCATCGTCCATTCCAATGCGCTTCGCGCAGGGCGATGCTGACGACGGGAACCCGTCCTACGGGACGCCGGTGGCGCTGCCGGGTTCGGTCTCCATCTCCCTGGACGCGAACGGGGAGATGGAGAATTTCTACGCGGACGGCGTGGCGTATTATGTGATCAATAACAACATGGGATATGACGGCGACCAGAAGCATATCCGGCACGTGCTGTATAACTGTTCCGCGTCGAGGCCGGGGATTGAGGGCAAGACGAACGAGGACACGAAGGAAGTGCAGACGGAGACGCTGACGATCAAGGCCACGCCCCTGGCAGACGGCATGGTCAAGGCGAAGACCGGAGACACGACGGACGCCACGGTGTACGGCGCATGGTATGACGCGATGTACCTGCCGACAGCTGCGGCGGAAGCAACTGCGGATGAGGGCGGCGAGGGTTAATCCCGCCGCCTTTCCTGAACATGGAGGATTGAATGATGGGGATGAAGAAAACAATTCAGATTGACGGGAAAGATGTGGTATTCAAGGCCAGCGCGGCGATCCCACGGATTTACCGTCTGAAATTCCAGAGGGATATTTACAAGGATCTGCGGCTGCTGGAAAAGGCTGTGGGGGAGTCAGATGAGAAGGAGTCCGGGCTGGATCTGTTTTCCCTGGAAATGTTTGAGAATATTGCCTATATCATGGCGAAGCATGCGGATCCGAAGGCGGTGCCGGATTCTCCGGAGGAGTGGCTGGATGAGTTCAATACCTTTTCCGTGAAATTTCCTGCAGATCCGGGGCTTTTCAAAAGGTGTGAATTATCTGACAGATTCTGATATTTTGTGAAATCTAAAGCATTTTCCGATTGCTTTAAGGGGTGACATCGGATATACTTTGAAGCAGTCAGGTGAAAAGACAGCTCGATATATCGGAATATTGCGGAAAGGAGTGGTTCGTGTACCATGAAAACGCGGAAACAGAAAACATGGCAGCATGAAATAACAGGTTTTGCCGGAAACACAATTTTGTTTGGCGTCAATATATTTGACTGTCAATGGAATAGAACGGGGCAAAAAGCAGAAGTCTGTGATCCTCGCTACAGTCAGAAGTACACTTTCCCGGCTTATACAGTTGATATAAAAGGGGAAGAGCATGAGTTCGCAGCGGGCGAATTCAGTAATGATGTCTGGGGATTTTTCCTTTTGAAGTAATGGGTTTTGGAATCGGAATATGAGTGGTGAACCATGATTATCATACGAAATGAAAAACCGGATGAACACAGGGAGACAGAAAATGTAATTCGGGAAGCCTTTTGGAATCACTATACACCTGGATGCGATGACCATTATCTCATCCATATCATGCGGGACTGCCCCACGTTTATTCCGGAGCTTGACCTTGTCGCTGTCGATGGCACCAGAATAGTCGGAAGCGTAATGTCGCTGAAATCGTATATAAAGGGAGACAATGAATCAGTATTTGATGTTGTGTCTCTTGGCCCGATTGGCGTCCTGCCGGATTTTCAGAGACAGGGAATTGGCGGGAAAATGATTGCAAGGTCAAAAGAAATCGCAATGCAGCTGGGTTATCGTGCTATCTTACTCTGCGGCGATCCTGATTATTATACCCGGCAAGGGTTTGTTGCTGCTCAAGTCTACGGTATTCGCAACAATGAAAATATGTATGCGGACGCGCTTCATGTCTGCGAACTTTATGAAGGTGCGCTTTATGGAATAAGTGGGCAGTATTATGAAGATGAAATTTATGATGTTGATGCGGTAGAAGCGGAACAATTCGACAAACTATTTCCTCCCAGAGAAATTATAAAAGGGACACCAACGCAAAGAAAATATGAAAGAATGGTTCGGAGCGTGAAGGCACCTTACTAAGAGCTTGGAAGGCTGGATTTTCTGGGGCGAAGTCGATTAAAAATCGGAATATGAAGGAAAGCAGAAATTACAGTATGAAAAAATATCTACTGCCGGTTATTATGCTGGCGATTTTTGAGACAATAGCGGTTGCCCTTTGGTTAACGCTGGACAATCTATTTTATTTATTCAATTTCAGTTATATAGGAATCGCCATAGCATGGGGTGTTTTTCTGTTTATTAGGCAGTACAAAAATGCTCGCCGTGTGACTCAATTGCTTGTCGGACTGTATATGTTGGTTTACCTGGGGCTTATATGTCGAGAGAATATGCAGATAGAAGGTTTTTGGTACTATCTATTCACTGGTGTATTTGAGGCTGCGACAATTCATTATGCAGTTGCCAAGATAATCGGGCCATTGATTTTTGGAAGGGGATGGTGTGGTTATGCATGCTGGACAGCAATGGTGCTGGATTTCCTTCCGTACAAAACTCCAAAGGCACCAAGAAAAAAGATTGGCTGGATTAGATATATTACATTTGCTATATTGCTTGTGTTTGTCTCTGCATTATTCCTCGCTCATGTAGGACACATTGAAAAAAATAATGTTTTGGGCGTTTGTTATAGGAAATCTGGTATATTATGCTGTTGGAGTTATCCTGGCCTTTGCATTCAAGGATAATCGAGCATTTTGCAAGTATATATGTCCTGTCACAGTATTTTTGAAGCCAATGAGTTACTTCTCAATTATGCGGATAAAATGCGATAAATCAAAATGTATTTCCTGCGGGAAATGCAAAAGGGTATGTCCCATGGACGTAGATGTCACTGACAACTCACGAAAACGAGAAAATGGCACTGAATGTATTCTTTGTTTTGAATGCGTTAAAAATTGCCCAACAAAAGCATTATAATTCCAGTTTATCGAGGTGATGAT
Source organism: Lachnospiraceae bacterium (assembly GCA_021202075.1). Lineage (GTDB taxonomy): Bacteria > Bacillota > Clostridia > Lachnospirales > Lachnospiraceae > Choladousia. The sequence goes on along the minus strand of JAJQDT010000010.1, from coordinate 6,924 downwards.
GTGACGGAACGAAAGGAAATTCTTGACTATGGAATGACGCTGCCGGATGTGTATATGGACGCGCCGTTCCATGACGACAACTGGATACTGCTTCGGTATAAGAAGAATAAGCGGGCTTTTGCATGGACGTATGAGCGGAACGGGAACATCTGCGTCAATGTGAAGGTGGATCCGGAGTGGAGGGATTTCTGGCGGAGCGCGTATGCGTCTGTCCTGCCGGGATACCACCAGAATAAGGAACACTGGAATACGATCATCCTGGACGGGAGCATCCCGGATGATGAGGTAAAGCGGATGGTGGCGGAAAGCTATGATCTGATTGTGAAGAAATAACTGAAAATGAAATGACTTATGCGTCTGCCGGAAACGGCGGGCGTTTTGTTTTTATAGGGGTCGGGAAACCGGTCCTTTTTTGATGTCTGGAAGTGAGGTGAGGGGTCCTGCGGCGCTGAACGTCCAGTGGACGTTCGCTTAGCGCCGACCGAAGCGGAGCGTAGACCCAGTGGCACGCGTTTAGGACCGACCGGAATGGAGTGCAGACGTCCACTGGCGCTCAGCACCCTGGCTGAAGGATGTGGAGAAGCTGCTGAAGCTGGATCCGGGGAATACGGAGCTGCTGGTGTAGAAGCATAAGCTTCTGGCGGATGCGGTTTCGGAGACGAAGGAGAAGGAGAAGCTGGCAACACTGAAGACGGCGGCGGAACAGGCAAACACGGCCCTGGCGAATATGGAATTGGCACGCGCAGCTGAAGCTGCACCTGCCAGGTCGCGTGCCGCAATGGAAAATCGCTTCGCGATTGGCGGCACGCTCGGGGAGATTTCGCAGGAACAGTATGACGCGCTGCAGCGGGAGATCGTCGAGACCGAGCAGAAGCTGAAGGATCTGGAGGAACAGGCAGAACAGCCGGCCACGGCGGTGCAGAAGATCGCGGCGTCTGGGGAGAAGATTCGTAAATTCCATCAAGTCCGCGGTGTCCACGGCGTTTTCCGCGATGTGGAAGGGGATCAAGTCCACGGTGTCCGGGATTTATAATACGGTGAAGGACGGGTTCAACCAGGCGGTCAGCTTCATCAGGGGGCTGGCCTCTTCGGCGTTCAGCTGGGGATCGGACATCATCAATGGGATTGTGGATGGAATTAAAAGCTGTATCAGCAAAGTGAAGGATGCGGTTTCCAATGTGGCGGGGACCAGTTATAAGGGGCTGTGGGAGGTGAGTTTCACGCTGAAAGAATTTTAAAATCTGCTTTAACTGGAGAGGGGTTTCCTGTATAATGCAGGATGTGACTTGAAAATCAATGGTTACGGATAATTGCAACTGCTGGTTACGTCAATTTCCAAGTCTGATTGGTGGAGAGCAACCGCGTGTTTCGCTATAATCTCCTCAATATTAGAGGAATCGCCCCCTCACTGCGTCTCCGCTTCCGCTCCGGTCGGTGCTGCCTGCCACTGGCAGGCAGCACCGGCGGATATCCCGCCCGAAGGGCGAGGATGCCCGCATCCCCAATCTTCGATTGGGGACATATCCCGGCGAGGGCAGGCCGCACCGCCCATTCCAATGCGCTTCGCGCAGGGCGGTGCTCAGAAAGATCTGGGTGAAGAAAGGACAAACACACTATGATTTTATCAGAAAAGCTTTTGACTCTCCGTACCAGGGCTGGATTAAGCCAGGAAGAATTTGCGGAGAAACTGAATGTATCAAGGCAGTCGGTTTCCAAATGGGAAAGCGGGGCTTCCATACCGGGAATCGACAAAATACTGGAGATTTCCAGAATTTATGGAATCAGTACTGATTATCTGCTGAAGGATGAAATGGAGGAACTGCCGGGAGCTGTTGTAGCGGATGTGTACCATCCGGAGGACATGTGTGAGATATCTGTGGAAACAGCGACTGAATACCTGTCTGTGATCAGAGAGGCCGGAAAGCGGATTGCTTTGGGCGTGGGGTTGTGTATCCTCTCCCCGTTTCCTATGATGTCTTTTATCGGCATGTCAGAATGTGGAGTGTTATTTCCCACAGAAGATATCGCGGCTGGCGTAGGAGCCGGTGTATTGCTTGCAATCGTGGCTGTGGCGGTGATTCTGTTCGTCTTAAATGGTCTGCGTCTGGAAGAATATGAATATCTGGAAAAAGAAGAATTCAGGCTTTCTTATGGAGTGGCCGGAATCATAGAAAAAGAAGAAAAAGAGTTTCGTCCTGTGTTCTATCAGGGAATTGCCTTTGGCGCTGCCCTGTGTGTGATTTCCTGTGTGCCGGTTGTAGTTGCCGGTGCAGCTGATGCGGCAGACGGCATTCTCCTGTGTCTGTGCGCTCTGTTATTGGCTATGGTTGCAGTGGGTGTATATTTGATTGTGCGGGTAGCGATCCGCAAGGGTGGATATGACCGTCTTCTGCAGCAGGGAGATTATACACAGGAGAAGAAACGGGAAAATAAACGCCTGGAAGTTTTCGACGGGGCTTATTGGGGGACGGTTACTGCTGTCTATTTAGGGATAAGCTTATCCTTTATGAACTGGCATGTCTCCTGGATTATCTGGCCTGTGGCAGGAGTAGCATTTGCAGTCATTCGTTCCATTGTGTCGGCGATGAAGGGAAAATAAGATGAAGACAGTTTTTTTACATGGATTAGGGCATACTGCAAGGGTCTGGGATGGAATTATCAACGATTCCTCTTTATCGGATGTGGATTGTCCGGAACTGTTTCTGAAAAGAAAGCAGGGGAATCTTACCTATCATAAACTGTTAGATGAACTGAGTGAGGATTATTCTAATGTAGAAGAGCCTTTCGTCATTTGCGGGCATTCCCTTGGAGCCGTCCTTGCCCTGGACTATACAATGAAACACCCGGAAAAAGTGGCATCTTTGATATTGATAGCAGGTCAATACAAAACACCGGAAATTCTCTTGTACCTGCAGTGCTGTATGTTTCGCTGTATGCCTCAGAAAGCTTTTCAGAGCACGGGGATAACAAAGTCTGATATGATCAGTCTGATGGGTTCTATGCATGGTCTGGACTTTAGTAAAAAATCAGGGGCTGTATCCTGCCCTGTTGCTATTATTTGCGGCGAAAATGATCAGGCAAACAGAAAGGCTTCAGAACAGATGAGCCGGTTATTTTTAAATGCGAATTTGTATATTATCCCGGGCGCGGGACACGAGGTTAACAAAGAGAAGCCGCAGGAAATAGCTGAAATAATTTCCGGCATTTTGACAGCGATAGATTAACATAGTAGATTTTCACACAGAGCATCAGTCACAGCGGCTGGTGCTTTTTTAATGCATGGAAGGCGGCGGTGGCGGATGTATGCGGTCAGTGATGATTTCCTTGAGACGGTGGCGGCGAATGCCCGGAGCTATTACTGGGCCGGTACGATCACGACGACTGCCGGGCTGGTGTCAATCCTGACGAGCCTTGCCAGCCTGGATGTGATCTGCGAGGACACGGAGCATGCGGATGCATATGATGATACCAGGGTCGAAAGCTCATGAATGGAACGCTTGCATTCCAATTCATGAACTTGGGACCCGCAAAACACGAGGAAGTAGCCATTTTTCGGAGAAAAATGAGCGGATTCCGAGTGTTTTCAGGGTGCTGAGTGCCAGTGGCGCTCGTTTAGCGCCGACCGGAGAGGCAGCGAAGATGCGGGAGTGCGAAGCACGGAGCAATCCGTGGTATCATGTTTACTTTTAAGATGGGGAAGGAGAAGGTTAAAATGGCTGTATCTATTACAAAAAAGACGAACACACACAATACGACAGCATCCACCGGGAGGGCGATCAAATATATCGTGATCCATTATACGGCGGGTGTTTCCTCTGTGAAGGGGAAAGCGGCGAACACGGCGGAGTATTTCGCCAGTACAACGAATCAGGCGTCTGCGGATTTTATTGTGGATGATGAGACGATCGTGCAATACAATCCGGATCTGGAAAACAGGTACTGCTGGCACTGCGGCGGGAGCAAACTTTCCACGAAGGGCGGATTCCTGCATGGCGTGGCGAAGAATGCCAATTCCATCGGGATTGAAATCTGTTCGACGAACAGCACGGGGAAGGTTCCGTCCGCGAATGATAAGATGTGGAGTTTTACGGATGCGGTTGTGGCGAAGGCGGTGGAACTGACGCGGTACCTGATGGAGAAGTATTCAATTGACGCGGACCACGTGATCCGTCATTATGACGTGACCGGGAAGCTGTGTCCGGGGATCATCGGATGGAATGCGGATTCTGGGGATGAGAGCCAGTGGAAGGCATTCCGGGCGGTGGTTGCGTCTGGGACAGCGGACACTGCAGCATCCGGGACGGTGCTGTACCGGGTGCGGAAGACCTGGGCGGACAGCAAGAGCCAGAAGGGCGCCTATAAGATTCTGGCGAACGCGAAGAAGTGCGCGGATAAGTATGAAGGATATTCCGTATTCGATGCGGACGGGAATGTGGTGTATGTCGGCGCGCTGACGGCGGCAGAGGCTTCCGGAAGTGCAGAGACGGAAAGCTTCCAGGTGAAAGTGAGCATCAGCAACCTGAATATCAGGAAGGGTCCTGGGACAGGGTATGCGAAGATCGGGAAGTATACCGGGAAGGGCGTGTTCACGATTGTGGAAACTTCCGATGGGACTGGATCAGCTGCCGGATGGGGACTGCTTAAGGCGTACCAGAGCGGACGGGACGGGTGGATCAGTCTGGAGTTCTGTGAAAGGATATAACTGAATTATTAAAACATGAAACGCCTGATAAAAAGTTGATTCAAGCAGAAAGCAACTTTTTATCAGGCGTTTCTTATTATTTACGGAAATAGATTTAATTGTATGTCAATCCAGCTTGTCTGTTTTGCATCGTGAATCTGGTCATCCGGATGCCCATCTCCTATCAGGAACGGGGACTCTGGATTATGTAGCTTCATGTTTTGTCGAACCGCCGCTGTATTTGCATTGGCATAACAATAACGGCACAGATGCCCGCAGGTATCATATGCTCCTATATCATTTCCCAGATAACAGGCGCAACCTGTCCTCGATTCGCTTTTTGAATCGAGGACGAAGGCCGCGCCATTGTGCGAAGCACAATTTCGTATAGCGCGGCTTTCCCGTATGCGGGCTGATTTCCGTTTGGGAGCGTCCAGCCTACAGTGCAGAGCAGTCTCAAAAGTTTCAATCGTCATGCAGCCGGAGCAGTCAACTCCATAAGGAGCCAGGTCATTCCCTTCTGCACAGGCTTTGATTGTCATACCATATCTGCGCCCGATTTCCCCAAATGCTTTTCCGATTTCTACCCGTTCTGCAGGGCGAACCGGCCTCGCCTGTGGAAAGTTGCGCTCGACTTTTTTATAAATATCAATGAAGCTGATAACGCAGGTCTTTGTATATCCGGACAGGTATGCCGCCATTTTTTCAAAATCGGAGATATGCTGTTCCACAGGATATACATCCGAAATCAAAATCGGATCGTATCTCCAGCCCACTGAATCAACACCGACCATATCTGAGAGTTTCCGAAAACTGTCCATCACAGTTTCTTTCTCAGGTACATTCGGTTCTATATCTTTGCCATATGGAGTTATGGTAACAAACCAGTACTGGCCGTAGGGCGCAAGCAGATCCATGTATGGGAATATCGGTGCGGGATTTTTTGTACAGAAACCAATCAGATCAACAACTTCCGGCGACAGTGTGTATCTGGTCACAGAGACAGGATTATACGGATTGCGCACACAGACAAAACCGGATCGAAGCCGGTTTGAAAACCATCTGGAATAAAATGCCGGAATATCCGTCCGGAGTCCTGTCTGTATAATCATACTATCACCTTTTTACATGTCTTTTATCTGTTTTACCACAGAACCGATATCCCCATCAATACAGATTGACTGATTTTTTATCTCACGCGGGCACATGGCTTCCCCTTTGTTGATACAGGCATATACGGCCTTCGGATTCTTTGTTGTCATCCGCCAGAAGGGGTACTTGATAATCACCGGGGTATTTGCGCCTACTCCCAGTTCCAGAAACAGAATATGCAGATTCTCATGCCGACGGATAAACTCGTTGTAACGCTCTGCAGCCAGATGCCATCCTTCATCCTCTACAAAGGTATCATCACAGCGCAGATTCACATTCATTGGCGCGCCGCAGATCGGGCAGCGCGGAACCAGTTCCGGCGGAATCTTCATGTCTTTTTGCTCTTTTACCATCTGCCGTACGGCTTCTTCATTGTCATAGGTCCTGTCATGGCAGGGTTTGGAGCATTGCCACAGGCCGTAATCACCCTGAGTGTAGAACAGCCGCTTTTTATCGAACCCGGCGAGCTGGAATTGATGGTCTACGTTGGTGGTCAGCACGAAATAATCTTTGTCCTTTACCAACTCCAGCAGGTCTGTGTACGGCTTCCCGATACCTGCCTCATAGCGGTTGACCAGGATGTGCCGCGACCACCATGCACAGTATTCCTCCAGGGTGTCAAATGGGTAAAAGCCGCCGGAATACATATCGGTGATACCATACTTTCTGTGAAAATCTGAAAAGTATTTTTCAAACCGTTCCCCGCTGTAGCTCATGCCAGCCGAAGTGGAAAGCCCGGCTCCGGCGCCGATGACAATGGCGTCTGCTGTCTCAATTTCATTTTTCAACTGTAATAATGGATCCGGCACTTTCGTTTGGGTGGAGAATGCTTTGCTTACCGTTTCACCGAAGGATGTCCCGGTAGATTTGTAAGTCGATGTTCTTGAAAACATTGAAGATCACCTCGATTTCGCTGTTGGTCTGCTCTTTATATTCCTTTACTGTACTGACGGCAACCTGTGCTGCTTTGTCGTTGGGAAAGTGAAATTCCCCGGTGGAGATACAGCAGAACGCAACACTTTTTATGCTGTTTTGCTCCGCCAGTTCCAGGCAGGAACGATAGCAGGAAGCGAGCAGTTCCTTATCTTTTC
>JAJQDT010000074.1 GCA_021202075.1 Lachnospiraceae bacterium | reverse complement strand
GTAAGCGATGAATAATCAGGCGTATATAAGATTTCCGTCACCAAATAGGAGGCCGCTGTCAGATTGGTATCTGCCCCCTGTTCTCTGGTGTTTCAGTTTTTGTATCCATCACCCCGGAACATCGTTCCTTTATGAAGTCGCTCCACGGCATCATTGCTTCCACGCCTGCGGGCTTATCTTTGTAGTCCGGCATGTACAGCAGCAGCGTGTAGAGGTACTGGTATATATTAAGGTGATTGGCTTTTGCCGTTTCTACGAGGCTGTAGATGATAGCACTCGATTTTGCACCGTTCACACTGTTGTGAAACAGGAAGTTTTTGCGGCCGGTTCCGTAGGACTTTGCCTGGCGCTCGGCCCTGTTGTTGGAGATTTCGCATCTCCCGTCCAGCATGTAGTTGCCAAGCAGATCCCTGTGGTTTTCCGCATAAGTGACGGCTTTTTCCAGCAGGCTGCCGCCTACCGGCTTTACCGTGTCCAGCCATGACCAGAAGCTGGCCCAGATGGGCGTTTCCAGTTCGAGCCGTTTTTCCTTCCGGTCATCTGCGGACAGGTCTTTCAGCGTCCGCTCAACCTTGAACAGCTGGTTGCAGTAATGCACGCCGATTTCGGCAGGGGTTTTCTTTTCCTCCTTTGCCTTATCGGGGCTGGCAGCTTCCTCTGGGATCTCCTCCGGCGAATTGACATCCAGCAGTTTCATCTTCCTGCGCCGGGCAGCCGGAACGGCTTCGTAAAAATAGCGGCGGCAGTGGGCAAGGCAGCAGACCAGTGTGACATTATCAACCTTGTTATAACCGGTAAAACCGTCACATTCAAGCAGGCCTGAAAAACCTTCCAGGAAGTCCCTGGCGTAATCACCGTTCCTGCCGGGCTGGTACTCAAACAGGATGATGGCCGGTTTGCCGTCATTCCCGGTCAGGTAGATCCACATATAGGATTTGCTGGATGCTGCCTTTTTATCTTCGTGGAGAACCTGGCATACCGTTTCGTCGGCATGAAGGATTTCGCGTTCCACAAGATACACATGGAGCCGGTCATATACCGGCAGGAAATATTCCAGCGCACATTTGATGCACCAGTTCGCTGTGGTCTCCCTGGCGAGCGGCGCCCCCTTCTGCAGCCAGTCCATTTCCTGGCGGTAAAAGGGAACGGCGTTTACGAACTTCTCGTACATCACGTATGCCACCATTGACGGGGATGCCGGACTATGCGGCAGCAAGGCTGTCGGTGTCGGGGCCTTGACAATGGTCGTGTCGCCTTCCTCGCGGCAGGCCGGGCAGACAAGGGTTTCCTGCATGTAGTGCACCCGTTCCACTATGGCCGGAGTGATCCGCAGATCCTCGCGCACAAACTGCCAGCCAAGTGTTTCCATAGGGGTGTCGCAATCAGGACACAGACGCTGGTCATCCGGCACAGGGCAGCGGACTTCGACCACGGGAAGTTTTGCGTAAAGTTCCTCCCGCGTGGACTTCGGTTTCGGTTTTGTTCTTGTATGGTTGCGGACGGTGACAGCCCCAGTATCTTCTGCTTCATCATCCGCAGATCCACGCTTGCGCCGGGTTTTCTCACTGGACACGCCAAAGATCTTGCGACGCATTTCCTCAATGGTTTCATTGAGGTTCGCGACCATAGAATTAAGGGTGTCTATGGTTTCATTAAGCTTTGCGATAGTTTCTTTCAGCTCGGCATTCTCGGCATCTTTTTCCTTGATCGTCTTCTGTAGAAGCTCGATCATTGCTTCAGTGTGATCCGCCACGACACCGCCCATCCTTTCCGTTTTCTGCTTATAATTATAGTAGAAAAACGGATTTTCCGCAAACAGCCTGGTGGCAGGCACATGGCATTTTGACGAACATTTTTTGATGTGGATAACTCCCGAAAATGCCGGATTTAAGCCGTTTTTCAAGGGTTTATCCACCACTGCGGATTCCTCGGAAAAAGTTATCCGCGGATAACTTTTTCTGTCACCGGGAATGCGTGGATAACTTATTTTTGAATGGAAAACAGGGCTTGAAAAACTTTTTTATTTTCTCTGTTTTTCACAAAAACCGGCTTAAAAATCCCGCTTTGGTGATGGGCGCAGTGCCCTGGGCTGGTCGATGGAAAGTCCTTCCATGAGCCAGCGGTATTCCTGGCGCGTGATACTGCGGGCTTCAGATCCGTTGCGCGGCCACTGGAACCGGCCGGAGTCCAGTCTCATATACAGCAGCACAAAGCCGGTTTTATCATGATAAAGCGCTTTCAGCCGGTCGCTCCTTCTGCCGCAGAACAGATACAGCGTGTTTGCATATGGGTCCATCTGATATACCTCCCGGATTATCGACATGAGGCCATTGATGGAGAGGCGCATATCTGTGTAACCTGTGACCAGGCACATTTTTGATACTCCGGAAAGATCGCCTAACATAAGTTTCGCAGCGCCAGGAATGTATTTGAAAGTGTATCCTGCGCTGCCTGGTTGGTTACTTCGATGAGGATACCGTGATAATCAATGCGGATGGCTGCGTTATCCGGTGCAACCACAGCCTCCTTGTCAGCCGTTTTTTCTTCCGAAAGGTCAATGCAGAATAGCTCCTGTTTGGCTGGCACGGCTGTCCCGCGCGTTTTCGGGGGAATGGAATAGCCTTTCTGGCGAAGCTTCCTGGTGTGATAAGACAGCGCCTTTTGTGTTACTTCGTTTTGGATACACCACGCGCTGATCGTCAGTCCGCTGGTTCTGCAGTCCTGGATCAGGGTGAACCATTCCTGATCGGAACGCTTACAATATTTACGACTCATTTGTTTTTGCTCCTCTCTGTGGTTTCGGAGTAAGTCCACAGGAAGCTTGAGAATTGTAAATGATGAAAGCTCTGACTGTGGAATCCGAGAGACGGACAGATACTTCTCCTATTTGGAAGATTATCTCACGGATTCCGGAATCTGTAAAACCGCCGGGTTATTCATCGCTTAC
>JAJQDT010000078.1:52063-64663 GCA_021202075.1 Lachnospiraceae bacterium | reverse complement strand
AGAGGACAGGCTGATTGTAGAGAGAATTAATGAACTTCAACCAGATTTTGTGTGGACCGTGCTTCTGGATGTGGATACCGGCGATATTTTGTAAAAAACGATGTATTGTAGCAACGATACAACATATATTTAGAAACCGCTACTTTTTTATTAAATAAATGTGAAAAAGTGGAGGATTCAGGTACCTAAAGCCAGCCGCCGCGGAGCGGCTTGGTACAATAGCCCATATGGGCAATAGTGTTCAACATAGCACTTGCGGCCTAAAGTACGTGGCGATTATTGTAAATACAAAAACTACAAGCCGACAAAACAGAGAATTTGCCGACTTGCAGCTGACATGCAGTAGATGCCAACGAAAAATGCAATCAAGTGAGAAAATATCTCATATAAGCGTTGACTTTTAGGAGAAATTGAGTATAATAGTGATATAACAGTTGAAAAGGATGGTGGTTTTATGCTTATACAATTTAATTTCAAAAATTTTAATTCCTTCCGTGATGATACGACTTTAGATTTGTCAGCCGCAAAAATGACTGAGTTTTCAGAGAGAGTTGTAACTGTTGGAGGAGAAAAAATACTACCGGTTGCAGCAATCTATGGTGCGAATGCAAGCGGAAAATCAAATGTGTATGGCGCGTTTGAATATATGAGTGAGTATGTTGCCGATTCCTTTAAATATGGTGATGATGAAAAAAATTTTGAAGATGTAAGGCCGCGCCCGTTTCTGTTTGATGTATCCTCTGAAAAGGAAGACACAAGTTTTGAAGTATATTTCACGGTTCCAGGAGATAAAACCGAGAAATCCTATAACTATGGCTTCTGCATTGGGGAGGATGGCATTACGGAAGAGTGGCTGAATTATAAGGCGCGTACTGCCCGGAAGTATTCCATGATTTTTTACCGGGATAAGGAAACATTAGATCTCTCCGGTATACCGAAGGCAAGCAGAGAGAATATCAAAGTTGCACTAGAAAAGCAGGTTTTAATCGTATCCCTCGGAGCTAAGCTCAAAATTGCAAAATGTAAGCTGGTTCGGGACTGGTTTCTCAATAATGAGTTTGCTGATTTTGGAAATGCGGTAACAAACTTCTTTATGTCAAGGCTTCTTCCAAAAGGATTCGTCACTGACGAAAGTGTTAGGGAGAAAGTAATTGACTACTTTGCGTCTTTTGACGAAACAATCAAGGGGTTTGAGGTTACGAAGCTTCCGCAGCAGGAAGATACGAAAGATGAAAAATATATGATTGATGCTTTGCATCAAAAGAAAGGCTCTGATGAAATGGCGAAAATTTCCTTGTCAGAAGAGTCCGCAGGAACGCTGAAAATGTTTGTTTTATATCCAGAATTGGAAAGCGTCTTAAAAAATGGCGGTGTTTTTTTCATTGATGAGTTAAATGCACGGCTGCATCCTCTGCTGGTAAGAAATTTTGTTTTGACATTCCTTAATCCTGAGACAAACCGGAATCATGCACAGCTGGTTTTTACGACACATGATACATGGCAGTTATCAAATCAACTATTGCGGCGGGATGAGATTTGGTTTACCGAAAAGGATGATGTGGGAGTTTCAACATTATATTCTCTTGCGGATTTTGTGGATGAAACAGGCGCCCGGATACGAAAAGATGAGAGCTATGAGAAAAATTATCTGCTTGGTAAGTATGGAGCGATTCCATCTTTGAAAACAATAGCGTTTTTGGAGGAGGAATGATCAATGGCTCGAAAAGATAGAACCGGCAACAGAAAACCACGTGACCAGCGAATGGTAAAGCGTGTTCCGGAAATGGGTTATTATCTGGTCGTGACAGATACCGAAGCGACAGAACGCTGCTATTTTACCGGTCTCCATGACAGTCTGCCGGAAAATGTGAAAAAGAAACTTGTTATCAAGGTTATTGAAACAAAAACGCAAAATCTGATTCAAAAGTGTTTGGAAATGACCGCTTATGAAGCACAATATAGAATCCCCTGGATTGTCTTTGACAGGGATCAGGTACAGAATTTTGACCAGATCATCAGAGACGCTAAGAAGGCAGGAATCAATGTTGGCTGGTCAAATCCGTGCTTTGAGATATGGATGTATGCTTATTTTGGCAGTATGCCTGTGATTCAGGAATCATGGGTATGCTGTTCAAGATTTGGAGAGTTGTATAAATCGAGGACTGGCCAGGATTATTCCAAATCAGATGCTAATATGTATAAGCGGCTTTGTGAATCTGGTGATGAGGAGAAGGCACTGAAATTAGCGGAAGAAAAATACGAACAGTGTATAAGGGAAGGAAAGCAATTACCATCGGAGGTGTTTCCGGCAACTATGGTTCATGAGTTGGTAGGAGAAATCAAAAGAAAGGTTAATGGGTGATTATGGAAGTTGCTAAAGCCGGTTATAAACCGTCCTTCTGCTATTATAAACAATGGGGAACGAAAAAGAAAACCGGGCAGGGGTATAAGCCGGTTCGTCAGCTGCGGTTTAGCAAGAGCGGTAATCCGGAAATAGGGAAGGCTTATGCGACACATTATGTGGATGGTCAGATCATAGAAAAACTGAAAGAGGAACATTTACAGAAAATTCAGGATTCCACGGCAACGGCAGACTTGTAAAAAGGCTGTTTGTGTGGTATCATTAAGACATCAGAAGAGAGTTATTCCTTCTGATGAAAGTGAAAGAACTTTTAATTCAACATAAGGGTGGTGATTCCGATGGGCGTAAAAGATACAATGACTGCGAAATATATGCAGCGAAATGAAATTTTTGCAGATGCGTTTAATTATTATGTTTATGGCGGCAGGCAGGTTATTGACCCGAACAGCCTTGAGGAACTGGACACACGGGAGATCGGTGTACCATATGGCAGCCCGGAAAATGTAGAACAGCCGGTTCAGAGAATCCGCGATGTTATAAGGTCTGTTACGGCAATGACAAATAGAAAGGCAGCGTTTCTGGTTTTAGCTGTCGAAAATCAAAGCAATGTGCATTATGCTATGGCTGTAAAGGATATGGTTTATGATGCCCTGCAGTACGCGAAACAGGTCGAAAAAGCAATCGCATCTCATAAAAAGGCGGGAGATTACAAGGGCGCAGACAGCGATGAATATCTTTCCGGGTTTATGAAAAATGACAAACTGATGCCGGTAGTGACACTCGTAATCTACTTTGGCCCAAAAGCATGGGACGACCGATGTCAATTCACGAGATGTTTGAATACGATGATGAAGAGATGCTTGCAATAGTCCCGGATTATAAAATCAATCTGATAGCTCCGGCGGCATTAGGTGATGATGATTTTGATAAATTCAATACTTCATTGAAAGAGGTACTGACTTTTATCAAGTATTCCGGAGATGCAGATAAGCTGGAAGATGCAGTGAATTCAGATGAGGGGTTTCAGCATCTTGGAAGAACGGAAGTGGATGTATTGAACGCTTGCGTGAATGCAAGTTTGACGATGGGTGAAAGCGAGGTGGAATTAAACGTATGTCAGGCAATTCAGACCTTAAATGAAAGGGCTGCTGAGAAAGCAGCAAATCAAGAGAGAATTACAACATTAGTGAATGCGATTAAGAACCTGATGAAGAATATGGGGCTGACCGCTGAACAGGCAATGAGCGTGTTGGATGTTTCTGAAAGTGATCGAGAAGCGATTGCACCGAGATTTTAAATGGTTTTCCTCCGAAAAAATTCGTTATACAGACTTAAAAGCGCCAATCAAGGACTATTTGTTATTCCTTGGTTGGCGCTTTTTATGAACGCATGCACGTTTGATTTTTAATGAGATAATTTTTGTGCAAAATGACAAAAAAGTTCTTGAAATATTGTCGTTTCTTGTGTATGATAGTAGCTATGTACAGGAATTGCGAATTATAAATGGGTACGGTTCCGAACAGCAGGCCTCAGGCCTGTACTCTGCTGCGACCAGCACTCCACACCGGCCGCGGCCAAACGGGCATTCACTGAACGTCCGGCCGTGTCTGTTATGCAGGCTTTGATGCTGTTCTGAACTGGCACACAAAATCTCATTCAGGAGGAAAGCTATATGGAAAGCAGGGCGACAAGAATCGAATCAAAGTTAAACAGCAACGTCATTATCCGGACGATTCCGGGGCATTTTGCCACGAATCACTCGCATATTAACAATTATGTGGATATGACCATTATGAAGTGCAGGAAGAGTGAGGCTGCGGCGGCCGCTTCGGTGCTGGCGCATAAGTATACGAACAATACCTACATTGACACGATCATCTGTATGGACGGCTGCGAGGTGATTGGCGCGTATCTGGCGGATGACCTGACGGAGTCGGGCATTATGTCGCTGAACCGCCATCAGACGATGTATGTGGTCACGCCGGAGATGAACCCGGGCGGACAGCTGATTTTCCGCGACAATATGCAGATGATGATCAAGGGCAAGCACTGCATCCTTCTGCTGGCGTCGGCGACGACAGGCCGCACGATTGCGAGCGCGATTGAGTGCATCCACTATTATGGAGGCATTCTGGAAGGAATCTCGGCAATCTTCAGCGCGAGCCGGGAGGTAGAGGGCTACGAGATCAACAGCATCTTCCACGGGGAGGATATCGGCGATTATAAGACCTACGAGGTAGGACAGTGCCCGATGTGCGCGGCAGGGCAGAAGATTGATGCGATTGTGAACAGTTTCGGGTACTCGAAGCTGTGAGATGAGTGCAATCGAGTAGGAGGCGGCTTGTCGACTCCTACTCGCCCGCGCGGTTGCTGCGTGCCAGTGGCACGCGTTTAGCAACGACCGAAGCGGCAGCGGAGACGGGTGCGGCTTTAGCCGCGAAACACATTGCCCGGCCCTGCGCATAAAAAATGCCTGGAGACTTTCTTCCTCCAGGCGTTTTTTCATCCCTTCTTCAGATTCTTCTGTGCAGTGGACAGCATCAGCTTGATGCGGTTGAGCTGGTTTACCTCGCTCGCGCCGGGATCGTAGTCGATGGCTACGATGTTCGAGAGCGGGTACTGGCGGCGCAGCTCCTTGATGACGCCCTTGCCGACGACGTGGTTCGGCAGGCAGGCGAAGGGCTGCGTGCAGACGATGTTGTTGACGCCGGAATGGATCAGCTCGAGCATCTCGCCGGTCAGGAACCAGCCCTCGCCGGTCTGATTGCCCAGCGATACGATGTTCTGCGCCATATCGCCCAGCTCGTTGATCTTAGACGGCGGGTCGAAGTGGACGCTCTTTTTCAGTTCGTCGCCCGCGGTGGCCCGCAGCTTTTCGAGGAAGGCGATGCCGACGTTTGCGAAGGTCGCGGTGCTCTTTTTCGTGCCGAGGTACTGGCTCTTGAAATTCTGGTTGTAGAAGCAGTAGAGCAGAAAGTCCATCAGGTCCGGTACGACGGCCTGCGCGCCCTCTTTTTCGAGAAGCTCGACGAGGTAGTTGTTGGCGGCCGGCATGAACTTGACCAGAATCTCGCCGACGACGCCGACCTTCGGCTTTACCTCGTCCGTGATCGGCAGGTTGTCGAAATCGCGGATGATCTCACGGCACATCTTTTTATATTCCTGATAAGAAGGATTTCCCGATACAAATTCGCAGCAGCGATCCTCCCATTTTTTGAACAGCGCGTTTGCGGAGCCGGGCACCTGCTCGTAGGGACGCATCCGGTACAGACAGCGCATGAAAATATCGCCGAACACGACGGCAAACAGCGCGCGCTTGAGCATTTTGTAGCTGAGCGTAAAGCCCGGATTGCCTTCCAGACCGCTTAAGTTCAGCGAGATGACCGGAATCTGCGGCATATTTGCCTTTTCCAGGGCGCGGCGGATGAAGCCGACGTAGTTGGAAGCGCGGCAGCCGCCGCCGGTCTGCGTCATGATGACGGCAGTGTGATCCAGATCGTATTTGCCGGAGAGCAGCGCCTCCATGATCTGGCCGACGACCATCAGGGACGGATAGCAGGCGTCGTTGTTGACGTACCGGAGTCCCGCGTCGATGGCGTGGCGGTTGTCGTTCGGCAGTACCTCAATGTGATAGCCAGAGGCGTTCATCGCGGCAGAAAGCATCCGGAAATGGATCGGGGACATCTGCGGGCACAGGATGGTGTAGTTTTTGCGCATTTCCTTTGTGAACTGGACGCGCTCGATGTTCGCCGGTACGATCTCGCGCGGGCCGTCGTTGCGCTCCTTGCGCACACGGATAGCGGAGATCAGGGAGCGCACGCGGATCCGCGCCGCGCCCAGGTTGTTCACCTCGTCGATTTTCAGACAGGTGTAGATCTTGCCGGAGCGGGAGAGGATGTCGTTGACCTCGTCCGTCGTCACCGCATCCAGACCGCAGCCGAAGGAATTCAGCTGAATCAGATCCAGATTTTCCGTTGTTTTCACAAAGTTTGCCGCGGCATAGAGGCGGCTGTGGTACATCCACTGGTCGAGCACCTGCAGCGGCCGCTCGACGGGATTCAGGTTCGAGACGGAATCCTCGGTCAGCACGGCGATGCCGTAGGAATTGATCAGCTCCGGGATGCCGTGGTTGATCTCGGAGTCAACGTGGTAGGGGCGTCCCGCGAGGACGATGCCGTGGCGGCCGGTCTCCTCCAGATAGCGGAGGGTTTCCTGCCCCTTGTCGTACATCGCCTGGCGCGTTTTTGCCATTTCTTCCCAGCCCGATTTCGCCGCGGCGACTACCTCCGCCGCCGGGATGTCCGGAAATGCTTCCTTCAGGCGGCTCGTCACCGTGTCGAGGTTCGTGAACGCGATGAACGGGTTTTCGAAGCGTACATGCTCCGTGCGCAGACTCTCCACATTGTTTTTGATATTCTCCGCGTAGGATGTCACGATCGGACAGTTGTAGTGGTTCGGCGCGTCCTCAAATTCCGTGCGCTCGTAGGGAATGCACGGATAGAAAATGTATTTGATTCCCTTTTTTATCAGCCATTCGACATGGCCGTGCGCGAGCTTCGCCGGGTAACATTCGGACTCGCTCGGGATGGACTCAATGCCCAGCTCGTAGATTTTGCGGGTCGAAGGCGGCGAGAGAATGACCCGGTACTTCAGCTCCGTGAAAAAGCGGAACCAGAACGGATAGTTCTCATACATATTCAGTACACGCGGGATGCCGACGATGCCGCGCTCCGCCTCGTCCTCCGGCAGTGGCTCGTAGGAAAAGAGCAGTTTGTTTTTATATTCAAAGAGATTCGGAACATTGTCTTTATTGCGCTGTTTGCCGATGCCGCGCTCGCAGCGGTTGCCGCTGATGTACTGGCGGCCGCCGGAGAAGCGGTTGATGGTCAGGCGGCACTGGTTCGTGCAGCCCTTGCATTTTGCCATCGAGGTCGTGTACTCCAGCGCGTTGATGCGCTCGATGGAGAGCATCGTGGACTTCGGATATTCGGGCAATGTATTTTTCAATTCCGCCTGGTAGCGCTCGCGTGCGACCAGCGCCGCGCCGAACGCGCCCATGATGCCGGCGATGTCCGGCCGGATGGCCTCGCAGTCAGCGATGCGCTCAAAGCTGCGCAGGACGCCGTCATTGTAGAAGGTGCCGCCCTGCACGACGATGTGCCGTCCGAGCTGGGAGGCGTCGGAGACTTTGATAACCTTATATAATGCGTTTTTGATAACGGAATAGGCCAGACCGGCGGAAATGTCGGAGACCTCCGCGCCTTCCTTCTGCGCCTGCTTGACCTTCGAATTCATAAAAACGGTGCAGCGGGTGCCCAGATCAATGGGATGCTTCGCGAACAGCGCCGCCTTCGCGAAATCCTGCACCGAATAATTCAGGGACTTTGCAAATGTCTCGATGAAGGAGCCGCAGCCGGAGGAGCAGGCCTCATTCAGCTGCACGCTGTCCACCGTGCCGTTTTTGATTTTGATGCATTTCATATCCTGACCGCCGATGTCGAGGATACAGTCCACCTCGGGGTCAAAGAAGGAAGCCGCATAATAATGGGAGACCGTCTCGACCTCGCCCTCATCGAGCAGCAGAGCCGCCTTGATCAGCGCCTCCCCGTAGCCGGTCGAGCAGGACCAGGTGATGTTCGCCGTATCCGGGAGCAGGGAATAAATCTCCTGTACGGCCTGGATGGTCGTGCGCAGCGGGCTTCCGTTGTTATTGCTGTAAAAAGAGTACAGGAGCGTGCCGTCCTCGCTGACGAGTGCCGCCTTCGTTGTGGTCGAGCCCGCGTCAATGCCGAGGAAGCAGTTGCCGCTGTAGGTCGAGAGGTCGCCCGTCTTTACCCTGTGGCGGCTCTGCCGTTCAATAAAATCGTCATAATCCTGCTGCGAGGCGAAGAGCGGCTCCATGCGAGCCACCTCGAACTCCATGTGGATGTTGCCCGAGAGCATGTGAATCAGCGCGCCAAACGTCGTGACGTCGCCGGTTTCGTTTGCCGCCGCGGCATTCGGAGCCGCAGTATTTTCATTTTCGCAGACACCGTTTGCACGTCCGTAGGTTGCAGCCATGTCCGGGACGTGCTGCTCTGAAGATGTTGCTGTTGCAGCCATTTTTTTGGCTATTTTATTTTCTCCTGCAAACCTGTCTGAAGAAGAACGGTTCTTATTGATTGTTCCGCTCTGATAATTTGTACTGTTACCCTGCTGAGCGCGCTTACCTGCCGACGTGTCGGATTCTGTGATTCGCTCAAAACGCACCGGCGCCTCATGACAGTCGCAGTCCTCTGCAACCTCAGAAATAAAATGGTAATTCTTTGCAATTTTCTCATAATCCACGTTCAGCGCTGAGCCAATCGCCGCGAACAGATGCGAATTTTCCGGCGTGATCGCGTGCTCCTCATCGAGATTCAGCGTGCGGATAAATGCCTCGCGTAGCTCCGAGAGGAAATGCAGCGGTCCGCCGAGGAATGTGATGTGGCCGCGAATCGGCTTGCCGCAGGCCAGACCGCTGATGGTCTGATTAACGACCGCCTGGAAAATCGATGCCGACAGATCCTCCTTTGTCGCGCCCTCATTGATCAGAGGCTGGATATCGGACTTCGCGAACACACCGCAGCGCGCCGCGATAGAGTACAGGGATGAATAATTTTTCGCGTACTCATTTAAGCCTGCCGCGTCCGTCTGCAGCAGAGAAGCCATCTGGTCGATAAATGAGCCTGTACCGCCCGCGCAGATGCCGTTCATGCGCTGCTCGACATTGCCGCCCTCAAAATACACAATCTTCGCGTCCTCGCCGCCGAGTTCAATCGCCACATCGGTCTGCGGCACATAATGCTTCAGCGCAGTCGCCACCGCAATGACCTCCTGCACGAACGGCACATGAAGATGATTTGCAAGCGTCAGCCCGCCCGAGCCGGTGATGATCGGAGCTACCGTCAGGTCGCCGAGCTTTCCGGACGCATCCTTCAAAAGCGCCGAGAGTGTTTCCTGGATGTTGGCGTAGTGCCGCCGGTAGTCCGAAAATAGTAATTCCTTCTCCGGGCTTAAGACCGCCACCTTCACCGTGGTGGACCCAATATCGATTCCAAGTGTATGTAATGGAAGCGTCGGTTCGCTCTGCGAACCGGAACGGGGAAATTTGGAAGAACCTGCCATAAAAATCGCGGAAAATCCGCACCCTCCTTCGTATAATTTATATCCTGTCCTGTATTGCATTCCGTATTATAGTACAAACCGCAGAAAAGTGCAAATATCTTGCGAATTTAAATTTTACCAGAAATCGTCCACATCATATTGAAATTTTTGGGATTGTAATTTATATTATCTTATAGAGAAAATCGATTGTTTTTTGGCCATACGATGCTAATGTAATAAAGCGCATGCTTCAGTTTATAGAATCTGACGCTGGCTTGTCAACACCTGTGAGAAGGAGAAGAAGATGAAAATAATAATGGATAACGGATGCAAACGATGGACGGCGCTGTTTTTGGCACTTGTTTTGTGTTTATTCTCAGTGATGAGCGTGTCTGCGGCGGATGAAGATGCGCAGAGCGAGATTGCTCTCATTGTTGAGGATTCCGATGCGGCGGAAGACTCCGCGGCGGAGGCGGATGTCCTGATCGATGAGACACAGACGGAATCAGCCAAGTCAGCTGAATTTGCGGAATCAGCCGAATCGGCGGCAGGAGAGAATGAATCGGAATCAGCGGTTGAAGAAAATGAGTCGGAACTGGCGGATACGGATTCGCAGCCTGCTGCCTCTTCACTTGTCATAGAATCCGTGGAGGAAGTGTCTTCTGATGAAGCGGCGGCTGCTTCGCCGGATTCGACCGGGGATGACACAGGAGCGGTTATTGAGGAATTCACGTATATCAACCCGCTGTATGAGGGGATCATTGATGAGTCCGATCTGAACCAGCCGCAGGATCTTGCGGACGTTCCCTCCGTGGCAAGTGATGATGTGGAATATCTGGATACGGTCGATGAGGCGGCAGCGGAAGTCCGTGAAGCAATGGTCAACCGGCAGGAGACTGTTGTTGTTTATTATCAGATGGAAACCTACGACAGTACGATTGCAAAAAGTATTATTACTGCGGCTCTGGAACATACGGGCGTGGCGGATGAGGGAGATTACATTTCTGCAAATTACGGGGGCAGTTCTTATATGATTAGCCGTTCGTCCAGTGGTGGGATTTATTACCTGACCATTACCTGCACGATGACTTATTATACCACGTATGAGCAGGAAGCGGCGGTTACGTCAGCGCTTAATACCGTCATGGCCGGACTGGACCTTGACTCGAAAACGGATTATGAAAAAATCAGCGCGATTTATGAGTATATCTGCAAAAATGTCACTTATGATTATGACAATCTGGAAGACAACTCGTATCTGCTGAAATACACTGCATATGCCGCATTGATTAACGGTACATCGGTCTGCCAGGGCTATGCTGCACTCCTGTATCGTATGATGCTGATGGCGGGGATAGATGCCAGACTGATTTCCGGCACTGGAAATGGCGGCGGCCATGCGTGGAATATTGTGCAGCTTGGAGATGATTATTACAATGTAGACGCGACCTGGGATGCTACTGCCACACGGACCGCTCTGGTGCCTCTCAGTTACAAGTATTATCTGCGGTGCAGCGATAATTTTGGCGATCATACGAGGGACGACGAGTACCTGACGGATGATTTTAATGCGTCTTACCCGATGAGCGGGGCGGACTATCAACTGAGCGAGGAGGAGGCTTCCGTAATTCTTCTCTCCGGAACATGTGGGGATGGACTGACTTGGGAAGTCAGCCAGGGCGGCACACTCACCGTCAGCGGTACGGGAGCGATTCCGGATTATGATAATACGGACGATGTTCCATGGACAGCCGCGCGTTCAGGCATAACGGAAATCGTATTGGAGGAAGGGGTTACCGGCATCGGAATCTTTGCGTTTTGCTATTTTTCTGCACTGCCTGCCATAACGCTTCCGGATAGCCTGACGACCATTGACCAGTATGCGTTCGGATACTGTACAAGTCTGACAGAACTATTCATTCCATCGGGAGTTACGACGATCAGCTATAACGCATTTACCGGCTGCATGGCCTTGGCCAGTATTACGTTTGATGGGGACGCGCCGACGATAAGGAGCAGCAGCTTTACCGATGTGACGGCGACCGCGTATTATCCGTCGAACTATGACACCTGGACGGATGACAGCTTACAGGATTACGGCGGAACGATTACCTGGGAGGGCTATACTAAGCATACGTATGGAGAGCCTGGATTCACGTGGGCGGACGATTTTTCCAAGTGCACGGCGACATTCACCTGTACAGACACGGATTGCGGGGAGACATTCGCGGCTGCATGTACGGTGACATCCCAGACGACGGACGCGACCTGCACAGAGGATGGGGCGACGGTTTACACGGCTGTCGCCAAGTTGAATAATAAAGAGTACAGTGAGACAGAAACGGTAACCATTGCTGCGACGGGCCACAGCTATGATGATGGAGAAGTAACAATGGCGGCGACCTGTACGGAGGCTGGTGTGCTGACCTATACCTGTGCGTCCTGCGGCGATACCTATACGGAAGTGATCGCAGCAACGGGTCACACCGAGGAGACGGACGCGGCGGTAGCGGCGACCTGTACGGAGACCGGCCTGACTGCGGGAAGTCACTGCTCCGTGTGCGGGGAAGTGCTGACCGAACAGGAGGAAATACCTGCGACCGGTCATGCCTATGATGAGGGTGTTGTGACGACGGAACCAACCTGTACGGAAGCAGGAGTGATGACCTATACGTGTGAAACCTGTGGAGATACGTATACGGAAGCGATCACTGCGACCGGTCATACAGAGGTGGCGGACGCCGCGGTGGCGGCAACCTGTACGGAGACAGGCCTGAGCGAAGGAAGTCATTGCTCCGTGTGTGGGGAAGTCCTGACAGAGCAGGAAGTGATTGCGGCGACGGGTCACATTTATGTAAGTGAAGTGACGACAGCAGCGACGTGCACGGAAGATGGCGTAAAGACCTACACTTGTGAGACCTGCGGAGACACGTATACAGAAGCGATCACGGCGACAGGCCACAGCTATGATGAAGGTGCAGTGACAACCGCGGCGACGTGCACAGAAGATGGCGTAAAGACTTACACCTGCGAGATCTGCGGAGACACGTATACGGAGGCGATCACGGCGACAGGCCACAGCCATGATGAAGGAGAAGTGACAATCGCAGCAA
>JAJQDT010000078.1:0-51963 GCA_021202075.1 Lachnospiraceae bacterium | reverse complement strand
GCGATCACGGCGACAGGCCACAGCCATGATGAAGGAGAAGTGACAATCGCAGCAACCTGTACGGAAGCCGGATTAATGACTTACATCTGCACGGTATGCGGAGAGACGTATACAGAGGAGATAGCAGCGACGGGCCACACAGCGGAGACGGACGCGGCAGTGGAAGCGACGTGTACAGAAACAGGTCTGACTGCGGGAAGCCATTGCTCGGTATGCGGGGAAGTTCTGACAGCGCAGGAAGTGATCACAGCGACGGGCCACAGCTATGACAGCGGCACGGTCACAAAAGAACCGACCACAGCAGAAGAGGGCGTGCGCACCTACACCTGTGAGCTCTGCGGCGCCACTTATACAGAATCCATCGAAAAACTGTCGGATACATCCGATGAAGAGGAAACCAGTACCGAAGGTGCAGAAACGAGCGGAACAACCGGGACGGATGCGACGGATGAAACGAATTCTGCTGGCGGATCGGGCGAAACGGGCGAGACAAATTCCACAGGAGAAACGGATGCAGCCGGTGAGACGAATTCCGCTGGCGGCGCAGCTGAAACCGATGGAACGAATTCCACTGACGGAACAGGCGGAACGAACACAGATGCGGGTTCTTCCTCAGATACCGGAACCGTTTCGGCGACCGGTCTGCAGATATCGCGCTCGAAGATTTACCTGAAGGTGAAGGGCACCGCGAAAATCGGGGTGATTGTCTCGCCGGCGAATACAACGGATGAGGTGACGTATATATCGTCGAAGCCGTCTGTTGCGAAGGTGAGCGCTTCCGGCAAGATTACGGCGAAGAAAGCGGGCACTGCGAAGATTACCGTTCAGGCGGGCGATGTGTCGAAAACAATTACCGTAAAGGTAGTAAAAAAAGCGGTGAAAGTAACAAAGCTGAGCTTTAAGAAGAAAAAGCTGAGCGTTGCGGCCGGAACGGTACAGTTTCTTTCCTATACAGTAAAGAATAAGAAGGCAACGACGCAGGTAAAGTGGAAGTCTTCGAATTCGAAGGTGGTGTCGGTGGATCAGACCGGAAAAATCACGGCTAAAAAGAAAGGAACAGCGACAATTACGATTACTGCGAACGGGAAGAAGGCCACGTGCAAGATTACTGTGAAGTAGAGAGGAGTTCTTTGCTGCGTTCCGCAGCTCTGAACTTATCATACGAGGGGAATGATATGTATAAGATTATCAAAACAAATGGCCGCGCAAAACGCGCGGTCTTTGAGACCGTACATGGAACGGTTCAGACACCGGTGTTTATGAATGTGGGGACGGTGGCGGCCATCAAGGGAGCTGTGGCGACGACGGATCTGTATGAGATTGGGACACAGATTGAGCTGTCAAACACGTATCATCTGCACGTGCGCCCGGGAGACGGGGTTGTGAAAAAAATGGGCGGCCTGCATAAGTTCATGAACTGGGAGCGCCCGATTCTGACAGACTCGGGCGGGTTTCAGGTGTTTTCGCTGGCGAGCCTGCGCAAGATTAAAGAAGAAGGAGTTACCTTTCAGTCTCATATTGATGGACGTCGGATTTTTATGGGACCGGAGGAGAGCATGCAGATTCAGTCCAACCTGGGATCTACGATTGCGATGGCATTTGATGAGTGCTCGTCCAGCGTGGCGGACCGCGATTATGTCCAGGCCTCGGTCGACCGCACGGCCCGCTGGCTGGTTCGCTGCAAGGATGAGATGCAGCGGCTGAACGCGCTGCCGGATACGATCAATCCTCACCAGATGCTCTTTGGCATTAACCAGGGCGCGATTTACGAGGACATCCGCATCGATCACGCGAAACGGATTTCGGAGCTGGATCTGGATGGGTACGCGATCGGTGGGCTTGCGGTCGGAGAGTCGCACGAAGAGATGTATCATATCCTGGACGAGGTGGTGCCGTATCTGCCGCAGGAGAAGCCGACCTATCTGATGGGGGTCGGTACGCCGGTCAACATACTGGAGGGAGTTGCGCGCGGCGTTGACTTCTTTGACTGTGTTTATCCGAGCCGCAACGGGCGGCACGGCCATGTGTATACGAACGATGGGAAGCTGAACCTGTTTAACGCAAAATATGAGCTGGATGCCCGCCCGATCGAGGAGGGCTGCGGCTGTCCGGCCTGCAGGCATTACAGTCGGGCCTATATCCGCCATCTTCTTAAAGCGAAGGAAATGCTTGGCATGCGGCTGTGCGTGCTGCACAACCTGTATTATTACAACCATCTGATGGAGGAAATCCGCGAAGCCATCGAGCAGGAGCGCTATGAGGCATACAAAAAAGATAAAATTGACCGCTATACCCAGGGAGATACACAGGGAGATGAAGGCCGGTAAGCCGGAAATTTTTTTGGGGGCAGTAAGGCAGTCGAGGTTGTCGCCGGAGATTTGCTCCTTGCCCATATGGAGCGGACGTGGTAGAATGTGACGTACAAGAAGTCCGCCGCGCCTGCGGCAGTGAACTTCGCAGGTCAATGACGGAATCCGGGAATATCATATCTTATAGTGAGAAGAAACAAAGGAGAACCAGAGTATGAGGCTGGAACAGCTGTTGGAACAGATTGATTATGAGTGTGTACAGGGAACGGTTGACACCGATGTGAGGAATCTGATCAATGATTCACGGAAAGTGGAAGAGGGTTCCCTCTTCTTTTGCATAAAAGGCGCGGTGACGGACGGTCATAAATACGTGCCAGACGTGGTGGCAAAAGGCGTGAAGGTTCTCGTGGCGGAGGATCCGGTGGAGGCACCGGAGGATGTGACGGTGATCCGGGTGCGGGATTCGCGCTACGCGATGGCGCTGATGTCCGCGGCATATTTCGGGTATCCGGCCAATGAGATGCGGATTATCGGTGTGACCGGGACGAAAGGCAAGACGACGACGACCTATATGGTAAAGTCGATTCTGGAGCTGGCGGGCTACAAGGTCGGACTGATTGGCACCATTGAGGCAATCATTGGCGACGAGACGATTCCGGCGCACAATACGACTCCGGAATCTTATACCATTCAGGAATATTTCCGGCGTATGGCGGACGCGGGCTGCCAGGTGGTAGTGATGGAGGTTTCCTCACAGGGACTGATGCTCGGGCGCACGGCGGGCATTCCGTTTGAAATCGGCATTTTTACAAATATCGAGCCGGATCACATCGGACCGGCGGAGCATAAGAGCTTCGAGGATTATCTGGAGTGCAAAAGCCGTCTGTTCAGACAGTGTAAATATGGAATCCTGAACGCGGACGACCCGCATCTGGAGGCGATTTTACGGGGGCACACCTGCGAGGTGGAGACGTTTGGACTTTCCGAGCGCGCGGGGGTTCGTGCGGAGAACATGCAGCTGGTGTCGCGTCCGGGGTATCTGGGCATTGCTTATACGGTTTCCTGGAAGAATAAAAATGCGTGCGAAACGGAACCGGAAGATGACCGGCTTTTTGATGGTGAGAACGCCTCTGAAGCAGAGAAGCAGCAGGCGGCAGGTGTTGAAAAGCAGACTGGGAACGGGGACGCGTCGGATGAGACGCGCTTCGATGTTGAGATTGACATCCCGGGTAAATTTAGTGTATATAATTCTCTGACCGCGATTGCGATCTGCCGCCATTTTAAAGTCGGGCCGGAGGAGATCTGCAGGGCGCTGAAGGGCGCGAAGGTGAAAGGCCGCGTGGAACTGATCAAAGTATCAGATGAGTTTACACTGATGATTGATTACGCGCACAACGCGATGGCGCTTGAGAGTCTTCTGGAGACCTTGCGCGAGTATCATCCGCACCGCCTGATCTGCCTGTTTGGGTGCGGCGGCAACCGCTCGAAGCTCCGCCGTTACGAGATGGGAGAGGTGTCCGGCCGCCTGGCAGACCTGACGATTATCACATCGGATAACCCGCGGTTCGAGGAGCCGGAGGCAATCATCGCGGATATCATAACCGGTATGGAAAAGACGGATGGCAGCTATGTGAAAATCACGGATCGCAAAGAAGCGATTGCCTGGGCGATCCATCACGGCAAGCCGGGCGATATCATTGTCCTTGCCGGAAAAGGGCATGAGGATTACCAGGAAATCCGCGGCGTCCAGTACCCGATGGATGAGCGGGTGCTGATCCGGGAGATCCTGGAGGAGGATGCAAGAGATCGGATGCATTCATTTTATAATAACTAAGAAGGTGGCAGATGGTTTTGTACGCGGATGTCATTGTCGATATCTCACATAATAAACTGGATCAGACCTTTCAGTACCGGATTCCGCCCGGGTTGGAGGAACGCCTGGAGCCGGGGGACGTGGTGGAGATGCCGTTTGGCCGCGGCGACCGGCTGACAAAGGGGTATGTGCTCCGGATTTCACCGACGCCCGCCTGTACGCCGGAAAAAATGAAAACCATCCTCCGGCGCGTCAATGAGATTGGAAATGCGCAGTCGAAGCTTACGGCGCTGGCGCTCTGGATGCGGGATTATTACGGTTCGACGACGGTGCAGGCGCTTCGGACGGTACTGCCGTTTCGGAGCCGTCCTCCGGAGAAAAAGAAAAAACGGGTTGTGCTCGCCATCAGCGCGGAGGATGCGCGCGGATGGCTGACGGAATTTCGCAGGAAGCATCAGACGGCGCGCGCACGGCTTTTGGAGGCGCTGGTGGAAGAACCGGTGCTGCCGCAGGAGGCGGTGACCGGAGCACTGCGGATTACGCAGCCGGTACTGCGCGCGATGGAGCAGATGGGACTGATCCGCTGCGAATCCGAACAGATCTACCGGACGCCGGCGATACTGGAACAGCTGCGTGCGGAGACGATGAATCAGGAGCAGGACGTCTCCGGTGAGAGGAAGGCGGCCGGGTGCGGCGGACCAGGTGGCCGAAGTGCAGGGGGAGATTTGGGTGAACGGAAGACCAGACGGTTAGAAAATGAAGGGCCGGAAAATGAAAGGCTGGAAAATGAAAGGTCGGAAAAGGTCTTGGTGCAGTCAGTGACGGGGCTTCGGCTTACCGATGAACAGCGCGCGGCAGTGGATACGATTTGCGATGTCTGGAAGAAATGCGGCACAGATGCTAAAAAGACTGGCGGGGTGCAGAATGCGGACTGCCGGGATTTCCAGACTGGCCAGGGGAATGCCGGAGAAGGCCGGAATCCTCAAATCAGTCAGGGGAGCGCCCCGGAATTTCTGCTTCATGGCGTGACAGGGAGCGGCAAGACGGCTGTTTACATGGAGCTGATCGCGGAGACTCTGCGGCGGAATCAGCAGGCGATTCTGCTGATTCCGGAGATTTCATTGACTTATCAGAATGTCGTCCGATTCTATCACGCGTTCGGCGACCGGATTTCCATTTTGCACTCCCGGCTTTCACAGTCGGAGCGGTATGACCAGTTTGAGCGCGCAAAATCCGGCGATATCGATGTGATGATCGGTCCGCGCTCTGCGCTTTTCACCCCATTTGAACGGCTGGGGCTGATCATTATCGATGAGGAGCACGAGCCCTCCTATAAAAGTGAAACGACGCCGCGCTACGATGCCAGAGAGGTCGCACGAAAGCGGGCGTCGCTGGAGGGCGCGGTTCTGGTGCTCGGCTCGGCGACTCCTTCGCTGGAATCTTATGACAGGATGGCGCGGGGAGAGGGCAGGCTGCTTACGATGAGACATCGGCCGGGCGGTCATGAGCTGCCGACGGTTTCGGTCGTGGATATGCGGCAGGAGCTACGGGATGGCAACAGCTCGATTTTAAGCCGCTCTCTTCTGGAAAAAATGAGGGACGTCCTCGAACATGGACAGCAGAGTATGCTGTTTATCAATCGCAGGGGATTTGCCGGATTCGTCTCCTGCCGCTCCTGCGGGCATGTCATGAAATGCCCGCACTGCGATGTTTCACTTTCGCTGCATAGGGGCGGGCGGCTCATCTGCCACTATTGCGGATACACACAGCCGGTCGTAAAGGAATGTCCGGCCTGCGGGTCGAAGTTTATCGGCGGGTTTAAAGCCGGCACACAGCAGATTGAGACGGTGGTGGCGGCAGCGTTTCCGGGGGCGCGGATTTTGCGGATGGATGCGGATACCACGCGTGGGAAGGATGGACACGCGGAGATTCTCCGGGCATTTGGCAGGCACGAGGCTGATATTTTGATTGGTACGCAGATGATTGTAAAGGGGCATGATTTTCCGGGCGTTGCGCTGGTTGGCGCACTGGCAGCGGATTTATCGCTGAATATCAGCGATTTTCGGGCATCGGAGCGCACCTACCAGCTTCTGGCGCAGGCGGCGGGCCGCGCCGGGCGCGGAGATTTGCCGGGGGAAGTGGTGATACAGACCTATCGGCCGGATCATTACGCAATCACCTGCGCGGCGGCGCAGACGTATGAGCCTTTTTATGAGCAGGAGATGGAATACCGCCGTCTGTCCGGCTATCCGCCGGCCGGTTCACTGATGTCCGTGCACTGCGCGGCGGAAAATCAGGAGAGCCTGCAAAAAGCGGTCGGCTATCTGGCACGCTTTGCGCGGCAGCTGTCTGATAAGGTTCAGGCCGTAATGATGGGGCCGACCGACGAGCCTGTCGCGAAAATCAAAGATATTTACCGGATGGTTCTTTACATCCGGCACACGGACGAAAAAGTCCTGACAACGATAAAGAATTACATGGAGCAGTACATCGAAATGAACAGCGGATTCCATGATATCAGTATCAATTTTGAACGGTGACGCTTTTATGGACTGCGATTCGCGCGTCAGACGGTGCAGGATGCATAAGTTATTTCTTAGCTCACTGGCAGGTAATAAGATTCGGGTTTTATTGATGATACGCATATCAGGCAGTCTTTGGCCTGTTGACAGGAGAGAAGGGTGTTCCTCTGTTCGATGGAATAGCTGATAATTAATATTTGCATGAAAGGCAGGAACGATAATATGGCACTGAGACAAGTCAGAATTTACGGAGATGAAAAGCTGAAAAAGGTATGCCGCCCGGTTCAGATGATGACCCCGCGCACGAAAATGCTGATCCGGGATATGCTGGATACCATGTACGATTTGAATGGCGTCGGTCTGGCGGCTCCGCAGGTGGGCGTGCTCAAACGGATTGTCGTGATCGACATCGGAGACGAGCATGGAGCGTATGTGCTGATTAATCCGGAGATTCTGGAGACCTCCGGGGAGCAGACCGGCCAGGAGGGCTGCTTAAGCCTGCCCGGGCAGGCGGGTATGGTGACGCGGCCGAATTATGTCAAGGTAAAGGCGCTGGATGAGGATATGAATGAAATCGTGATCGAAGGAGAAGAGCTGCTGGCGCGCGCCATCTGCCATGAATGCGACCATCTGGAGGGCATCATGTATGTCGAAAAGGTGGAGGGAGAGCTGTTTGAAGTGACCGACGAGCCGGAAGAGGACGAGGAAGCCTGAAAACAAATCAAAGGCAAGAGCGGTTTTATGCATAGAACCGGGCAAGGAGTTTTGCGGCTGAAGCTGCACCCGGGTCTGCGTTTCGCTTCGGTCGGCGCTAAACGGAAGTCCACTGGACATCTGGCACCACACTTTGAATAGGGTGAGAGGGCTCCCCTATATTGATTGTGCTTCGATTTGGAAAATTGACAGATCAGATTTGTATGCGATAACAGAGGCGATTGATATGATAAAAAATGTAGTTTTTATGGGAACCCCGGATTTTGCGGTGGGCACGCTGCAGGCGCTGATTGATTCGGAACACTGTCAGGTGCGGGCGGTCTTCTGCCAGCCGGACAAGCCGAAGGGGCGCAGCAGGGCGCTGCAGATGCCTCCGGTAAAGGAGGCTGCTGTTGCAGCGGGAATACCGGTTTATCAGCCTGAGAAAATCCGGGAGCCTGAATGGATTGACTTATTAAAAGGGCTTCACCCGGACGTGATTGTGGTGGCGGCATTTGGCCAGATCATCCCGCAGGCCATTCTGGATATTCCGGAATATGGCTGCATCAATGTCCATGCATCTCTGCTTCCGAAGTATCGGGGCGCGGCGCCCATCCAGTGGGCGGTGATCAACGGCGAGGCAGAGTCCGGCGTGACCACGATGCGCATGGACGCCGGTCTGGACACCGGGGATATGATTTTAAAAAAGGTGGTACCGCTGGCAAAAAACGAGACGGGCGGAAGCCTGTTTGATAAGCTGAGTGCCGTTGGCGCGTCTCTGCTTATGGAAACGCTGGATGCGATAGAAAACGGGACCGCTTCGTATGAAAAGCAGCCGAAAGAAAGCCCGACAGGCTATGCATCGATGCTGACCAAAGAGGATGGCCGCATCGACTGGGGCAGGAGCGCGCATGAAATTGAGCGCCGGATCCGGGGGCTGGATCCCTGGCCGGGCGCCTGGACCCGATTTCATGGAAAGCTGCTGAAAGTCTGGAGGGCGGAGGTTGCTGAAGAAGGCGCTGGGCAGATGCCGCCGGGTACCGTTTGCAGGGTCACAAAAACGGCTCTGTACGTTCAGACGGGCGATGGCATACTCTCCATTCTGGAGCTTCAGCCGGAGGGAAAAAAGAAAATGCCGGTCGACGCGTTCCTGCGCGGCTATCCGGTAATTGTAAACGAAAGTATGATATTGTAAGGGCAGCCTGCATTATGCAGGTCGAAAATTTATCCTGGAAGTACCGCCGGAACCGGACAAGAACGCCGCGATCGCAGAAGCTGACGCGGACTAAAGGCCCGACAATCCCGTATGCCGCAGAAGAATCTGTCAGGCTATGGATTGAAGTTAACACAAGCTGCTGAATAACCATTCCAGAGCCGAAAGGCTGTTTAAGGTATGCGTAATCACAGCAAATAATAATCCCGTCAGTGGGCAAGCACTGGCAGAGCAGAAAGGAGAATAACACCATGAATACGAGCGAAGCTGCAAGAATTATTTTAGGCCTGCGAGCTGCAGGATGGGACGAAAAGAAAATAAATGATTTTATCCTGTGGATTGAAACAGGGGATGAAAAATACAAGCCGAAAGAATCAGAAGAGCAAAAGTAATAATTCACGGGGGCTTGCCACCTCGTTTTTTCACGAAAAAGAAAAGCCATGGAGCAATCCGGGGTTTTTGATATAATTAAATTACAAAAGCTTTAAGATATTGCTTCGCCCGGGACGCTTTACGGAGTCATTTTTTTATGGTAAAGTGACAGATGACAACGGGTGGCAGGATTTCGCAGGGAGGTGTGTTTTATGTATTATGGTTATTATACCTTAGACTGGACTTATTTGCTGGTAATCATCGGGCTAGTGCTCTCTCTGGCGGCGTCCGCCCACGTGAAAAACACATTCCGAAGATATAACCGTGTGCGCAGCATGTGCGGGATGACCGGTGCGATGGCGGCGCAGAGAGTGCTGCAGAGTGCGGGCATTTATGACGTGGCGATTGAGCGGATTTCCGGGGAGTTGACCGATCATTACGATCCGCGCACGAAGACGCTGCGTTTGTCGAACAGCACCTATGCGTCGAATTCGGTCGCGGCGGTCTGTGTGGCGGCCCATGAGTGCGGGCATGCCGTGCAGGATCAGGTTCACTACGCGCCGCTCGGCTTTCGAAGCTCCCTAGTGCCAGTGGCGAATTTCGGCTCTTCCCTCGGATGGCCGATTTTTCTGTTCGGATGGATTTTTTCCCTTCAGCCGCTGATCACGGTCGGCATCGCGCTGTTTACACTGGCGGTGCTGTTCCAGCTGGTGACACTGCCGGTAGAGTTCAATGCCTCCTCGCGTGCACTGCGGATTCTGGAGGATACGCATATTCTGGGGGAGCAGGAGCTGGGCATTGGGAGGAGAGTGCTTCATGCGGCGGCGATGACCTATGTGGCGTCCCTGGCAGCTTCCATACTGCAGCTGCTGCGTCTGGTGCTGCTTTCGCAGGGCAGGAGGAGAAGATGACAAAACCGGTGAATTTGCGGGAGATTTCTCTCGGCGTGATGATGGAGATCACGGAAGAAGAAGCGTACAGCCATGTGGTGCTGCGGGAGACGCTGGAGAAATACCAGTATCTGGAGAAGCGGGACCGGGCCTTTATTTCTCGGCTGGTCGAGGGCACGCTGGAGCATATGATCCAGATTGACTATATCATTGAACAGTTTTCGAATGTGCCGGTCTACAATATGAAGCCGCTGATCCGCAATCTGCTCCGCATTTCCGTATACCAGCTGAAATATATGGACAGTGTGCCGGATTCGGCCGTCTGCAATGAGGCGGTGAAGCTGGCACAGAAAAAAGGGTTTTATAATCTGAAGGGATTTGTCAACGGAGTGCTGCGCAACACGGCGCGGCGGCTTTCGCAGGTCCGCTATCCCAGGCAGGATGAGGAGCCGCTGCATTATCTTTCCGTGAAGTATTCGTTTCCCATTTGGATGCTCAATAAATGGGTGGACCAGTTTGGCTATGAGACGACGGAGCGCATCTGCAGGGATTCGCATATGAGCAGAGGCACGGTGGTGCGCTGCAATCTGGCGAAGGCGTCTGTCGAGGAAATCATGCAGGATCTCGTCTCTCAGGGGATCAGCGTGAGACGGCATCCCTACCTGGATTACGCATTGGAAATCGCGAATTACAATTTCATCGGCTCGGTGTCGGCGTTCCGCAAGGGCTGGATCCAGGTTCAGGACATCAGCTCGATGCTGGTATCGGAGATTGCCGCGCCGAACTGGGGAGATTACTGTATCGACGTTTGCGCTGCGCCTGGCGGCAAGAGTCTGCATATCGCGGAGAAGCTGATGGGCAGCGGCTATGTCGAGGCGCGCGATATTTCCGAGCGCAAGGTGCGCATGATGCAGGAGAGCATTGAGCGCACGGGAGCGATCAATATCCGCGCGATGCGGATGGACGCGACGGTTCTGGATGAGGAATCCAGAGGCAGAGCGGATATCGTGCTGGCGGATGTTCCCTGCTCAGGCTTCGGCGTGATCCGGAAAAAGCAGGATATTAAGTATAAAATGTCAGAAAAACAGCAGCAGGATATCATCCGGCTGCAGCGGCGGATTCTTGTCAATGTGCAGGAGTATGTCCGCCCGGGCGGAACGCTGGTGTACAGCACCTGCACCATCGGGGCGGATGAGAACCAGTACAACATCAAGTGGTTTCTGGAGAATTTCCCGTTCCGGCTCGAGAGCATTGATCCATATATCTGTGATGCGCTGAAAAGCCGGACCACCGCAGGGGGCTACATTCAGCTGCTGCCGGGCGTGCATCAGTCGGACGGATTCTTTATCGCAAGGCTGCGGAAATTATAATTATAGACGTTTTCTGCACCAGCTGATTTTCAATAAGTTATTTCGTAACAGATACTGAGCATCGCCTGACATGGGTCGATGACAGAGCTACAGAAACAGAACAATCGGGAATCAGAGATGTTATCGGTTCAAACCATGCGAAGGGGACAGCGTACTATGAAGGAGATGAACTTTGCATCGCCCGACATGACATATGTCGGCCTTGCAGAACCTGGCAGACAAGCTGCAGAATTGGGTAACACCGGCTTTATGACAGGAAAAGCGGATGAAAAGTGTGATATCAAATCCTGTACGCTCGAAGAGCTGACGGAAGAAGTGATTTCTTTCGGCGAAAAACCGTTTCGCGCGAAGCAGCTGTACCAGTGGATGCATCAGAAGCTGGCGCGCAGCTATGATGAGATGACGAATCTGCCAAAGGCATTTCGGGAAACTCTGCGGGAGCATTGCGAATATACCTCCCTTTTGCCCGTAGAACGGCGGGTCTCAAAGATAGACGGAACTGAAAAATATCTCTTCTGTCTGAATGACGGCAACGTCATCGAGAGCGTCCTGATGCGCTACCATTTTGGCAATTCGGTCTGCATATCCTCGCAGGTCGGCTGCCGTATGGGCTGTCGGTTCTGTGCCTCGACCATCGGAGGACTTACGAGAAATTTAACGCCGTCCGAGATGCTCGACCAGGTATATTGCATTCAGCGGATGACCGGGGAGCGCGTCTCCCATCTGGTCGTCATGGGAACCGGAGAGCCGCTCGATAACTATGATAATCTGCTTCGTTTCCTGCAGCTTTTGTCTGATGAAAACGGGCTGCACATCAGCCAGCGGAATATCACGGTCTCGACCTGCGGCCTGGTGGAAAATATCCGGAGGCTGGCGGAAGAAAGGCTGCAGATCACACTTGCACTTTCGCTGCATGCATCTTCGCAGGAAAAGCGCAAAGAGCTGATGCCGGTTGCTTATCGGTATGAGCTGGACGATGTTCTGGATGCCTGCCGTTATTATTTCGAACAGACCGGGCGCAGGATGACGTTTGAGTACAGCCTGGTGGGCGGTGTGAACGACACGCAGGCGGACGCCGGACAGCTGACGGGGCTTTTGAAGGGGATGAACTGCCATATCAATCTGATTCCGGTCAACCCGATCAGAGAGCGGGAGTTTGTACAGCCGGACCGGCGGGTGATGGAAGCTTTTAAAAATAAACTTGAAAAATACGGAATAAATGTTACTATTAGAAGAGAGATGGGTCGCGACATCGCAGGCGCCTGCGGCCAGCTGCGGAAGGGATATCTGTCGCGCACAAAGGATAGCGCGGGAGAGGATCCCAATGGCTGCACATGAAAAGCGATATGGAACAGGAATATATTCCGCATAAAAATCAATGCGGAAGAGGCGGCAGATGACCGCGCATAAAAGACAATACAGAACAGAAATATATCCCGCATAAAAATCACAATGCAGAAGAGGCGGCAGATGGCCGCACATGAAAAACGATACGGAACAGAAACATATCCCTCATAAAAGGCGATGAGGGATGGGAGGTGGAAAGCCGCGCCATTGGAAATCATGCTAAAGCATGAGGCGCGGCCTGCGTCTCGCATAAAAACCATGCGAGACAGGAGGTAGCAGCATGAGGATTTACAGCGTCACGGACATTGGCAGGAGACGGTCCTCCAATCAGGATTTCATTTACGCGTCAGAGCAGCCGGTGGGCAATCTTCCGAATCTGATGATTGTCGCTGACGGAATGGGCGGACATAACGCAGGTGATCTGGCGTCGCGCTATACAGTGGAGTCGATGATTGAATATCTGGGGCAGGCTAAGGAGGAACGTCCGATTCCGCTGCTTTCCGAGTCGATTCATTACGCGAACGACCGCGTCATTGAAAAGGCTTCTACGGATCGGTCTCTGGAAGGGATGGGCACGACGGTGGTCGCTGCCGTGATTCGGGATGGTTACCTGTATGTCGCCAATGTCGGGGACAGCCGGCTCTACCTGATCGATGATGACATATCACAGATTACGAAGGATCATTCACTGGTGGAGGAGATGATCCGGATGGGTGAGCTGAAGCGCAAGGATGCCCGCACACATCCGGACAAAAATGTGATTACGAGGGCGATTGGTGTGAAATCACCGGTGCGGATTGACTTTTTTGACGTGAAGCTTGAGGCGGGCGACCGGATTCTGCTTTGCTCCGATGGACTGACCAATATGGTCGAGGATTCCGGGATCTGGCAGATTGTCCGTGATTCCGGTTCGCCGAAGGAGGCTGCGCAGCATCTGGTGAACGAGGCGAACAAAAATGGGGGGAAGGATAACATTTCCGTTGTGCTGGCAGAAGTCTGAAAGGGGAACAGGCAATGCGTAACAGAAGACGGAGGGGATCCGATTGAGAACCGGAGCATTAGGAACTTAGGAACAATTTCTTGCGCAAAATGGCAAAATTTTGGTTCCGGCTTGTCCGGGTCAGGTGAAGGGGAGAAATTATGTTAAATGCAGGGTTGTTTATTCAGAACAGATATGAAATTATCTCAAAAATCGGCTCTGGCGGCATGGCGGATGTGTACAGAGCCAAGGATCATAAGCTGAACCGTTTTGTGGCGGTTAAGGTGCTGAAGAAGGAATACCGCGAGGACAAGGTTTTCATTTCCAAATTCCGGGTGGAGGCACAGTCGGCCGCTGGTCTGGCGCACGGCAATATCGTCAATATTTACGACGTGGGCGAGGAAGCTGGGATCAGTTATATTGTCATGGAGCTGGTAGAAGGGATTACGCTCAAGCAATATATCGCGGACAAGGGACGTCTCTCGGTCCGGGAGGCGACCAGCATCGCGCTGCAGATTTCGGCCGGTCTGGAGGCGGCTCATAACAATGGGGTGATTCACCGCGATGTAAAGCCGCAGAATATCATGATCTCAACGGACGGGAAGGTCAAGGTGGCGGATTTCGGGATTGCCCGCGCGGTCTCCGCGAAAACGATGACCTCCAATATCATGGGCTCTGTCCATTACAGCTCGCCGGAGCAGGCGCGGGGCGGCTACAGTGATGAAAAAAGCGACATCTATTCTCTCGGCATTACCATGTATGAGATGCTGACCGGGCATGTGCCGTTTGACGGCGATACGGCTGTGGCCGTGGCGCTCCGTCACCTTCAGGACGAGATGCACGGACCGAGGGAGGAGGTCCCGGAGATCCCGTACAGTACGAACCAGATTGTCCTGAAATGTACACAGAAAAGTCCGGACCGCCGGTATCCGAATATGACAGAGCTGATCCG
The DNA here is from genome assembly GCA_021202075.1 of Lachnospiraceae bacterium. Lineage (GTDB taxonomy): Bacteria > Bacillota > Clostridia > Lachnospirales > Lachnospiraceae > Choladousia. The sequence goes on along the minus strand of JAJQDT010000078.1, from coordinate 37,503 downwards.
TGATCTGCGGGAGTCTCTGACGAACCCGGAAGGAGATTTTGTGACCTGGCCGGTGGCGGATCGGACGTCCAAAACCATTGTGATGTCCAAAGAAGAGCTGGATCAGATCAAATCGGAACAACGCATGCCCTCTTATGATGAGACAATGGATGTCGGCGCTGCCGCCAATATGCATGCGTTGGAGGGTGACGACTCCGTCCGGAGCCGTGCGTATCAGCCGGGCAGCTATTATCAGAAAACGCAGTTCCAGGAGGTATCCCCCGGAAGACTGGACGATTCCTATGACGGCAGCCGATGGAACGCCGGATACGGGGAGGACGACCTTGACGACCCGGACTATTATGGGATATACGACAACCCGAGCGATTACGGCATTGATGAGAGAGAAGAGGAAGAGAGCTACCATCTGGACGAAAGCTTTGAGTCTGCGCGTGAGCGGAGAAAGAAAAAGGAGGAGGATTCGGAGCTGAATCCGGGGCTTGAGAGAGTCGTCACACTTGGCGGCATTATCATTGCCATCGTCGTTGGCTGTGTGTTTCTGGCACTGCTCGCCAATGCGTTTGGTCTGATGAGATTTTCCGGAAACAAGTCAGATTCCGATGATGATGTCATAGTGATAGAGACGGAAAAACAGACAGAATCCGAGTCTGAGTCAGAGACTGAGACGGAGACCTCCGGCGCGTTTGCTCTGGATAATCTGAGCAATATGGCGCTTTCCCAGGCGGAAGCACTGCTGATTACGAAGGGTCTGCAATACCAGGTGGATCAGACCCAATACAGTGATACCGTGGAGAGCGGTTATGTCATTTCCACCGATCCGGAATCCGGAGAGATGGTAGAAAAGGGCGATACCATTACGCTGTTTGTCAGCCAGGGACCGCAGGAATCGGAGACAGAGGAGAGTGCCACCGAGGAAGAGGTTACGGAATATAAGACCCTCTGGGCGCTGACCGGTTATACGGTGGAGCGGGCCGAGGAGGCCCTGGAAATGCTGGGACTGACCGCGGATTACGCATATGAGTCCAGTGATACCATCGACGAGGGGATGGTGACCCGCACCAGTGCGGAGGATACAGACGGGCTGGTTCCGGCAGGAAGTACGGTGACCATTTATATCAGCACCGGACCGGCTTCATCGGATACGACAGACGAGGACAACATTACCATTGAAGATGGCAGTACAACTTCAGCGACCTCGGAAACGACGGCGTCTGACTCGACAACGTCTGACACGACGACGTCGGCTGCATCGTCGACCGATACGTCTTCTTCCGGTTCGTCGTCGTCCGGTACCTGGCAGTGCAACGCGTCCCTGACAGAGCCGGCCGGCTATACCGGACAGCCGGTGCGGATTACCTTATATCAGAATGGGACAGAGACGACCGTGTTTGAGGGAACGACTACCTTCCCCTATCTGCTGCAGGTGGCCGGCGCCGACGGGGTAACCACCGGTATTGCTTACGTCTATCTGCTGGATGCGGACACCGGCGAGGTGACAAGCAAGATCGAATATTCCGGAATCACATTCAGTGAAGTGGGATAGTGGTTAGCGGATAGTAGCCAGTGGTTAGTGGATGGTGGATAGTAGATAGTAGTTAGTGGTTAATGGTTAGCGGCTGACAGGCAATGGTTGGAGATCAGCGGTTGTCAGGCAGTGAGGGATGCATGCGTGGAAAGATAATCAGGGGCGTCGGCGGGTTTTATTACGTACATGCCGCCGACGGAGAGGTTTATGAGTGCAGGGCGAAGGGAATCTTCCGGAAAGAAAAGGTAAAGCCTCTGGTCGGAGATGACGTGGAGATTTCGATTCTGGATGCGCAGGAGCGGACCGGGAATGTGGATGAACTGCTTCCCCGCCGGAATATGCTGATCCGGCCGGCTGCCGCGAACGTGGATCAGGCGCTGGTCGTGTTCGCGCTGACGCAGCCGAAACCGAATCTGAACCTGCTGGACCGGTTCCTGATCCTGATGAACCGGCAGGACATCCCGGTTATCATTTGCTTTAATAAATCCGATCTGGCGGACGCAGAAGCCATGCGGTCGCTGGAGCAGATTTACCGGGGCTGCGGCTGTGAAGTGCGTTTTGTGAGTGTGGCACAGCGGGAAGGCCTGGACGGGATGCGCGCTCTTCTGGCCTCGAAGACGACGGTGCTGGCGGGGCCGTCCGGAGTCGGGAAATCCTCCCTGACAAACGCGCTGCTTGGCGGAGCGCATATGGAAGTAGGGGAAATCAGTAAAAAGGTGGAACGGGGAAAGCAGACGACGCGGCATACGGAGCTGCTGGTGCTTCCGGCGATGACAGATCAGAAGGAGGATCCGGCTTCTTTTTGCAGACTGGATTCAGATGGCCGTTGTACGGATCCGCGGGAAACAGGCAGCAGTTACATTCTGGACACGCCAGGGTTCAGTTCTCTGTATCTGCAGGGGATTGAATACGAGGAACTGAAAGAATATTTTCATGAATTTGCCCTTTATGAGCCGCTGTGCAGATTTCAGGGTTGTATGCACTTAAAAGAGCCGGACTGCGCGGTAAAGGAAGCGGTAGAGAATGGGGAGATTCACCGTGCCAGGTATGAGAGCTATGTACTGCTGGCAGAGGAACTAAAGGAAAGAAAAAAGTATTGACAGATCCAATGAGAGCCGCGCAATGGAGAATCGGTAGCGTTCTCGATTTGCTGCGCAAATCGGAACATTCTTCGCGATTGTAGCATCCCGTACGAAGTGCGGGATGCTACCCCGGCGAGGGGCGCGGCCTACGTCCATACTCGCTGTGCGAGTATGGACATATAACAGAAAGATAAGGACTGCTCTGAGCGGTTATACAAAAGGGAGAGCGGATATGGACCGAAAGAATATTCTCGCGCCGTCAATTCTGGCAGCGGATTTTAAGACACTGGGCAACGAGGTTGAGACTGTGGTAAAGGCGGGAGCTGAGTATCTGCATATCGATGTGATGGACGGCGTGTTTGTGCCAAGTATTTCCTTTGGGATGCCTGTAATTTCGTCCATCCGAAGTGTGACGGACTGCCTGTTTGACGTACATCTGATGATCGTGGAGCCGGAAAAATACATTGCGGATTTTGCTGCGTGCGGGGCAGACAGCATCACGGTCCACGCGGAAACGGCGCGGCATCTGCAGCGGGTGCTGCACGACATCAAAAGCAGGGGGCTGCGCGCGGGTGTTGCACTGAATCCGGCCACTCCGCTTTCTGTGCTTGATTATGTGCTGCCGTATCTCGATATGGTATTGATCATGACGGTCAATCCGGGCTATGGCGGCCAGCCCTATATTCCGGAGATGACCGGGAAAATCCGTGCGCTCAGGCAGAAGGCTCTTGAGCTTGGGATGCCTCTCGATATAGAAGTGGATGGCGGGATCAATGACCGGACGCTTCGCCTGGTCATTGAGGCCGGTGCAAATGTCTGTGTGGCCGGCTCCGCTGTATTTAGCGGCGATCGCGCCGAAAATGTCCGGAAGATGCAGGCCGTGATGGCAGAGTATCCCGATTTCCGGCCCGGAAACGGGATGAGTGGTCAGAAGGAATGAATCGCGGACGGATGTGTGCTTCGCACAGGTGTTCTGTTTTGATTCCAAAGGGCAGGAAGACAGGAAAGCATAAAGAAAAACAGAGACAGAAGGTCACTGAGGAGGATATGGAAAAACATGAAGCTTGGAATTGTTGGTTTGCCAAATGTAGGAAAGAGTACATTATTTAATTCACTTACGAAGGCGGGCGCGGAGTCCGCCAATTATCCGTTCTGTACAATTGACCCGAATGTGGGCGTGGTGGCGGTGCCGGATGAGCGCCTCGGACTGCTTTCGGACCTGTATCATTCCGCAAAGGTGACGCCCGCCGTGATCGAGTTTGTCGACATCGCTGGTCTGGTGAAGGGCGCGTCGAAGGGCGAAGGCCTGGGGAATCAGTTTCTGGCAAACATCCGCGAGGTGGACGCGATTGTCCATGTCGTTCGCTGCTTTGAAGATGAGAATGTGGTGCATGTAGACGGCTCGGTCAATCCTGTGCGGGATATCGAGACGATTAATCTGGAACTGATCTTCTCTGACCTGGAGATTCTGGAGCGGCGCATTGCAAAGACCGGCCGCGCGGCGAATAACAACAAGGCTGCGGCGAAGGAGTTGGCGCTGATGAAGGCTCTGAAAGCGCACTTGGAGGACGGAAAGCTTGCAATTACCTATGAGACGGAGGATGAGGGCGAGCTGGCGTGGCTTTCCGAGTACAACCTGCTCACGGCGAAGCCGGTGATTTTTGCGGCGAATGTATCGGAAGAGGAGCTGGAGGATGATGCGGCGTCGAATCCTTATGTACAGGCGGTCCGCAACTATGCCAAAGAGACGGGCAGCGAGGTTTTTGTGATCTGCGCGAAGATTGAGGAGGAAATTTCGGAGCTGGAGGATGATGAAAAACAAATGTTTCTGGAAGATCTGGGATTAAAGGAGTCCGGACTGGAGAAACTGATAAAGGCAAGCTACAACATTCTGGGGCTTATGAGCTTTCTGACTGCGGGCGAGACCGAGACGCGCGCATGGACGATTAAAAAAGGAACTAAGGCGCCGCAGGCGGCCGGCAAGATTCATTCGGATTTTGAGCGCGGGTTTATCCGCGCGGAAGTGGTGAATTACCGGGATCTGCTCGACTGCGGCTCACTCGCCGCCGCACGGGAAAAGGGTCTGGTCGGCCTGGAGGGGAAGGACTACGTCGTGCAGGACGGGGATGTGATTCTGTTCCGCTTTAACGTGTGATTTCGTGACAGATCCTTAGGGACGAAGTCCGCAGCGAATGAGAAAGAACCGCGGAAAGGTTCATTCGCACGGATTATGGGAAGTGCAGAGGTGAAGCTTCATGGTGGGAACCATTCGATTCCCGAATCTCGGGATTACCCTGACAAATGTCATCAAAACCTTCCGCATCGGGAATTTATCAATTGCCTGCTACGGGGTTGTCCTGGCGGTCGCGATGATGACCGGGCTTCTGCTGGTCATGCGGGTGGCGAAAGCGACCGGGCAAAAGGAAGAGGATTATTTTGACCTCGGTGTGATTGCAATTATTGTGGCGGTGATCTGCGCAAGGATTTACTACGTCGTATTTTCGTGGGATTATTACAGCGCACATATTGCCGAGATTTTTAATCTGCGAAAGGGCGGCCTCGCCATCTACGGCGGCGTGGCAGGAGGTGTGATTGCGGTTCTGGTGTTTTGCCGGATCCGGAAGCTGAACTGCCTCCGGGCACTGGATACTGCCTCGGTGGGTTTGGTGTGGGGGCAGATGCTCGGAAGATGGGGGAATTTTTTCAACCGGGAGGCGTTCGGCGATTATACGGATAACCTGCTCGCCATGCAGCTGCCGGTGAGCGATGTGCGCGCTTCCGAGATTACCGATGTGATGCGCGCGCACATACAGACGATCGATGGGGTGGAGTACATTCAGGTGCACCCGACCTTTCTCTACGAATCGCTGTGGAATCTCGGGGTCCTGGTCATCCTGCTGCTGGTTACACGCCGGATAACCGGGATCGGATCCAGTGCGCTTGAGAATACAAGAGCGCGGAACGAATCGGGGCGTCCATTGGAGGAACCGTCCAAAGCGAACCATTCACGGTCTGCCCACCCGGGGGCCGAGAGGTCGCAGCCGCAAAATCAGCCGGGTGCAGAACGCCCGCAAACAGAGCGCCCGCAGGCGGGTACCGTTTTCTTTCTTTACCTGTTGCTGTATGGGACGGGGCGCTTCTGGATCGAGGGACTGCGCACGGATCAGCTGATTCTGTTTGGCACCGGACTGCCGGTGTCGCAGGTGCTTTCGGCAATACTGGCGGCGGCATCGCTTAGCATCCTTCTGTTCCGTTTGCTGACCGGGAGACGGAACCGGCATGCGGACGATGCTTAAGAGGAACAAAGGACGATGAACAAAAAGGAATTTCTGGAGCAGCGCATTGAGGAGGAACGGATTCTGCTGAATGCACTGTTTATAAAAAACAGCAGATCGGAGGAGACCTACCGGCAGAGCCTGGTTCTGGATGGGCTGATTGAGCGGTATCTTGAGCAGTGCGAGAAGATGGGATGAAGCCCCACCGGCCGGATATAGAATTTCTTCCGTATGCGTTAGGCGCTTAAGAACGATTTTTTGCGCAAAATGGCAAAATATTGGTTTCGGTTTATCCGGAGCAGGGATTGCAGGCCGCCGGCGCTGATCGGAGCGCAGAGGATTCCCTGTATTATGAAATAAAAAAGAAAGCCGCTAGATTTAGCGGCTTTCTTTTTTTGTATAACAAGATGTTGTAATTGCGCAAATAATTCAAAAATAAATGAAAAAAACTTTGAAGAAAGGCTTGTTTTTTGTGGGAAATTACTGTATTATAAGCCCGAGTGGTAGAAAGTGGTTTATCGTGGAGATTTTGTGGAAGAAAGTGGTGCATCATGATGTTCATGGGCGAATACAATCATACGATTGATGCCAAAGGCAGACTGATCATCCCGGCGAAATTCAGAGAATTACTGGACGATGAATTTATCGTGACAAAGGGATTGGACGGTTGTCTGTTTGCTTTCCCCAAAAATGAATGGCAGATCTTCGAAGAGAAACTGCGCAAACTGCCGCTTACACAGAAGAACGCCAGAAAATTCACACGTTTCTTTATGGGAGGAGCGACCACGTGCGAACTGGACAAGCAGGGGAGAATTCTCTTGCCTCAGAGCTTAAGAGAATTTGCGAAGCTGGATAAGGACGTGGTGCTGTCAGGCAACCTGAATCGTTTTGAAATCTGGAATAAGGCAGACTGGACGGAAAATAATGCGTACGATGACATGGATGACATCGCGGAACAGATGTCTGATTTGGGCCTGGATATCTGAGCTTCTGAATTTTGTGGGGAAAATCAGAAAAGCGGATCGTCTATCGTGCCGCAATGAACGGATCATGCGGTCGCGGTTCTGTCGGGGAGGACAGGATGGACTTTAAACACAAATCAGTACTTCTTTCTGAGAGCATTGAGGAACTGCGGATAAAGCCAGATGGGGTTTATGTCGATGGGACGCTTGGCGGCGGGGGACATTCCCTGGAAATTTGTAAAAGGCTGACGCGCGGCGGACGGCTGATCGGGATCGATCAGGATGCGGACGCGATTGCGGCGGCGACACGGCGTTTGGAAGAGTTTCGGGATCGGGTGACGATTGTACGGGGCAATTACCGCGATATGAGAGCCATCATCCGGGAGCTCGGTGTGTCATCTGTAGATGGAGTCATTTTGGACCTGGGGGTCTCCTCTTACCAGCTTGACACGGTTGAACGGGGATTTACCTACCGGGAAGATGCACCGCTGGATATGAGGATGGATCAGCGGCAGACGCTTACGGCAATGGATGTTGTGAACGAGTACAGCGAGATGGAGCTTTATCGCGTCATCCGCGACTATGGGGAGGAAAAGTTCGCAAAAAATATTGCCAGGCATATCGTGATCGCCCGCAGCGAAAAAAAACTGGAAACAACTGGGGAGTTAATTCATGTTATAAAAGCGGCGATTCCGATGAAAGTGCGGGCAGTAGGGGGACACCCGGCCAAAAGGACGTTTCAGGCCATTCGCATCGAGGTGAACCGGGAGCTGGAGGTTCTCGAGGATTCTCTCGAGGATATGGCGGACTTATTGAATGACGGCGGGCGGATCTGCGTGATTACGTTCCACTCGCTTGAGGACAGGATTGTCAAGACGAAATTTCGCTATCTGGAAAATCCGTGTACGTGTCCGAAAGAATTTCCGGTGTGCGTATGCGGGAAACAATCAAGAGGAACTGTGATTACGCGCAAACCGATTCTTCCGTCACCGGAAGAACTGGAGGCGAACAGCAGAGCAAAAAGCGCAAAGCTGCGCGTGTTTGAAGGCAGGGGAGAGCAATGGCAGGAAAAGGATACAACAGGACGGCTGCCGGGAATCGTCAGAAGGGTACCGGCAGACAGGGAAGCAGATCCTACACGTATATAGATGGAAACACCGTGCGCAGGCTGAATGTTGCAGAAGAGCCGAAACAGCAGCCGCAGCAGCCGGCGGAGGTCAGCCAGGAGACCCGGAAAAACCGGGAGCGCGCGCTTCAGATGAATCTTGGATATGTACTTTTTCTCGCGGCGGCGGCGGTGATTACGGTGTTTGTCTGTGTGAATTTCCTGCAGCTGCACGCGGTGAATACCCTTCTTCAGGAAGAGGTGGCGTCTCTGGAGGCCAGTCTGGATTCCGCGATTCTGGAAAATGATTCGGATTACAATCGCGTGATGAACAGTGTGGATCTTGAATACGTGAAGGAAGTGGCGACGGAAGAGCTTGGCATGGGCCTTGCATCCTCCGACCAGATTGTCACCTATGAGGTCGAGGACGGGGATTATGTCCGTCAGTATTCAGAAATACCGGAAGAGTAAGGAGCTGTTACAAAAAGCATAAGTTATTTCGTGGCAGATCCCAGGTGCAGGGTCAGCAGAGCAGGTGATCGAATTTGGCAAATCGAATAAAAAGAGAACGCAGATTTACGAAACGAATGCAAATAAAGCTGTTGGCTGTATTTGCATTCGTTTTGTTGGGACTGGTGGTTTTGCTGCTCCGTATCGCGCAGATTACCATCACAGAGGGAAACAGCTACGCGAAGCAGGTGCTCTCACAGAATGATTATGACAGCCAGACACTGTATGCGAGAAGGGGCGAGATCCAGGATACGAACGGACGGCTCCTGGCGTACAGTGAAAAGGTGTACAACCTGGTGATTGACTGTTATGCGATCAATCTGGATCAGGACGAGTACCTGGAGCCGACCGTGGAGGTCCTGAGTGAATATTTTGGCATCAGCGCGACGGACCTGCGGGAGCTGATTACCGCTGACGCGACGAAGGACAGCCAGTATCAGGTGCTGCAGGTCAAGGCGGAGGGGGAAGACCAGTATCTGACGGAGGATGAGAAAGACGCCTACGAGGAATACATCGATGAATATGCCGATATTTCCTCGAAAGAGCTGAGCGCGTCAGAAAAAGAAGAAAAAGAAAAGCGGGCGCTGGTGACCGGCGTCTGGTTTGAGGAAAAATATATCCGGCATTATCCGCTTGGCTCACTGGCAAGCAATACCATCGGGTTTGCAAACAGCCTGGGCGACGGGATTGTCGGACTGGAAGCTTACTATGATGAACAGCTGCAGGGGACGAACGGGCGCATCTTCGGTTATCTGAACGAGGATACGGAGTATCAGACGAAGACCATTGCGCCGGAAAATGGCTACACGCTCGTGACGACGCTGGATGTCAATATCCAGCAGATCGTGGAGGACGTGATCGCGGAATTTGACGAGACCTACGGCGATGATACGGACGACGGAACGGCAAAGCACGGTGCGGCAAATGTCGGTGTCGTCGTGATGGATCCGAACTCCGGCAGCATTCTGGCGATGGCGACCAACCAGAGCTATGATCTGAACGACCCGGACAGTGTGATTTATGACTGGTATACACAGCTGGAGATTCAGGATCTGAAATCCGAGGACGAGGATGGCTCCGCCTACAATGCGGCACTGTACGATCTCTGGGGGAATTTCTGTGTATCGGACAGCTATGAGCCGGGTTCGACATTCAAGCCGATCACCATCGCGTCCGCGCTGGAGATTGGTGCGATCACGACCGGCGACAGCTTCTACTGCGACGGCGGCGAGTACATCACCGATACGGAAATTCACTGCGACGTCTATCCGGGCGCGCATGGCGCGGAGACGCTGGAGGATGCGCTTGTGAATTCCTGCAATGACGCCCTGATGCAGATCGCGGCGAAGATGCGGGTATCGAATTTTATCGAGTATCAGTCGCTGTTTAATTTTGGGAAAAAGACCGGCATTGACCTGCCGAATGAATCGACCGGTGTGGTTTATACGAAGGATACGATGAACGAGGTTGAGCTGGCGACCTGTTCCTTCGGCCAGGGCTTTACCTGTACGATGATCCAGGAAATCGCGGCTTTCTCTGCGGTCGTCAACGGCGGCTATTACTACCAGCCTCATGTGGTGGACAAGATTCTGGACGAGGATGGCTCGATTGTAAAGGATAATTCGCAGCTGCTTTTAAAGCAGGTGATTTCTTCTTCGACTTCGGATACGTTAAAACAGTATCTGGAGAGCGTAGTGGAGGAAGGTACCGGAACGACGGCCCGGGTGCCGGGCTACCGTGTCGGCGGAAAGACCGGTACGGCCGAGAAAATCGATTCAACGACCGGTGAGCGCGCGGACGGGTTGTACCTGGTTTCCTTCATCGGTGCGGCTCCGATCAATGACCCCGAGGTTGTAATCTATGTCGTCGTCGATGAGCCAAATGTGGAGAATCAGGCGAGCAGCAGCTACGCGCAGAAGATTTTCCAGAGCATCGCGCTGGAAGTCCTTCCCTATATGGGCATCACGGCGACGGAAGAGATCACGGATTCCCTGCTGGCCCAGCTGGGTCTGACACAGGAGGATGTAGAGGATGTAGAAACGGTTAACAGTGTCGATACCTTCCAGGCCTTCGATTCCTATGGAAACCTTTACAGTGACGCGCGGGTCGTCGACGGGGAAGTCGTGGATGGCAGCGGGAATGTAATCACGGGCGCTTATGTTGATGAGGACGGTACCGTGTACGACGGTTATATGAACGAGGTATACACCATCGAGAGCGACGACGGGGAAGAGTCCATCGCGACCAATCCGGACATGGCCACACCGCCGGATGAGAGCTCGGCGGATGACTCCGGTTCGACCGTTGCAGATCTGACCGACATCGCCAAGGAGGAAGAGGAAGAGTGACGCCTGCTCTTTGCCGCTCCAACGTAGGTGCGCGGGCCGAATAGTGATAGTGCAGACAAAAGACGCAGTCCTGTATATATTTTTAGCATGATACATCCGAATTCCGAATAGATTATAGAAATTATGCGCGATCCCGCGGCAGCGTAAGGAACTCACAGCCGGGCAGTCTGCGCGAACCGATTGGACGGATGTGCCTGTATGCAGAAAACAAGACCGTTCCACCGAAGAAAAATCTTACTGATTTTTATCTGTTTTATGCTGATGCTGCTATTTCTGGCGGGACGGCTGGCATATCTGATGATTGCCAGGTCTGAGTATTACACGGAGCTGGCGGATGATCTGCATGAGCGCGAGCGCTCGATCAAGGCAGAGCGCGGGCGGATTCTGGACCGCAATGGCGTTGTTCTTGCGGACAATCGCACGGTCTGTACCATTTCTGTGATCCACAGCCAGATCACGGATTCGGAGGAGGTCATCCGGGTGCTGTGTGAGGAGCTGGGGATAGAGGAAGAAACCATCCGTGCACGCGTGGAAAAGAACAGCTCGATCGAGCGAATCAAAAGCAACGTGGATAAGGAAACCGGCGACCGCATCCGCAGCTGTGGGCTGGACGGTGTAAAGGTCGATGAGGACTATAAACGCTACTATCCGTTTGAAAGCCTGGCCTCAAAGGTACTCGGCTTTACCGGAGCGGACAATCAGGGCATCATCGGTCTGGAGGTTCGCTACGAGGACGTCCTCGCGGGAACGCCGGGGACCATTCTGACGGTCACCGATGCGCGGGGCATCGAGATTGAAGATACGGCGGAGACGCGCATCGAGCCGGTCGCCGGGAATGACCTGGTGATCAGTCTGGACGCCAATATCCAGCAATATGTGGAGCAGGCGGCATACAACGTTCTGGAAGAAAAACAGGCGGACAGTGTGTCCATCATCGTGATGAATCCGCAGAATGGGGAAATTTATGCGATGACGAATGTGCCGGAATTTGACCTGAACAATCCGTACACGCTCAGTGAGCTGTATCTTGCGATTAACGACAGTGAGGATGAGAATGGCGCGGATTCAACGCAGGCAGTCGGATTAACCATTGATACGTCGGCCAAAATGAGGAATGAATTGATCTCAATTGCGGAAGATGGATGGAGCGGTGAATCAGCAGCGGTTTCAATTGCGGAAGATGGATGGAACGGTGAATCGGCAGCGGCCTCAATTGCGGAAGATGGATGGAGCGATGACTCAGCAGCGGCCGCTGCGCTTACAGATGAGGAGCTGCAGGATGCATTAAATCAGATGTGGCGCAATGGCTGCATCAATGATACCTATGAGCCTGGCTCAACATTTAAAATTATTACGGCAGCGGCCGGGCTGGAAGAGGGCGTCGTGACGCTTGAAGATACCTTTTACTGTCCCGGCTATAAGCTTGTGGATGACCGGCGGATCCGCTGTCATAAGACCGCGGGACACGGTTCGGAGACCTTTCTTGAGGCGGCGCAGAATTCCTGCAATCCGGTTTTTATCGAGGTCGGGCTTCGTCTCGGCGTGGACAATTATTATAAATATTTCAATCAGTTTGGATTAAATGAGAAAACCGGGATTGACCTGCCCGGGGAAGCGGCTACGATCATGCATCAGAAGAAGAACGTCGGGCAGGTGGAGCTGGCCACGATTTCCTTTGGTCAGTCCTTTCAGATCACTCCGATTCAGCTGATCACAACGGTTTCCTCAATTGTAAATGGCGGGATCCGGATTACCCCGCATTTTGCGGTAAGTGAAAAATCGGAGGATGGCACTCTCCTGAAAGTATATCAGTATGCGGCAGCAGACGGGACAGAGTCAGATACAGATGATCTCAAAAAGGATGTGTCTGTAAGCACAGGAGCCGGTTCCGATATGGATACAGCTGCCGAAGGCGAGCGGATTCTCTCTGAAGAGACCTCCGCGACCATGCGCTATCTGCTCGAGCAGGTGGTGGACGGCGGCTCCGGCAAAAATGCCTATATTGAGGGATACCGGATCGGCGGAAAGACCGCGACCTCGGAGACGCTCCCGCGCGGCCAGGGGAAATACATTTCCTCTTTCATCGGCTTTGCCCCCGCAGACGACCCGCAGGTGATCTGCCTGTGCGTGATCAACAATCCGCAGGGTACCTATTACGGCGGAACCATCGCCGCGCCGGTTGTGAAGGATATTTTTGAGAACATCCTGCCTTATCTGGGAATTGAGAAAACCGTGACAGAAAGCACGGAGACGGAACCAGCCGGGTAAAGGGCTTCTGCAGGGCGTTCCGGTTGCTTTGCAGCAGATCCCTTCATTCACACTGGTTCGGAGGTTGCAATCCGCCCGTATCTGTGGTAAAAAAGAAATGCTGATGCGGGATATAAAGGAGAGCCGCGCCATTTGAAATCGCACTGCGTGCGAGGCGTGGCCTGTGTCCTATGTCATAAGGATTGCCGGCGAAGCCGGAGGATTCCTTATGACAAGAGGCATAAAAAGCAATGCAGGACATGTAAAGGAGGAGAACAGCATGAAAATGAATCCGGATATTTTTATTCCACTCTTTGCGGCCTTTCTGGTCAGCGTAATCTTAAGTCCGTTTGTCATTCCGTTTCTGCGCCGGCTGAAGGTCGGGCAGACGGAGCGTGTGGAAGGCGTACAGTCTCATCTGAAAAAGGTCGGCACACCGACGATGGGCGGAGTGATTATGCTGATCAGCGTTGTAATCATTTCGCTGTTTTATGTTGGACGTTATCCGCGTATTATCCCGGTGCTGTTTCTGACGCTGGGCTTTGGACTCATTGGATTTCTTGATGACTATCTGAAGGTCGTCATGCATCGTTCCGATGGCCTGTATCCGAGACAGAAAATGCTTGGGCAGATTATCGTGACGACGATTTTTATCGTCTATATCTGGAATATGGACAGCTCCTGCCTGGAGCTGATCATTCCGTTTAGCAGCGGGAAGCTGATTACCGCAGATTCATTCGGCGGCCTGTTTCGATATCTCTGCATCCCGCTTGCGTACTTTGCGATTATCGGAACCGTCAACGGAGTCAATTTCACGGATGGCCTGGACGGGCTCGCCAGCAGCGTGACGCTGATGGTAGCGATATTTTTCACGGCCGCGTCGATGATTCTCGGCGGGGGGATTGAGCCCATCACCGCGGCGGTGGCGGGAGCGCTTCTCGGGTTCCTGCTGTTTAACGTGTACCCGGCACAGGTGTTTATGGGAGATACCGGTTCACTGGCGCTTGGCGGGTTTGTGGCAGGCAGCGCATACCTGCTGAAGCTGCCGGTGTTCATTCTGATTGTCGGACTGATTTATCTGATCGAGGTGCTGTCGGTTATCATTCAGGTCACTTATTTCAAAATGACCGGCGGCAAGCGGTTTTTCAAGATGGCGCCGATTCACCATCATTTTGAGCTGTGCGGGTGGTCGGAGACCCGGATCGTGACGGTCTTTGCGGTCGTGACCGCGTTTCTGTGCATTCTGGCGCTCTACGCGATGGGGTGATATTGCCGTGAGATCTTCGGATAATGGTCTGAGAAACTGATTTTACAGGAAACGACAAATGCTGCTTCCTATAGAAAAATACAGCAGGAGAGGGGTTTTAATGGCATGGATTTGAAAAACAGCCGCGTGCTTGTATTTGGCGCGGGAAAAAGCGGAATTGCAGCTGCGAAACTGCTGCTTGGCGTTCCGGCAGTTTCCATTATTTTATACGATGGGAATGAGAAACTAGACAAAGAGGAGCTGCTGGAAATGATAGCCGGAGCTCACAGGAAAGCGTGTGCCGGTCAAAGCTCCGATACAGAAACACACGCCGGGGAGGCGCCCGGTGCGCCGCGGCTGCAGGTGATTCTGGGAGAGCTGCCCGTTCGGGGTGGCGCGGCAGAGGCTGGTTCTGCGAATGCGGAGGATGCAAAGGTAACTGCTGATTCTGCGAATGCAAAAAATATAAATATAGATGCAGATTCCGATGATACAAATGATGCGCGGGGAGGCTTCGTGGTTGACAGCCCGGCTGGCGAGGTTTCCATTGATCTGGCAATCCTCAGTCCCGGCGTGCCGACGGATCTGCCGCTGGTCGCCAGAATGCGGGCATGCTCTGTGCGCATCTGGGGCGAGGTGGAGCTTGCCTGGGAGTGCGGCAGGGGCGATGTGCTTGCAGTCACGGGCACCAATGGAAAGACGACGACGACGAGCCTGCTCGGCGAGATCATGAGAGACTATGTGGAAAGTGCTGACACAGCGGCACCTTCAGATGCGGAGGAATCTGTCGGAGCGGATGTGCATACCGGAGAGGGCGGTTTGATTCCGGATAGTGAATGTGCTGCCGGGGACGATGTCCGCCGCGTTTATGTCGTCGGCAATATCGGTAATCCTTACACGGAAGCTGCACCGCGGATGACAGACCATTCCATCACGGTTGCTGAGATTTCAAGCTTTCAGCTGGAGACTATCGAACGGTTTGCCCCGAAGGTGAGCGCGATTCTGAACATCACACCCGATCATCTGAACCGCCATCATACGATGGAGGAATACATACGCGTCAAGGAGCTGATTACCCGGAATCAGGGTTCGGCGGATACCTGTGTCCTGAACTATGAGGACGAGATTCTGCGGGAGTTTGGAAAGACTTTGCAGACAAGGGTCATTTACTTCAGCAGCCTGCATAAACTGGATAGGGGAATGTACCTCGACGGAGAGAATATTTGCTTCAGCGACGGGGATGACGTGACGGTGCTCTGCTCGACAAAGGAGCTGAACATCCCCGGCCGTCATAATCATGAAAATGTGATGGCCGCCGCTGCGATGGCGTATGCGTATGGAGTGCCGTTTGCGAGCATCCGGAAAACGGTCTGCGCGTTTCAGGCCGTGGAGCACCGGATTGAATATGTGACCGAAAAGAAGGGCGTTGTTTATTACAACGATTCCAAAGGCACCAATCCGGACGCCGCGATCAAGGGGATTCAGGCGATGGACCGTCCGACCCTGCTGATTGGCGGCGGATATGACAAGAATTCCTCGTATGAAGAATGGATCCGCTCGTTTGACGGGAAGGTAAAATATCTGGTCCTGATCGGCCAGACGAGGGAGAAGATCGCCGAAGCGGCCGCAGCCTGCGGCTTTGAGAACTGCATTCTGGAGGATTCGCTGGAGGACGCGGTGGCATTCTGTGCGTCCCATGCAAAGAGCGGGGATGCGGTATTGCTCTCGCCGGCATGCGCCAGCTGGGGGATGTTTCCGAACTATGAAGTGCGCGGCAGACGCTTTAAGGAGCTCGTAAATGCACTCGAAGGATAAACCAAAATCCTGTATAAAGCACGAAAAATCAAAGACCATATGAGGTGATTTTCTGGACAGACAGAATACGGGAACGGCGGATGGACTGCTTCTTCTCGCGGTATTAGTTCTTTGCGGCTTTGGCCTGCTAATCCTCTACAGTTCCAGCGCTTACAACGGGCAGGTGCGGTTTGGCGATTCTGCTTATTACTTTAAGAAGCAGCTGTTTGCCATGACGCTTGGACTGGCAGCGATGGCTGCAATGTCCGCGGTCGATTATCATATGCTCAGACGATTTTCCGGTGCGGGGTATCTGCTCTCGCTTGCACTTTCCGGCGCAGTGCTGCTGTTTGGGGATGCCTACAATGGCTCCAGACGCTGGCTCTCCATCGGCCCGGTATCCTTTCAGCCGTCGGAATATGCGAAGCCCGCGGTCATTTTGCTGCTGGCCGGTATCATCAGCCGGGCATCGCGGCGTCATGGCCCGGAAGATCCGGAACGGCGGAACCGGGCATCGCGGCGTCGCGGCCCGGAAGAAGCGAATACCGATGCGGGAAAGATTTCTGCCGCCGGACGTCCGGGTGTTCGTGCGAACGGACGATCATCGGGAGCAGCAATGATTGCACTGGTATTTCTGGCGGTACTTCCCATCGTTGCTCTGGTAGGGACCAACAATCTTTCCACAGCGGTCATCATCCTGGGGATTGCGGTCATCCTGATTTTCGTCTCCAGCCCGCGTTACCTGCCGTTTTTGGGAATTATCGCTGCGGGAAGCGGATTCCTTGCGGTTTTTCTGAGCCTGGAATCCTATCGCCTGGAGCGGCTTGCCATCTGGCGGAACCCGGAATTGTATGAGAAAGGCTATCAGACCATGCAGGGACTGTACGCGATTGGCTCCGGCGGCTTGTTTGGACTCGGATTCGGGAAAGGATTGCAGAAGCTGGGGTTTGTGCCGGAAGCGCAGAATGATATGATTTTCTCCGTCATCTGCGAAGAAATGGGGTTGGTCGGGGCAGTTCTCCTGATGCTCCTGTTTCTGCTCCTGCTCTGGCGCTTTATGGTAATCGCGACGCACGCGCCCGATTTATTCGGCTCACTGATCGCGGCGGGCATTATGGGGCATATTGCGATTCAGGTAATTCTGAATATCGCAGTAGTGACAAATACGATTCCGAATACCGGTATCACGCTGCCATTCATCAGCTATGGCGGTACGTCCATGTGCTTCCTGCTCGCGGAAATGGGGATGGCATTATCTGTGAGCCGGTTCTGCCGATATCCGGGGAAACGTTGCGCAGGATATGGACGGAATTCTCCGGCATAAAAGTGTCAGATCGCTTTGCTTTGCCGGGGCGTGATGGAATCGGAACACGCAGATCCTGCGGCCATCTTGCACTTGCCGGGTGTAATCAGCCGGACATGGCCCGGGAGATAAGGAAAAAGCCGGCGGCGCGGCACAAACAGGAACGGCCGTGCATATATTAAAAAAAACGGGCGGAGGATGACCGCTTGGCTGAAACGGGAATAAAAGCCCTGGAAATTGCAGGAGGGCGGCCGCTGCACGGAGAGCTTGCGGTACAGGGCTCCAAAAACGCGGCATTGCCGATCCTGGCTGCATGCCTGTTAGGAGATGGCCCCTGTGTGATCGAGAATTGTCCGCGGATACAGGATGTGGAAGATACGCTCATCCTCCTTCGCAGGCTTGGCTGCCAGGCCGAACGAAACGAAAGCACGGTGACGGTGAATGCGTCCGGAGTAAATGGGAGTTGCATCTGCGGCCGGGAAGCGTCCAGAATCCGTTCTTCCGTCTTGTTTTTAGGAGCGCTTCTTGGTAAAATGGGAAAGGCAGTGATTCCGTACCCGGGCGGCTGTGCGATCGGACGCCGCCCGATTGACCTGCATCTGGATGCCTTGCGTGTGCTTGGGGTTCGTTTTTCCGGAAAAGATTTTGGGCAGACCGGCTCCGGGCCGGACGGAAACAGGAGCGCTTTGGCGGATGGCGGAAACGCTGACGCGGCTTTGGGAAAGCCCGTGGCAGGAGCCGGAAGAGAAGCTTCCCTCACCGGAATGATTGTCGCGGAAGCATTACACCTGCATGGAGGAAACATTCATCTTTCCATTCCAAGTGTTGGAGCGACAGAGAACAGTATAGTAGCGGCTGTGTGCGCCGAGGGAGAGACGCGGATTGAGAATGCGGCCCTCGAACCGGAGGTGGATGCGCTCTGCGATTTTCTGCGCCTGCGAGGCGCGGATATAGTGAGAAATGCAGATGGCAGTATACGAATTCTCGGAAAAGGGCATTTGTCACCGATCCGCTACCGGCTGGGCGCGGACCGTGCGGCGGCGGGGAGCTATCTGCTTGCTGTGGCTGCCTGCGGCGGAAGCGTGCGTTTTCTCAATTTTCCATTTGAGCAGCTGGGCGCGCTGGTGGATGTGTTTCGCAGTATGGGCGGAACGGCCATGGAGGATGGAACGGTTTGTTCGAATGCATGTCTTCAGGCTTTGCCGTATCTGGAGACAGCGCCTTATCCGGGATTTCCAACAGATTTGCAGTCGCCATTGATGGCTGCTCTTAGTATGGCCCATGGGGTAAGCCGGATCCGGGAGAGGATTTTTGAAAACCGGTGGGGCACAGCGGCACAGCTGAACCGGATGGGCGCCCGGATTGTGACGGACGCAGCGTTGGCCCGGATCGAGGGTCCCGTGCGGCTGACGGGAACTGCTGTGCAGGCTCCGGATCTGCGCGGCGGCGCGGCTCTGGTGGCCGCCGGTCTGGCTGCTTCCGGCCATACGGTGATAAACGGATATGAGTATATTGCGCGCGGATACGAGGACATCTGCCGGGATTTTGTCAGGCTGGGAGCAGATATTCGTTTGAGATAACAGTATAAGAACTGTACAAAGGCATATGCGGCCTTCGGCGTACGGTCTCTGGATGGGCTTTTCCCTGCTAACTGTACGCTTTCTTACACACTTCGCTGCAAGTGTGAAATACAGTTACAGGAAATGTACTTTATGAAATACGGCAGGACTGGTGAACATATGAGGAGAGAACGGAAAAAACGGTTTTTTAATATTGGGATTCTGATTCTGGCATTGCTTGCGTTTCTGGCGGTCCTCCTTTTGTGCCGGGTACGGAAAATGACGGTTTCCGGAAATGAGCGGTATTCGGCAGAGGAGATTGAAGAAGGGCTGATTACGGATTTTCTGACCGGCAACACGCTATATTTGTGGTGGACCTGCAAGGATGGGGATATCCCGGATACGCTTCCCTATCTGGAAGAACTGAACATCACAATGACCTCGCCGGTTTCCATACGGGTAGAAGTAAAGGAAAAAGAACTGGTGGGATATTTTGACGATGGCAGTTATGTTTATTTTGACGCAAGCGGAGTCGTTCTGGAAATCACAGATGAGGTGTATGAGGATATTCCGGTCATCACCGGCGCGAGCCTTGGAGAAGTCACACTTTACCAGAAAGTGCCAACAGAGAGCAGCTCGCAGCTGCGCACCATTCTGAGTCTGCTGGAGCTTCTGGACTATCAGGGACTGACAGCAGAAGAAATCCGGTTTGCGGAGGATTCCAGCATCACCGTCTACATCGGATATATTGAGGCTTCTCTTGGACAGGACGAATATCTGGAAGAAAAAATCGCGAATCTGAAAGCGATTCTGGATACCATGGATGGAACCGAGGCAGGGGTGCTCTATCTGGAAAACGTGACCGGAAAAAATGAGGATATTGTATTCTCTCCATCCGGCGAGGTAGTTGTAGAGACGGAATCAGAGACGAAGAACGACACAGAAAGCCAGGACGGAAGCAGCGAGGACACATCGACAGGTGTCTGGACGGATGATTCGACGCTGGGCGGCGCAACCACAGACGGCGGGGCGGCGACAGGGAGCTCTGCTGACAGCAGTGTTTCCTCGTCTGATGATGGAACAGGAGATTCTTCCGGCACAGACGGTTCGGAGGATTCTGCCTCCGCTTCCGACGATGCTGCGGATTCGGATTCCGACGACTCTTCAGAGGAAGAAGACTCCGGCGTGGACCTGATGGTCTTCAATTCCAGCGGCCAGCTGGTGTATAATGTCCGCGTCAAGGACGGCGTTGTGGTGGACTCCAGCGGAAATGAAGTGCCGGGCTGCTATGTGAATGAGGACGGGAATGTCGTGGACGCATACATGAATGAAATCGACCCGGCGACCGGCGATGTGCTAAATCTGGATTAGCAGCTGTTACAAAAATATTGCCTGAAATGGCGATCTGGGGGCAAAAAGGGGGAAACTGGTAATAAATTAACAGGAATTACAGCAAAAAAATATAGAAAAAGACTTGATAAATCACGCGAGAAATTATATTATAAGCAGTAGTGTTTTGTGAAGTTTTGTGAAGCGGAACCAGACTGCGCAGAATGCTTTAGAGGTCGCGTCTTGTATGGTATGACAGAGAAAAGGGACCAGGTACATATAAAGGAACGATCTGGATCAGCAGGCTGTTGTTTTGGACTGTTCATATATAAAATAGAAAAGCCGACTGCAAGAAGGAGGAAACACGGTGTTAGAGATTATGTCAAATGAAATGGAATCTGCCGCGAAGATTATCGTGATCGGTGTCGGTGGAGCCGGAAATAATGCGGTCAACCGAATGGTGGAGGATACGATCGCCGGGGTTGAATTTATCGGGATTAATACGGATAAGCAGGCACTGCTTTTGTGCAAGGCTCCGTCAACCATTCAGATTGGCGAGAAAGTGACAAAGGGACTCGGCGCCGGCGCCAGACCGGAGATTGGCCAGCAGGCGGCGGAAGAGAGTACAGAGGAGATTCGCCAGGCAATCCAGGGCGCAGATATGGTATTTGTCACCTGCGGTATGGGCGGCGGCACGGGTACCGGCGCGGCTCCGGTGGTGGCCGGGATCGCAAAGGAGCTTGGCATTCTGACGGTCGGCGTTGTGACAAAGCCGTTCCGCTTTGAAGCGAAGACCCGTATGAACAATGCCCTGACCGGCATTGAGCGCCTGAAAGAGAATGTAGATACGCTGATTGTCATCCCGAATGACAAGCTGCTTGAGATTGTAGACCGCCGCACGACTATGCCGGAGGCACTGAAAAAGGCGGACGAGGTTCTGCAGCAGGCGGTACAGGGCATCACGGATCTGATTAACCTGCCGGCGCTGATCAACCTCGACTTCGCTGATGTCCAGACTGTTATGAAGGAAAAAGGCATCGCACACATCGGCATCGGGCAGTCCAAGGGAGACGACAAGGCGCTTGAGGCTGTGAAGCAGGCGGTATCGAGTCCGTTGCTCGAGACGACAATTGAGGGCGCGAGCCATGTGATTATTAATATTTCCGGTGATATTTCCCTGATTGACGCGAACGATGCGGCAAGCTATGTGCAGGAGCTCACCGGTGATGACACCAATATTATTTTTGGCGCGATGTATGACGATACTTATGCGGATGAGTGCAGCATTACGGTCATTGCGACCGGTCTGGAGGACAAGAACAACGCAAAACCGGAACGAACGACCAGAAGGACGAGCTATTCCTCTCTGCCGCGTCGGGAATCTGCTTCGGCCAGCACGCCTTCCGCGCTTCCGAAAATGCCGTCCGTGACGCCGATCCGTTCGAACTCCACAGGTTCGTCGCGTGTTCCGTCCGGAAAGGTACAGGAAAAAGACATTCAGATTCCGGATTTTCTGAGGAGAAGTTGAAGACAGAAGCTGAAGACGAACGCCCGGAAAGACCAAAAGACCGGAAAGATCAAAAAGACCGGAAAGACCAAAAAGACCAAGAAGACCGAAACGACCGGAAAGACCGGGCAGGAGAGATTCACCGGGGGACTCACCGGGCTGGATTTTTCAGGGCAGCGAATGATTTTGGCAGGATGTTTGAAAATGAAAGGGGCTGCATCGCAGCCCCTTTTTTTACGAGGAAAATCAAAAAGTACAAAAGGCTCTTAAGGGAGTTAAAATGAATCACAAAAGAACATCAAAGGCTCCCAAAAGGTTTTCTAAAATGCATCAAAAACCTGCAAAGAACCGCTAAAGAACCTCCAAAGGAGCTTCAGGGAACATCAAGAACCTCAAAAGAACTTCTCACGGATTGCCTCGACTGGCATATCCTGACCGGTCCAGATGCGAAAGGCAGCTTCGCCCTGATACAGAAGCATGTACAGACCGTTGGAGGTTCGGCAGCCTTTTGCTTCAGCTTCTTTCAGAAGACGGGTCTGGCGCGGGTTGTAGATGATATCAGATACCATCAGATCAGGGCGCAGATGGGACAGGTCCGAAAGAGGAATGCTATCCGCATTCGGAGCCATGCCGACGGAGGTCGCGTTGGTCAGAAGCGTGCTTTCTTCGATACAGGCACGGACGGCAGCCGTATCGTTTAAATCGGCCACATCCGCCTTACAGGAAGTGCCGGTGTTGATTTGATCCGCCAGGCGCTGCGCGTTCGAAAAGGAGCGTCCGTTTTTCCGGTTCAGAATGTGCAGGACGGGCACACCGCTTAAAGCGGCCTGTACCGCGATTGAGGAAGCCGCGCCCCCTGCGCCCAGAAGGCTCATGGCTCCTTGTGTGAACTCATAACCGATTGCACGCATGGAATTCACATAGCCGATGCCGTCGGTGTTGTATCCGGTCAGGCGTCCATTTTCATTTTTGACCGTGTTGACCGCTCCGATCATCCGGGCGGCATCGGAGATATCATCCAGATGCTCCATGATGCGTTCTTTATCCGGCATGGTCAGATTAAAGCCAAACACATTCATATCGCGCAGAATCCGGACCATGGTTCCGAGATCGGTGTTCTTTGTGTCAAAGCAGAGATAAACATAATCCAGGTTCAGAAGACGGAATGCTTCGTTGTACATCATTGGTGAGATACTGTGCGCCACCGGTGAGCCCAGAAGGCAGCCGAGGCGAGTATGTCCTGAAATTTGCATATAGAATCCTCCGTGAAGTGTGAAATCGGATAGAGTGCTCTTACCCTGTCCGCCGTGCCAGGCGTGAGCGGCGCTTAGGATGTCACGCGGCGAGCGAAGCTGCTGAAGTTCCATTCGCGTCTGTATACATGAAAAATGTAACGCTGCGCAGGAAGACGCGTGCGTATACATGAAAAATGTAAAGCTGCGCAGGAAGACGCGTGCCTGAAGCGAGTATAGCATGGAAGAGGGGATTTGAAAAGGGGAAAGTGGCGTTAGACGCTGTAGAAAGGAAAAGATATGTCCGGTGTGAAAGAGAAGGTGCTGGTTCGAAACCTCACCCTCGGGGATGGTATCCCGAAGATATGCGTGCCGGTGACGGCGCATGATAAGGCGGAGCTGATGGAGCAGATTGGGCGGATGAAGGGCAGTCCGTGTGATCTGGTGGAGCTTCGGGCGGATTTTTTTGACGGGGATCCGATTGAGGCGCTTGCCATTCTGCGCAGAGAGCTGCCGGAGATGCCGGTTTTGTTTACGTTTCGGACGAAGGAGGAGGGAGGAGAGAAGCAGATTTCCATGGAGGAATATGCTGCGTTGAATCGCCGGGCGGCCGGACTGTCTTCTCTAAAGGATGAGGAGATTATGGGTCGTGAAGCGATTTCCCATGGTGGGAGCGCAGGGAATCTGACGCATTGCCCGTCTTTTCTCCGGGCGGATTTGATCGATCTGGAGGTGAACCGGGGAGAGAAGTTTCTTCAGGATCTCTGCCGCGAGCTGCAGAAGGCGGAGGTTCGGGTAATCGCCTCGTTTCATGATTTTGAAAAGACACCGGATCGGGATACGCTGATTGGGCTGCTTTGCCGGATGCAGGAGCTTGGCGCGGATGTGACGAAGGCAGCGGTGATGCCCCGCTCGGAACAGGATGTTCTGGAGCTTCTTGAGGCGGCCGTTGCAATGAAGCATCAGCATGCAGACCGGCCTTATATTGTGATGTCGATGGGCAGGCTGGGTGGGATCAGCCGGCTTGCGGGCGCTCTCACCGGTTCTGCGGTGACATTTGCGACGGCGGGGAACGCCTCGGCTCCCGGGCAGCTGGATGCCGCGCTGGTGGCGCTGGTTCTGGATGTGCTGCAGACGGAGCACGCCTAAATGATTTTAACCTGCTTATAATTTCATATGATATGCCGAATTTTGTCGGTAAAAATAAGGGATTTGTCCCCAGGATTTGACAAAAAGAAAATCCTTCGCGGAGTATACTGGTTTCCAGATACGGCTGCGGAGGATTTTTTTATGCATTTTGAGTTCTACATAGATCAGTTTTTCGTGGAACAATTCATTACGGAATATCTGCTGCTTTCGATGGCAGGTATGCTCTGCCGGGGGTCTCCGGCCTGGTCCCGCCTGCTATCCGGGAGTCTGGCCGGGGCAGCGGGAATGACAATATTTGTGTGCATGGGAAGGCCGTGCCTGTATTTCCTCAGTTTCCTGACCGCGGCTGCACTCGCGCTCTGGAGACGGGATATGAGAAGGGAATGGAGATACAACCGGAACTGTATGCTTTGGCTGCTGGCGGTCACGATCTGTTTTGGAGGTGTGCTCACGGCGCTGCGGCAGCTGCTGCCATTCCCGGTCGTGACCTGTGCGGGGCTGGCATTTGCCGTGTCCTATGTAGTGCTTCGATCTGTGACGCATCAATTCCGGACGGCGGAACAACAGGCTGTCGTGACGCTTTTCTGGGAAGGAAGGAGTGTTGTCCTGGATGGATTTCTGGACACGGGGAACCAGCTGACTGAGCCTGTGACCGGATATCCCGTGAGCGTCGCCAGCCAGGAAGCGCTTGCAGGCCTGCTGACGGGAGCATGGGAAGAAAAGCGTGGGTTTTGCCTGATTCCGTACCATAGCCTGGGCGCCAGTGACGGGTGGATGCGCGGAGTCTCTCTGGACGAGATGCAGGTTACCATGCGGAAGAAATGCAAGGTGATTTCGCGCCCGCTGATCGCCCTGTATGACGGGCGGGTGAGCGCCCGCAGGGAATACCAGATTCTTCTGCACCCGGAGCATGCGCCGTAAAGGAAGCGGTGCGAATAATATGACTTGCAAGAAGTTCGCGGCGCTTGCGGCGGCGAACGACAGAATCGATGGATTCTGGAAATTATGAGAAGCGGTTTTTTCTCATAATATATGAAAATGAATCTGTGAATGATAAATCTGTGAATAAGAAATGAGAGTATATCTTTGATGAAAAAGGGGATTCCTATGATTGTAAAGGTAGCGGTTCCACAGCGTTTTCAATTTAAAATGGCAGCGGGGTTTGGCGATGTATTTTTTCCACGCCCGCATGACAGTCATTACATCGGCAGTTCGGAGGTGCTTCCGCCGCCTCTTTCCGCCGAGGAGGAGAAAGATTTTCTGGCGGACTATCTGAAAAGCGGAGATAACAGGGCAAGACGGAAGCTGATTGAGCACAATTTGCGGCTGGTTGTTTACATAGCGAAAAAATTCGACAATACAGGGGTGGGCGTGGAAGACCTGATTTCCATCGGAACGATTGGCCTGATCAAGGGCGTGAACACCTTCAATCCGGAAAAAAAGATCAAGCTGGCCACCTATGCGTCCCGCTGCATCGAAAATGAGATTCTGATGTATCTGCGCCGCAACAGCAAAACCAAAATGGAGGTGTCCATCGAGGAGCCACTGAATATGGACTGGGACGGAAACGAGCTTCTGCTTTCGGATATTCTCGGCACGGATGAGGACGTCATCTCCCGCGATATGGAGACGGAGGCGGAGTATAAGGTTCTGAAGCATGCCATCAGCAAGCTTTCCAGGCGGGAGCAGACCATCGTTCAGCTGCGCTATGGCCTTGACACGAAGGACGGGGAAGAAAAGACACAGAAGGAGGTCGCGGATCTGCTCGGGATCTCCCAGTCCTACATCTCCCGTCTGGAAAAGCGCATCATCAAACGGCTGCGGTGCGAAATCGTGCGGGTACAGTAGGTAAAATAAAAATAGCTTATGCGTCTTGCATCGCCTGACGCGCGGATCGCAGGCCAGACGCAGGTAGACCAGGTCTGTGTCTTGCATACACGCAGGATGCCGATCTGTCAAGGCCTGAAACTTTTTTTATTTCTTCTCAAAATGAATAGGCCGGCCTGAAAAAGCGAATCATTCTATCAGAGACAATTCTAGTAAAGAATGAATCCGGAGGATGATTCCATGGCATTTACAAAGGTAGAAATATGCGGCGTCAATACATCGAAGCTCCCGGTTCTGACAAATGAGGAAAAGGAATTTCTTTTTGAACAGATCCAGAAGGGGGACAAGGATGCCAGGGAGCTCTATATCAAGGGCAACCTTCGCCTGGTGCTGAGTGTCATCAGGCGATTTTCGAACAGCAATGAGAATGTAGATGATCTTTTCCAGATTGGCTGTATCGGCCTGATGAAAGCAATTGATAATTTTGATACGGACCAGAATGTGAAATTTTCTACTTACGCGGTGCCGATGATCGTCGGCGAAATCCGGCGTTATCTGCGGGACAATAATTCCATCCGTGTCAGCCGCTCTTTGCGGGATACCGCATACAAAGCAATTTACGCGAAAGAGAATTACACCAGAACAAATTTGCGGGAGCCGACCGTGAATGAAATCGCGGATGAGATTGGGATTCCGAAGGAGGAGATCGTCAATGCGCTGGATGCGATTCAAAGTCCGGTCAGCCTTTACGACCCGGTATACACGGAGGGCGGAGACACTCTTTATGTCATGGACCAGATCAGTGACAGAAAAAACCGCGAGGAAAACTGGGTGGAGGTAATTTCCCTGAGGGAAGCGCTCGAACGCCTGCCCGAGCGGGAGAAACATATCATCGAGCTCCGGTTTTATGATGGAAAAACCCAGATGGAGGTAGCATCCGAGATTGGTATTTCACAGGCGCAGGTCAGCCGCCTGGAAAAAAACGCGCTGAAGTCGATGAAAGGGTATCTCAGATAATTAGTTAACGCATACATTTTTTGCGGACGTCGTCCTCATTGACCTCCACGAGAATGATGTCGGCGCCGGTCCGGACGATGCACCGCCATGGGATGATGTATTCAAATTCCCGGCCGGGAAACAGGCCCAAACGCCCCATTTCCGGCACAATCAGGGACAGAATGCATCCAGTCTGCGGATCGAGCTCCAGGTCGCTGACACAGCCAAGCGTGCGGCAGGTACAGATGTTGATCACCTCTTTCTGGCAAAGGCGGCAAAAACGAACGGGAGGGGCGGCGGGCGGAAGCGGATTGCTCATAAAAAGTCCTGCTTTGGGGTGTTTTGATTAGTATATGAATCAGGAGACGGGGATGTGCCGGAAAAATCTTAAGAAAACCTTTTCGTGACAAAGCACGCAGAGGATACTATACTTAAGATAAAACTGATTTGCGAGGAGAACATCTGATGAAAAAGATTCGATTAGAGATTCGATTAATGACTCGATTAGTAAAGATACGGGACATGGCATTTGGCGCGGCCATTTTGCTGTGCATTCCTGTCTGTATGGGCGGGCTGCACAGGATCACGGTTCAGGCGGAGGAGAGCGGTTATTCGGAGAGCGTGGGCGATCTCTCTGGTTCGGGAGAGATGTCTGACGCAGGCTCCGGCAGTCAGGAGTTTGCTGATGCGGCCGCTTCGGATAAATGGGGCGAGGCGGCTTCCGGAAATTTGGATGTGGCAGATGAAGCTGGTCTGACTGACGGCGCGGATGCGGCTTTAGAGGACTCACAGGGTGCGATTGATGGCGAGGTGGTCTATCTGGAGGATGTGGGCAGCTACACGATGGAGGAAGGCTGGTCTCTGGATGAGACACAGAGTACGGATGATGTGAGTGTGTACGTCCAGGACGCGTATGCGGACGAGGCGCAGACATCCACGATTTCCTGCAGCTATCTGAGCACTAATTATTCCAGGCAGGACTATGAGCAGCTGCGCGACATGCTCACGAACAATCTGCTCTACAGCAATGTGAACGCACAGATCACCACCAGTGCGGTATATACGCTTGCGATGGATTATCTGTATATTATTCTGGTGGATGATTCCTCGGAGGATTACCGCGATATTTATCATTATGTGGTCGGGGATTACGAATGCTTCTGTGTGCAGGTGAGGGAATACCGCGATGAGGCTGCCGAGGCCGAGGCGCAGGAGCTTCAGACGCCGCAGGAAGCAGGACAGAGCGTAGCGGAAGGGTTTGTGTGGTAGAGGAAAATGGAATATGCAATATTAAGCAGCAAAGGACAGTATACGATATTTCAATATGGACAGGACACTTTTCGCTTTCGGGCGCCATATTCACTGGAATATTATTCGGAAATTAAGGAATGGAATCATGGGTATCTGGTAGTTATGACGAAGTACCGCCATGATAATGATTTGATAGAGGAATATATTGACTTCGTACCATTACTGGAGAATCTTTATTTTGACGCAAATATGTATTTAAACCAAATTAAGGAGGTTCAGAATGCAATATGACTGATATTAAAGAGATTGCGGATAACGCGGATGTGATTGTTAATGGATATGCTTTTACAAAATGTGATTTGGGATATCGCGTGTTGAACCTTAACAGGCCGTCAAAGATCCCGCATCAAAAACCGATGCGGGACATGTAAACGGAAAGACCGGAGGAATGACATCCCCCGGTCTTTTCAGATCGTTCCATTTATTTTTCCGGGCCGCCTTAACCCATCACAGCTGTCACTTCGTAATGAGTTTTCCCTTCTTCGAATGGAACCACGTTGCCGCTGATTTCCGTTCCGTCCACGATGAGTCTGGCGATGCCCTTCTGGACGTTGCCCGGGTTCTGTACCTGGATGTGATAGGTAGCGCCGCGGAAGCTTCTGGTGATGGTAAAGTCGCCGAAGCCCTCCGGTACGCAGGGATCAATGCCAAGGCCGTCGAACTGTGGCTGAATGCCGAGGATTGCCTGGGAGACATCGACAAACGTCCATGCGGCCGTGCCCGTCAGCCAGCTGTTTTTGGCTTCGCCGTGGCGCGCCGCGTCAGCACCTGCTACCATCTGAGAGTATACGTACGGTTCGGTGCGGTGAATCTCACTGATGTCCTCGATGTATGCAGGGCAGGTCTTCCGGTAAATCTCAAATGCGCGGTTGCCGCGGCCGACCACAGTCTCCGCGATGGATACCCATGGATTGTTGTGGCAGAAAATACCGGCGTTCTCCTTATATCCGGGCGGATAAGAGGAAACCTCGCCGAGGTTGAGGTAATATCTGGTGTAGGCGGGCTGCAAAAGCATAATGCCGTATTTGGTGTCGAGGCGCTCTTTCACGGAATCGAGCGCTTTTATAGCATGGCCGCCATCCAGGCCGATGCCGGCCATGACACAGAAGCCCTGCGGCTCAATGTAGATCTGCCCTTCTTCGCACTCTCTGGAGCCGACCTTCTGCGAATTGGCGTCGTACGCGCGGACGAACCATTCGCCATCCCAGCCTGCATCAAGCACCACGTCATTCATGGCCTGCACTTCTTTTTCCGCAGAAGCGGCCAGCTCGTCCTTGCCGAGACGGCGGCAGAGCTCGGCGTACTCACGGCCGTATTTGACAAACATACCCGCGATAAAGACGGACTCCGCGACCGGTCCTTCGGATGGGCCGGTGGTCTGGAAGGATTCGCCCGGTGTGTCAGAGAAGCAGTTCAGATTAAGGCAGTCATTCCAGTCTGCACGCCCGATCAGCGGGAGATTGTGCGGACCCTTGTGCGTCACAATATAATTGAAGGAGCGGGTCAGGTGTTCAAAGAGCGGGACGGCCGTGGATGCATCGTTATCGAACGGAACCATCTCGTCGAGAATCGAAAAATCGCCGCTTTCCTTTATGTAGGCAGAGGTGCCCGCGATCAGCCAGAGCGGGTCGTCATTGAAGCCACTGCCAATGTCCATGTTGCCCTTCTTAGTCAGAGGCTGATACTGATGATAGGCGCTGCCGTCCGCGAACTGCGTCGAGGCAATGTCAATGATGCGCTCCCGCGCACGCTCCGGAATCAGATGCACGAAGCCAAGCAGATCCTGGCAGGAATCGCGGAAACCCATGCCGCGGCCGGTACCGGATTCGTAGTAGGAAGCGGAGCGGGACATATTAAAGGTCACCATGCACTGGTATTGATTCCAGATGTTGACCATGCGGTTCACTTTCTCATCCTGAGATTCGACATGGTACTTTGAGAGCAGGCCATCCCAGTATTCATTCAGAGCGGCAAACGCTGCATCCGCCTTTTCTTTTGTGTCAAAACGGGCCAGAAGCGCTTTCGCCGGAGTCTTGTTGATAATGCCAGGCGCTTCCCATTTTTCCTCGTCCGGAAGCTCCGCGTAGCCGAGCACGAAAACAAGATTTTTCTCTTCGCCTGGAGCTAAGGTCACGTCTATCTGATGCGCCGCAATCGGGTACCATCCGCTCGCGATGGAGTTCTCACATGCGCCGTTTTCCACAGCTGCCGGATTCGAAGCATCGCAGTATGCGCCGATGAAGCTGTCGCGGCTGGTATCAAATGAAGCGACCGGTGCATTCACGGCAGAGTACGCATAATGGTTGCGGCGTTCGCGGTATTCGGTCTTGTGGTAAATCACGGAATCAACGACCTCCACCTCGCCGGTGCTCAGGTTCCGCTGGTAGTTTGTCATATCGTCAACCGCGTTCCAGAGACAGAATTCAATATAGGAAAAGAGCTTCAGCGTCTTAGCCGCATCGGACGTGTTTTTCAAAGTGAGGGAGTTGATTTCACAGGACGCGTCCATCGGTACAAAGGCGAGCAGATCCGCGCTGACCCCGTTTTTCGAGGAGCAGAAACGGCTGTATCCGATGCCGTGCCGGCACTCATAGGAGTCCAGATCCGTCTGGGTCGGCTTCCATCCCGGGTTCCACACATCGTTACCGTCTTTAATATAGTAGTATTTTCCGTTTGTATCATAGGGGAGATCGTTGTAGCGGTAGCGGGTAATGCGCAGCAGCTTTGCGTCCTTGTAAAAGCTATACCCGCCGCAGGTGTTGGACACCAGGGAAAAGAAATCGTTGCAGCCGAGGTAATTGATCCAGGGCAGCGGGGTCTTTGGCGTGGTGATGACGTACTCCCGGTTCGCGTCATCAAAATAACCGAATTTCATAATTCTCGTCTCCTTCTTTGAATAAATTAAAAGCTCGTCATCAGGTACGTTGTTTGGTTTGGAAAACGTTTAAGTAAAATCCCGAAATACAGAACGGACTGTAATCGATTACCAGTATATCCTATCTTTCAGGGAAAAGCAACCATTATTTTGGCTGTTTTCCTCACAAATTTCGCCAATTTTGCATGAAATAAAAAAGGTAACATCAGCCGTTGAATGCCGGAACGAAACAGGGTTTCGATTACAGAAAACGTTTTACGAAACGGCATTGAAAAAAACAGCGAAATAAATCGAAAAATCTCTTGAAATTTGGGAAAAAAGGTGTAAAATGAAAGGCACATGAACGAAATCGTTTAAGTAGCATTGGTCTATCCATGGACGCAACAGAAGTAATGGAACAGAAATAATGGAACAGCAGTATATGGAACAGAAGCAGCGGAACAGAAACAACGTAGCAGAATGAAATGTAACGGAATTTATGGAACAGAAGGTATAGTGTCAGAATTTACAGACGGGGGTTTTACGCACGTAAGCGGGGTGTAGTGATGGTTTCGATGAGAGATGTAGCGAGGCTCTGCGGAGTTTCGGTTTCGACGGTCAGCAAGGCATTGAATGATTACAGCGATATCGGGGAGGAGACGAAGAAGAAAATCCGTGAGACAGCGAAGGCGGCGGGCTATATGACCAATGCTTCTCTTCGGGCTATGAAGAGCAACCGGAGCTGGAGCCTTGGCGTGCTGTTTCACGATGAGGCGCACAGTGGGCTGACGCATGATTTTTTTGCAGCGGTGCTGGAGGGCTTCAGGCAGAATGCGGAGCTTCGGGGGTATGATATCACTTTTATCAACAACCGGATTGCCGAACGGAAAATGAGCTATTATGAGTATTGCAAGTTCCGGGGAGTCGATGGCGTGCTGATTGCCTGTGTGGATTTTTACGATCCGGATGTACAATCCCTGATTCAGAGCAGTATTCCGGTTGTGACGATTGACCATGTATTTGATAATCGCATTGCCGTTGTATCTGACAATGTGAACGGAATGGCGAGCCTTGTGGATTATGTCTGTAAGATGGGGCACACAAAGCTGGCTTATATCCATGGGGAAAGAACCTCTGTGACCAGAAGCCGTCTGGGCAGCTTTTATCGCTCTGCAGCCGAACATGGCGTTGAGATTCCGGAGGCATACATCCGTTCTTCGGAATTCCGTGATACCAGCTCGGCAAGAAGGATTACGTCAGAGCTTCTCTCTCTGCCGGATCCGCCGACCTGTATCTTTTATCCGGATGACTATGCCGCGGCCGGCGGCATGCACGCGATCCGTGAACGGCATCTCCGGATTCCGGACGATATCTCCATTGTTGGCTATGACGGGATTATGCTGAACCGTGTGATGGAATTAAAAGTGACGACCCTCCGCCAGGATGCGGACGGGATGGGAAAGACGGCTGCGGAGCAGCTGGTGAATCTGGTTGAGAAGCCGCGGACTACGATGGTCGAACACATCATCGTCCCCGGTACGATCGTGGAAGGGGAGTCAGTGAAGAAGCTGAATTAATCAGAAAGAGAACTTATCCATCCTGCACTTCCTTACGCGTGAATTATAGACCGTAAATGTTCTGACGCAGTAAGGACTGTCGCAGAAATAACTTATGAATCCTGCACTGCCTTACGCGCGAATTACAGACCATAAAAGCCTTTGACGCAGGAATGGAATTGAAACAGAAACAATAAAAGAGAACAGAAAAACCAGGCGCCCGGAATCTATCATAAAGATCCGGGCGCCTGGTTTGTCCCATTCTTTCTTTATAAGAAGTGCCGTATTCCGTTTTACCCAAGCAGCGCCGAATCATTCGAGAACTGCTCGCCGCTTACCTGTTCAAACTGATCCAGCAGGTCTTTGACGGTCAGATGCTTTTTCTCTTCGCCCCGGATATCAAGGATGATTTTGCCCTCGTTCATCATGATCAGACGGTTCCCGTGGGAGATGGCGTCCTTCATGTTATGGGTAATCATCAGCGTGGTCAGGTGATCGCGGTTCACGATCAGCTCCGTGATCTCCAGAACCTTTGCGGCTGTCTTCGGGTCAAGGGCCGCTGTATGTTCATCCAGGAGTAGCAGCTTCGGTTTCTGAAGAGTCGCCATCAGAAGCGTGAGCGCCTGCCGCTGTCCGCCAGAGAGCAGGCCAACCTTCGCAGTCATGCGCGACTCAAGGCCAAGCCCGAGCATGGCAAGCAGCTCTTTGTACTCGCCGCGCTCCTGTTTTGTGATGCCGCGCCGGAGAAGCCGTTTTTTGCCGCGCCGCTCTGCCAGGGCAAGATTCTCCTGAATCTCCATCGTGGCAGCCGTGCCGGTCATCGGATCCTGGAAGACGCGCCCGAGATAAGCGGCACGCTTGTGCTCCGGGAGCTTTGTCACATTGATGCCGTCAATCATGATCTGCCCCTCGTCGACCAGCCAGGTGCCGGCCACCGCGTTCAGCAGCGTCGATTTGCCGGCTCCGTTGCCGCCGATCACGGTCACAAAATCGCCGTCCTCCAGATTCAGAGATACGTCGTCGAGCGCGGTTTTCTCATTGATCGTGCCGGGATTGAAGGTTTTAGAAATATTCCGGATATCAAGCATTTCGGCTGCCTCCCTTCTGTGCATCTGAGGAGCCGTTCGCCGAAGAGGCGTCTCCTGAAACACTCCTGTGAACCGGCTTTGTAAAGTATTTTCCCTTCCAGTAGGGAACTGCCAGGAAGACGGCTACCACGGAGGCGGAGAGCAGCTTCAGAAGGTCGGTGTCGATGCCCATCCAGATGACGACCT
Organism: Lachnospiraceae bacterium; assembly: GCA_021202075.1. GTDB lineage: Bacteria > Bacillota > Clostridia > Lachnospirales > Lachnospiraceae > Choladousia. The sequence continues at coordinate 3,512 of JAJQDT010000078.1, read as the reverse complement.
GGAGGACGATGTAGTAAATGATTGCACCGAACGAAACCGCCAGCAGTGACAGCGCAAAGTTCCGGAAAATTTTTCCAAAGATAGCTTCGCCGATGATGACGGCTGCCAGGCCAATGACAATCGCGCCGCGGCCCATGTTGACGTCCGCGAATCCCTGATACTGCGCCAGAAGGGCGCTCGAAAAGGCGACCAGTCCGTTCGAAAGCATCAGACCAATGACCTTATTGAAATTCGTATTGATGCCCTGTGCGCGGGACATGCCGGGGTTGCATCCGGTCGCGCGCAGCGAGGCGCCGAACTCCGTGCCAAAGAACCAGTACAGGATGGCAATCAGTATGACCGTAATGACGATCACGATCAGGATGGTGTTCTGCCAGAGCGGAACGCCCTTGATATAGCGCAGCGAAACCAGCAGATTGTAGTTGCTGACATTCACGGCCTGATTGGATTTTCCCATGATTTTCAGATTGACGGAATACAGGGAAAGCTGTGTCAGAATGCCGGCCAGAATCGCCGGGATCCCCATGACTGTGTGCAGCAGCCCGGTGACGAGTCCGGCAAGCATACCGGCTCCGGCCGCGGCGAGCATCGCCACCCAGATATTGTGGCCGCTCATCAGCATCATAATGCATACAGCGCCGCCGGTGGCCATCGTGCCGTCCACGGTCAGATCCGCAATATCCAGAATGCGGTAGGTGATGTATACGCCGATCGCCATGATGCCCCAGACCAGACCCTGGGCACAGGCTCCCGGCAGTGCATTGATTAAAGTCGAGATATTCATTTGTGAGATCCTTTCCAGGTTTTCGCGCAAAACCCATCCCAATCCGCAGTATCGTACCCCTGTTTACTGCCCGAATCATATCATGTGCCTGCGCAATTAGGAACTGTTACAAAATATCATGTGCAGATTGTGCCGGATAACGTGTGAAGCACAGACCCTTACATAATCGCCACTCCTAAAATCTCAGGAAACCGTTTTTTCGCAAAACAGCGAGAGAGGAACCCCTTTCTCGCTGCCCGATTGCACACGGCAGGGCAGCCTTTTCTATTCTTCGGCCTCCCTGCCGGAAATTCATACAAAATCCATATGAATGGCAGCACTCATTTCTCCTGAAACAGGATGTCAGCAGATTGTATCATAATAACTTGTGCAAAATTCGCATGGAATTACGATACGGGCTGCCGGTGCGCCATATGCGTTTCATTGTCTTACTCCGTCTCAGCCTCGGTCTCAGCTTCCGCTTCCGCACCGATCGCTACATAGTCATCCGGAATCTCCACGCCAAGTGTCTCAGCGATCTCAGCATTGTATTCCTTGGTCACTTCCGGAGCATACTCGATCGCCATCTCGGAGATATCAGCCTCGCCGGTCAGGATCTGTGCAGCCATCTCGCCGGAGATGTATCCGATGTCATAGTAGCTGATGGAAAGGGTCGCTACGCCGCAGCCCTCGCAGATGCCTTCCTCGCCCGCGATGATCGGAACGCCCGCGTCCAGGCATACGTTGTTGATCAGCTCGGTATTGGAAGCAGCAGTGTTGTCGGTCGGAACATAGATCACGTCGCTCTCGCCCGCAGCCGTCTGCGCAACCGCCTGAATGTCGTTGGAATCAGAGAATGAATAATAGGTAACGGTGTAGCCATAGTCCTCCAGATAGGTGGAAATGGTATCAGCCTGGTACTGAGAGTTCGCCTCAGCGGAGCAGTACAGAATGCCGACGGTCTCGGCATCCGGGAACAGCTCATTCAGCATCGCCGCCTGCTGATCCAGCGGAGCCAGGTCAGAGGTACCGGAGATATTGCCGCCCACTGTACCGGTGAAATCAATGTCAAGCGCTGAACCGTAATCGGTGATGGAAGTACCCAGGATCGGGATGGTATCAGTCGCTGCCGCGCAGGCCTGCAGAGCTGCTGTCGCGTTCGCCAGGATCAGGTCAACCTCGTTGGTCACGAACTGGTTCGCAACGGTCGCGCAGGTAGCGGAATCGCCCTGAGCATTCTGCTCATCAAAGGTCACCGCGTCGCCGAACGCTTCTGTCAGAGCATCCTTGAAGCCCTGCGTCGCTGCATCCAGAGCGTCATGCTCCACCAGCTGGAGAATGCCGACATTGTAGGTCTCAGACTCCTCCGCGCTCACATTAATCCCGCAGAAGCTGACAACCATCGCTGCAGAAAGGAAAGTAGCTAAAAACTGTTTCTTCATGGTATAATCCTCCTCGTATTTTCGTGCGTAATCCGCACATTTAAGGGAATTATAATGCTTTGAAAGTGGAAAGTCAAGAAAACTGGGGCAGAGAATTAAAAAAGAAGAAAAAATATTTTTAAAATGAAGGATTGACATTTTAACAATGAGGGGGTAAACTGAGACTGACAGAAAAAGGCAATGATTGCAGTCAAGTCAACAAAAAGCGAACCCCCCGGAGGAGTGTTGGTCCTTCGAGGGGTTCTTGCTCGTTACGGTGAGCTAATCCGTCGTTTTCCTGTTTCTGCCAAACAACCTGCTCATGTGATGGTATATGCAGCTGCCAGCCACACTCGCTGCGACAGAAACGAGGAATGCAATGATTACATCAGCCAACATATATAACCTCCTTTCTGATGAAATAAGTCGACGACAGCTATAGAGTAATCACAAAAACAATAATATGCCCATAAAAACATTATTACACTCAACAAAAATACATCAAAAAAACTATATGGAACAAAGCTAAAACATATACAACAATAATATAATTCAATCAATTATGAGAATAAAAGGGGAGAAAATAATGAGAAAAGCCGTTCTTGTGGGTGTTGATTTGAATAACGATCCGAATTTTGACTATCACATGGAGGAGCTCGCAGGGCTGTCTGACGCTTGCGAGATCGAGGCGGCGGCAGTGGTGACCCAGAAGCTGCCGGTGACAAACGCGGCTCTGTATGTAGGCCCGGGTAAGGTCGAAGAAATCCGCCGGACAGCGGAAATGGTGGAGGCGGATCTGGTCGTTTTTGATAATTCCCTGAAACCATCCCAGCAGCGAAACCTGCAAAAAGAGCTGGATCTGCCGGTGATGGACCGCACGAATCTGATTTTGGAGATTTTTGAAAAACGGGCGCGGACAAAAGAGGCAAAGCTCCAGGTCGAGAGCGCCAGCCTCCAGTACATGCTGCCGCGCCTGGTTGGCATGCGCGAAGCCCTCTCCAGGCAGGGCGGCGGCGCAGGAGCAGGCGGAGGAGCCGGCGCGGGAGGCGGCCTGGCAAACCGCGGCGCCGGCGAGCAGAAGCTTGAGCTCGACCGCCGGAAGATCGAAAAGCGGATCAGTGAGCTGCGCCGAGACCTGGAAGCCATCGAACAGGACCGCGCGACACAGCGCATGAAAAGGGAGAAGAGTGAGATCCCTTCCGTGGCTCTGGTCGGTTATACTAACGCAGGAAAATCTACCTTATTAAATGCGATGCTGGAACTGTATCGGAATGAGCTTGAAAACCATTCGTATCAGAATATTGGAAACGACACGGATGAAAATCGTT
>JAJQDT010000026.1 GCA_021202075.1 Lachnospiraceae bacterium | reverse complement strand
TACAGAAAGAGAAAGTCCCAGAGCACCCTCCCTGGAAAGTCGTGTACTCTGAGACCCTGTTTAAAAAACATGGTTATTATATCAGATTACACGTTGGCTTTCAATAGCCAGCTCGGTGTTTTCGAGGTGATAAATGCTGCCCCAACGCCTCCCTGTCCCCATTGTGGAGGGGAGCTTTCCTACCGCGATTCCCGTATGAGGATCTGCCGGAAGGAAGGCGGCATCAAAGAGCACCTTCTGATCCACCGCTTATGCTGCTCATGCTGCCATTCCTACCATAATGAACTGCCGGATTGCCTGGTCCCTCATAAGCACTATGATGCGGAGACCATCTCCGGCGTATTGGATGGCGTCATCACTCCTGATGATGAGGATGCTGAGGATTACCCCTGCATGGAAACCATGCGCCGGTGGATCTACTGGTTCCGCGGCAACATTGCAAACATGGAGGGCTCGCTCCGCCGGGCAGGCCATGCCGTCCTCCGGCTCGGTGATGAAATCCTGTCCTCCGGACATTCTTTACTGAAGGATATGCGTAACTCTTTCCAGGATTGGTTGGAGCGTACCCTGCGTATCATTTACAATAGCGGCGGTACCCTTCCGGCCCTGGTCTGACTTTATGCACCTGTTTTGCTTTGGCAGTCACCGGCAGCTCCTGTATAGTAGCCTCAGAAGGAGGTTATGATACATGGATACCAGACAAAACACAACCAAACAATGGCAGGAACAGGAGGCACTGCGGCGTTTCCAGATGATCGCGCCGCTTCTCGATGAGAAGCTGGACAATGCCAAAAAGCTGCAGCTGAGGAAGATGATCGCCGAAAACAACGAGGTCTCTGTCCGTTCTGTCTACCGGTATGAGAAATCATACCAGGAAGGTCAGTTCGAGGGGCTTAAGCCGGCGGCACGGCAAAAACACCGCATCCAGAATCTCCCGCAGGATTATGGTATGATCCTTGAGGAAGCCATCCAGCTGAGGAAAGAAGTCCCGGAGCGTTCCGTAAACCAGATCATCACGATCCTGGAACTGGAGGGGAAAGCGGCTCCCGGGGTACTGAAGCGCTCCACACTGGAACGGCATCTGTATAACGCCGGGTTCGGCACCGAGCATATGAAAGCGTACCGCGATGCACGTGAAAGCTCATCCAAACGCTTCTGCAAGCCAAACCGCATGATGCTGGTGCAGGCCGACATCAAATACGGGCCGAAGCTGCCGATCGGGAAAAACGGCGCCAAAGTCCAGACATACCTCTCGTCTGCGATTGACGACCATTCCCGGCTCCTGCTTTACTCCCGTTTTTATGACAACCAGGAGGAAGCCATCGTGACGGACACCTTCCACCAGGCAATCCTGAAGTATGGTAAATTCGACGCCTGTTACCTGGATAACGGCACACAGTACACCGCAACCCAGCTTAAGATTTCCCTTTCCCGGCTCGGCATCCGGGTCATGCATGCCAGAATTCGCAGTGGAAAATCGAAGGGAAAAGTCGAAAAGTTCCACCAGGTCGTTGACGCGTTCAACCGCGAAGCGAAACTGAAGAACATCCGCACGCTGGAGGAGCTCAACCGTTACTGGGAACTCTACCTCGAGGAATACTACCACAACAAGCCCCATGACGGCATCCGCGAATACTACGAGAGCCTGGGCTGTACGTTACCTGAGAACGGGATAAGCCCGCGCACGGAATTCAACCGCGACAAGCGTCCCCTCACTTACATTGATGTATCTGTGGTGGCGGAAGCGTTCCTCCGCCACGAGGAGCGCAAGGTTGACAAGGGCGCATGCATCAGCTTTAAAGGCCGCCGTTATGAGACGAAGCCGGAGCTGATCGGGCATACCGTACAGATCGCTTATGACCCGGCATCGCCGGAGGTGCTCACGGTATCCTATCCCGGGTATGAGGCGTTTACTGCAAAACCGCTTAAGATTGGCCCGTACTGTGATAAAAATCCGTCACTCCCGGCAGGGATGCAGGAACAGACGCCGAAAACTTCCCGTTTCCTGGATGCGCTGGAGCGCAGGCATGAGGAGAGTTCCGCACGCCAGGCGGATGCTATTTCATTCGCATCTTATCGGAAAGAAGGTGGCCATAATGTATGAAACCTTCTTTGGCATGGAGCACACGCCGTTCTCGCGGGACATCCCGGCGGACCGGCTTTATGAATCCAGGGCGTTCTCAGAAACGCTCGGGAGGCTCACATACGGCGCTGACAGGCAGCTGTTTTCCGTGGTCACAGCGGATTCCGGCTGTGGGAAATCCACCCTGCTGAGGCGGCTGAAGGAGGAACTTCCAAGTGATGAATATATCATCCTGTACCTCTCCGACTCAAAGCTGACACCGCGCTGGCTGTACAGCGGACTGCTGGAGCAGCTGGGGCTGGAATCCAGGTTTTACCGTGGCGATTCCAAACGCAAACTTCAGACAGAGATCGAAGTCATCCGTGGCGTACAGAAGAAAAAAGTCGTCTGTATTCTGGATGAGGCACACCTCCTTGAAAAGGAGACACTGGAGGAGTTCCGATTCTTATTAAACTACAGGTTTGATTCCATGAGTCCGATGGCTCTTGTGCTGGTCGGCCAGACAGAGCTCTGGGATAACAAGTTGAAACTCCAGCGCTATGCGGCGATCCGCCAGCGGGTTGACCTGTACTGCACGCTTCCCCACTTGGACCGGTCAGAGACCGGGGAGTATATCCGGTACCACCTGGATTATTCCGGATGCGGGCAGGATATCTTCACTGAAAAAGCCGTTGATGAGATTTACAAAGCTTCGACCGGTATTCCGCGGATGGTCAACCGTGTCAGTGAAAAATCGCTGATGTATGCCTTCCAGGGGCAGAAACGCCTGATCGACGACCACATGGTCAGGTACGTGGTAGAGCACGAAATGATCACAGCATAAACTTATACATACGCCATCCGGGGCAACCCGGGTGGCTTAGCCACAAAAAACAGTGACACTCAAATGGGCAATCCGCAGACAACTCATGAAAGCAAGTCAGCGACAGCTCATGAAATCAGCAACA
>JAJQDT010000023.1 GCA_021202075.1 Lachnospiraceae bacterium | reverse complement strand
ATAACACGAACGGGTGTTCCCTTCACTATTTTCCTACAAAAATTTTACGCTAACTACACGTTCTAAAAAAGCATTCTTTTTCAGCTTCTTTTTCAGCCATTGCCTGATCTGCCGGAAAATCACATTCGGAAATCTTACGCCATTGAGTCTTCTGTCGTCTGAAGGATCCTGCAGCAATTACATCCGCTGGCTGTTTAAAAAGAGCGGGCACAGCAAAGAAGACCGCCCCAATCCCATTGTGGAAATGGGGCTGTTTACGGACCGCCAGGGAATCCCGCTGTCCATGTGCATCCACCCGGGCAACAACAATGAACCGATTACGGCTGTTCCACTTGGAAAAGATTTGTCAACCCGTAATTTTCACATCATGCGCTGCCTTCGAAAAAATGAAATCAAAGCGAATGGAGCCATAAATCAGGACGCCGCAGCGCACAAGATGTCCGCATCTGAAGCATTCGAAAGCCCAAGCCTGCTTTTCAGCCAGGATGAGAGCTTATTCTTCCCGAGGCTCGTCAGGATATTCGTTGGCTTCAGCCTGCCGGTGACGCGGCTTAGCACCTCCTCTTTCAGGTAGAGCGGCACATTATCAACCATAAAGGTCTCCATCGACGCAAGCAAAGATGCGGAAGAGGAAATCTCGCTGTGATAATTCTTTAATACACTCGTCATATCTGACCAAGCCTTCGTCGTCGGACTGGCGATGCCGGTAATATAGTTCGCCGCCAGCCCGGCAAGCGTTCCGCCGCTCTGCAGCCTAGATACAACTCCCTGCACCACCGTAGTGTTTGCCAGCTTCCGGGTGGCTTTGCCAATCGCCCCGGAAACGGCTCCGGTCAGAGTTCCCAGACCCACATTCAGCACTGTCTCTTTTGCTACATCCCCCAATGATTTTGTATAGCTTCCCGGATCAGAAAGATACGTCAGTCCTTCGCCAGTAAGGGTAGATACCGCGCCGGATACGGCTCCGCCGGCCATCGGTCCGGCATAAAGCGTGGTAACGCCGCCAGCCGCGCCTCCGGTCGTAGCGCTCAGATATGATTTCCAGCCGGAATGAGTAAACTGGCCGGCCGTGACGGATTCCATCACATCCCCAATCAGCACTCCGGCAAATCCGCCCGCGCCGCCGACCGCTGCCGCGATTATGTCATCTACGATAAACCAGTATCCGGATTTATCCGTATGGTTCAGCGGGTCGTGTGTGCAATAGCTGTATGGGTTCAGGGAGTCCGGCATGATAATATCCCCGCCGAACCGGTCCATCGCGTCAAACATCCCTGTATCGCCGCGATATTGTCGGGCCTGCGCAAACCAGGTGCCCGCAACCGGATCGTAGCGGAAGCCGCTGAAGCCAAACTCTTCGGTGGCCTGACGGCCCCCGTGAACCTGATTGTCTGACGGATTCAAACCCGGCTCAATTCCGGGGGTGTTCTCAACCAGTCTTTCCGTCCCTGCCACGGCTGCGGCAGCCATGGCAGCAGTTCCGGAAAGCAGTCTTTCAGGCATTGCTTCCTTGCACGCAATTCCTGAAAGCAGACAGCCAAATTCATCATACTTGTTCCGATACAAGGTATCCTGCCCACTCATCTTGCGCAACACATTCCCCTGTACATCTGACAGATACCATCCATACACACCGTGATCAGCCGCAAATCCCTCCAGGGAATTCCCCCAGAAGAATATTTCTGCCCCTTCTATCGTGCGCCGCTCCAGGAGGTTATCATAGATTTTGCTGTAATCAACTGTATAATCAATTTCCCGCTCCACTCCTGCAAGGTTCTGCCGCATTCCGATGCGATACCCCAAGCCATTGTATGCATATGCCGCCGTGTCTCCGTTCTCTGCCTTAGCATACGCCAGCTGATTTCTCGCATCGTACTCGTATTTTTTCTCTGTATTTCCGTTGCGAAGCAGTTCAATCAGATTCCCGCGCGTGTCATAGCGATATTCTTCTGTCAATGTCACTTCCTGAACCTGCTTTCCAGCAAATCGCTCATCCATACCCATACAACGATCGCCTGCGCCTCGAAAAACGCCATATTGCCCTTCCGTCAATTCCGTGTGCGCAGACTTGTAGTCGCTGAACGCTCCATCCTCTTCCGGAAGCCCGGACCGTACCGAACGAAGCAGCCCTCCGCGCGGATCGTATTCGTACCAAATCCGTTCATAAATACCTCGCTCCGGATGAAAGCGCAGGATGGAGCTTCTGTTCCCCAATGCGTCATACTCATACTCCCGAAGCAATCGGCCGTCCCGGCTCACCTGGCTGAGATGACCAGCAGGGTCATATAAATACCGGAAGCTTCCGCTCTCCATCGAATTCTCCATCGTGTCATCTCTGCGAAAAATATCTGACCGCACGCGCCTTCTGAGGGAATCATACCCATAAGAAATATCCTCCAGCACGCCCCGGTCATCTGTGCCGGTCATTCTGGCGAGCATTCCTTTCGCGTCATACTGATACCGGATATCGATCCCATCAGACAACTGCCTTGACAAAATTCTGCCGAATTCATCGTACGAATAACTTGCTGCATACCCATCGTGTGTCATCTTCGTCAATCGATCCAGCTTATCGTACGCATATTCCACGTTCTGTCCTTCCGGATAGTGAACCGCCGTGCGGTTTCCACGCGGGTCATAGTCCATCCGCAATATTCTACCATCCGGATAGCGGATCTCTGTTACGTTACCCATGCGGTCATACTGGATACCGGTCCTGCCGGTCCAGTCATCCACCTCGCACAAACGCCCGGACGGATCATACCAATATTCGGCTTTTTCCCCGTCCGCCCATTGTATCATCTGAAGCAAACCGGAGCGGTTGTACGCATACCGGGTAAGCATCCCGGCGCGATCAGTCTTTTCCGTCATCTGCCCCAGACCATTGTAGCGGTATTCTTCCGTCTCCCGAGCCGCATCTGTAAGCTTTGTAAGGCGTCCCATTCGGTCGCGCTCATATGTAATCCGCACGATTCCGTTTTCCCACTTCTCCCGAAGTTTTCCTGATTCGGTTTCCGGTATCTGGCACATCGCGCCCAATTCAGCTCCTGGTGTTTCCTGCAGTGTACGCAGTTCAGTACCAGACACTTTTCGCTCCGCTGTCAACCCATTTGCCGGAACTCCCCGCAATGTTTCCAATCCGGTCGGTAGCTCTCCTTGCAATGTTCCCTGTCCGGTCTCCGGCGCTGCCCGCAATACTTCATGTCCGGTCTCCGGCGCTGCCCGCAGGACTTCCGTCAGATAATCCATCTCATCATAGGAATAGCGCGTGACATGTCCCAACGCGTCCGTGACGGACTGGAGCTGACCGGTCGGAGTGTATTCGTATCTGGTCACATTTCCCTCGAAATCTTTTCTGGATATCATCCTTCCCAGCAGGTCGTAGCCAAATTCCATCGTTTCGCCCTGCTCCGCTTCCAGTGCGGTCAGCCGGTTCAGGCAGTCATACCGATAGCGAAGAGATACTCCATAAATGTCGGTAAAGCATATCAGATTCCCGTTCGCATCATAAGCAAAAGATTCTTCTGTCCCATCCGGGTATTGTATCCGCTCCGGATGATCCGAACCTTTGACGTACTGATACCGCGTACACCTGCCGTTCTCATCCGTCACGCAGATCACCTGCCCAAGTGCATTGTACAGATACGCATTCGTATGCCCCAGGCTGTCTTTTTCCGAGGCCAGCCGCCCCGCCGCATCATAAGTGCGGAAGTATTCCGTTCCATCCATGCCTTTTTCATAAACGATCTGACCATCTTCGTTATACTGATACCCGGCAGTGGCGCCATCCGCTCCCGTCACTTTCGTGCAGCAGCCCATGGCATCCCAGGAAAAATCTGTCCTCATACCCATGGCGTCCGTCCTTGTCAGCACGTTTCCGGCCGCGTCATAGCTATAGCGGGTCTCATTCCCTTCGGCGTCGCAGACGCTTTCCAGGCGACCGCTGTCATCATACCGGTAGCGGAATACGCCGCCATTCGGCAATGTCACATCTGCAAGGTTCCACATGGAATCGTATGTAAACAGCGTCTGTCTGCCTGCCGGATCCGTCACTGACAGCGGACGATTATTCTCATTGTAAACCGTCGTTGTTGTGCTGCCGTCAAAATTCTCTTCCAATACCAGATTCCCCATCGGATCATACTGATACTGTTTCTTATGCCCGTCTGGCCGGATTTCACTGGTCATCCGCCCCATCACGTCATATTCAAAGGCACTGCGGTTCCCGTTTGCGTCCGTTCGTCCGATCTGCCGGTTCAGCGCGTCATATTCAAACTGTATGACAGCGCCATTCGCATCCCGAAGCGTACGCAGGTTGCCCCTGTCATCATATGCTGCGTCTACCGGCGTGCCATCCGGCAGGAGGATCTGTGTCATATGTCCCTGATCATCATAGGAATACTCCATCTTTTCGCCGGCCGCATTCTCACGAATGAGCAAATCTCCCAATGCGTTATAAACATTTCGAATCCGGTTTTTTCCATTCACGGACATTGTCAGCAGGCGGTTCTGATCGTTGTAGGTCACGCAGATTTTTGTCCGGTCGGCGGTCAGGATCGTTGCAATATTCCCCCGGTCATCATACTGGATCCGGGTCACATTCCCCAGACGGTCACACAATACGGTCTTCTGGCCCCGTTCATTATATTCAAAATGCTCCTCCCCATCCGGATAGATATTGCGGATGTTCTGGTATTTTTCATCATGAATATGGGTACTGCGGACACCATTGCGCTCCGTCATAATGACCGCCTGCTCTTCGTCCCGGTATTCAAATGTATTGGTCGTTCCGTCCGCGAAACGCTGAAAAACCACCCTCTGCCATTCATCGTATTCCGTCTCCACCGCTCCGATCCGTCTCGGATTTTGTACCCGGCTGATTTTCCCATACGGATTATAGGTGTATTCATAGGTGTTTCCGTCCGGCAGTACCACTCGTTTCAGATAATCTCCCTCGAAAGCATACCGACAGGCTCTGCCTGTATGGTCGCGAACCGAATCCAGCCGATTCCCGTCCTTATAAAAGAAGTCAAAAAATTCACCGGAATCCTTTTCGACTCTCGCCAAAGCGTTCTCTTTATAAATCAGCGAAAAACCTGTTTTGTGCAAATCCTCAAACCGGACAAAGCGTCCATCTTCATCAAACCAGGAGCTCTCGCCGTCCAGCGTCCGATAAACATAGCCTTTCTCCGTATGGGTAAGGGACGATGTCGTTCCTGATACCGGGCGGTACCTGCCATCGCCGGACGCAAGGAAGTATTCCTCTCTTCCATCCTCCAGCACCACAGAAGCATCCGCCCGCCCCAGAGAATATGCCGGATTTTTAGAGAGGCGCCGTTCGAAGCTGCTGTTCCAGCCAGCGCCAAGCATCCCGTCAAATGTTCCCATGGAATTATAAAACCTGCCCAGCCGAAGCGGGAAAAAGCCCGGTATCTCCATATCCTGATTGTCAAGAATAAAATTGCCGGTATTCAGGTTGACCGGGTCACTGCTGTACAAAGCCGAAACCGTCCCGTTTCCATTCGTAAAAGCCAGGCCGCCAGTACTTCCGCCGTCAGCAGAGCCAGAGCGCGACGAACCGCCCAGGCTTCCGCCAACGCCTGTAATCCCTGACGTTGCGCCAAGGATGGTATTTTCCGCTGCCCGGTAGGCCTCCGCAATCTCGCGCAGGGCAGCTCCCATCCGTCTCGCCGCCGAGGCCTCTTTGCCTGCCGCATTTCCAATGGAACCGATGGCGGACTTCACGGAAAGATCCGAGAGTCCCTGCATGCGGAGATTTCTCCCAACCGCATCTGCCGAATCAGCGGCATTCTCCAGTATCTTTGCCTGCGCCTCCAGTACATCGGCGAATCTCGTAATCCGATCCGTTCTTACAGAAAATTCACTCACCCTCATCCCTTCCTTTCATGTCCCGCTGCCTGTTTATTTTTCCACTGCCGCTCATTTCCCGCTGCCGCTCATTTTTCCGCTGCCGCTCATTTTCCCGCTGCCGCTCATTTTTCCGCTGCCCATTCATTTTTCCGCTGCCTGTTCATCCAGCTTCCCATATTTCCTGAGTGTGTCCGCAAACCGGTCATAGTTCTCGGCCAGAAGATCCACCGTCGCAAGCTTCCGTCCCTCTTTATAGAGGACCAGCTGAAACCGTTTCGTCACTTCCACCCGCTCGAGTTTCGTAAATTCTGCCGTCTGTGTCCTGCGCAGGAAACGGTGAATTTCCATCCGGTCTCCGGTCACTGTAATGCGCCACGCGCCCACCCAGAGCATCATTACGAGGCCGACCGCGGCAAAGCCAAGTGAAACCCGGATAAGCCCGATCGTAGCTGTAGGGGTTCCCATAAATCTGGAAACAGCCACAAAAACAAAAGAAAACATTCCTATGATCAGGACAGCCAGGAAGATACCGGCCAACGCCCGCGGAAGCTTCAGCACATAATTGACACTGTCCTGGCCGGTATCATTGCCCGCAGAATCCCGGTTATGTAAATATCCGGTCACCCCGCCGATCGCACACATCGCGATCGCGTATACTACGTATCTAATCAATTTTTTTCCCATACGTCCGGCCTCCTGGCAATCCGTCAGACGATCACATCCGCAGTCAGGCTGTTCGCCAGATCTGCGTTCGCCATCTCCGCCGAGCTGTACTGCGCGGCCATCTCATTCAGATCCGCAGAATGCTCTTTGATCATTTTATAAATCCGATCCATATCATCCTGAAGGGAGCTGAACCTGCTCACATAAGAGGAAGCTGCCGTTCCACTCCATACCTGGCCGGAAAGACCAGTGACAATGGCAGTCATCTGCTGCGTAAGATTGCTTACCGTGCTGCCGCTCGATTCAAAAGCGGAAGCCGTAGCCTGAAGCTTTTCCGGAGTTACTCTCAAAATTCCTGATGCCATAATCGTTCCCTCACTTTCTAAATTCTCATGTCCGCAAAGCGAACGCCACTAAATAATTCTCACGCCCGCAAACCGAGCGCCGCTAAATAATTCTCATGCCCGCAAAGCGAACGCCGTTAAATAATTTTCATGCCCGTAAAGTAAGCGCCGCTAAATAATTCTCACGCCCGCAAACCGAGCGCTGTTAAATAATTTTCATGCCCGCAAAGTGAGCGCCGCTAAATAAATTCTCATGCCCGCTTTCGGGCGGTTGCCAAAACATTTAGACCGGCTGCTAATTTACTCGATTATCAATAGTTCCTCGCAGTAGCTGTCGACACATTCGTCTGCTCCGCTTTTTCGTAAGCCTCCGCAATCTGAATCAGCTTCGTCACATAGTCCGCAATCGCATTGTAAAAATTCCCCATTTGAATGGAATCCTTCGTAAACGCGCTGTGAAATGCGTCGCTCGCCTCGCCCTCGAACTGGGCGCGCAGCGCTCCCTCTTCCTCCGTCAGGGTATTTACCGCATTTTTGAACTGTTCATTCAGCTGTGACAGATCGTCCGCCCTGCTTCTCAATGTCGCTGATGTTACCTGAATCTCACTCATAAATCCTTTCCTCCTTCTCTTGTCCCGCATCGGTTTTTGATGCGGGATACTGGCAATGTTCCGATTCACGAAGTGAATCAAGAACGGCGCCGCGCCCATTGCGCAAAGCGCAATCCTTCATTGGCGTGGCTTTCCACTCTTATCCCGCACCGGTTTTTGATGCGTCGGTGTATGTTGTCGGCCACAGCGCAATCTCCATCGGCGTGGCTCCCCTTTAAAATATATAGATATCCCGCTATGGGGTTCTATATCGTTTTTGATTCACAAACTGCAGCAAACAATAGCAATCCGTGAAGCCCTGTAATCGATTTTTCAGGAATAATTCCTCAGCTGCGCCAGGCGCAGCGCCTGCATTTCTGCATTGTAGGTATTTTTCGCGATGGTCCGGACAGCCGCAGCCGTCCTTTCCAGTTGCGCGGCAGTTGAGAGGACATCCGACTTCAATTGGCTGCATTTTTTCACATAAGCAGCTGAATTCGAGCCCGTCCAGCAGCCGGATATACCGGAAATACATTCCTGTATGCTGACATTTGCTGCATTGCGAAGCTCTCGCGCCATCTCATTTAAAGAATCTGCCTGTCCGACCGCCTGGTTATAATCCAGGCTGATTTCCGAAGCGCTCTTAGCCATCCTGTTCACCTCCTTTGCCACTCGTTCCATTTTCGATGACCTGTCTCATCTGGCATCGCGTTTTACGTAAATTACGATCCATGTGTCAGTTCACGAAGAGATTCGAAAGCACGCATCGCTCCGGTTCATGCCGGAGTTTCCCGGTGGGAGAACCGACTCCGCTCCTGCGTGGCAGGGGGCAGGTGCGGATGGTGCTCGAGTGTCTGCACCGGGGTTGTTCGTTCATACAATCACATCCGCCAAAAGAGACTGCGTCACCGTCTCCACACTCGACTCCGTCTCCGTATAGAGCCCGGCTATCTGCAACAGATTTACCGGATGGTTTTGCAGACGGTTTATCGTCTCGTCCACCATCGCTTTCAGACTGGCAAACTGCTCCTGATGGAATTCATACGCATCCCCTTCCCAATAATTTCCCATCTGTCCAACTTCTTCTTCAATCGAATCAAACTGACTCCGGATCACATCAAGCCGCTGCCCCATGTCATCCGCCGTCTCTGTTAACAGGTTCGAATCAACCTTCAATACGATCGCCATAAAAACATCCTTCCTCACATCCAACTGATTTTGCCTCCGTTCGGGCACTTCGAGTACTATATTTCCGGTACACGAATGATCCCCTGCACATCCGAAAGCCGGGAAATGCTCCGGTTCCTTACAGGTCAATCTGCGCAATCCTGTCTGAAACCTCCTGTTCGCATTTCTTATACTCGCTCACCGCGGATTCCTCATATTCAACAATGCTCTGAAGATCTTTACAGACCTCAGACAAAAGGCTCATATCCTCTGTCACGCCGTTCACAAACGCAGCATGCGCCTCCCCGTCCCACATGGAATTCAGCGTTTCCACGTCGGAAGACAGTCCTTCCATTTCAGAACGAATCTTCGCAAGTCCTGCCCGAATCTCTTTCTTCGTACGGGTCAGGCTCGTGGTATTTACTTTGATGGTGTCTGCCAATCTCTCATCCCCCCTGTTCAGTCAGCCGCTTTACCGTTTATCAAGCATTTTATTGTGTGTGCGTTGCTTTATTATTTATTATGTATTCCATTATACACGTTTTTTCTCAAAAAACACAAAAGTGCGACAGAATGCACGATTTCGAGGACGAAATGCATTTTTGTTTCTATACCAGCAGCAGACGGGCTCCATTTTGAATCCCATAAGACCGCAATGAGCGCTCCCGTTCAAAAATAATTCCCTGATCTATTGAGCACAGCAAAAATGTCTCTTCCAAATAGCGCCGTTCTGATTTCACTATCGTTCCTGTAATCTCTGCGATTTCCGCAATCAGGCGATTTACCGGCGCCGTTTCATCCAGCTGGAAATCACAGGTTTTGTCAAGAGAAGGTATATATATGTCAGCCAGAATCACGTTACTGCTCCCCCCTTTCCTTAATAAACTCAATTTAATCCGCAAACAACATGCTGCAATCATTTATGTCTGCTCTCCGGTTCGCCTCCGCACTCTCGTATCACACAGTTCTTCGCCGATTCACCTGCGCGCCCTTGTACCATACAGCACTTCACCGTTTCACACTCAACGTTCCTGTATCATATAGCTCTTCACCGGTTCACACTCAACATCCCTGTATCATACAGCTCTTCACCGGTCCACGCTCAACGTCCCTATATCATATAGTTCTTCACCTGCTTCCGGTAGCTTCTGGAAAACGGCACCCACAGTGTTTCCCCCAGGTAAAGACGGTTCTCACTCAGCTGCGCTCTGGTCACGTAATCCATATTGACAATATAGCTCCTCTGACACCGCAGAAAGTTTCCCGGCAGTCGGAGGGACAGCCGCTCCATGGTCTCCCGGATTCTGATTTCCTCTTTTTTCGTACAGATATAGACCCTTTTCTCCCGCGCCTCCGCATAATAAATGCTGTCAAATGGGATGCGAAAGGAACCATTCCGGTTCTCTGCCAGCAGCAGCTCGTCCGAACCCAGTGACCGTTTCTTCTCAAGCAGAGGCCGGAAAAAGTCCTGGATCGTCGCCTGCCAGCTGCCGTCCGACGGCCGAAGAAGCAGGGCGGACGCACGAATCGAAGGGTGCAGATAGCGCGCCGGAGAGATGGTCTGATCCGCAATCAGGAGCAGCTCCGTCTCCGGAAACTGTTCCCGCATCCGGCAGGCGCACGCAAGTGCCCCTGATACTGTCACGTCGATCACCGCTGCATCCAGAAAATCTGTGCTTTCCAGTCTTCGTCTCATCTGGCTGCTTTTTCTCATGGTTATAAAATCCAGCTTCTCGTCCGTATCACAAGCCGTAAGATGACGAACTGCCCATAAATCTCTTTTTCCTCCTCCTCAGCCGCGCAGAGCATCATCCCAACGATCACTGAAGTCCCTCCCCCTTTCCTGAAATTCACCTCATGTCCCGTTCCGTTTTTTTCTTCGTGTAACCAGCGGAACGACAATCTTTTTGGCAGTCACATTACCGTCCGTCTGCGGAAGCCACCCGATTCCGGCTTTTTCAGTCCTGGCCTGTTCCTTAAATGAGAGATAATCAAAATTCAGCAGTCCGTTCTGTGAGACATTTCCGCCAAAATGAATTCCGTTTTTACCGGAAATGAAATTTGCAAAAACCGGATAGCCGCGCAGCCGGTTCTTATCCTCCAGGTTCAGAATTCCGATGAAGAAAATGTTATGATAGCGCCCCTTCGCCATCAGGGTCTCCATAAACCCTTTCATGCCCTTCTCACGGTTTTTTGCGTCATTAATGGTGTCAAAAAACCAGGCGAGATCGGTAATAAACAGAAAAACCGGCTGTTCCCTTCTTGTATAGCCATACAGCTCTTCCTCCTCGCCGCCCTCCTCGAGAATCGTCTTCTTCCACTGGTTGCGCCGGACAAATTCAGGCGTGAGCGTCTGCTGAAAATACTCAAACAGCTCCTCGTCATTTTTGATATAACTCAGCTTTTCTTCTCCGGCATAGCCCGGTAACAGGCCTTTCCCGTCGATCAGGCAGATTTTGCTCTCTTTGAGAATGGCGGACTGCAGCATAACCTTCATGAAATTTTTCTTCCCTGTCCGCGCCGCTCCGGCGATCAGATAACAGTACGTCCGGCTAAGATCGATGCTGTACACCTGCGCGTTCTCTGCGTTATAGCCCACCGGAAGCAGATGGTCCGCAGCCGCAGCAGCCGTCACATCATCCAGCGCGGCAAACTGCTCCCATTCCGGCTTCGAAGGGATCTCCGGAACCGGCTGTGCGCGCCTGCCCGTCCAGGCACAGTTCATCTCTTCGCAGACCTGCGAAATCTTTTCCATCCTCTGGTAATCATCACTCGCCGCAAGGGCAAGCGCCGTCTGATATTCCAGCGCACGGTTTTCATAGACCACAAGCCCGCGCCCTTTCACCTGGCGCTCGGGCATCATCGGAATCTGCGGTAAATGCAGCGCCTCCGCATAGGAAAACCGGTCCGGCAGCTCCAGACACAAAACCGTTTTCAGATTCTCTCCAATGCGCCCCGGGATCTCGTTCATGCCGAACCCGCCCGCCGAGAGCAGCAGAAAAATGCCATGCCCCACGCCCTCTTTCGAAAGCCGGATCAGTAATTTTTCGTAAATCCCTTCTGTTTTCTCATTGAACGCGGGAAAATTATCCACCACAACAAGGATAGCAGGCAGCTTCACCCCATTTGCCCGCACATACTGACTGTAATTGCCGCCGCCAAAAAGCTTCTTTCTCTCGTTCAGGATGCGCTCAAGCATATAAAAGAATTTCGCAATCTTTTCATTGTCTCCCTCCGCCATCATTCCGCCAACATGCGCCAGGCCCTCAAATGCAGCCATCATCTTATTCCCAAAATCCAGCGCATAAATATTCAGGTAATCCGGTGTGTAGCTGGTCACCAGCGCATACAGAACCGTCTGCAGCAGGGTGCTTTTTCCGGTAACGACCGAGCCGATGACTGCATAGTGTCCGCCCCGCGAAAAGCTTACGGTCAGCGGAAGCTGCGCCTGATTCTGCGGATCATCCATCAGGCCGATAGGCGCCTCCAGCGACCATTCGCCGGAGGGCTCCCGCCATGTTCCGTCTGCAAACGCCCGGCTGCGGTATTCCTCGAACTCGTCCAGATACAGATGATCCGGAAGCACCGGCAGCCAGAGCCGGTGGCTCTGCCGGTACCCGTTTCTTTCCGCAGTCTCCTGCAGATAATCCTTTATGGCTTCCAGCTGGGTTCGCGGTGCACCCCGTTTTCCATTGCTGCTTTTACTGCCAATATCCTTCTCTGATTTTTCAGCACTTCTTTCACAGCAGACACTTGGTTGCAGTATTCCGCCGCCATCTTCGCTGCCGCTATTTTTCAACGCCTGCCCGGCATGCGGGAGCTGTCCGCCTGTCATCTCGACTCTTCCGGTCCTCGAAATCAGCCTGACACATTCCTTCCCGCCATTTCCGCCCTTCTCATCATAGGGGGCTCCGCTCCATCCGGACTGAAACAGCTCATAGACCTCGTCGTTTCCTACCTGCAGATAGCAGCGCCCGGCCTGCGTCAGATACGCGGCATCCGGCTTATGCAGCATATCGTTGCTGTCCTGCCGGTCCTGCACACGCAGACACAGGCGAAACCGGGTGTTGCTCCAAATGTTGTCATCCACGGTGCCGCCCGGCTTCTGCGTCGCCAGAATCAGATGCACACCCAGGCTCCGCCCGACCTGCGCGACGCTGATCAGTTCTTTCATAAAATCCGGTTCCTCCCTTTTTAGCTCCGCAAATTCATCGATAATGATAAACAGGTGCGGAATCGGAACCGCCGCCTTCTTATTTTTGTACAGCTTTGTGTAATGATTGATGTTGTTGACCCCATGCTCCGCAAAAACCCGCTGCCTCCTACGGTTTTCGCTCTTGATGGAGACCATAGCCCGGAACACCTGATTCCCCGACAGATTGGAAATCTGGCCGATCAGATGCGGAAGCCCCTCAAACAGGTGCGCCATGCCGCCGCCCTTGTAATCAATGATAAAAAAGCCGACATCATCCGGGCTGTAATTGATCGCGAGCGACAGCAGATACGTCTGCAATGTCTCACTTTTTCCGGAACCGGTCGTACCCGCCACCAGGCCATGCGGTCCGTGGTACTTTTCATGCACATCCAGATAGCAGGGCGCTTTGCCGGCCTTTTGCCCGATCAGGCCGCGGATATTGTCATAGCTCCTGTTCTTCAGCCATCTCTTTTCCGCGTTCAGGTCGGATGGTCTGGAAATCCCGGCCATTTCAAAAAAGGTCAGTGACGACGGAAGATCGCCGCCGCTCTCCGTTTCCGGCACTTCAATATTGGACAGTCTCCGCGCAAATGCCTCCAGCTGTTTTTCCTCAAACAAATCAAAACGGACGCGGATCCGATCCTCTTTCTGAGCCGAAACATTATACATTCCCTGAAAACCACTGTCATTTTCCACGATGTATTCGCAGGCATTGGGCAGCTGATCCGCGCTCGATGTGAGCATAATGGTGCTAAGCCCAATCCGCGCTTCCTGGTCAAACACATATTTGGCAATCAGCTCTCCCTCGATCAGCGCGGGGTCGGATAAAAACAGTACGAACCATGGCTTTTCCGGCATTTTTTCATAACCCCGCGGCCCCGCTCCCTCATCCTCCGTCCTTTTCCGGAAGATTGTGACCAGCTCATAAAACACATCCCCCGCCTCCCGTTTGTCAGCAGCGATATAACGGATTTTCTTATCTTCCGCCCAGACATGTGGAAGCCATTTCGCAAACTCCCACTGATTCCGATCATCGGAATTAGTTTCATCATAGATTAAAACGATTTTCACATCCGTATAGCAGTTGCAGGCAGCCAGCTGTATCATCAGAAGCTTTGATACCCAGAACGCGCCTGCCTTTTCCTTTCCGCCAACCAGGCCGACAAGCCGTTGCTCCAGCAGATTCAGAAGAACCGGCGCCCCGGTCAGCGTCCGGTATGTATCCGCAATTACCTGCGGCTGTCCGGCCAGCTCATCCATATCCATGCGAAATTTTTCTTTCGGGATCTGAATTGCGACCTGAAATTCCATGTTGCCCAGCCCCAGCCTGCAACTTAAGTAATCCTCATGTGTTTCGTTCCGGTTCCAGAGGGTTTGCGTCTTTTCCCCATAAGACAGACAGGTCTTCGCATCCGGATACATACGAAGGCGTGTCTCCTGATTCCGCACATATTTTTTCCGGATCTCCTCCGTTTTCCTTTGCAGATAACGGCTGTAGGCTTCCTGCCGATGCGCTTCCTGATCCGCCTCCATCCTTCTCTGGTAGCGAATATTTGCAACTGCCCAGAAGGAGCCAACGACAGCAGACGAGAGCGCCATGATCAGGCCGGAATACATCAAAAGCCCCGTCGAGCTCGCAGAGGCGCGCGAAGACGCGGCCATAAGAAACGAGCCAAGAACCATCGGAATCGCCATCGTAAAGGATGGACCGATCGTCATCAGAAGCGGTTTCTTCGGCGTCTTTCCTTCTTTTGGCGGCTCTTCAATCTCAACCGTCCCCCGCTCTGTTTTTTCAATAATCCTCGGGGACCGATGGAACAGGATCTTACCGGAGGGCGCTTCGTTCCCGCTGCCATCCTCGCCCTCCGGCAGCGTCTGCTTCTCTTTTTGGTTCCCTTTTTGATTTTCTCTTTGATTCTCTTTATATTTTTCTTTCTGTCTCCCTTTATACGGGATCAGAATGTTCTCATTCACCTTTACCGCTGCCCCGTCCGTATCAATCGCGAGAATGCTGCCCAGAAAAACCATATGCAGGCTGTAAATGTTGATGTAGTCCCCAAAATGAAGCGTTTCCTGGCCGGTGATATGCTTTGCATTTACATACAGGCCATTTGAACCCCTGCACATAATGACCGTATCGCGGCCTTTCCTGCTTATCGCCGCATGTTCTCTGGAAATCAGACGCCGGTAATCATAGCAGATCCGGTTATGCTCTCCCGCTCCGATGGTGATCGTCCCGGCTGCCGCGATGTCATATTTCACAAACGGGCAGAAGACCTCCCTGCGGCTTTTTACCAGAAGGATCATCTGATTTCTTCCATTGGTCAGAATCTGGATCATCTGCCCGTCGATGAGCGTGCTGCTCTCCCTTACCTCGCGCCGATCCAGAAAAATCCGATAATTCCTTCCTTTTTTAATCCTCCAGACCTCATTCAAAATTTCGAAATCCAGACAGACGTCATGGCGCAGACCAAACTCGTTTTTCTCTAATATCATCGAATAGTCCGCGTTATCGGTCGCCGGCATGATAAATTCCTTAAAGCTTTCCTCGGTGTACACCGCAATTACAAGCCCCATTCCCTGCTTTCCTCTCTCCAGGCAAATTCATTCCCCATTATTTTCAGGCAATCCTGTATTCGGATTTTCCGATTTTTAAACTGCCCCCTGCTCCGTTTTTTCATTTCCAGACCGCCTTGTATTTCATTTTTTCTGCTCCCGGGCAGCCTTAGGTAGTGTCAAATCCTACCCATTTTTTAGTGCCTAAATCCTATAGAAACCTTGAT
>JAJQDT010000165.1 GCA_021202075.1 Lachnospiraceae bacterium | reverse complement strand
TTTGAGAGGCACGCCGCTCCTGAGCGGACTTTCCCCGCAAAATCGCGAAGAGCCTGATCTCCAAAACCTCTAGAAAAGTTTTTGGTTCACTGCTATAATAATCATCGTAAATCTTTTTGACCAGGGCGTCCGACTGGAGCAGTGCCATGCTCTGGCGCAGGGCGCCCGGTTTTCTTTTCAGCGTCCGCAGGTAATGGTAGATGTCAATCTGCCAGTCATGGGGACGGAAACTCCGGGTATGGCGCGCAACGGTTTCCCCGTCATGATATACGATGATTTTATCCGTATAGATACGGATATCCAGTTTTTTCCCGACCAGCGTGTCCGGCACGGAATAATGGTTCCGGGCTACAGTCACCGTGGAATATTTGTCCACTTTCCCGGTGGTTTTGATGCAGCATTCAAATTTCGGCATCGCCGGTAACAGTCTTGTGCGTTCCTCTTTAAACGTTTCCGCCGGGACCGTATCATTATAGATATCCGTGGCATTCAGTTTCATGCACTCCCTGTACAGGAATGCGTTTGCTTCCTCCAATGTGTTGAATACATCGCAGCCGGGAGCGCTGAACGCCTTCCTCCGGACGTATTCCACAGACCGTTCCACATGTCCCTTTTCATTTCCGCTGTAAATGTTACAGAAACGGAATTTAAACCCGTAATACAGGGAAAGCTGCAGAAGGGCTTCGGTCGGTTCTTTCTCAGTCGGGCCGACAAACCGCTCTACTGCGACTTTCATGTTGTCGTAAGTCATCTGGTGGAATACACCGTGGCAGTATGCGAAATAATCTGCATGCGATTCCTGGAATGCCGCTGTGTCCTGCGACTGGTACAGCTTAGCATAGCGGTTGTTGCTGTATGCCGCTGTGAAAACAGCCATCTGGTACTTTTTGTAGCCGGTGCCGCCGATATCCAGCTTGACGGTTCCCCAGTCGAATTCGCAGGTATGGCCAGGCTCGTATTCCTGCCGGATGAATGCCTCTTCATGGCGTGTTTCAATTTCCCGGGTCAGGCGTTTTACCGTGGAATAACTGATATCGTAGCCTTTTTTACGCAGGTACGCATGGATATCAATTTTTTTCATCTGCTGTTTGCCCATCCCCATTGCACGTTTGGCTTCATTGAGCTTCAGGCATTCCTCAATCTCCGCCATGGCTTCTTCTGTGGATTCTTTTGGGCCGCGGTTACTGCTATCATACTTTGGCTCTTCCACAAAAGCCTGTATGATTTCAGCTGGATCCCTCATCGGATCCTGGGCAAGAAGTTCCGCCCGTTTCTCCTCATACTCATTCACATATTTGTTGATCGTGTCCTTGCTCTTGTGCAGGGATCGTGCGATCTCACGATTGCTGACACCATTCAGATGTGCGAGTATGATCTTTTGTTTTTGCTTCAAGTCGATCACTCCTTCTTCAACGTCTCCTTTCAGTTTAATACTGAAAAGATAACATATTTCTATCAGAAGTGACCTAGTTTTCAATGAGCCATGTGACCTAATTTTAGATTAGCACAAACAGATGGCTGATGAACAGAATTATAATATGATCGACGGACGGAATAATAATTCAAGGGCAGAAAAGTCTGGAAAGGATAAAGCACGTCCGGGAAAAGAGAGCGCTGGCAAGGAGAGTAGCGATGTAAAGGCGTCGCTGATCGGCAGGCTGAAAGAGAAGCAGGATATGCTGTCGAAGGCGGCAGGCAAGGATGCGCCGGGACTGGTTAAGAAGCCGGAGATTGATATGCAGTAAGAATTAAGGGGACAGAGTAATGCCGTGATGGTGTTGCGCTGTCCCCGCTTTTTTGTTCATGAAAATTTTTAGTTGATCCTGCTTCGTCTATTGATTTTTGCCCTGTTTGTGGATATAATATAAATGAAGCAGTACGAGAAAATGTATTGCTATCAATACAGAAAGAGCCAGACAGGCAGTTAGGAGGTGTGCATATGGCTACTTCAAGTATTTTCGCTCAGGTTGAGATTAATGATGCTCAAGCCGCAGAACGATTTATTACTGCATTAGAGGAATCCGAGAAGGCGCAGGCAAAGAAGAAGCGGACTGCACCTGCTATTCCTATTGTGCGTGATAAGGATGAGATCCGCAGGTTGATGGCACAGAGGTTTCCAGTGAAATGAGTGCTTATGAGACTATAAACATTCTTGACATGATCGAAATTGTCGGAGAGGATGGAACCAGATCTATTCTCTCCGATTTCTCGTGTCCGAAGAATAGCGAGATAGAAAATTTTATAAAAAAGAATGCGATTGAATTTGCAAAAAGAAAAATGTCCATCACGCACCTTGTGATGGACGAAAAAGGTCAACTGGCTGCAATTTTTACGTTGACACACAAGGCTGTGAAGATACGGGATGATGTATTGTCTTCATCGCAGAGAAGAAAAATCAGACGTTATGCTCAGTTGGATGAAACAACCAACAGTTATATGGTATCCGCGTTTTTGATTGCGCAGTTGGGGAAAAATTATGCGGAACGCGAAGGCGAGGCGGTCATCGGTAATAGCTTGCTGGACAACGCGATGGATGTTTTAACAGCGGTACAACGCGATGTAGGTGGCGGTGTCGTTTATCTGGAATGTGAGGACAGATCCCAGCTGTTATCCTTTTACCAAAACGATAATAATTTCTTCAGGGTATTCGGAGAACGCTATTCCGATATTGATAAGACAAGGTACATACAGTTATTGAGATTTTTTTAGAAAAAGCATGTAAAATTGAATCGGAGTTGGAGCAATGCATTTTGTGTTGCTCTATTTTTACCGCTATTTTTAGGCATAATTTATAATGAATATTGGAGATTAAGGATTATGAATATACTGCACTTGTCCGATATACATTTTGGAAGAAATAATCCAGAATACAAGGTAAAAGGAAAATTTCAGAATAAGGATATAATCCTCGAAGCATTGCTGGAATCTATAAGTAAAACAGAATCAAGCCGGAGCATATTGTTGTAACAGGAGATATTGCTTGGTTTGGTCGTAAGCAGGATTTTGATGAAGCTTTGGTATGGTTTAAAAAGCTTTTAAAGGTCACAAATTTATCGGGTAAACATAACATGTGGGAGGTTTAAAATATTATAAATGTCGAAACATGTCGAAGGA
>JAJQDT010000129.1 GCA_021202075.1 Lachnospiraceae bacterium | reverse complement strand
GGCCTCCTATTTGGTGACGGAAATCTTATATACGCCTGATTATTCATCGCTTACCAATCTTCCCATTTTCACAGTCCGTTATCATCCGCATCAGTGCCGGTCGCGTTTCTTTCCGGGTCCCGCTGATTCCTTCATCGTAATACAGGCCTGCAAATTCCCACTCTGGGTTTGCTCCAATCGTGTCCTCATAATGGGATTTCTGTGTCTCCAGACTCAAAAGCTGCTTGTCGCTGTCGGTCGAGACACGGCAGTATGCCGCAACACGCTTTTTCTTTACCGCAGCCTTACCCACAGGCTCTATCTTTGTTATCACTGGCATAGTCTCGCCCCCTTTCAAGGTGGTAACATATTCCCGTACTATCTCAAATATATCAAGTCATTTATGCGAGAATCTCTCCTAAAAATGGGGAGAATTTTTCGCGGTTTTCCGCCATAATTTTGTTGAATTCGCCCTCTGATATCAGGCCTTTTTCCAAAAGGTTTTTCGTAAACTTCTCAGCCAGAATGTAGTCAAATTCATTCTGAAGCTGCTACTCTGTAAATAAATGTTCTCTGGTAACCGGCGGTTCCATAACGGCAGTGAGTTTTGTAACCTGCATCTTATTGGTCTCCTCTCCGAAGGAACTTCTCTATCCTTCTACTCACTACCGAAGAATTCAACCCCCTGCTGCCGGGCACAGAAAAAGGCCTGCAGATATTCCCGAAAGAATACCCGCAGGCCAATGCATTATCTCATATTCAATTTACACCTTTGTGGCATAGTCGAGCGAAATCCACCCTTTTCGCGTACTCTGATATGCCTTAAGCAATCCCCAGCCCTTAGTAGAACCTTCACCAGTTGATTCTTCAACTATAGTAAAAGTCCCCTTACCAGTCTGCTTGCCGGTCTTAGAATAGTTTGTTCCGGGACCTGTGCGGATGTTCAAATCCGTAATCGTCACCTTTACCATGTACGGTACTTCCGATATGGACGATGCCGTGCTGCCACTCACCGTAGAGCCAATCGTGCAATAGCTCGTGTTCAAGAGATAAATCCACCCAGCACCGCTTTTCAGCTTGCCCCAGCCATTGCTCACCTCGGTAATGGTAAAGGTTCCGATGCCAGTCTGTCCCTTGACGGCTCCACTCATGGACGGTTGGTCGCGGTAGTTCAAGTCGCTGATAATAACCTTCACGGTAAACGGCACCGCAGGAAGGCTCGACTCGGAGATGATGGTGTCGGATGAAGTGCTTGCAGCTGACGCATACTTATCGAAATACGTCTGCCCATATCCTGCACGCTTCTTCTTTACCTCATCTGACTGGTCTGCAGGCTTCTCGTAACCGGTCAGCACCGCATCGGAGGCCTCCTTCACGGACGTCGCGCTCTTCAAAGCCTCCAGCACGGACGCATAGCCGGAAAGCTCCTTCATAATAAATGCACACTGCTTTTTCTTATTCCCAATGGAAACTCCTGCGGCTGTCATATAGTCGAGCAGCGACTGCTTCCGCGAATAATACGTCCACTGCGCCAGACCATAGCCGTAGCCATCGTTTACAAAATCCGTGTACGTTCCTGCATCCACCTGAGCCGTGTATTCCGCATCCGTAAGCCCCAGCTTCTTATTTCCTGTATTCTCCAGGTTGTTTGCCGCCAGTCCGCTTTCCGCATAGAGGTTTCCCATAAGCCCAGACGCACCATAATCGTTCAATCCCTGCGACTTGAAGTACTCAAACATCTCCTCGTCGGTCATGTCTCCATCATCGGATGTCATCGCAGCTTTGACCGCAGCACGGAAGGTGTCCATCGTATAGCTTAAGCCCAGCCCCTTCCAGAGATGCGCCGGGTCCGCATGGTTTGAAGCCACGCCACGGCTGTATCCTTCTGCATGGGAGATAATGACGCCTTCCGCTGTCGGGTCTAAACTGTACTTCGTGCAAAGGTACGCGAACAGCTCAACCGCCGCCTCATAGGTTCTCTTTGCCACAGCCTTTGCTGTTTCCGTATCGGAGCAGGTAAAGTTCGCACCGGATGAATACGTGATACATCCCGGCTCACACATTTCGACACCGATGTGAGTATCATTTGCCGATGAGCCAGACGTCCCCTTGCCGCAATGCCAGCCGCGATGGTTCCACGGGAGCGTCTGATAGACGGTTCCGTCATTTCCATCAATGAAAGCGTGGACACAGGCAGACGAATAGCTTTCCTTATTCCAGTTCTTGATGAACACGGACGCAGAAGGCTGTGCGCACCCAACTGAGTGCAGCATCAGCCCTTTGACTGTAATTGTTTTGCCTGCTGTATAGCAGGGATTTTTTGTTAAAATGCTTTCTACAAGATTCATAAAGGACTGACACCCTGTTACATTCCAGCCGCCGTTGGAATTCAGGCTGCGGGGATGATAACCGCGGTCCGTCTTGTAGTAATCATGGTAGTCCTTTACAAAGAATGGCGCATCTTCCGGCAGAGGATCGACCACACCGCCTCCCAGGGCATAGGTGCCGCTCCTGTAATCAACGATGCGCTGGGCGCAGATGCCGATGATGCCGATTTTCTCCGGGTCAATATTGTCCTGTACAGACAAGAAGTCCACCGCCGCCATAAAATCTTCTGTGTTGATATCCAGGGAGGCCATATAGCGGGGAGTACCGCCGCTTTCGCCAGTATAAGACGGGTCAAATGCTATCGTCAGGAATCCCCGCTCCGCCATTGTCTGGGCATACAGTCCGGCTGCCTGCTCTTTGACTGCGCCAAACGGTCCGCACACTGCAATCGCCGGGAGCTGTTCCGCAGCAGCAGCCGCGCAATGCGAAGCATTTTCGTAATCGCGGCTGCGCCTTGCCGCCGAACGGACGCGAGGGGGCGTTTCAATACCCTTTGGCGTATACATATCCGCGGCAAGGGTGATTCCATAGCGGTTGTGAAAAGTCACTTTGCTGTGGTTTACCTTTTCGCTCTTCGGGAAAGTCTTGTCCCATTCGTTTGTTAAAGTAGCTGTTCATTCATACCGGCTTTCATTCAAAGCCTTTTTCAACTGAAATGCCTGTCTGGAAATATCCATTCAGAAACCCTTCCCTTCTGTCAGCTTATGAAACACATCATCGCACGCCTCCCGGATATTTAAGTCCGCGACGTGGTCAAAACTGGTATGCCCCGGATTGATCTATACAATCACAGCGTCCCTTCTCCGATAATCCCAATATGCGCCTCCGTAATAACCATTGGTTCCGATCACAAGGATCAGGTCCGCCTTTGAAATCCACTCTCTTGCCTTCTGTACGCCTTCCTCCCAGAGGCTGATGTGGCTGTAAAGCTCCCAGGGAAGAATCCTGCCGCCGCACGATTCACACCGGGGAAGCTCCTTCTGATCCCAGATCTCATACCCGTCATAGTGACGGCCGCATTTTATGTCCTGATTCACGCAGTGAATCGGGACGTAGGCCACGCCATTGCGCGCCAGCGCAATTTGGAATGGAATATCCCATACGAAGTATGGGATGCCACCCGGCGAGGGCGTGGCTCACCTTGTTTCGAGCAGCGGTTGATCTGAAACCCTCCCTGGATTTCCGCCACATTTTTGGAACCGGCCATCGTATGCATGCAATCCTCGTTTGTTGTGATAACCCCGATCAGCTTTCCGGCTGTCTCCAGATCGCGCAGCACGTAATGGCTGAAAGTGGGCTTATAGTTGTGCATGGCCTTGACATAAGAGCGCAGGAAACTGTTGCGCCCGAAAATGCCCCGCAGAATCGTTTTAGAGAAGAGCTGGCTGTATGTAATACCGCCGCCCGCAAGCGAGATACCCGCCCCAGTAATGGCTACCATACTGTGACTTTGCTCTATGTAGTCAGCCAGCTGTTGTATCTGGTCCACGTTTTGCCTCCTCTTAAGGGAAAACTCACAATCGTCATTTCCTGTCATTCGTTTAAAACGGCCCCAGTCTTCTTATTCTGATCCATATATTCCTTTAACTGCATGTATTCGCTCTTCATTTTTTACTACCTCACGCAAGCCATGCTTTGACTGTTTCCTCATTAACCTTATTCAGGCGCAGCCCGGAATGGACATTCGCGCCGACACAGGCCTTCTTAAGCTGCTCTGCCGCTGTTTCAGGGCCGCTCATTCCGCTGGTGCAAAAAGGATAGACCTCTTTCCCGTTAAAATCATACTGCGATATAAAGGACAGAACCAACTGAGGACATTTACTGTACCAGATTGGAAAACCAATCAGGATGCAGTCATAAGAGTCAAAATCTTTTACCTGATCCAGCACTTTCGGAAGCTCATTTTGGGAAAATTCCTTCCTTGCAATTCCGAGTGCTGTAAAATAGTTTCCGTAATTCTTTTCACCCCGGATTTCAAACAGATTACCATCTGTGATTTTCTGAAGTGCCTCTGCAGCTTTCTTCGTTGCCCCGGCTCTTGAATAATACGCAATTAATGTTTTCATTTCCTGGCTCCTTTCTTCATTAACGCATGCAAACAGCTTCCCATTCGCTGTACATAAAAGGCAACACCCATCAAAGGAAATAGTAATATGAACAACATATTTTTCTAACCAATAAATTTCAGATAAGTTCCTGCAGTTCCAGGCGGGTATCATATTGACCGCCGGTATAGAGGATATGCCTCCCCTTATTATCCGGATGAATCCCATGAACCGGGAAGAGGGATGCACCGAGCAGGCTGTGTCCGGAAATAGAAATCCGCAGGGTCTCTCCCTTAGAAAATTTCATACCGATTGGACTCAGTGGAATTTCCACCGATATAATTTCTTCCGGTGTCATCGGCTCTTCATGATCAAAAGAAAAGAAGGGAGTCCACCTTGTAGAACGTTCCGGATCGATATGGCGAAGAGAGGTGCGCAGTCTTCCCTGAGAGCCTCTGTAATTCAGCACCGTCCCGTTATTATTTAACGACATAATCCGGAACACCGGATGTAGCTTTTCTTCGCACAGCACTGCAAGCGGCTTTCCTTTTTCATCGAGCTTCTGCAGAAGCGCGAACAGGTCCATATTGTTGTGGTCTGGTGCCTGCACCCAGAGTTTTAAGCTGGGATAGCCTGCAAACTGCACTTCCCTGTCGAATGTGATGTCAAACGACACCTTCTCCTTTTTCCGCTCAGAATGATATGTTACAGACTTCTGGCTTGCAGGAGCAGTCGTACTAAGGCTCATGTCTGCGCTGTTCAAGTAATAACTGACTTCTTTTGTATTTTCGGGCGGGAAAGACTGCGCCGGGATATTTACCTGATCGTTCCGCCTCATATCGAGCATGGAATAGCGCACCTTCGGTGTTTTTTCCCACCCGTTGTCTATCCCTTTCAGATAGTGATCAAAGAAGCAGAGCAGGTCTTCCTGATTTAATGCAAAATCCGGCCACTCCTGCAGATTGTGGATGCGCAACCATTTTTCCTCGGAAGCAATGTTTTCCCAGGTTCGGAATGTCCCGTTTGTGTGAACAGTGCTGGAGTAACTGGCTACCGCATAAACCGGGAGTATAATTTTGCTGAAATCTACAGCCTTGGATTCCCAGTAGTCATTCATGAGCGGATATTCTTTTCCCGCAGCAACCAGATCCTCAATCCTGTTGTTGCCCCACAGCAAGCCGTTCACCATGCCGAGAAAGTCCATATCGGGGATGCCGCCCATCATAAAGATATCTCTGTAGACGTCGGAGAAGCCTTCCCAGGGTGCAATGACCGTCAAATGGGGCGGCGGCTGCGCTGCGATAAACCATTGAGATACTGCCAGCCAGGAGTTGCCTGACAGTGCGATCTTACCCGAACACCAGTCCTGTTGTGCCAGCCATTCAACCAGGTCAGCTCCATCTTCCCCTTCCTGCTCATTGAAGAAGCAGATATCTCCTTCCGAGTGAAAACTGCCCCGGGCATCGGGATGGCAGACAGCATATCCCTTTGAACACCAGAATTCAGGGTCCGGTCCTTCCCATTTTGCCAGATTTGACAGTGAACGCTCATCGACGCCTACCATTTTAACCATGGAAGTAAAAATATGCGCCCTGTTGGCATTTTTGTCATAGGGACTCCACGCAATAATAACCGGTACCGGTTCTTCCGTCTCCGGACGAAATACATCTGTGTAAATGGTTGTGCCGTCTCTCAGGGTGACAGGAATATCCCTTTCAAATATAAGATTCCGGCTTAAGGGTTTGGATTTGGAAGACATATGGAATCCCCTGGGGAGTACGCTCTTCTCATGGCCGAATTCCCCAAACTGCCCTTTCCCTTCTTTAAACGAATGTGCCTTTCTGTATATCGTTTTTTCATTGAACATAATCAATCACTCCTATGTATAACTTCTCTGGCAGATTTCAGGTGAGAGCACATTCCGGCTGGAAAGCTATCGGAGTTCTGATTCCGTTCAGCAACTCCATAAATTCTTCCCCGCTGATGCTCTCTTTTTCCAGCAGACGCGCTGCAATCAGTTCCAACGCGCTTCGGTTCTCCTCGAGAAGACGGACAGCCTTACTCTGGCACTGGTCAATGAGTTTGCGTACTTCTTCGTCCGCTTCCGCACCGGTCTGTTCTGAGCAGGTCGAAACGTCCCTTCCATCCAGGTATTGCTCCTGCGTCCTCTGCAGACCCATCGAACCAAAACGGTTACTCATGCCGTACTGGCTGACCATTTTTCTCGCCATGTCAGTCGCCCGCTCGATATCGTTGGCCGCACCGGTGGTCGATGTGCCGAAGCGCACGATTTCTGCCGCCCTGCCGCCTAACAACACCGTGATCTGAGCCTGCAGCTCTTCTTTTGTCAGCAGATACCGTTCTTCTTCCGGAACGTTTAATGTAAACCCAAGAGCACCCATGGTACGCGGCACAATCGTAATTTTCTGTACCGGCTGTGCGTCCTTCTGCAGTGCCGAGATCAGGGCATGCCCCACCTCATGGTAAGCCACCATCTGCCGTTCTTTCTGACTCAGAATGCGGTCTTTCTTTTCTTTCCCGGCAAATACGGTTTCCACCGACTCCATCAGATCCTTCTGGGAAACATAGCTCCGGCCAAGCTTTACTGCCAGGAGCGCCGCTTCATTCACAATATTGGCAAGGTCAGCGCCGCTGGCTCCGCTCGTTGCGAGCGCAAGCGAATGAAAATCAACATCACTGGAAAGCAGGACTTTTTTCCCATGTACTTTCAGGATATTTTCCCGCCCCGCCAGATCCGGCCTGTCTACAATAATACGGCGGTCAAAGCGCCCAGGCCGCAAAAGTGCCTGGTCCAGCACTTCCGGCCGGTTGGTCGCGGCCAGGACGATAATGCCGCTGTTCGTTTCAAATCCGTCCATCTCAGAGAGCAGCTGATTCAGTGTCTGCTCCCGCTCGTCATTGCTTCCGAGGCTTGTATCCCGCCTTTTCCCGATTGCGTCAATCTCATCAATAAAGATAATGCACGGTGTATTTTTCTTCGCCGTCTCAAACAAATCCCTTACGCGGCTGGCACCGACGCCTACGAACATTTCCACAAATTCCGAACCTGTGATATGGTAAAATGGAACGCCCGCTTCCCCGGCAACCGCTTTTGCAAGTAGAGTTTTACCAGTTCCCGGTGCCCCTACCAGCAGCGCGCCTTTCGGCTGTTTTGCACCGATTTTGATATATTTGTCCGGGTTTTTCAGGTAATCCACCATTTCCTCCAGGCTTTCCTTCGCCTCATCCTCCCCGGCAACATCCGCAAAAGAAACTCCTGTTTTTTCCTCCACATCATACTTCTTTGCCTTCGATCTTCCGAAGCCGCCCATCATGCCTCCGCCCATCATCCCGCCATCTGAATCAGAACCCCGCATCCGTCTCATAAAGAGCCGCATAAGAAGGAATAAAACCAGGTACATAATCACGATCGGCAGAACCCAGCTCATGATCGTGGAAAACAGAGTTGCCTGCGCCGGAATTTCCTGGGAGAAGCTGACATCATATTCCCTCAGCGTAGAAACCAGATCCGCATCCTCAATACGTCCGGTGTAAAAAATATAGTTCAGCTGCGATGTAAACCGGTTCGTTCCACCGGAGAGTTCATAACCGCTTAAGATCTCACTGATATCTTCAACATTAACATCCGCTTTCAGAGTAACCTGAATCTGATCTTCATCCATATAAACCGAATCAGCAAACCCGCTTTCTATCAGCTCCAGAAACTCATCATAGGTAATTTCCAGGGATGTACTCTGGGAACTCATCACTGCCGCAATATTCAGCACCAATGAAAGTACTAAAAATACGATTATGATAACCGCCCATGTGGGAAGTTTCCTGATATTCTGAAAATTTCTCCTATTCATATAAAACCACACCTCGTCCACCTTATTCTGCAGATTGCTGTAAGGCGCTGTTTATCCGGCCGGAAGGCTGACGTGAAAGGTAACCCAGCCTTCCTCCTGGCAGTCCAAAAACAGTTTCCCATTGTGCAGTTTGACTATTTTTTGCGCTATCGTCAGCCCAAGGCCGTTTCCCTCTGTCGTATGGGAGGTATCACCCTGATAAAAACGATCAAAAATATGCCGGGCCATCTCAGGCGGAAGGCTTTCCCCCCGATTGGAAATCGTAATCTCCAGCCCTTCCGGTTCCTGCTTTCCTCTTATCCTCACGCAGCCGCCATCCGGGGAGAACTTGACTGCGTTATCCAGAAGATTGAGCCAGACCTGCTTCAGAAGCTCCTCATTCCCCATGCCATAAATTTCACCGGAATCTTCACTTTCCAGCTGAAATTTCACATCTTTCGAGGACCATTTCCGGTCAAGTGCGATGATCGTCGTTCGGATCTGCTCACTGATATCAATCCTTTTCTTATCCGTCAGAATTGTCTGCTGCTCAATTCTGGAGAGGTTCAGGACATTAGTCGACATGTCTGTCAGGCGTTTCGATTCTTTCACAATAATATTCAGATATTCCACCTGTTCCTGACGGGAAACATCACGGTCAAGTAAAACCTGGGCAAACCCCTGGATGGACGCAATCGGCGTTTTTAATTCGTGGGAAAAATTATTGACAAAATCGTTTCGCAACATCTCCACGCTCCCCAGCTCCTGCGCCATATAGTTAAATTTCTGCCCCAGAAGGCGCATGTCCTTCGGCCCTTTGAAGTTTACACGGACACTGTAATCCCCATCCGCTATTTTATCTGTCGCGTCAATCAGTTTATTGATCGGCCCTGCCGGAATATTGCTCATGATAACAGCCAGAATCACGCCCAAGATCAGACAGGCCGAGGCAAATGCAGGAAGGTGGGCATATGCCAACCCTTCCTCCGCCATCCAGCCTGTCCGTGAGAGCAGTGAAATCACACAAAGCACAAGAAACATGCTGATAAAGTTGATACAGAACACGATAGCTGCAAAGAGTAAGGCAATCTGTGGATGCTTGATAAACGAACGTATTTTACCCATGGTGGATCACCGCCTTGTATCCAATTCCACGGATGGAAACCAGTTCAAACTCCGGCCAGCCGGCAAACCGTTTGCGCAGCCACGCGATGTGGACATTAACGGTAGTATCTGTGGAAGTGGAATCCTTCCCCCAGATCTCATCCATCAGCTGCAGGCGTGTAAAAATCTGCCCCGGGTAGGACAGCAGTTTATAAAGAAGGTAAAACTCCTTCTGCGGAAGCGTCTGGCTCTCCCCCTCACGGCTTACCGTCAGGGAATCGTAATCCAGTGTGACCTTTCCGATGTGCAGCTTGCGTTCATTCGCGATCTGGCTCCGGCGGAGCAGCGCCTTCACCCGCAGCACCATTTCCTTATAGTTGACAGGCTTGACCATATAGTCATCTGTTCCCACAAGAAACCCCTTGCATTTATCCTCTGGCAGCTGCTTTGCTGTAACCATCAGAATCGGCGTATGCTCATCCACACTCCGAAGTGTTTCCGTAAATTCATAGCCGTCCATTTTCGGCATCATAATGTCAAGGATAATCAGGTCGATCTGCTGTCTGTCCATAATTTCCAGTGCTTCCTCGCCGTTTCCGGCCAAAATGACCGCATATCCTTCATATGTGAGCACTGTCTGCATCAGTCTGGCAGTGCTTTTATCATCTTCTACAACCATTATCTGGAACATACCACACCCCCACCATTAAAAACAGCTTACGCAAGCTTAGCAAATACCTGCCTGATATCTGCTAAGCTTCGTTTTTAATCCGTATTGGTAAATCAGGAAACCACGGGTAACGCCCCCTCACTCCCGTTCGGCGGCAGTCTCCGTTCCACTCCGGTCGGCGCTAAACGGACGTCCACTGGACGTCCAGCGCCGCGTCGCCCATTTTCAGAACGCTGGTCTCCGCTTCGCTCCGGTCGGTGCTAAACGAGCGCCACTGGCGCTCAGCACCGTTGGGCGACGCTCTCAAACTGACTGTTATACAGCTCCGCGTAAAACCCATTCTGTGCCAGCAGTTCCTCATGGCTGCCCTGTTCAACAATATCGCCGTCGCGCATCACCAGGATGATATCGGCGTTCTTGATCGTGGAGAGCCGGTGGGCGATCACGAAGCTGGTGCGTTTGTCGGTCAGTTTATCCATCGCCTGCTGGGTCAGCATCTCGGTCTTTGTGTCGACACTCGATGTCGCCTCGTCCAGGATCAGCATCGGGCTGTTCTGGATCATTGCCCTGGCGATGGTCATCAGCTGCTTCTGGCCGGCGGAGATTGCGGTGTTGTCGCTCAGGACGGAGTCATAGCCGTGCGGCAGTGCCGAGATGAAATTGTGGATGCCGCAGGCCTTGCAGGCTTCGATCATCTGCTCTTCCGTGACGCCCTCGGTATTATACAGCAGGTTCTCACGGACGGTCCCTGCAAACAGCCAGGTATCCTGCAGCACCATGCCGAACTGGCTGTGTACATTTTCCCTCGGGATGTCGGTGGTCGGGGTGCCATCGATGAGGATGCTCCCCCCGGTCGCCTCAAAGAACCGCATCAGCAGGTTGACCATCGTGGTCTTGCCAGCACCGGTTGGCCCGACGATTGCGGCCTTCTGGCCCGGTTTTACGGTTACGCTGAAGTTGTGAATGATCTCTTTCTCCGGTGCATTCGGGTATGCGAATTTCACATTCCGGAATTCCACTTCCCCGCGCACATGGTCGATGCGCTTCGTCTTGGCAGACTCATCCTCCATCTCCTCCTCCGAAAGAAACTCGAAGACACGCTCCGAAGCGGCCGCACAGGACTGCACCTGTGTCATAGCCTGGGAGATCTGACGCAGCGGCGACTCAAACAGGCGGGTGTAGATCAGGAACGCCGTGATCACACCGAACGTAATGTTCCCGTTAATGATCTGCCATGCTCCAACCACGCAGACGGCCACATACCCTAAATTCCCGATAAAGGTCATCAAAGGCTGCATCAGGCCGGACAGGAACTGCGAGCGGAAGTTCGCGTCTTTCACCGCCTGGTTCATGGTGTTGAACGTTTCCTTTACCTCATCCTCCGCGTTGGAAATGCGGATGACGTCGTGGCCGCTGTACATTTCCTCGATGTAACCGTTCAGGTCGCCCAGGCTCTCCTGCCGGGCGGTGAAGTATTTCTGGGAACGGCTCATGATCACGACCATAAGGACAAGCCCGATGATGGTCGCGAGGACGGTCGTCGTTGCCATGACCCAGTTGGTGTAATACATCATGATCAGGCAGCCGATAAACTGCGCGACTGCAGTGACCAGGTTTGACAGGCTGTTCGACATCGCCTGTCCGATCATATCTACATCGTTCGTCATACGGGAAAGCACGTCGCCCGCGGCATTGCCGGAATAGTATTTCAGGGGCAGCCGGTTGATCTTAGTGCTGATATCCCCGCGCAGGCGTTTTGCCGTCCGCTGTGTGACAGTCTGCATGATAAAGTGCTGGACGAAACTGCAGACGGCGCTTGCAAGATAAATGCCCACCAACAGCACCGTCACGCCCAGAATCCCGTCCATATCAATGCCGTCGTCTGCATGGGCCTCCTGATATTCCTCACTTAACGTAATGTTGTTAAAAATCTCCTGCGTAAGCTCGCTGTCCGTATCCGTAAGGTCCAGCTCACTTAAGTCATCCATGCTCGTGCCTTCTGGCAGATAATCCATGATGTTGATCTCGCCGTCCGCGATCTGGTTCTGGATGTCCTCCGCCATCTCCTCTGAGGAGACGCCGCCGGAGAGCCCGTCATAAATATAGTCCGTCAGGCGGCTGATCTGGTCCGGACCAATGATGGTAAAGACCGCGCCGACCGCAGCAAGCAGCAGCGCAAACAGGATGATTCCCGCCTGGCTCCTGCAGTAGCCAATCAGCTTGCCAAGGGCGCCTCTGGTATCATTTGCTCTTCCTCCGCCCATGCCGCCGCCCATCGGGCCGCCTCCCATGGGACCTCTGCCCATCGGCGGGCCGCTTCTTCTAAATGATGTATTTGATTCTGGCATAATACAAGCACCTCCTATATGTCCCGCATCTGTTTTTGACACGGGATATATTATGCGTTTGCCGCAAGCTCTTCCGCAGAGAGCTGCGATAGGGCGATCTGCTGATAAACACCGCAGTTTTCCATTAGTTCCTCATGGGTACCAATCCCGGCCACCGCGCCGTTGTCCAGCACCACGATCCGGTCCGCGTGGCGGATCGTACCGATCCTTTGCGCCACGATCAGGCAGGTCGTCCCCTGCAGGTCTGTCTTCAGCCGTTGCCGTAAAATGCGGTCGGTCTTATAATCCAGTGCGGAGAAGGAGTCGTCAAAGATCAGGATCTCCGGTTTTCTGGAAATGGCACGCGCGATGGCAAGACGCTGCTTCTGTCCTCCTGAGACGTTGGTGCCGCTCTGGGAGATCCGGCTGTTTAAGCCCTCGTCCATAGCCTGAACAAAGTCTGTCGCCTGCGCGATATCCAACGCGCCTTCTACATCCTGGCTGTTCCGTTCATGCCCGCATTTGCCGAAGGACACATTGCCCTCCACGGTGTCGGCAAACAGAGTCGCCTTTTGAGGCACGTAGCCGATCTTATTATAGACCGTCTCAAAGCTGTATTTCGAAATATCCTTCCCATCTAGCAAAACTGTTCCCCCGGTCGGGTCATAGAGCCTTGCCGCAAGGCCGGCAAGTGTAGTTTTCCCGGAGCCGGTCGCGCCGATAAACGCCACCGTTTCTCCCTTCTTCGCCGAGAACGAGACATTCCGGATGCACTCTGCGGAAGCGTCCGGATAGCGGAACGAGACATTCCGGAATTCGATGCTCCCTTCCTCCATGGACGTGGTCTCCGCACCCTCTTTCACCGAGATATCTGAATCAATGACCTCATTGATACGGTTTGCGGACACCTGCGCACGCGGCAGCAGCATGAAGATCATCAGCAGCATCACAAAGGACATGATCACGTACAAGGCATAGGAGCTGAAGGAAACCACCTCACCGAGCATAACCCCGCGGTCTGAGACAGCGGCGACCATTTCCGCCACCGTGCCGCCAAGAGGCACCTCGATCCCATTGATGAGCCAGGCGCCCACATAATAGATGGCGACGGTCACACAGCTCTGGACAAACATCATGATCGGGGAAAGGAACGCCATGCCGCGACCGGTAAAGAGCTGTGTCTTCATCAGGTTTGTATTTGCGGTGTCAAATTTTTCCTCCTGGTATTTCTCCGCATTGAACGCGCGGACAATGCGGATGCCGTTTAAGTTCTCATCTGTGATCCGATTCACATCGTCGATCTGCTTCTGGACAATGCGGAACTTCGGGATCATCACCGCCAGCAGGACGACCAGCGACGCCACGACGACCGCTACCGCAGAAGCCACGACCACAGAAAGCTGCCAGCTTTTCCCGACGATCTTGATGATCGCCCAGACTGCCATGATCGGCGCACGGAGCATCATCTGCAGCCCCATCGCCACGATCATCTGGATCTGTGTGATATCATTTGTGGTACGGGTGATCAGGCTCGCTGTGGAAAACTTCTTGATCTCACCGGCGCCCATCGCCGCGACCTTATTGAAGACCTTCTCACGGATCGTGAAAGAAAAATCCGCTGCGATCATCGCTGCAAAATAGCCGACGATCACGGTCAGCAATGCGCTGCAAAGGGCACAGCCGAGCATCTTTGCGCCCGCCGAATAATATTCTGAAAGCTCTGTGACCTCGCTGCTGATCAGGACCGTGATTTCTGCCGTATAATCCGGCAGGCGCAGGTCAAAGTAGACCTGCCCGCAGACCAGCAGCAGGCAGAGCAGCGCCAGCCACCGGTCTTTCACTTTCATATTGCCAAAAATATGAAGCATTTTTCAAAACCTCCTTTTTTCTGAAACCAGAATACGTTCCGGCAGAAGCCCCAGGAACAGGCTCGATTTTAACGCAGAAAGATTAAGCGAAGAATAAGAAATGGCCGATTTTATAGTTTTTTAATAAATTTTATAATTTTGAAATCAAAACTTAACCCTCGCTTATTCGAGGTTCGGTAGAATAACGCAGAAGCAACAAAGCGGAACAAATTTCCACATGCAACATTTTTTTGCTACACTATAACGATGTAAAAGCCGATTGCTCCGTGCTTTGCACTTCCGCAATCGCCACCGGCATTCGCAATCCGCTCGTTTTTCTTCGAAAAACGACTACTTGCTCATACCGGTTTGGTCCTCTAATGGACAGACTCTTAGGCATGCAAGCATGCCATGGGTCTGTCCATTGAGGACGCTTTTACAGTATAATGAGGAGGATGATTTACGTATGCTGCAAATCAAAGGCATCTATAAACAATACAAGACCGGCTCTCTGGTACAACAGGCACTGGATGACGTTTCCCTCACATTCCGGGATAATGAATTTGTCGCCATCCTCGGCCCAAGCGGCTCCGGGAAGACCACCCTGCTGAATATCATAGGCGGCCTGGACCGCTATGACAAAGGAGATCTGATCATCAATGGCGTTTCTACAAAAAAATATAGAGACCGGGACTGGGATGCTTACCGCAACCATTCGATCGGGTTTGTTTTCCAGAGCTACAACCTGATCTCACACCAGTCCGTCCTGCAGAATGTGGAACTGGCCCTGACGATTTCCGGTATTTCCAGGTCGGAACGCCGCAAAAGGGCCATAGAGGCACTGGAAAAGGTTGGACTGGGGGATCAGCTCCACAAAAAGCCGAACCAGATGTCCGGCGGTCAGATGCAGCGCGTGGCAATCGCCCGCGCACTGGTAAACAACCCGGAAATCCTGCTTGCGG
This sequence comes from Lachnospiraceae bacterium, assembly GCA_021202075.1. Taxonomy (GTDB): domain Bacteria; phylum Bacillota; class Clostridia; order Lachnospirales; family Lachnospiraceae; genus Choladousia. The sequence goes on along the minus strand of JAJQDT010000129.1, from coordinate 681 downwards.
ATGAGCCGACCGGCGCGCTGGATTCGCAGACCGGCATCCAGGTAATGGACCTGCTGAAGGAGGTGGCGCAAGACCACCTGGTCATCATGGTCACACATAATTCGGACCTGGCACAGCAGTACGCTACCCGAATTGTCAACCTGCGGGACGGTAAAATTACAGGCGATTCCAACCCGGTAACCGGCAGGGAAGCGGAATTGGAAAAGCCGAAAAAGCAGAAACGGGTCTCCATGTCATACAGGACGTCCCTCGGGCTTTCCTTCCGCAACCTGCTGACCAAAAAGCGCAGGACCCTGACAACTGCCGCTGCCGGTTCCATCGGTATCATCGGTATCGCCCTGATCCTCGCGCTTTCTTCCGGTGTGAACCAGTATATCGAGGACCTGCAGAAATCCACGATGTCCTCCTACCCCATCACGATATCCGCATCTACCGTAGACTTAAGCAGCATGTCGAGTCTGATGGGCAGCATGGGCGGGCTGACGATGGGGGCCACAGGGAGCGGCGAAGAGCCGGAGGATGGCGTCCACTCGAATTCTGATTCCCTGTTGATCGAAAACACTGTCACCTCCAGTTTTGTGGAGAACGACCTCACTGCCTTCAAGGCTTACCTGGATGACCCGGACTGAATATTCCGCGCGCGAGATACCACCCGTCCGCGGAATGATACCGTCGCTCCGC